>JBEHYT010000042.1:0-3795 GCA_048498035.1 Bacteroidota bacterium | reverse complement strand
CTGTTGTTGATCTATAAATATATCTCTCAACGTCGGAAAACAATCATGGAGCGCCGGCGGCGGGAGCGGTTGCGACTTGAGCTACAGGTGGTACGTAGCCAGTTGAACCCACATTTTGTCTTTAATGCATTGGCATCCATCCAGGGACTGATCAACCAGAACGACACCGAACAAGCCAATCATTACCTGACGGAATTCAGCAATCTTCTCCGGGAAACCCTTCAAAATCGCAACCGTGATTTTATACCACTTTCAAAGGAAATGCAGATGATTGAAACATATCTGCAACTTGAACAGTTGCGTTTTCACTTTGGGTACCGCGTGGTGGCAGATCCAGGTGTTGACACCAGCACCGTTGAAATACCATCTTTGTTAATTCAACCGCTGGTAGAAAATGCTATCCGACACGGCGCGGCGCCCCTCTATGAAAAAGGGCAGGTCGGCATCCGCTTTTCAACTTCGGGGACCGATCTTAGGATCGTTATCAGCGATAATGGAAATGGATTTGAGCATAGCAAAATGAACAACGGCGTTGGATTGCAACTGGTGCAGGAACGAATTAAGTTGCTCAATGAAACAGATCCCGAAAGGAAGATACACCTGGATTATCAAAGTAGTTCAGCCCGTGAAACTTTAGTTATCTTACTATTTCAAAATTGGTTACCGGATGCGGGTTAGCGCAATGATCATCGATGATGAGCCGAATAATATCGAAAATCTCCGGAGAATGATCAGCAAACATTGCCCGGAAATTTCGATTGTGGCAACAGCGTTAAAGGCCGCTGAAGCAAGGCAACTGGTCGCTTCAACCAGGCCAGACCTGGTTTTTCTTGATATCCAGCTTCCTGGTGAAGATGGCTTCAGTTTCCTGAGATCGTTGCCCGCCATCAACTTTGAAGTGATCTTTGTTACTGCATTTGACCAATATGCCATCCAGGCTATTCGCTTTTCAGCAATAGATTACCTGCTGAAGCCGATTTCGGTGCCGGAATTAAAAACAGCAGTATCCAATGCATCGCGCGCAATAGCCGATCGCAGGGAAAATGTGCAGGTGAGAAACCTGTTGAACCTGCTGCAGGAATCCAATCCACGGGAACACCGGTTGGCCATAGCCGGCGTAAAAGAAACCCGTTTTATCGAAGTGACAAAAATTCTTCGCTGTGAGTCTGCCAACAATTACACACATATTTTTTTAAGCGGCGGTGAAAAACTAACAGTCTCAAAACCAATTTTTGAATATACAGAGCTGCTCGCCGGTTATGGATTTATCCGTTGTCACCAGTCGCACCTCGTTAATATAAAGATGGTGCGCAGTTGGATCCATAGTCCGCAGGAAGGTCTTCTCCTGGAAGATGGGAGCATCGTACCTGTTTCCCGTGCAAAAAAAGAACTGGTCCGAAATAGTTTATCGGAAATCTGATACGAACATTACATTTGTTGCTGCAAAAATGTAGTGTAATGAAAACAGTTAAACTGCTTGCCGGATTTCTTTTCCTGTCCATTTTTTCACAGGCCCAAACCCGCCAGTTATCGATGGAAGATGCCATGGTTAATTTTCGGGGCAGCCTGGCTCCGGCCAACCTGCGCCAATTGCAATTTGTATACGGTACAGACGAATACCTATACCTGGGAACACAAGACAACCAGGATTGCTGGATGAAAGGCAGTTTTTCTTCGAAAACAGAACAACCCTTTCTTTCCCTGCGAGATTTGAATCAACGCCTGGGGGCTGCATCAATGGATACCGTAACACGTATGCCGGCCATACAATTTAACCAGGGGCCTGAATGGATATTTTACACAAAAGCAGGAAAACTATCACTCGATCCGGTAAAGGGAAATATACGGGTGTTGGTCAGCAGTGCAGAAGCCGGGAAGGAAAACGTGGAAGAAAGCGGCGCAGGATATGTGGCTTATCTCGACAACTATAATCTTTATGTGAGCAAGGATGGCAATAGCCGGCAGGTAACTACTGATGGCAGCGGCGATATCGTATATGCATCTTCGGTACACCGCGAAGAATTTGGTATTACAAAAGGGATTTTTTGGAGCAACAGCGGAACCCAGCTTGCTTTTTACCGGATGGATCAAGGTATGGTGACCGATTATCCCATCATCGACTGGACACAACGACCCGCAAAAGCGGTGAACATAAAATACCCGATGGCGGGGGATAAAAGCCACCATGTTACGCTTGGCGTATACAATACTGCAACCAATCACGTTACATGGATTCAAACCGGGCTGCCGGAAGAACAATACCTCACCAACATTGCCTGGAGTCCGGACGACCGGTTTGTCTACATCGCGGTGCTTAACCGCGGACAAAATGATATGAAGTTGAACCAGTATGATGCCGCATCCGGGATTTTTATCAAAACGTTGTTTGAAGAAACTGATGCGAAATATGTAGAGCCGCTGGTGCCAATGTTGTTTGTGAAAAATAACCCGGGTCAGTTTATCTGGCAAAGCAACCGCGATGGATGGAACCACCTTTATTTGTATGATACATCCGGAAAAATGATCCGCCAGCTTACGCATGGTGACTGGGAGGTGATAGACGTGAAAGGCTTTGACCTGAAAGGGCAGAATCTTTATTATGTATCTACCGCCGTTTCGCCACTAAGCCGAAACCTGTACGCATTGAACCTGAAAACTGGTAACAGTTTACCGTTAACAACCGGCAACGAAGTGCATGCAGCGCAGGTAAGCAATGACGGACGATTTGTGCTGGATAATTTTAGTGCCCCTGATGATCCGCGTACGATCCGCATGATTGATACAAAAAACGGGAAACAAAAGCAACTGTTCCAGGCTGAGAATCCGCTGGCCAATTACGCCACCGGCAACCTGAGTATTTTTCCAATTACAGGCGCCAACAATACGACACTTTATTGCAGGATGTTTAAGCCTGTTAATTTCGACAGCACCAGGAAATACCCGGTAATTGTATACTGGTATGGCGGATCCCATGTACAACTTATCCAGAATGCATGGAATGGCGGGGCATCGGATTATTGGTTTCAATATATGGCAGAACGCGGCTACCTGGTCTTTTCACTGGATACGCGCGGAAGCGATAATCGTGGAAAAGAATTTGAACAGGCCATGTTCCGAAAAGTAGGAGATCCCCAGATGGAGGATATGATGACCGCAATTTCTTACCTGAAAACAAAACCCTGGATCGATGCAAACCGGATGGGTCTTTTTGGATGGAGTTTTGGCGGGTTTAACACGGTTGATTTCATGGTCAGTCACCCCGGCGTGTTCAAAGTAGCCGTGGCGGGCGGACCGGTAATTGACTGGCGGTATTACGAGATCATGTACACTGAGCGATACATGGATACACCCGCTGAAAACCCGGATGGTTACGCCGCAACGGATCTTACCAGGAAAGTGCAAAACCTGAAAGGAAAACTGATGTTAATACACGGGTTGCAGGATAATGTTGTTGTGCAACAACACTCCGTCCGCTTTGTGCGGGCAGCTATCGACAAAAATATCCAGGTAGACTACATGATCTATCCAGGACATGAACATAATGTAATAGGAAAAGACAGAGCGCACCTGTACCAGAAAGTGACTGACTACTTAACAGAAAATCTGCGATAAATAATTCACTTCAAATGTGTTAATGTGAAAATGTGCTAATGTGGAAATTAATTCGATAATTCTGTGATTCGCTGATTCGATAATCACTGTTGTCCGGGGAAAATGAAAATTCAAACCGGTTCCGTTTTACTAAAGTGAATGTCAAGGCTTATTTACTCAGTTCGTTGTCTAAAATGAAAAGCA
>JBEHYT010000041.1:0-7256 GCA_048498035.1 Bacteroidota bacterium | reverse complement strand
CCATCCAGGAACAGGCCATCCCCGAAGTACTGGCAGGCCGCGACGTTTTTGGCTGCGCACAAACAGGAACCGGCAAAACAGCCGCCTTTGTAGTGCCACTGCTCCAACTTATGCAGCAGGAAAATGAAAAAACTGCACTTCGTACACTCATTCTTGCTCCCACCCGGGAACTTGCACTTCAGATCACCGAGACGGTTCGCGATCTTTCGCGCCACAGCGGGCTCAAATTTGCCGCTATTTTCGGCGGCGTATCACAGCACAGCCAGGTACAGCAGATCCGCAATGGTCTCGACATACTCGTAGCTACGCCGGGACGCCTGCAGGATCTCATGAACCAGCGGTTATTGTCGCTCAACCAGGTGCGTTATCTTGTACTGGATGAAGCAGACAGAATGCTTGATATGGGATTTGTAAAAGATGTACAACGTATCATTGCGAAAATGCCTGCGAGAAAACAAACGTTGTTTTTCTCGGCAACAATTCCACAAGACATCAAACAATTGGCAGCCAGCCTGCTGCACAACCCGGTCCATGTCCAGGTAGCAACGGTATCATCCGCAGCGCCCAGGATTGAGCAGTCGGTTTATCACACTGAAAAGAAAACAAAACCAGCATTACTATTGCAGTTGCTGGCCTCAGAAGAAATAGAATCGGCGATCGTGTTTACACAGATGAAACACATGGCAGATAAGATCAGCAAATTCCTGAACAGATCAGGAGTTCCTGCAGCTCCCATCCATGGCAATCGCTCACAAAATCAGCGCGAGACAGCCCTGGCAAATTTTAAAAGCAGGAAAGTTCGCGTACTGGTAGCAACCGATATTGCCGCCCGCGGGATTGATATCGACAAACTCAGCCACGTATTCAACTTTGACCTCCCCATGGTGGCAGAAACATATGTCCATCGTATTGGAAGAACTGGTCGCGCAGGCGCTACCGGTATTGCTATCTCTTTTTGTGCACCTGAAGAGCGGCCCCTGCTGTCAGATATTCAAAAGCTGATTCGCTTGAAAATACCTGTTGCAGCAGCGTCACCGGAAATGCTTGAAATGCCGACAGCAACATTGGCGCAACAACCAATAGAGCAACGACCATATCCCAAAAATCATGTACGGCAGCAGCAAGGGCAACGTTCTGCTGCGCAGTCGTCCCGAAACTGGCGACGGGATAAAAGCTTCAATCGGCGTAAACCACAACTCCAATCCTGATCACCATTTAATCAATTACATGGCATTCATTGACCACATCCTCCGCCCACCTTCTTACGGCTGGCAAAATGACAACGGAGAATTAATTATTCCTTCTAAAAGACAACTAGCGAAGGAGGCCCTCTCCCGTCTTAATATTTTCGCCTGCCGTAAAAACTGGATATCTGCCCTGGCGGTAGTGATGATCGTAAGTATGTTGCCATTCCTGTTTTTATTTTTCACCCGTTTTTTTTCATGGCCGCTGTTAGGCGTCATGTTGCTTTACGCCCTGATTGTAATGGGTACGCACGGAACAGTGTGGTTTCACCGGTACTGTACGCACCGTGCTTATAAATTCAGCAGTCCGGTTTGGCGTTTTATTACGCAACACATGGTGATCAAAACATTACCGGAAGAAATTTACGTGGTTTCGCACCATGTGCATCATAGCAAATCCGACCAACCCGGCGATCCTTACAATTCCCGGGGTGGTCTTTGGTATTGTATGCTGGCAGAATTTAATCACCAGCGTATCGCTCCCGATCTTTCAGAAAGCGATTACCGCCGGGCCGTGCGATTTATGTCGCACACAGGTGTGCGTATCAATTCTTACCGCCAGTACAGGCGTTGGGGAAGCCTTGCGCATCCGCTGTACACGATTGCTACCTGGCTATTTAACTGGGCTTTTTGGTATACTGCTTTGTATTTCATTGGCGGACATGCCCTGGCCTGTGCTATTTTCAGCAGTGCCCTGCTGTGGTTTGTTGGCGTTCGCGCGTTTAATTATACCGGTCATGCCAAAGGATCAGAGAAACATGTGGATGGGCTCGACTTTGACCGCAGCAATTTATCGATCAACCAAACCCGTCCCGGTCTTTTTACCGGCGAGTGGCATAATAACCATCACCTCTACCCGGGCAGCGCACGCGCCGGCTTTTTAAAGTATCAACTGGATCCTGCCTGGATGTGCATCTTCTGCATGTATAAAATTGGTATGGTATCATCGTACCACGATTCCAAGCAGGAATTCTTGAGGAAATATGTGAAGCGGCAGCAGGCATAGGAAGTTAATTCTGTAATTCGGCGATTCGGTAATTCGGCAATGCTGTATTATTAATTTTCACATTAGCACATTTGTATTCTTCATTTTCGCAAGGCCCGCCATGGTTTCGCAAAGGCCGCAATAGAAAATTCATTGACGACGTAATTCGTCTCATTTTCACATTAGCACATTAATCACATTTGCACATTTGTATTCTCATTTTCACATTAGCACATCAATCACATTTCCACATTTGTATTCTCATTTTCACATTAGCACATTAGTCACATTTCCACATTTGCATCCCGTCGCTCTTCCTGAATTTGCCCGCAAGTCCGTAAATTAGTGTGCAGTGCACAAGCCATTGTACATATTAAGCGGGCTCGGCGCGGACGAACGCGCTTTTAAAAGTATTGGCATTCCCGGTTACAAAGTCCATTTTATAAAATGGATACCTCCGCAACAACGCGAAACCATCCAGCATTACGCAGGGCGATTGCTTGCGCAAATCCCCACACCTGATCCGATATTGATTGGCCTTTCCTTTGGCGGAATGATGGCCATCGAAATCGCCAGCCAAATCACTACAACTAAAATTATCCTGATCGCATCGGCAAAAACTAAACATGAGATCCCTTTTTATTATCGTATAGCTGGTCGCCTGGGGCTTCATCACCTGGTTCCGGCGAGCATCCTTAAACATGCCAACTTTTTCAGCTATTGGCTTTTTGGGGTAAAAAGCCGCGACGACAAACGTCTTTTTAAAGAAATCCTTCACGATACTGATCCTGTTTTTCTCAAATGGGCAATTGGTAAGGTGGTGCGGTGGAAAAACGTTGACTACCCTGCTGATATATTCCATATTCATGGCACTGGCGATCACGTATTACCGATCCGTTATGTGAAAAGTAATTTCCGCATCCATCGCGGTGGGCACCTGATCACGTTAACGCGGGCGGAGGAACTTAATCAAATCATCGGGGATCAACTTGAACCGCTAACAAAAATACCGCTGCCAGCTGAAAATGAATAGGCCAATCACATACAGGGTATTGACAGTCGCAATTGCCATGGTATGGCTAATCAATGGCCTGTTTTGCAAAGTACTGAATCTCGTTCCCCGGCATCAGCAGATCGTAAGCCGGATATTGGACGTCGCCGACGCAAGGATATTGACATTGTTGATTGGTTGCGCAGAAATTGCGATGGCCCTGTGGGTTTTGAGTCAACTTTGGACGAGGACAAATACAATCTTCCAAATAATAATTGTGTTAGCGATGAATATCATTGAGTTTATTTGCGTCCCGGATCTTTTACTTTGGGGACGGTTAAACCTGCTATTCGCCATGCTATTTATTTGGATTATTTATTACCATGAATTTATTTTGAAAACACAGTTAAAGCCGATCATCCAGGAATGAACTTTTTGAAAAATCATCCCTTTGCAGTTGAGGCGCATTTCGAGTATTCCCTGGTGCTAACATTTGCTGTACCCAAAAATGAACTGCAATCGCTGATACCCGAATGCCTTGAACTGGATACGTTTGCCGATCAATGGGCATTTCTGGCTGTAGCGATGGTACAAACAAAGCACCTGCGGCCAAAGGGATTCCCCGCTTTCCTGGGAAATAATTTTTTCCTGGTTGGCTACCGGGTTTTTGTACGATATACCGACAACCGTGGCAAAAGATTACGTGGACTTTACATCTTAAAATCGGAGACCGACAAAAAAATGATGCGCCTGCTTGGCAACCTATTTACCCATTACAATTATACAACCACAGATATTAAACGAACTTCATCAGCGGGTAGTATAACTATCCGGTCTGTTCACGCTGACTTTGAAGTAGTGATTGATCGCACTGCCGATAATATTTCCATACCGGAAGGTTCTCCTTTTACCGATTGGAAGGAAGCAAGACGATTTGCCGGACCGCTGCCACATACTTTTACTTATGAGCCGGCGTCGGGTAAAGTATTAATTATAGAAGGCGTTCGCCAAAACTGGCATCCCCAACCCGTACATGTTACGAAGTATCACTTTAAATTCCTGGACTCTCTCGGAATTTCCGCTGCTGTGTTGGCTAATAGTTTTGAGATTCGGGATATTCCCTATTATTGGAAAAAAGGAAGGGTTGAAAAATGGAAATGAAGCGTAAACCACTCCAGGGTGTGTTGAACATTATACGATTTAACTGGCATTTATACCTGCTTGGCTTAGCCTTTCCTGTAGTTATCCTGCTATTGACGCCGCATTTGCCAGCCGGCTTACGGGTGGCAGCAATGGTGCTTTTTATATTCGCGATCATCAATCTGGTTCTTCCCCTTGTCATTTCCTTCTATATTTACGACTACTCGGATTTGTACAGCCTTCCGTGGCTTCCGGATTTAAATCATCAGCGAACACTTTCCATCCATGCCGGGTTTGATGAGACAAGTGAAACAATTAAAGAACGATTCCCAGGCGTGCTACTAACGAGTACCGACTTCTACGACCCATTAAAACATACTGAAATATCCATTAAGAGGGCCAGGAAAGCGTTTCCGCCGAACCCTGATACGATCAGTTTATCAACGGATCTCCTACCCTTCCAGGAAAGTTCCTTTGATATTGTTATGGCCTTTTTATCAGCCCATGAGATCCGCGACAATAAGGAACGGATTCATTTTTTTAGTGAGTTGCGGCGGGTAATGGCGCCCGGCGGGCGAATAATTGTTACTGAACATCTGCGGGATTTGCCGAACCTGTTGGCATACAGTATTGGCGCTTTTCACTTTCATTCCCGGGCTACCTGGTTCACCACATTTCATGAAGCCGGATTTTCGGTTGCGGCAGAATTGAAGAAAACACCATTTATCACCACCTTTGTACTTACCAATAATGATACTTCCAATTAAAATTGCCGGCTACCTGTTAATACTGCTTGCGCTGGTTCATATTCTATTTGCAAGGTACTTTAACTGGAAAGAAGAGTTGAAGCCATTGAGCCTTATGAACAGGCAAATGATGGTTATCCATACCTTTTTTATAGCCCTCATAGTACTGTTGATGGGCCTTCTCTGTGTAACTTCTGCCGGCGCGTTAACCTCAACTGAATTTGGGAAAAAGATCAGCATGGGTATGGCATTTTTCTGGCTGGTAAGACTGATAGTGCAATTTGTTGGCTACTCTTCTAAATTATGGCGTGGTAAACGATTTGAAACCATCGTTCACATTCTCTTTTCCCTGCTTTGGCTATTTCTTACGGTGATCTTTTTCCGGGCGGCAATGGATTAATAATTTGTCCAGGCAGGATCTCGCTTGAAAAATCCCCCTTTTTAATGAGTTCCCAACTCATTTAGCCAGGTTAATTTTAGTGTCGAAGCCTGCCATCCGGCTTTTCACACTAAAACAGCATTATGAAAGTAATTATTGTCGCTCTTGTAACCCTGGCGTTTTCAGGAGTTGCCACCGCCCAACCCGGCAAGCCCTGTAATGGAGATGCCGACTCGCAACCTGGCATTTATACAGACCACACGAAGCCAAAATACCCCACCAGTTTAAAGGGCACCGTGAAAGAAAGGCCCTACATGACCAACCAGTTAATTGCTATTGAAAAACTGGAGGAAGCCAGCCGTAAAGATTTCCAACTGACTGGTTGTGTGGCCCGGGTAAGTTTCAGTAATTACACCCCGATGAAAAATCATACCGCGTATGGTTATCAGTTGGGTATTTACCAGAATGTATGTAATATCAATGAACACATTGTAAAAACAGTGGATGAATACTATAGCGTATTCCGCGTAAATATCAACGCGGCGCCCGTGAGCGGCATGATATCCGCCTTATCGATGGGTATCGGTAACTTCTCGATCGACAAATCACGGGCATCTTCTCAATATGAAATTCCCATTGACGCCGTAAACGGCCCTAATTATTCCAAAGATGCAGCCTCAAATCCGAGCCGGGTATCCACCTATGTTTCAGAGAAAATGTTGCTCACGGGGCGTTCTGACAATTACAAGGATTACCATACCGATTTTGTAAAGCTCAACACGGGCTCAGGTTATGTGGAAAACTGGCAGCGCGGCGAGCGTTATGCCACCCACACCGAAAAATCCTCTCAATTCATCGACCGGCATTACCTGCTACTTAAGCCCGGGCAGCCGTTATTATTGCCTGTTTCAAGAAAACAGTATTTGGAAGATATGCTCCAATACCTTGAAATCGAAAAGGCGAATTTCAATTATGCATCAGACGACCTGATCAAGAAATTTTCTACTAACACCAGCGATTTTGGAAAAGAAAGACTTGCGGTGATCAAGGCCGACAAAGCTGCCTATCCGCAGATCTATGAAGCCAAAAAAGAAAAGATAAAGCAATTACTGGCTTCCCAGTCAGCGGATTGGTTACAAAAACAGGCTATTGTGGGAAATGACAATAATGGCTATGATGCAAACGACCGCCTGAAACAGTTGGGAAAATTTTACGATAAAGAAGACGAATATCGCGTGGCGCTGTATACGATGAATCCTGAATACCTGAAGCCGAACCCGGCGCAGCCGGCAAAACCTTTCATAATCGAAGTGCAGTTCCGCTATGAACTTGGTCCTGATCGTGGTTATTCACAGCGCATTTTCAACAATTTCCTTAAAAACTTTGACATGAGTGCCTTGCAGAAAATGGTGGAGTGATATTGTCTGAATTTTGCACAAGTAGTGTTCGGATAGGTTTCTTCCGGGCAGCCGAAATTATCATTGCTTTCAAATAATGAGAACGAATTACGGAACGAAACCCTGGCAAACCTTGAAGAAGATGAAAAGTGAAAAGATGAAAATGTAAGGAACAATGAAATATTCATTAGGGTTTTCATTTTCACATTAGCACATCACTGTTGTCCGGGGAAAATTTAGCAAATACGATCACCTGGACACCTGCATTCGCCTGCGCTTCTTTGCCTCCACGGCCGGCGGGCCGAGTTGCAGCTCCGGCGCTGTTTTTTGTGCTTGGCAGCGCCATTCCGCTGCGCGGAACCGCACAAAAAGAA
>JBEHYT010000040.1:0-8365 GCA_048498035.1 Bacteroidota bacterium | reverse complement strand
GAATCATCCTCCGGCCGTGGAGGCAAAAAAGCCGCAAGCGATGCAATTGCCCAACTTCATGGGATATGCTAAAATTTTCCCCGGACACTAGTGATTCGACAATGGGAGAAAGTCTTTAATGTGGCAATGTGAAAGTGAAAGCCCTGTGATCCTTTCATTGTTTTTTGCGCTTTTAATTTTTATCTATTCACTTTTCACCTTCTCTTGCGTTCGCTGCGGTTCCTGGCGATACCGCATTTATGAGGAACTTTTTTTGTAGCGCAAGGGCCGCCAAGGTTTCGCAAAGGCCGCAATAAAAATTCATTCGCTCAGTATTTCATTCTCTTGTTCAAAAGCAATGATAATTTCGGTTGTGCAATAAAATTTTTCTCCGGACAACAATAATTCGGCAATTGCCAAAAGTCTTGTGGAAATTCTCTCCATTATCGAATCAAAGAATTACCGAATCATCGAATCAATCAGCACATTTTCACATTACCTAATTATTTCTCCCCTCAATCGCATCAGCTCTGTTTCTGCCAGTTTGGTATTGTATCGCGCCGCAATCAGCCTGTTATAAGCATCTTCCAGGCTTTTTTGTGCTTCCCGCAACTGGATGATGGTGGATGCTCCAAGCCGGTACACTTCCAGCGCAATAGAAACGTTTTCTTTGGCAAGCCCGATATTTTCCTCTTCCAGTGCCAATGCTTTTTTCTGTTGTTCGTATTCTTTAAACGCGTTGACTACCGACATATTCACCTGTGAAAGACGATTGTCGAGCACTAACTTCTGATATTGAATATCCAGGTTAGCCTGTTTGATCTGGCGGCGTTGCGTCAGGTTGTTCAGGATGGGAATAGAGGCGGTAAATCCATAGTTCAATCCCCTGCTTTGATTAAACAGGGTAGAATAAGGGTTGATCACCGTTTGGTTGGAGGTGCGGGTAAAATTATAGGTTGAGTTGAAGGAAATAGTTGGGAACAGCTCCGCCTTGCGTTCGCGCAGCGTAAAATTGGCGATGTCGATATTCTTTCTCGCGATCAACAGGTCTGGATTATTGTTGACAGCCGCCGCCTGGATTTCTCCAAGAGAGAGTCCACTGTTGATAGGAATAGAATCCGATACGTCATACGATGTGCCGGAAGGCTGGCTCATGAGTTGATTCAGTTGCTCACGCAATTGTGCAATCAGGGTTTGCTGTTCCAACTGCGCTGCTTTTTGCGCATTCAGGTCCACTTTGCTCTGCAAAACATCCGGTTTGGCGCCTACGCCAATATCCAATTTCCGTTCTGCCAGCGTTACACGGGTCTGACTTACCACCATTTCTTCTTCAATCGCCTTCAGTTGCTGTTTCTGACGAACAATATTGTAGTACGTATTCACCACATCCGCCACTGTATTTGTTACCTGGCCCTTAATGGTCAGTTCACCCAGTTTCACAAATTCTGCGGCCTTATCGTAGGTGATAAACATCTTCAATCCGTCAAACAGTACCCAGTTAAGATTGAGCGCAGCGTTGATATTATTGGATTTTAGTCCGTTTGAATTCCGCTTTGTGCCGTCGGCCAGTGTTTGGCGCTGGTTGTTGCTATTCCAGGTAATTCCCGTTGTGGCATTGAGCCGCGGGTAGAAGGCCGCATTCCGGTAGGAGTAATCGATGGCAGCAACCAATGAATCATTCCGGGAAATCCGTATGTCATAATTATTCTGCAAAGCCGTGGCTACTGCTTCTTCCAGTGTTAGCATCCGTTGTGCAGCTACCTGGAAGCAGGTTAACATTAATACAGGAAACAGTATTTTTTTCAGCGCCTTCATGGTTGATCGGGTTGTTCAGTTGTTGATTGAGGTTCCTCGGTCTTGCCGTCAATGATCTTTTCAATTTCACTCAGTTTCTTTCGCGTAGCCAGGAAGGAGTACATCGCCGGGATTACAAACAGCGTCAGCAACAATGAAAATAAAATTCCACCCACAATTACAATCCCAAGCGGTATGCGGCTGGTAGCAGCGGCTCCCAATGAAAGGGCCAGCGGCAATGCCCCCAATGTCATGGCCAGGCTTGTCATCAGGATCGGTCTTAGCCGTTGCGTTGCTGAATAGATCGCCGCCTGCATTTTATTCATACCTTTTTCCTGGTTCTGGTTCGCAAATTCAACAATCAAAATCCCGTTCTTCGTTACCAGCCCAATCAGCATGATCATACCAATTTGCGAGAAGATATTAATGGTTTGTCCAAATATCCAAAGCGACAGCAATGCACCCGCAATCGCAAGCGGCACTGTAAACATGATGATAAACGGATCGATAAAACTTTCAAACTGCGCTGCGAGGATCAGGAAGATCAATCCTAACGCCAACAGGAATGCAAACGATGTGTTGCTACTGCTTTCGGCATAATCGCGGGAGGAGCCGGAAAGCGAGGTGGTAAAGGTGTCATCCAGCATGCTTTTTGCAATGCGATTCATTTCTTCAACACCATCTCCAATCGTGTAGCCTGGCTGCAAACCTGCAGAGATGGTTGCGGATTTATACCGGTTAAAGTGATAGATGGTAGGCGGGGTATTTGCTTCCGTTACATCCACCACATTATCCAGGCTGATCATTTCCCCGCGGTTGTTGCGTACAAAAAGTGTTTTAAGATCATTCGGATCATCACGATCGTTCCTGGAAACCTGCCCCATTACCGAATACTGTTTGCCGTCTTTTGTGAAATAGCCCAGCCGTTTATTGCTGTAGGCCATTTGCAGCGTTTCGGAAATATCATCTACCGTTACACCCAATTGTGCAGCTTTCAACCGGTTGATCTGTACGCGCAATTCGGGTTTGTTGAATTTGAGATCTACATCGGCGTTGAGCAAGATCTTACTTTGCCGCGCTTCATCCAGGAATTTGGGAAGGATCTCCGTCAGTTTGTCGAAATTATTATTCTGGATCACAAATGAAACCGGCTGCCCGCCCCTGCGGTTGACCGATATAGTTTGTTCTTCAATCGCCACGGCACGCCCGTCGTTAAAACGCGGCAGGTTACGATTTACCATTGCCACAATTTGTTTCTGGGATCGCTGCCTGTCGCCAGGATCAGAAAGCGTAGTTCGGATAAAACCCGAGTTGGCGGCGCCGCCGCTGCTACCCGCAGCGGTTACGGAAAGTACTACCTGTGCCTCCGGCACAGAATCCAGGATAAAATTATTCAGCCGGTTGATGTAGGCATCCATCGCATCAAACGAAGTTCCTTCCGGCGCGGTTAGCTGCAGCCTGAACTGGCTCCTGTCTTCCATGGGTGCCAGTTCTGATTTCAGGTTCGACCATAGAAAAATAATTGCGCCGCCGCAGGCCACAATGAGAATAATTGCCATCCAGCGGATGCGCATGAATGCTTCCAGTGCACGCTGGTAGGTGTTCTCCATCCAGCGGAAAAAGGGCTCGGTCTTATTATAAAACCAGGAGTGTTTGTGTACATCCCGGCGGGTAAGTTTCACGTTCAATACTGGCGTAAGCGTAAGCGAAACAAATGCAGAAATAACAACTGCACCTGCTACCACGATGCCAAATTCGCGGAAAAGCCTTCCCACGAATCCCTGCAGGAAGATGATAGGTAAGAACACAACCGCCAGGGTGATAGATGTGGCGATAACGGCAAAATAAATTTCCTTGGAACCTTCCACGGCGGCCTGCCACTTGTTCATGCCCTTTTCCATCTTCTTGTAAATGTTCTCCGTTACCACAATACCGTCATCCACCACAAGACCCGTGGCCAGCACAATCGCCAGCAATGAAAGCACATTGATCGTAAATCCCATCAGGTACATGATAAAAAATGCACCAATCAGGGAAACCGGGATATCGATCAGCGGACGGATGGCAATGATCCAGTCGCGGAAGAAAAGATAAATGATCAATACCACCAGTATAAACGCGATCATCAATGTTTCCTCCACTTCCAGGATGGATTTTTTGATAAATCGTGTTTGGTCAAGCGCGATATTAAAATGGAAATCGACCGGTGCATCTTTCTTCAGATTTTCCAGGCGTTTGTAAAATTCGTCGGCAATAGACACATAATTAGCGCCCGGCTGCGGGATAACGGCCAGTGCAATCATTGGCGTGCCATTTCCGCGCAGCGCGGATTCTTCGTTCTCAGGTCCCAGTACCGCATATCCTACATCATGAACCCGAACATCTGCTCCATTTACATTCTTGATGATGATATTGTTGAATTCTTCTTCCGTATTTAATCGGCCAAAGGTCCGCACCGTTAACTCCGTCGTGTTGCCCGCAATTTTCCCGGAGGGTAATTCCACATTTTCACGCAGCATGGCATTCTGCACATCCGAGGCCGTAATATTAAATGCAACCAGTTTGGCGGGATCCAGCCATATCCGCATGGCATATCTCTTTTCTCCCCAAATCTGGATACCACTTACGCCGGGTATCGTTTGCAATCGCTCTACCAACACATTGTTGGCATATTCGGTTACCTGCAACTGGTTGCGGGTATCGCTCTGTACAGTCAGGGAAAGAATGGGATCAGTGCTGGCATCGGCTTTTGTAACCACCGGCGGTGCGTCAAGATCTGTTGGAAGTGAGCGCTGTGCTTGTGATACTTTATCGCGCACATCATTGGCAGCTGCTTCCAAATCCACGCTCAGATCAAATTCCACATTAATACTGCTGCTACCGCTGCTGCTGGAAGAAGTAATGTTTTTTACACCGGCAATCCCGTTGATCGATTTCTCCAGCGGCTCTGTAATTTGCGTTTCAATAATATCCGCATTGGCACCAGGATAAGAAGTACGCACGCTGATATTGGGCGGATCAATAGCGGGATAATCCCGTACACCAAGAAATTTAAAACCAATGACACCAAACACCACGATGATCACATTCATCACCACCGCCAGTACCGGTCTTCGCAAACTCAATTCGGATATGTTCATACACTAAAGCGCTAAAACGTGTTGAAAAAACAATTCCTTGCTATTACTGCTTCACAATTTTGTTAAGCTGTAATTTGCTGTTCGGACGAACACTAAGCAGTCCCGTCAGCACAACCGTATCGCCGGCTTTCAGTCCATTTGTTACCTGCACACGTGCTGAATCCCTGCTGCCCGTTTCCACTTCCACGAATTTTGCGATACCACCGTTAAACAGGATTACATTTTTTCCCCGTGCCTGCGGGAGCACTGCCTGGGTAGGTATCAGCAGCGCATTGGGATCCGGATCAAAATCAAGTTGAACCTTTGCAAATGCACCTGGCAGCAATTTGGGATCTTTGTCGAGGATAAGTGCCCGCACAGACAGGCTGCGGGTGTCTTCGGTAACATTGGATTCTGTGGCAGCAATCCGTGCCCGAAGCCGCTTGCCGGAACCGCCTTCATAACTGAGCGTGATATTTTGACCAATGCGTATCTGGCCGGTATATTTTTCCGGGATGGTAAAATCAACTTTTAACTGGTCGGTCTGGTTAATCACAGCAATTACGGAAGCTGGCGTTACATAAGCGCCAATGCTGATATTTCGAAGACCAAGTTTGCCGGTAAATGGCGCGCGGATCTCTGTTTTGCTAATACTGGTACGTATAATGTCAATATCGGCCTTCAGGTTATTGACCTGCAATAATGCCAGGTCGTAGTCCTGCTGACTGATGCCCTGGATCTGCAATAACTGGTTTTGACGTTCTTCTGTTTTTTGCGCGATGGCCAGTTGTACCTGCAATTTTTTCAATTGCGCCTGCAGGTCTCCATCATACAATTTGGCAAGCAGCGAACCTTTTGATACGGTGCGGCCTTCCGCAACATTTAGTACCGTGATACGGCCCGACACTTCGGGGTGTATTTCTGTGGCCTCATTGGCCACGATGGATCCGGGAACTTCAATATTTTCTCCAAACGGTTGTGGTGTTACCACGATGGCATCCACGCGAATCGTGGATTGGCGGGCAAGACCGGTTGGCTTTGCATCCGTTTTTGCTTTTTTTCCTCCGCAGGCTGCAAGTGCTACCGGCAATGCCAGTACAAATAAGTATCGTTTCATCGTTTTGTTTGATAGAAGGTTGATCCGATCTAAAGATAACGGATTCGTCAGCCTGTTAGACGTCGGCCGTCTGGCTTTTCTTGCAGCAAAGAACGACAATTATCAACGGCTTTTAGGCCGCAAAGGGGTTAGCTGCGGGGAACTAATGTCCTTTTAATTTTGTTCGACTGGAACAGCAGATCCTGCTTCTCTTTGCTCAACACTGTAACATGCCCCATTTTTCGTCCGGGTCTTGTTTCCTTTTTCCCGTACAGGTGAACAAAGGCATTGTCGATTTTGAGCACTTCTTCCAGGCCTTCGTATACCACCGGGCCGCTGAATCCCCCGGCGCCGATGATGTTGATCATGATGGAGGGTAGGATGGGATCTGTGTTTCCAAGCGGATAGCCCAACATGATTCTCCAGAGCATATCGAATTGGGAACTGTAATGAGCCTCAATGGTGTGATGGCCGCTATTGTGAACGCGGGGCGCGGTTTCATTCACCAGCACATCCCCGTTTTTATCTACAAACATCTCAATCGCAAAAAGCCCCGGCGATTGAAAATGACGCACCACCGAGAGCGCAATTGCCTCCGTTTTCCAAACGATGGCTTCGGGTAATTCAGCAGGACAAAGCTGGTAGTCGAGCAAATTAAGCACTGGGTCAAAAAGCATTTCTACGGCCGGGTAGATCGCGCTTTCGCCTTTTTCATTAATAGCAACCATTACCGCAATTTCTTTATCGACCGCTACCATTTTTTCAAGAACGGAGGGTGCATCAAATCCCTTGTCAATATCTGCGGCTTTATGCAACAATTGTACCCCGCGACCATCATAACCGCCTTCGCCCAATTTATGTACCGCAGGTAAAAAGTGCTCCTGCAGGGTAAGTTCCGCCCGGTTCTGCGTTATTGTAAAATCTGCGGTTGGTATCTGGTGGTTGCGGTAATATTGTTTTTGAAGAATCTTATTCTTAATTGTTTTTAATACGGCAGGCCGCGGAATTATTTTCACACCCTCCTGTTCCAGCCTTTCCAGCGCGTCCACATTCACGTTCTCGATTTCAATAGTCAGTACATCCACCTGCTTACCAAACCGGTATACTGTGTCAAAATCGCGAATGTCACCCTGTTCAAAATGGTGGCAGAGAGTTGCGGCCGGGCATTCTGGGTCATTTTCCAGTACATAGGTTTCAACGGGATAGTTGGCGGCAGCCTGTAGTAACATTCTGCCCAATTGGCCGCCACCGAGAATTCCTGCTTTTTGCATGGCGCAAAGATAATCAACGGCATTTCCTGCCGCTCCTTTTTTGTCTACATCGGTGGGTGGATTTCATCCCGAACGGTCGTTTTTTTACAGCGGAAGTTGTCTAACTTTGCCGTATGCGGCCGGATTATCCTCAAAAACGCTTTGCCGACCATCGACTGGATTTTAACCTGCTGATGGAAACCCTTGCTATGGACAGCGATCTGCTGGAAAGCGCCTGACGACAGGCTTGTATTTACTGTTTCCCCATTTTTACTCACTCTAAATTTACGTGTATGTCAACGCTGACTACCAGCAAACCATCTATAGTTGAAAACGATTTTCTGCCCCTGGAAGGCACTGATTATGTTGAATTTTATGTTGGCAACGCCCGCCAGGCCGCGCATTATTATATCACGGCATTTGGGTTTCATCCGCTGGCTTATGCAGGACCTGAAACCGGCCAAAAAACCCACGCCAGCTATGCCGTTCGGCAAAACAAACTCACTTTTGTGCTGACTACAGCTTTGCGCAGCGGCAACCCAATTGCCGATCACGTGTACAAACATGGCGACGGCGTAAAAGCCTTGTCACTGCGCGTGCAGGACGCCACAAGCGCCTGGGAAGAAACCACCAAACGCGGCGCAAAAAGTTTTATGGAGCCCCGGAAGCTGAAAGACGATAACGGTGAGGTAGTGATAAGCGGTATCCATACGTACGGAGATACCGTGCATCTTTTTATCGAACGTAAAAACTACAATGGTGTATTTATGCCGGGCTTTCGCCCCTGGTCGCTGCCTATTGTACAGGCCAATGAAGTGGGATTGCAATATGTAGACCACTGCGTGGGAAATGTGGGCTGGAACCAGATGAACCCCTGGGTAAAATTTTACGAAGATGTAATGGGATTCCGGAACATACTTTCTTTTGATGATGAAGATATTTCGACGGAGTATTCTGCACTCATGAGTAAAGTAATGAGCAGCGGCAACGGTTTTGTAAAATTCCCCATCAATGAACCCGCAGAAGGGAAAAAGAAATCCCAGGTGGAAGAATACCTGGAATTTTACAACGGCGAGGGAGTGCAGCACGTAGCGCTTGCGACAAAAGACATTGTGGCAACGGTACGC
>JBEHYT010000039.1:0-14116 GCA_048498035.1 Bacteroidota bacterium | reverse complement strand
CCCATAGGGAATTAGGCACCACAGGAAGACCCGGCAGGGCAAAATCCCGGGTCAGGCTTCGCCCGGGAAGGTCTGAAAATTCTTCGCCATACCATTCCCGGCCGCTGGATAGGAAGTTAACCGTATCCAGCTCGGCAACATACCGACCCGAGTAGGACCGTACCGTGGTAGAGGCGCCGGAAACGGGGTTTGAGGTGGTTACCCGCAGACCGGCAACGGATCCACCAACGGATAAAAAGACAAAAGAACGGGCTGAATAGGGGTTGCGGATATGCGTAAATCGTTGATTAACTGAATCTTTTCGCCAGGTATCCCGCCCTTCGGCGAAAAACAGGAGATAATCGCTGCCATTGAACTGTCCATCGCCTCCATCTTCCATATTAATGGCTATCTCCCGGAGATCATCGGGTCTTGGCGTTGCATTAGCTTCGGGAACAGGAGCGCCGCCATTTCCAAAAAGGCGAATAGTAGCAGAAGAAAGGCTGGCGGTGGAAATGCCAATGCTATTTAGAAAAGGGACGTCGAGCCGGTAAACGCCGCCGGCGGGGATCGCCAGCTTGTAAACGGAACCTGTTGCCAGTACCGAGTGGGGGCTGTAGCTCCGCTGGGCAGTGCTAAGCAGGGAAATGTACAGGAGGGGCAGGAAAAGCAGGCCTCGTTTTGGCATACCACAAATCTGCGTATAAATAGGGATTTTCCCCTTTAAAAAAAGTATTTGCCCGTAACGATTTGTTTTGAAACTATATATATTCGCAATCCGCTGCGGGTTTTTCTTAGTCCGGTGCAATATTTTGATGCCCGCAGGCGTTAAATTTATTCCAATTCTAAGGTGTATGCAAAAAGCAATGAAAGTGAAAAACTTAGCGATCCTATTATCCTGTGTGGTGCTCCTCGCCTCCTGTAAAGGAAAAGGCCTTTTCAGCAAAAAGAAGGAAAAATCTTCTGTTACCGGCTGGAATTACAACGACAAAAACATGGGCGGCTACCAGGTAGCCAAATCTAAAGACCAGAATACCGGTCCGGGCCTTGTATTTGTACAGGGAGGTTCCTTTATAATGGGGCAAACAGATGTAGACGTGATGGGCGACTGGAACAATGTTCCCCGCCGCGTATCTGTTCCTTCATTTTATATCGACAAAACCGAGGTTGCGAACGTCCACTACCGGGAATACCTGTACTGGATTGGTCGCGTGTTTGACCAGGATGATGAGGCCAACCGGGCCATCATGGAGGCAGCCCTGCCTGATACCCTTGTTTGGAGAAGCGAATTGAGCTATAATGAACCGATGGTTGAATTTTATTTCCGCCACCCCGGTTTCAATGATTATCCTGTAGTGGGTGTAAGCTGGAGACAGGCGCATGATTTCTGTTTGTGGAGAAGCGACCGCGTGAATGAAGGTATCCTGATGGAAAAAGGATATATCAGCAAACAGGCAATCGCTGGTCAGCGTGGCCAGGGCCAGGAAAACTTTACCACAAAATCTTACCTGTTAGGTTTGTATACAGCGCCTCCGGGCAAAACAGCCACTTCAAAGAAGAATTCGTTGAAAACGCCGGAAGGACAACCCCGTACTACGGTGTCTATGGAAGATGGTATCCTGTTGCCAAATTATCGCCTGCCGTTTGAAGCAGAGTGGGAATACGCTGCATACGGTCTGATCAATCAAAACCCCCATCCTTCTGTTAAAGAAGGAAAGCGTGGTGAAGAATTACAAATGAATCGCCAGATCTATCCCTGGTCCAATAATATTAATGGGCTGCGTGAAACACGTCATGGTTCATGGCAGGGAACGTTCATGGCCAACTTTAAAAGAAGAGGTGGTGATAACGCAGGGGTTGCCGGTGGTTTGAACGACCGCGCCTTCTACACAGCCCCGGTTAATTCTTATTATCCAAATGGATTTGGTATCTACAACATGGCCGGCAACGTGAGCGAGTGGGTGCAGGATGTGTATCGTCCGCTTTCTACGCTTGATTTTGATGATATGCCTGCGCCGATGCGTGGTAACAAATTCCAGAAATTGTATAAAAACGATGCCGGTGAATACGAGCGCGACAGCCTCGGTCGTGTGAAGATGGTAGATGTAACAGACAAAGAAAGCGAGCACCGCCGCAACTACCAGCGTGGTAATGTGATCGACTATCTTGATGGTGATGAATCTTCACAGGTAGCATACGGCTATGGTAAAACAACGCTGATCAGTGATAGCTCTCGTGTATATAAAGGCGGTAGCTGGAATGATCGTGCTTATTGGTTAAGCCCCGGCACACGTCGTTTCCTGGAAGAAAACCAGTCGCTGAGCACCCTCGGTTTCCGTTGTGCAATGGACAGGATGGGTAGCCCGGAAGGAAACAAACGTAAAACCGGTGAATATTTCAAAACAAGACGCCAGAAACGTTAATAGAACGAAATAAGAAATTGAACCCCCGCCGTTGGCGGGGGTTTTTTATTGGAACTCCACCGCTTTTATTAAATTACTTTTGCATTTTTAAACGCTATGTTGATAGAAGCTCTATACGACCTGTACCGGCAACACCCATCCGTTCAAACCGATACCCGCAAATTGCAAAGTGGTGATCTTTTCTTTGCGCTGAAAGGCGAGAATTTCAATGGCAACCGTTTTGCTGCTGACGCTATCCGCCAGGGAGCTGCAGCCGCTGTAATTGATGAAAAAGAATTTGAAATCCCGGGAAAGACGTTCCTGGTAGATGATGTATTGACGGCTTTGCAGCAGTTGGCGCTGCATCACCGCCGCCAGTTCAGCATTCCTTTTATAGCTATCACGGGCAGCAATGGAAAAACGACCACCAAAGAACTGGTACATGCTGTATTGAGTTCCACTTACAAAACATACACCACTACCGGCAACCTGAATAATCATATAGGTGTACCACTTACCCTGCTTAGTATCAAAGAAGACGCGGAAATGGCTGTGATTGAGATGGGAGCTAATCATCAGAAAGAAATTGCGGGCTACTGCACCTACACGCTTCCCACGCATGGTCTCATCACCAATGCGGGCAAAGCACATTTGGAAGGTTTTGGCGGTGTAGAAGGTGTAAAAAAAGGAAAGGGAGAATTGTATGATCATCTTCGCGCGAATGAAGGAACAGCATTTGTGATGTGGGATTATGATTACCTGCGAAAAATGAGCGAGGGTATTCCCCATATCATAAAATACGGAACGAACGATGCGGATATTGAAGGGCATACCGTTACCAGCGAACCATTTTTACACGTTGCCATTACGAAGCCAACAGACACCGATCCCATTTGCACACAGTTGGTTGGCGATTATAACCTGCCCAATGTGCTGGCAGCATTTGCCGTAGGCAACCACTTTGGTATTTCCCCAGCCAAAATAAAAACTGCGATTGAACAATATCATCCCTCCAACAGCAGGTCACAATTGCTGAAAAAGGGCAGCAACACCATTGTGTTGGATGCTTATAACGCCAACCCCAGCAGTATGCGGCTGGCGATTGAGAACTTTGCAAAATTGAAAGCGGATGCGCGTGTGCTGGTATTAGGCGGTATGGCGGAGTTGGGCGATGAAAGTATGGCAGAACACCAGGCCATTGTGCAGTTGATCAGCCAGCACCCCTGGACCGCAGTTGCACTGGTAGGAGGCGATTTTCTGAAGATCACCCATCCCTTCCTCTCGTTCGAAAATTCGCTGGCGGCAAAGGAGTGGCTGCAACAGCAACACTTTGAAAACACACACCTGTTGGTAAAAGGAAGCAGATCGATGCAAATGGAAAAAGCGATTCCTGAACATTTTTAATTTTCACTGTATGTTGTCTTCCCCCTGGCCCTGGTATATCGCCGGACCACTTATTGGATTAATGGTACCGATACTATTGCTGATCGGCAATCGAAAATTTGGTATTTCATCTTCACTACGCCACCTCTGTGCAGCCTGTATCCCGGCGAATATTTCTTTTTTTAACTATGACTGGAGAAAAGAAACCTGGAATTTAGTATTTGTTGGAGGGATATTGGCAGGGGCTTTCCTGGCTACGCTGTTGTTACAAAACCATGAACCAGTAACGGTTCATCCTGCGCTGTCCCGCGAATTATCTACCTATGACATTCATGATTTCAGCAACCAGGTTCCTCCTGATCTTTTCAACTGGCACACACTAATTTCATTTAGAGGCTTTATGCTCATGGTCGTGGGCGGTTTCCTGGTGGGTTTTGGCACACGCTACGCCGGCGGTTGTACCAGTGGTCATTCCATTATGGGGCTTTCCAACCTGCAATGGCCGTCTTTGGTAGCCACTGTTTGTTTTATGGCTGGTGGATTTATTGCTGCCAACCTTATTCTTCCATTCATTTTAAAATTGTAAGTCGTGGCAAAACCGGATATAGAAAAAACAGATACGGATTTCGAAACCAATATCGCGCCCGGCGCAAACCGCTCTTCGCTATTGCAATATTTTCTCTATGGCATGGCCGGTGTACTTTTTGGAATATTATTGGCAAAATCACAAGTAATCTCCTGGTTTCGCATCCAGGAAATGTTTCGGCTTGAGAGCTTTCATATGTACGGGGTTATCGGTTCTGCAGTAGTTACCGGGATGATATCCGTGGCGCTGATTAAAAAATTTAAGCCGCGCACCATCACCGGTTCGCCGATCGATTTTCCTCTCAAGAAATTCAATAAGGGGAACATCTTCGGTGGTTTGATCTTCGGCTTGGGATGGGCAATGACCGGCGCATGTCCCGGCCCGCTGTTTGCACAGATCGGAACAGGCGTTTCCGTGGTAATTGTAACTTTGCTTAGCGCCATTGCCGGCACCTGGGTGTATGGCGCAGTGCGCAACAAACTTCCGCATTAATCCGCCAATAGCAGTGTATGGCTGAAAAAAAACCTGGAAGATCCTATCTCACCACTGTAGTTGGTTGTTATTGCCCGCGTTGCCGGGAAGGCAAGCTATTTCAACACGGCACTACCATCCGATTGAAAAAAAATATGCAGATGAACAAAACCTGCCCGGTTTGCGGACAGGCAACGGAAATTGAAGTAGGCTTCTATTATGGAACCAGCTATGTGAGTTATGCGCTTACCGTGGCCATCAGTATCGCCAGCCTGCTGGCCTGGTGGCTGATCATTGGTTTGTCTACGGACGACAATCGCTTTTTTTACTGGGTAGGCGTAAATGCAGTTTTACTAATTCTGCTTCAACCCTGGCTAATGCGACTCAGTCGCAGCCTCTGGATCTCCTGGTTTGTGAAGTATGATCCACAATGGCCTGACCATCGGCCCCAGGATGTTTCCGAACGACTGAATAACGATCAGGCAAACAACTGGTAAGATTTTGTTGAATCATCAATCCATTGCTTTTATATCTTCATCAACAAAGCATGAATTTTTTTTTTGGCAATAAACCTTCGCAGCAACAGTGCGTTTTTACATCTAAAGATCTGTATGCGAAAAGCAGTTGCTGAAGGACGATCTGCCAGTTTGCGCCTAAGCACCGCGTTGCTTGAAAAGCTGAACGCAAACGGTTATCCTTTTGTACAGGTAAAATGGCTAACGCCAGACAGGCATTACGATTTTGTTGTTCCGGAATCCATTGTATTGATACCTATGCGAAAGCTCCCGGACGACCCTTCAAAAAAAGATGTGTATGAACGTACCGATAGTGACCTGTTAAAACAATGGGCAGAAAATAATTCCAATACAATCCAGGTTTTTATTTCCAAAAAGAAGTGATCCGAGATGGCAACCTATTCAATTCATACCATTCAACGTATACCGTCTTCTATTGCGGAGGTCTGGAATTTTTTCAGTGATCCCGGCAACCTACGGCAAATCACACCTTCGTCTATGCAATTCCGGGTTACTTCGCAACATCATGGTAATCGCATTTATGCAGGCCAGATCATTGAATACCGGGTAAAGCCGCTATTCGGCATCCCGGTGTACTGGATGACGGAAATTACACATGTGGTGGATCAATCCTATTTTATCGATGAACAGCGGTTTGGTCCATACCGATTGTGGCATCATCAACATCATTTTCGCGCTATTGAAGGCGGCGTGGAGATGAAGGATATTGTGCATTACAGGAATCCACTGGGAGTTCTTGGAAATTGGGCAAATGCACTGTTTGTTCAAAAAAAGCTGAACAACATCTTTCAATTCCGGTTTCAAAAAGTGCAGGAATTGTTCGGCACATGGCCTGGAGAAGACCACCCGGTCATAACGTTTGGCAAGTGATCCAAAAGACCCAAATGTGTGGATTTAATGCCTACAATGTCTCCCGATTATACCCTGAAAACAGCAAATGTGTGTATTAGGTAGGGAATATATTACCCGGAACGTTAAAGAATTCACTTCTAAAACGCCGTAGAATTCAACAATACAGGCAGCAGGTCATGTGGCATTGTATTTGGGAATTATATGTAGTATTCATAGCTCTCACTGGTTAACTAAAACATTATGAGCCGCTTACCGAAAGTGTTGATTGTAGATGACGAAACGGATTTTCTGGTACTGGCAAACGCCCTCCTCCGAAAAAAAGGCTTCGAGGTGCATTCGCTCTCCAATGGCGCGGATGTGCTTCAGACCGTACTTTATTTCAGACCTGACCTCATCATCCTGGATATAAAACTTGGCGACTACGATGGTCGGAAAATTTGTCGCGACATCCATCAGCAAAAATTGCCGCATCCCGCAAAAGTGATATTGCACTCCGCCTGGCCACAGTTCGAAAAAGAATATCGTTTTCACGGTGCGGATGATTTTATTCTGAAACCCTACAGGTTTGATGACCTTATTGACAAAATAAACTTTCACCTTGCTGACCTTAGAAAAGACATTAACGTCCGGCACGCCTGAGTTCTTGCCTGCTCATTACAAGTTTCCCGCTCCTATATGCATCGCAATACATAATCGTCTTGCAGCAGATTTTTGATAAAATTATTTAAATGTAAAAAGTCTGCGCGCTAACTTGCAATAATGAACCCTGAAAAAATTATTGCAGGTACAGTAGAGTTTGTGCGGCAGGCTCTGAGACAGGCAGAAGGCGGTCATGATTGGTGGCACATATGGCGCGTATGGAATACGACGAAGTTAATTGCGAGAACAGAACCGTGTGACTTATTTATTGCCGAATTAGGCGCATTGCTGCATGATATCGCGGATTCAAAATTTCATGGTGGTGATGAGAACCTCGGTCCGCGGATAGCCGTTGATTTTTTACAGCAGCAGGGAGTGCCGGAGCCGGCCTGCCTGCATGTGGAGCAAATCATCCGCCATATTTCATTTAAGGGAGGAAAGGAGAAGCAAACGTTCCGGTCAAAGGAATTGGATGTTGTACAGGATGCTGACCGACTGGACGCATTGGGTGCGATTGGAATTGCGAGGGCCTTTAACTACGGTGGTTTTAAAAATCGAAAGTTGTATGACCCGACTGTTCCGCCCAATCTGAATAAGACAAAGGAAGAGTATAAGCACAATGACGATCCAACGATCAATCATTTTTATGAAAAACTATTATTGTTGAAAGACCGTATGAATACACCCACTGGGAAAGCGCTTGCGACGCAGCGCCATGATTTCATGGAATTATATCTTGCGCAATTTTACCGGGAATGGGAAGGGAAATCGGATTAATTCGCTAATTCGGCGATTCGCTGATTCGATGATGAAAGGCAAATGTGCTAACGTGAAAATGGGAATGCAAATATGGAGATAAGGATAAGGAGAGATACCTTGCTTCGGTTTCTATTTTTAATTTTCACTTTCTCTGGCGTTCTTTGCGGTTCCTGGCGTACTTCGCGATACCGCATTTATGAAGAACTTCTTTTTGTAACGCAAGGCCCGCCAGGATTTCGCAAGGAACACAATAGAAAATTCATTGGCTTTGCAATTCGTTCTCGTTATTTGAAAGGAATGACAATTTAGGTTGTCCAATAAAATTTTCCCCGGACACTAGCGATTCGGCGATTCGCTGATGAAATGCAAATGTGAAAATGTGCTAATGTGCTAATGGGAAAATGGGAAAATGACGATGACAGAATTACAAGTTAACGAATCGTTGTTATCCGAAAAAATGTTCACTTCAGCATATCAACCGCATTTGCTTTGCACCTGGTCTTTTGCACTCTCCGGCTGGAATACAATGCTTTATTTCAACAATTTCTATACGCGGAGCATTACGCGAAACCCTCGCGCAGCGTAATAAGAAGATGCCCCATTGTGGTAAACAAACACGTGGTTATATCGGCGGTCGCAGAAGAGCGCGCCGCCCAGTTTGCGAATCGGCTCTGGCGTTTGTATCCAACTCGATGTTTTTGTATCGAAGTTTCCCAAGGTTTGTAGTTGCCGGTATTCTTCTTCAGCAAGCAGGCTTACGCCCATTGCTTTGGCCATGTCAAGTACGCTGTTGGCGGGTTTATGTTCTTTCCGCTCATTAAGTGCATCCCGATCGTAGCATAGGCTTCGTCGCCCAGCCGGGCTTTCAGCGGCACAATCTACAAACAGGTACTCGCCGCTTGTTTTGTCAATACCGATCACGTCGGGCTCACCGCCGGTATCCTCCATCTTCCGGAGGGATTTCAGTTTTGTAGTATTTTCCTCAAGTCTTTTTAATACAGCCGCCCACGTTAATCCTTTATGCCTTGCCATGTTTTTTTCAAAACGCGTCCCAAGCAATTGGAGCAAATCCTCATAGTCGGCGGCGCGACGTTGTTGAGTGGACTTAGACATGGGATATTTTTAATACTGAAACTACAACTTATTTGACATACACATAACCGGCCTAATCATCGGATCTGCTGCTGGCAATTAATAGGTAAACGTTGCACCAGCTCCCCAGCCCATATCGCTGTCGTAATGCGTGGAAAGTGAGATATATTTCGTGAGGATGTATCGAAACCCGGTCATATATTCCTTGTCGGTATTGACCAGCAGGTTGAAGCGCAGGCGGTCTGTTAGCGGCACATCTTCCCGCCCTAATTGAAAACGAAATTTCCCGTTTCCGTCCACCCTAAAATCAGCAACAAAGAGCATGGGCAGCGTATAGGCAATACCCACCATCACCGTTTTCCTGTCATTCTTATTACTCAACTGGCCGAACCAGTTTCTTTCTTCGCTTCCAAAGATATTCCGTGGGCCGCCCTCCTTCTTATAATGATAATCAAAACCGATATAGGGAAACCACCACTGCATGCGACCGAGATACCTGCCAACCGATGTTTCACTTTCGTACCCGTGCATCGCGTGGTACCCAACATGCCACATACTGCTCAGTTTCCATCTTGTATTCGCAAGCATCACTTCACCGTCGCTTCCATTGCTTTCCAGGCCGGCCCTCCCCATTAAATGAAACATCCTGTCATCTGCAAATAACTTACGTTGCGCAAGTTTGCCGTCCGGCAATTCGGGATTTGGCAAATTATTGTCATACCTGAACACTCTTCCCATGCCACTCATCATGTGGTACAAAATGTGGCAGTGAAAAAACCAGTCGCCTCCGTTCTCATTGGCAGCAAATTCAATCGTGTCCCGCTCCATCGGCATAATGTCTAATACGTTTTTCATTGGAGAATAATCTCCCTGGCGATTTAAGATCCTAAAATCATGTCCATGCAAATGCATAGGATGGCGCATCATGCTATTATTGTAAAGAATGATCCGCACATTCTCGCCTTTCCGGATCAATATCCTGTCTGATTCCGACAACACTTTATTGTCGAGACTCCAGACATACCTGTTCATATTACCGGTTAATTCAAATTTCAATTCTTTCCATTCACTACCTGGCAATATTGTCTTTTTTGTTGCCCGAAGCATATCGTAATTCAGTGTTACAGGCCCCTTTGCCGAAGTCATATCCATCATGTTATGGATATCGTGATGCTGCATACTGCTGTCGTTTGCTGGCGATGGGGACATTTGGTGCGCGGGTGCGGTTAGTTCAGGATACATTACAGCATTCATATCCATTGCCTGGTTCTGCATGCGCATTCCCTCCATTTCAACCAGGTTGCCGCGCATGTCCATCATACCGTTCATCATCTTCATTCCCGCGAAGTAGTTGGGCCGTTGCATTTTTTGCGCGGGCACCTTTTCACCGCTACCCAACCATAACGAAGCATAATTTGAACGATCTTCCGGCGTTACCAGCAACTCGTAACTTTTATTTTGAGGAATGGAAACGACAATATCGTAAGTTTCAGATACAGCAATAATCAGGCGATCTACTTCCACCGGTTCAACATCGTTGCCATCGCTTGCTACAACTGTTATTTTTCCTCCTGAATAGGAGAGCCAGAAATAATCGGAGGCGCCGCTGTTGGCTATTCGAAGTCTAACCTTATCGCCAGCCTTAAATTGTGGCTGTTCATTTTGGTTTTTACCATTAACCAGGAAATTATCGAAATAAACATCGGTCAAATCCATGGCATTCATTCGCTTCCATTCGTTGGCAATTTTAGTTTTGAACATTCCCTTTTTTATCGCCTCCAGGTAGCTCTGGGTACTTCCTTTCTGGATAGAAAACCAGTCTGAACCGGCGTGCAGACTGCGTTGCACCTCTTTTGGCCGCATGTCGGTCCATTCACTGATAATCACGGGAATGGTCGGAATATCCCACTCTTCCCGCTTGTTGATAATAAAAGCGCCGTACATACCGATCTGTTCCTGTAAACCGGCGTGGCTATGATACCAGTGTGTTCCGTGCTGCACAATGGGAAATCTATAGGTATAAGTTGAATGTGGCCTGATTGGCATCTGCGTGAGATAAGGAACCCCATCTTCTTTGTTGGGCAAAAAAAGACCGTGCCAGTGCAGCGATGTATTCTCATCCAGGAGATTGTGAACAACAATCTCTGCGGTGTCGCCTTCTGTAAACGTTAAGGTAGGCATTGGAATTTGCCCGTTTACGGCGATAGCTCGTTTCTTCTTCTTACCAAATGTGACCATCGTATCCTTCACATACAAATCATAGTGCACGGTTCGCGGCGCAAAGCGGGCTTTGATTGTATGAATTTCACCCAGATTGTTTGGCTGCATATCCTTACCACTTACACTGCCAGGATCATGCTTCATTTCACTCATTTGGCCCGGGTTCATCACCCCATCCCCCTTCAGCGGTGATTCCGTTGCTGGTGCGGAGGTTGATTGTTTTACTGACGTCGTCTTTTTATACAAGTCCATCCCGCATTTGGGACACTTCCCGGGCTTGTCGGCATGAATTTCCGGGTGCATTATGCAGGTGTAATAGGTGTCCGTTTGTTGCGTGAAGGCGATGGCGGGAAGAGTAACCCAAAGGAGAAGGGCCAATATTTTTTTCATAACTGTAAATTTAATATGCACACCAGCCTACAAATTGATGAGAGCAAACACCATGCCCCCGCTCATCACGATCATTAACGCGTCTTCTATAATGGTAATGGAACTCATTGGCAGGTTAAAGACGGCTCCCAAACAGGCACATTGAATTTTGCGCTTGTTGAAAACGCTTTGCAATACGCCAATTATGCTGACCGTCATTACTACAAACGTAATAACATTGGTAACAATGGGGAAAAAGCCAACTGCATAGGAGACGCCCAGCGCTAACTCAACAAAGGGGTACACAAAACCCCAGGCTTTTACGCGCTTTGCCAGGATATCATACATGGCGTAGCTATCGGCAAATCCATGCAGATCAAGCATCTTAAAAAAGGAAAATGTAAGGAAAAAACCAGCCATAAAGATGTTCATTCCCTGCATCCAGTTGAATCCGCCTCCCCGCGTTGCGGCGATGACTGCACCAACTGTTACGTAGGCAAACACAAGCAGAACGGGCTTGTAGGTGGCCAGCCAGCCCTTTGCCTGTTCTGCAATTTCATTATGATCCCTCGCGCTGATGGTATATTTCGGTTCAAGCGCCTGTTGAAATACTGAAAGAGGTATGTGCGTGTCCATGCTAATAGTAGCAGCCTGATCGTCTTTTGAAACCTGGACATCGGTAACGTGGGGCAATTTCAGGAGGCTGCTTTTCACTTTTGCTTCGCAGCCGCTGCATGTCATCCCGGTAACTTTATAGGTATGCGTCATTGTGTCTTATTTGACACAAAGTTCGACCGAACCGGTGGAAAGGTCGTTATGAAATCTTGTATTTGATTTGTAAAATTTACAGGTCTTCGATATTCCTGCGTTTGTGGTCTTTTAGTGATTTATAATAAGATGGTGTAAAGCCTGTTATCTTTTTGAACTGGTTGGATAAATAGGCAACGCTGCTATAGCCCAGGCTTTCTGCTATTTCCGAGAGGGACATTTCATTGTACATTAAAAGTTCTTTTGCTTTCTCTATTCTGTGGGTGATAAAAAATTTTTCAATCGTGGTCCCTTCAACCTGTGAAAAGAGATTACTCAAATAATTATAATCCTGGTGCAGCAGGCTGGCAATATGATCAGAAAGGTTTGTTTTGATATTTTGGTCAGTGTGATGCACCATCGAAATAATCGCATTTTTTATCTTCTCAATGGTTTGTACTTTTTTGTCATCAATGATCTCGAAGCCCAGCGATTTTAATGAGCCGGCAAGATTTTCCATTGTGATTTTCGATGGAATTTCTTTCAACTCCACCTCGCCGAGTTCCACTGATACCGGCTGTAAGCCTGCATTTTTAAACACTGCAGTAACCGACATCTTACAACGACTGCAAACCATGTTTTTTATATAGATCTTCATAAGAAAAAGATAGTTCTTATTAGTTAAAAGTTTACAGTTAATAGCAGACAGTTAAAATTAGACATCAACAATGAAACTGTTGTAATTGGAAGGTTATGAAGTTCGTAATTACTTTCACATTTGCCGCGTTGTCACATTTGCCTTTCCTGATCACATCAACTAATCGGCTGAAGCCGGTGGCAATATCCTTAGCGGGTGTTGTCAATTAAAACCAGGATGACTATTGAAACAGTCGCGCAATAGTCGCCACAGGAAGAAACATCTTTCCACTATCGGGAAGTTTAATGAAATCGTACTTCCCATAGAACTCCCCGGCTTGTTCGTCAATGGGATCAACAATTACTGCCATGGATACCACTTCCAGAGAGGCAAAATAGCTTCTTTTTAATGCATCCATCAACAAGGTTTCACCCAGACCCTGACCCTGAAAATCCTTGCTTACGGCCAGTCTACCAAGCAAAGTTGCAGGTAAATTATTGTAAGAAGGGGGTAGCTTTTTGACGATATCTTCTGGAAGTTGGGCCCGTTCAATAGAAGTGGTTGATAACGTATAATAACCCTTGACCGTATTACCTTCCGATAAGACAAAACAGGCAGATAGCTTTCTTTTTACGTCCTGCTTCGCTTGTTTGTGTAAGTATTCATCCAGCAGCGGTTTGCCACAACTGAATTTTTCTTTCTTATGTTGGTTAGCCAGTAGTACCGCCAGATAGCCCATTACTCCTCCGTCTGTTTATTATATTTCTTCATAGCCGCACGCAGCTTTTTACTGGGAGATGGGGGATTCATAATTGCGTCAAAAAAAATGGTTTGGTCTTTTTTTGATGCAAGTATAGCTTGGTGCCTTTCGACAATTTCGTCAGCCTTGCTTTGAACGGAAAAAAGGACAAACTCCGTGAGCGTACGGTAACCACCTAAGTTTGCAGCAAATTCGAAAAATTCTTTCTGTGCCTCAGGCAAGCGGGTATCAAAGCGGGACATTGCATTTTTCATGAGCGGGAACTTTTTCAGATCAAATGTACGGAAAATATACGTACAGACAAAATGATCTTAGATCGCTTCTTTTCCGCTTTTGTATGCTGCCGGCCTTGGTAAGAACGGAATACGCGCTAGCTGCGCGTGATCCCTCCCGCCTGCGGCGGGCGGGCTAAAAACAAATAAACGCCGCGCACCATCGTGCGCACTTTTTTTGTGCTCGTCTGCTTTGCAAAGCCAGCCCTTTGATAATTAAAAGATAAAAATGAAAAGCGAAGGATGGCAGGGCACAACAGTGCGCCTCATTTTGTGCTCGTCCGCTTTGCACGCTGCCAACTTTAGCAACAATGGATTACGCGCACAGCGCGTGATCCCTCCCGCCTGCGGCGGGCGGGCTAAAAACAAATAAACGCCGCGCACCATCGTGCGCACTTTTTTTGTGCTCGTC
>JBEHYT010000038.1:0-21819 GCA_048498035.1 Bacteroidota bacterium | reverse complement strand
TCCAGCCAATCGTTTCATATCTAAGGTTCCTGGGGTTAGGTGTTCAACAATGGGATGACCCGTAAATTTACGATGCAATCGCAGAAAATTAAAATCCCTTGCGTTGTTTTTCGTTTTTATCCACGGCCTCAAGAAAATTGCGGGTGTTGCCGCCGTTATTTTTTTCCTGTGTATTGCCTTCGGGCTGGTATTGCGATTGCTGTTTATCCAGCCAGGCCACGTAATTTTTTATGGCACGCGTAATGCATTCTGCAGTTTCTTGTTGACCTTTTTCACTGTTCAGGTAATCTTCTTCCGTACGGTTACTGATATAGCCTGTTTCTACAAGAATACTTGGCATGGCCGTGGCCTGCAGCACCCAGATCCCAACGGAACGCTGCCGGACTTCGCGGTCTACGCGACCTACCTGTGCAAACTGGTCCTGCACCATGCCTGCCAGCGTCATACTGCGTTTAAAAAATTGTTTGGTTTTCAGAAGGGAAAGCGTAACAAATTCCGGCGAGTTGGGATCGATATCGCCATAGTTGGCCTGGAAATTCTCTTCGGAAAGCATTGGAGCATTCTCGCGCATTGCTACTTCCTTATCTTCATTTTTGTGGGCACCCCAGATATAGGTTTCTGCTCCCTTGGCGGGGTTAGGTTCATTCCAGGTGCGATATTGTGGAACCTTTTTGGTTACTTTTTTTCTTTTTTTCCCTTTGCCGGTATAGGTAGTTACCGTTTTATACCCGGTAAGTTCCGAATGCTTTTTGGGAGGAGCGGAATTGACGTGAACACAAACAAAAAGATCACCCTTGCTGCTATTGGCCAGGTTGGCACGGGTGTGCAGCGCGGGATAAGAATCATTGGTGCGCGTCATCACGAGCTTTACATCCGGGAGCTCATGCGCCAGTTCGCGCTGGAGTTTTAGAGAAATTGCCAGGCAAATATCTTTTTCATAGGAATAAGCGCCTTTGGCGCCTGCATCACGGCCGCCATGGCCGGCGTCAATCACGATAGTCCGCACAATTTTCTGGCGGGGAGGGTTGGGATCTCCTGAGAATGAAAAAAAAGCTGAACTGCAGGCTACTGCTGCAAGTAGGACAAGGGTCCGTTTCATCATGGCTTTTCCGGGTTGATCGATAGTTAAATCTTCACAAATTGTTTAGGGGCCTTCATAGGGAACCGTCGGATAATGAATTACATTTGCATCACTTTCATGAAGCGACTGCACAAAATTAGACCAAATAAGCTGTTTTACGCCCTGCTAACGGTGGTGATCTTATGCACAGTAACGTGGAAAAGTGCCGCCAGTGGTACAGGAACAGCAAGGTTTTACAGTCCTTTAACAGTTCAGCAGCAAGACACCAACAAATTTCGTCAGCTTAATCAACAATTACCACAAGGCCCTATCGATACGACGAAAAACAAACGTGTAACGAGTGATACATTCGCGTTAAAATTTTCAAAAGACAGTCTTGAAGCACCCATCACTTACCAGGCCGAAGACTCTGCGGTGATCCTTATCGCAGAAAAGAAAGTAATCCTCTACGGGAAAACCAAGATCGACTACCAGAATAATACATTGACTGCTCCCAAGGTAGAGTTAGACCAGGCCACACAGATATTGACAGCGGTTTATGCTACAGACAGCGCCGGGCTGGTGTTGGAGCGGGCACAGTTTACCGATGGAAAACAAAAATTCCAGAGTGATACGATCCGCTTCAATATGAAAAATAAAAAGGGGATCACCACCAATACCTATACGCAACAGGAAGAACTTTACATTAAGATCAAAACGGCCAAGATGATTGGTGATGTTACCTACGGTAAAGACGCATGGTTCACCACCTGTAATCTCGACGAGCCGCATTTTGCCTTCGTCACCAACAAGATCAAGATCATTAACAAAAAACTCGCGATTTCCGGGCCAACACACCCGGAATTTGAAGGTGTGCCGGTCCCCATCATTTTGCCCTTCGGTTTTTTCCCGCTCAGCCAGGGACGCCATTCCGGGCTGCTACCGCCGCGGCTGGCTAATAATGAGCAGCAGGGTATAGGCCTGGAGGGTTTAGGTTACTATAAGGTGATAAGCGATTACTGGGATGTGAAGGCCTATGGAAATATTTATTCCTATGGCGGCTGGGCCTGGCACATCAATCCAACCTACCGAAAAAGATACCATTACGATGGTGCTTTAGATATCAGTGAAATCAACACCAAGATCGCCTTTAAAGGGGATCCCGATTATACTAATCAAAAAGCGTATAATTTATCCTGGTCACACCGGGCTGACAGCCGGGCGCGTCCGGGTGTAACATTTTCGGCATCTGTTAACGCCGGATCAACGCAATACAATCGGTTGCTGACCAACAACGCGGTCAGGAATTTTGAGAACCAGGCCAGTTCATCTATTTCGTACAGCAAAGTGTGGAAAGACAAACCTTTTTCACTTTCACTTAGCGCAAGCCATAGCCAGAATGCAACAACACGTTTAATATCGGTAAACCTGCCCGACGGTAACTTTGCTGTCAATACGATTTATCCCTTCCAGCGTCAAAATGATGCCGGTGGCGATAAATGGTATGACAAACTGGGAATCGGCTACAATGCAACCTTCAGGAATGGTGTTTCCTTTTATGATTCTGCATTCAGTTTTCGACAACTACTTGATACTATGCAATGGGGAGCGGCGCATACTGTGCCTATCCAACTAACGCTTCCTCCCATTCTGAATGGTGCCGTTATAGTATCGCCGTCCGTTTCCTACTCACAACAATGGATCAGCCAGAAAATGAACCGCAAATGGAACAGCGCATTGCAAAAAGTGGATACGCTGGCGTCGCAAAAAGGATTTTTTGTTGCACAGGATGTTCAGTTTGGACTTAGCTTCAGCACGGCCGTATATGGTATGTACACGTTCAAGAGTAAAAAGATCCTTGGCATCCGCCACACCGTGCGCCCCACATTCAGTATGAACTACCGGCCCAACATGGCGAAAGGATACTACCAGATTGATACAGTGTATGCCGGCAGGGTAGAAGCATTGAATCAATACACAGGCTCTATTTACCAGGGCTATTCGTATGGCCGAACGGGGGGGATGTCGTTTACGCTCGACAATAGCCTTGATATGAAAGTCCGTTCAAAGGATACAACAGGTGAACAGAAAGACCGCATTGTGCCGTTGATTGAACGGTTTGGTATCTCAACTTCTTATAATTTCCTGGCCGATTCTTTCCGGCTTGCGCCAATTGCATTTAACCTGTCTACAACACTGTTTAAAAAAATCAACATTTCCGCATCTGCGTCACTTGATCCATACCAGGCTGATAGCCTTGGAAAAACAATCAGTCGATACGCATGGCAAGATGGGAAATTTAAACCCGGACATTTCACCAATGCGTCTGTAACAATTGGTGCCAGCCTGCAGAGCAAGGCGAAAGACCCGGAAAAAGAAAAGCAGAAACAGGAAGCAATCAGCGAACGGCTGGCATCGCCTGCGCTGCAACAGGAGCAACAACGATTGCTGGATTATGCACAGGCAAATCCTGCTGAGTTTGTCGACTTTAATATTCCCTGGAACCTCAATTTCAGTTATTCGTTTACTTACTATTCCACGCTTAGGACGGATTACAAGGGCTATGTTAAAAATATTAGTTCATCCCTCAACCTGAGTGGAGGCTTTAATCTTACTCCCAAATGGAATTTCAGCGCCCAAAGCAATTTTGATTTTAAAACAAAGGAAATTCAGTACCTCACCATGTCTCTGGCCCGTGATATGCACTGCTGGCAAATGGGCATCAACGTAGCGCCGATTGGCCGGTTCCGCTATTTCAACATTACGATCAATCCCAAATCCGCTCTGTTGCAGGATTTAAAGATCAACCGCTCACGTTCATTCATCAATTATTAGTAGAAAATAATCAGGATTGTTTTTTTAATTCCTGCACATAGTAGGCTTCCATTTGCGCTCTTACCTGGTCCTTCAACGTTGCAACAGGTATATCCTTTACGGCTACCGGCGGTAAAAAATGCATTTCAATCCGGTGCGGCCAGAAATAAAATTTCTTATCAGGCGGCAGTACATCTCTTGAGTAGAAAATAAGCGTTGGAACAATGCGTGTTCCGGCTTCGATCGCCAACCGGAAAGCGCCATCATGAAATTTCGCAAGCGGTTCCCCGGTCTTATTACGAGTACCTTCCGGGTAAATACACATGTGTAATCCCATTTGTAACACTTTCTTCATTTTCTGGAAGCTGGCTTTCCTGCTGGCTTCACTTTTCCGGTTTACCAGCACACTGCCGCGCTGGTAGATGAGACCAAACAGTGGGATCTTTGCAAGTTCTGCCTTTGCAATGGTTTTATTGCCCGCGCCCGGTATACCAGGCGTAGTAAGTGGCACATCCATAAATGTATTGTGGTTACAAACCACCACATAGGTTTCACCGGGCGCAAAATTTTCTCTTCCGCGAAAAATGCGACGGACGCCCGTGAGTGTAAAAAACACCTTCATCCAAATGCGCGACATCGACACAAACAGCCTGGTGCGCGTTGGTTCTTTCCATAACCCGGATACCAGGAACGGTATAAATACCAGCAGGAGCGTAATTACAAAAATGATCAGCGCCCAGGTGGCAAATATGCGGCCGAGAATATTCCGGATGATCTTCATCTGTCAATAATTACTGAATATGGTTTGTTTAAGCGTTGGCCATTCCGCCCTCAGCACACTATAGTATACCGAGGTTCGGCGCTTGCCATTCCACAGTTGCATGTGGCTGCGCAAAATACCTTCTTCTATACCACCCACATGTTGCAGCCCGGCCCTTGCCCTTGCATTATTTACATCGGTTTTAAATTCAACCCGTTCAAAACCCTGCTCGTCAAATGCGTACCGCATCATGGCAAACTTTGCATGTTTGTTGATACCGGTACTTCTAAATGCAGGCCCAAGCCAGCTCCAGCCAATTTCCGCGCGTTTGTCGTGGTAAGAGATATTGCCAAGACTACTGCTGCCTGCAATGTTGCCGCTTGCCTTCTCAATAATGGTAAAAGGGCGGCGAATACCGGCATCACGCTCACGCAGGGCCGTGTCGATCCACTGATGCAGTTGAACGGGATCTCCCAGGTTGAGCGAAAAATATTCCCACATCGCTTCATCCTGCTGTGCAAGCTGAAGAAAAGCGGGCTCATCCTCCTGCTGCAGCGGTCGCAATAGTACTTTGCCAGTTTCGAGTTGTAAATCCAGTGGAAACAAACGGATCTGTTTAAATGAACTAAACTGTTTTTTGATATCCGGCTGCGTTACAGGTGCCAGTCGACCGGCGAAATTCCCTGTTTCACCAGCCATTCATTTGCTTTTGAAAAATGTTTACATCCAAAGAAGCCGCCATGCGCCGACAGGGGCGATGGGTGCACTGAGCGAAGAATGAGGTGTTTATTTTCATCAATCAGCACTCTTTTTTCCTGCGCAAATTTACCCCAAAGCAGGAATACAACATGGTCTTTCACTTCTGATATCGTTTTGATCACCGTATCGGTGAATGTTGCCCAGCCAATCTTTGCGTGGCTCATGGGCTCGCCGGCACGAACAGTAAGGGAAGCATTTAGCAGGAAAACACCCTGTTGCGCCCATGGCGTAAGATTTCCGCTTCGCGGGATGGGTATCCCGATATCATCTCTCAGTTCTTTAAAAATATTCACGAGCGAGGGTGGTGGTGGCACACCATCCTGTACGGAAAAACATAATCCGTGCGCCTGGCCCGGGCCATGATAAGGATCCTGGCCCAGGATAACCACCTTAACATCGCTGATAGGCGTACTATTAAATGCATTAAAAATAAAGGATCCCGGAGGGTAAATGGTTTTACCCTGTTGCTTCTCAGTCTTGAGGTGCTGTACGATCTGCGCAAAATAAGGTTTGTCAAACTCACTCTTCAGCAGCGCTTTCCATCCGGGTTCTATTTTTACATCCATACCGTAAGCTATAAATTAAGCCGTAAATAAAGGGGAAGAAAATCTTTTTGCAAGATAAATGGATTCAAATTTCCCTCGCATCAAAAGTACGGATGATGTTACTTTAACCAATATAAAATACAATAGTGGGTTCTGTGTATAATCTTTATTTTTGGCGCCTAACAGATTCAATATGTTTCGTCTTTTTGTTCTTTTATGTTCGTTTGGCGTAGCAGGAAGCCTTTCCGCGCAGGTAATTAAAAAGTATCCAATCAGTAATTCCGGCTGTGCCGTTTACATGTATTGTGATCCGAAGGCGTTTACCCTGAGTTATAGTTCAGATTCATCTATGGTATGGACAGGTGAATGTGACGCAGGTAATGTTACTTATGGTGTGATTACGGTAAAATTGAAACAGCCGGTGGCCGACCTGGACGAAGCGCAGGACCTGGTGGTTTCTTATCTTGATTTTTTAAAGCAGAGGTTTGAAATCGCAATGTCTGTAGGATATGGAAAGGGGAGCAGGTTGAAAGACGATCCCGAAACACGCGGTGTTACCGATTATTGGCAGGACGGATCGGAAAACCAATGGAAGATAAAGGGCTGGACAAATGGCAAATTCATCGGGGTGGTGTATGTGTACACTTCAGGACAATTACAGGAAACGAAAATAAATGTGTTCCTGGATAGTTTTAAGTTCCCGAAGTAATGAGTTAATGTGCTAATGTGCTGATGTGAAAATGGGAATACAAATGTGCTAATGTGATTAATGATTATTGGATTAACGAATCACTGTTGTCCGGGGAACTTACAAATCCAAATTTGGCGACTGTTCAGTAGTCTTAATGTCAACGCTTATTTGATTTTCGCTTTGTCCAATCCAAAAGCATGCCCCCCCTTAAAAACAATAATCATTTCGGCTGTCCGGTAAAAACCTCCTTGATATCCACGATTTGCATCTTGTGAATTGTATTTTAACCTACCAGTTGCGGCGGAGGCGCCTTCTTTTTGTGCGGTTCCGCGTAGCGGAATGGCGCTGCCAAGCACAAAAAACAGCGCCGGAGCTGCAACTCGGCCCGCCGGCCGTGGAGGCAAAGAAGCCGCAAGCGTTGCAAGTGCCCAACTTCATGGGATATGCTAAAATTTGCCCGGACACTAGTGATTCGATAATGGGAGAAAATGTGTAAACATGGCTAATGTGCTGATGTGGAAATGACGATGACAGCGTTATCGCATTAAAGAATCGTCACGTTACTGAACTGCATTGAAAACGACGATGATTTAGGAAATTAATCCTGGTCAAATAGTCGGCTTGAAAAAATCCACATCGCCAAATAAACTGACCTCATCCCGTGCAATGGAATACCAACTTTTTATCCGTCCTTTATCGTAACTAATCCCGAACCGGTCGGTATCAAACCATTTACTGCACCGTGCTAATTCATATACGGCATCAAAGCACCAATCGTTCTTTTTTTCAAACAACTTTTTTTCAATTCTCAATTCATTTATCTCGACATGTACCAATAGAGAAGTTATTGTTTCTGTTTTTTCAATAATGATTGAGCCTTCCTTCTTCCTATCTCTTGATCGTTTTGCCGGGTACTCTATCCTAAACCGAAAATCACTTTGCAATACTTCACGGTATGCATTTTCAAACACGAGCTTATCCCAACCAAATTCCTCGCTTAACGGAATGGTTGATCGCTGGATAAGATCAAGAACGTACATATACCTGCCTTTCCTGTCGCATGCGGCGTATTCATCATAACTATAAAACGGGGCTACTGATGCAATAGCACCAAACTTCCATGGGCCGTCCCAAATCCCGTGAAAATCTGGCTGAATGGTGATCCTGCTGGTTTTAGGAGGTTTATACCCGTGCATCTTCTGCATATACAGATCGCTGATAAAATTGATAAGAGCCCTATCTTCCCAGTATTCAGCCGTTCCCGGTCTAAAAGGCGATGCTGTGTATATAGTAATATCCGAAAAAGAAGTTCCCATGCACTGACGTTGGTAGTAAAAATCAGAAAAAATATATAAAAATAATCGACACAGCCTGCAATAATCCAACCTAGCGAAAAGAAAAAGCTCCGCGGGTTGCTAACCAGCAGGGCTTTTAAAATAATCTTGTGATCCGGATTGGATTATTGCATGATCCTTTTCCTGCGGGGAGCTTAACCGAAGCCCCCTGTTCCGCCTGCGGCAGACCGCGGTTTTTCAGTTGCTCGCTTATGCAAGCAAGCTTGCAACGCTCCAAATAAAAAAGCCCTTTGGCTTCGCCAAGGGGCTTCGTGATCCGGATTGGATTCAAACCAATGACCCACAGCTTAGAAGGCTGTTGCTCTATTCAACTGAGCTACCGGACCGGAGCCCGCAAAGGTAGCAAAAAAATGGGAGACAGCTTGTTTCATAGCCCGCGCCTTCCTTGTATCTTGCGGCATGCCTGCTACTTTCAACTACGGAACGGACCAGCTAACCGTTTCCACCGCGATTGCAATTGCCAATGGAACCTGTAAAGCCGTACTCGGCCAAGCCGCCATCCGTCGCATTGAAGCCAGTCGCGGCCATGTAGAATCCATCGTTGCCAACAACACCACTGTTTACGGTATCAATACCGGCTTCGGCATATTGGCCAACACGTCTATCTCGGCAGCCGATACAGCAACACTTCAGTATAAAATATTGCAAAGTCATAGCGTAGGCGTTGGAAATCCCATTCCCATCGAAGTGGCCAAACTAATGCTGATCACCAAAGTGCATGCCCTGGCGCAGGGCTATAGTGGTGTTCAACTATCCACGCTGGAACGGATCATCTGGCATATCGATCACGACATCATTCCCGTAGTGCCGGAAAAAGGAAGCGTTGGCGCCTCCGGCGACCTGGCGCCGCTTTCACACCTCTTTTTGCCGCTGATTGGACTGGGAGAAGTGTTTCTCCATGGCCAAACAAGGGAAAATGCGGGCACAGTTTTACATCAACATGGTTTACAACCTGTTCAGTTAGGCCCAAAAGAAGGACTGGCGCTCATCAACGGCACCCAGTTTATCCTCGCCTTTGCCGTAAAAGCGGTTCAGCGCCTCCACAATTGCCTGGAGGCAGCGGATATCATCGGCGCAATGAGCCTGGAGGCCCTTACGGGCACCAAGGCGCCCTTCGACGACCGTTTGCATGGGTTGAGGCCCTTTACCGGGAACCGGCTGGTAGCGCAACGGCTGCGGCTGCTGCTGCAGGACTCGGCCATTATGCAAAGCCATATCGACTGCGGCCGGGTGCAGGATCCCTATAGCCTCCGCTGCATGCCACAGGTACACGGCGCCAGCCGGAATGCCTGGCTGCACCTGAAAGAACTCACTGAAATTGAATTAAATGCAGTAACCGACAACCCGATTATCCTGGGCCCCGATGACACGATCAGCGGCGGGAATTTCCATGGCCAGCCGCTGGCGTTGCCGCTCGATTACGGTGCACTGGCTGCCGCCGAAGTAGGCAATATCTCTGATCGCCGCTGCTACCTTCTGCTGGAAGGAAAGTGGGGGCTCCCCATGCTGCTGATGAAAGACGTGGGACTTAACAGCGGATTCATGATCCCTCAATACACAACTGCAGCATTGGTTACAGAAAATAAGACATTGTGTTTTCCCGCCAGCGCAGACAGTATTCCCACTTCACTCGGACAGGAAGATCATGTAAGTATGGGAAGCATCAGCGGACGAAAAGTGAATATGATCCTCGACAACCTGGAACAGATCTTAGCGATTGAATTGCTAAGCGCAGCACAGGCTATTGAATTTCGCCGCCCGTTGCGCAGCAGCGCTATTCTTGAATTTGCGCATAACCTGGTGCGCGAAGAAGTAGCATTTGCCGAAGAAGACCGCATCTTTGCGGAAGACATTCGCAAGGTGGCCGCCATCGTCAGCAATTTCAGTTTTGTAAATGCTGTAAACGCATTTGCAGCGCAACAACACACAACACTGAACACCGGCTTTGATGCATTTCAACTCTAAGCGCTGTTTATAATAACAATGCGGCCTCCAATGCGAGTTCTGTCATGGGTTGCAGCGATTGTTCCCGCTCATTGGCTGAAATTTTTTCACCGGTAGGAATAACATCAGACACGGTAAGCAATGCAGCCGCTGATTTACCCAGGTGTTGTGCGTTGGCAAAGAGGGCAAAGGTTTCCATTTCTACGGCCGGGCAATGATGAGCTACTGCTATTTCCGGCGTACCGCTTGAAGACCTGTAGAATACATCGCTGCAATGAATGGGAACATCTTTAACTTTTCGATTTAATTGATCTGCCATTAATCGGATGGTGTTAAACGCCGGACCGGCATGTGGAATATGATTGCCGGTAATTCCAAATGCACTAAGGGCATAGGTAGACTCACTAAATGATTCATCTACATTCAGCAGGTCAAACAACTGCAGGTCGCTCGTATAAGCGCCGCAGGTGCCAATACGGATAATCGTATCCACATTGTATTGGCTAAACAATTCATAGGAGTAGATGCCGATGGATGCGCAGCCCATGCCACTGGCCCCAACGGATACCGGTTTGCCTTTGTAAGTGCCGGTGTAGAAATAAACGTTGCGTGTGCGGGAAACGAGCGAAGCGTCCTGCAACATATTTTCGGCGATGTGTTTGGCGCGTAGCGGATCACCGGGCATTAATACGGTCTTTGCAATTTCGCCTGCGGCGGCATTAATGTGAATACTCATGTGCATTGTTTGGAGGAAGATATAAAAAACTGTTATTCTGGCATCATTCGCGTTAAAAGTTTATAGGATGCAGTGGCGCGGGAAATACAACAGGCATCACGTACAACTAAACATTTGTTTTCCATTTTTTTCACATCAAACTCGCGCTTTTTCACCATGGTTTTGGATCGATGTTAAATTATCTTTAGAATGTCTGAGATCAACGACATATTCTTCCTGCATTTTTTTGCCATAACAGAAGGTGATTTTTGTTTGGCAGGTTTAAAGCGATGACGCGTCAATAATAATCGAACATTATTAACAGGCAACGTTTTTTTATATCGAAAAAAAAGGTGGAGGCGGAGGGGGAGGGAAAAAAAAGGGAGGGCCCGCAGGGCCAGCAGCAGGTTTAGACTGAACTTTTTTTCTTCGATATACTGCCGTCAAAAAAGATATTTTCCTTAACACTTATAACTATTCGCCCGCTCCAGTACATCAAACCTGTTATTCCATCCTCCATCTTCGCTTCGCATTTTCACACCATTTTAATTTTCACGCAGCGGTGTATCGCTCCCCGAAAAAATCCATCCACGCTATTTTTTCTCCTTTTGCAAGTGAAAAATGTAGCACCGCACGCCCTTTCTTGGCAGCTTTCCGTTCCTTCCTTACTTTGCAGGTCTAAATGCATGCTATATGGAAAACACGACAACATACAATGCAGCCCAGTATAAGACACCTACAGGAGCTACCCGCACCTGCAAGGGTTGGGTTCAGGAAGCAGCACTTCGAATGCTCCTCAACAACCTGGATCCTGATGTGGCCGAACGCCCCGAAGAATTGATCGTGTATGGCGGACGCGGTAAAGCAGCGCGTAATTTCGAATCACTCAACCGCATCATTGCCGCCTTAAAAGTGCTCGAAAACGATGAAACACTACTGGTTCAGTCGGGCAAACCGGTAGGTATTTTAAAAACACATCCCGATTCCCCCCGCGTCCTCATTAGCAATTCCCAACTGGTACCCAAGTGGGCCACCTGGGAGCATTTTGATGAACTGGAGAAAAAAGGACTGATGATGTACGGACAAATGACTGCCGGGAGCTGGATCTACATCGGTAGCCAGGGCATTGTCCAGGGCACATACGAAACCTATTCCGCAGCAGCCGCCAAACATTTCAACGGCACATTAAAAGGAACACTGAACGTAACCGCAGGCCTGGGCGGGATGGGAGGCGCACAACCGCTGGCCATTACTATGAACGAAGGTGTTGCTCTTATTGCAGAAGTGGAAGAATGGCGGATCGACAAGCGACTCGAAACGAAATACCTGGATGAAAAATACACCGATATCGACGAGGCAATCGACGCCGCACTGCGTTACAAGGAAAAAGGGGAAGCTAAGAGTATCGGTGTGTTGTGTAATGCTGTTACACTGCTACAGCGATTGCTGGACCGCAACGTTGTCCCGGATACACTAACTGATCAAACTTCTGCGCATGATCCGCTGATCGGCTACGTGCCACATATGTTAACAAATGAGCAGGCCAATGTATTGCGGCAGGAAAATCCCGAACAATACATCTCATTGAGCTATGACAGTATGAAACAGCATGTACAACTGATGCTGGATCTGCAAAAGAGGGGAGCAGTGACTTTTGATTATGGTAACAATATCCGCGCACGCGCACAGGAACACGGACTTAAAAATGCATTCGACTTCCCCGGGTTTGTGCCTGCCTATATCCGGCCGCTTTTTTGCGAAGGCAAAGGGCCGTTCAGATGGGCAGCGCTGAGTGGGGATCCGGAAGATATTGCGGTTACCGATGAACTGATCGCCGGAATGTTTCCCGAAAATAAAGGTCTGCAACGCTGGCTTAAACTGGCGAAGGAAAAGATCGCCTTCCAGGGACTGCCGGCAAGAATCTGCTGGCTGGGACAGGGAGAACGTGAAAAAGCCGGGCTCGCCTTTAATGAACTGGTGCGTACAGGGAAGGTAAAAGCGCCGATCGTAATAGGTCGGGACCACCTGGATACCGGAAGCGTTGCCAGTCCCAACCGCGAAACGGAAGCAATGAAAGACGGAAGCGACGCCGTTGCCGACTGGCCGCTGCTGAATGCGCTGGTCAATACGGCCGGTGGCGCCAGTTGGGTAAGCTTACATCATGGTGGTGGCGTTGGCATGGGATATAGTATTCATGCCGGGATGGTAATTGTTGCCGATGGAACGGATGCCGCCGCCGTTCGCCTCTCGCGGGTGCTTCGCAACGATCCGGGCATGGGCGTTATCCGACATGCAGACGCAGGCTATGAAACGGCTATTCAAACGGCAGAAAAGTACGGACTCGATATGAATAAGCGCCTTTAACCTGCTTTATCAAATTTGAAAACCATTAATGCGAATACCGGCGTTAATGGTTTTTTTATTTTACATAAGTGTTTACACCTGGTTTTTAACCGCTATTACCACGGCAACAAAAGGTTTTTTAACCCGGGCGATCAAATACCGTTTTTTAACGGATAAAACCCGTCAATTAACTGAAGACCTGCCATGTACACGAGTGTAAATTGCTCCTGCATTACCAGAATAGCTCATCAGTGTGATCTTTTAATCAATTTGAGCCTTAACCTATACTCAATAAGAGGACCGGCACTAGGTGAAAGTCCAGCGAAGCTATCGGTACTCATTACCAAAGGTGATGCAGTGACCGGTCTTTTTTTACAATGTTTGTTGTTTCGGACGGTTTTAAGAAATAAGCAGTTAATCACTAACAAGCCACCACTCTCTGTCCCGCCACACGGCGGGACATTTTTTGTTCAGCCCCGGCTTTCGCAATTAATCCGTTATTCAAGTCAACTCATTCATAGTCCATGATGCTTCCGTTCACTGCCATTTTACTTTCGCATCCAAACCAGGATTATGAAACCAATTACCTTATCTTTTCTTGCATTTGCATTATTGCTGGCTGTTGCCACAAATGCACAGCAATACAAACTTCGGCAGTTGACAACCACGTCGGGAATGAAAATGGAGTCGACCGTATATGTAAAAAAATCGCGCAAGCGAACAGAAAGCAGCGGCTATAATGGAATGGCAACGCCTGTTTCTATTGAACAATGCGACTTGCAGCGAACCATTTATATCAATGACAAAAAGAAGCTGTTTTATATTGATAAATGGCAGCAGCAGGAGAACAACGAGCCGCAAACTGCCCAGCACAAGCCTTCCCATGAACCCAAAAAAGAAATTCAGCCCACGCCCTCCATCAATGGAGGTATTGTGCACAACTGGTACTCTGTTGTTGATACGGGTGAACGTAAAAAAATGTTTGGATTTATTGCGCGGCACGTATGGACCAACCAGCGGATCATTCCAGGCGCCAATGCCTGTATGAAAGACAGCATGAAAATGAAATCAGATGGCTGGTATATTGATCTTCCCCAATTTTCCTGCACTACCAATAGCGGCGGTGCCGGTGGTTATGGCGGTGGTGGCGGACAACAGGAATGCCGTGATCAGTTTATCACCCATCAATCCGGCAAGGGAAAATTAGGCTTCGCGCTGGAGGAAGTAAAGACGTTTGTAATGGGGAACGGACAGGAATTTGTGAGCCGGATTGAAACGCTCGAGTTGTCCACCGCGCGACTTGATTCGATGTTGTTTGAAATTCCGGAAGGATATACGCAGGCATCAGGTATGAGCGACCTACAGGATATGAATTTTTTGCAAGCGGTAAAACCGGGCCGGCAACGGGAAGATAATGCGGCTGCGACAGTATTGCCGGTTACAGAAGAAAAACCGGCCGGCACTACGCGCATCGGCGTATTTGCGCCACATAGCGAAGAACAATTGAACCAAAGTGAACTGCAAACTGCATTGGTAAAAGCGCTTTTTGACGATGATTTGGATGCTGTAGCAATCAATTCACCCGCAGATGCGGTGCGTTATCACTGTGATTATGTGCTCAATATTGATTTTACCCGGATCAGGCAGGGAAGTAAGATGGGCGGCATACTGAAAGCCATTAAAAATGCCGACCCCGGATCTGCAACCAACTACAATATTGATCTGGGTTGGACATTGAACAACGTAAACGGCGGTGCAAAAAAAGCGTCCAGCGAGATCAGTGGCAAATTTGAAGGAAAGATAGATGCTGCTGCGGCCAGGGCGCTGGAAAAAGCGGCGGAAAAGATAAAAAAGGCGATTTAACGCTACCGGTCTTTTTTGGTGTCGGAAAATACCCGCTGTTCGTCTCAACGCACCCTTTCCATTCTGAAAAAAACGCTCGATTTTTGCCTGTATAAAACAAAGAAATCGTATGGAAAAGAAAGTAATTACCGTTGAGACAACCGTTCAGGCGCCCGTTGCGAAAGTTTGGGACTTTTGGACAAACCCTGACCATATTGTAAAATGGAACCAGGCCAGTGACGACTGGCATACACCGCGTGCCACCAATGACCTGAGGGAAGGTGGAAAATTTACGGCGCGTATGGAGGCTAAAGATGGGAGCATGGGATTTGACTTTGAAGGCATCTACGACCAGGTAAAGCCGCAGGAATATATTGAGTACACGATTCCTGATGGCAGGAAGGTAAAGGTTCGTTTTACCGGCAACGGCGATCAAACAAACATCGAAGAAAGTTTTGATGCAGAGTCTGTGCACAGTGCAGAAATGCAACAGGCGGGCTGGCAGGCAATCCTTGATAATTTCCGGAATTATACCGAATCAAACTAATAGCAAAACCGGCAGTGAAGCTGGGCAAAAAATGCCGTTGCAACAACTGCCGGTTTTCTTCTAACCAGAGCTTCCTTAAGCCCCTATGATGGATTGGTATAAATCGTCTTTCTTAAATGGCTTTTGAAGAAATGCATCAGCGCCGTTTTCCATCGCTACATCCTGAACAGAGGCGTCATAACCGGATATCATGACAATCCGGGTTGATGGATAATGCTCGCGCAGGTAATGAATGAAGTCGACGCCAAAGCCGTCAGGCAATTTGTTATCGAGAATAATAACGGATGGATTTTCTTTCTTCAAATAATCCTTCGCTTTTTCAAGCGTGTTGACATGATCCAACTGCATCTCTTCACTATTCAGGATCAGGTTCAACACTAAACACATTTCACCTTCATCTTCTATTATAAGCACCTTTTTTACATCTTTTGCCGGGAGGGTTGCGGAGTGGGACATAAGAGTTATTTTTTGGGGTTATGAATGGTTTCTTCAGTCCTTCAATTCCATGCAAATTGCTTGCCGTTTCCATTCACCCGCAGTGTGGATTTTTTTACCCACAACGAATTAAAAATCGAGGGGAAATTCCCACACTGTCCTATAAATCCCCTGTTTTTCGACATACGATAAAAAAGCCCGGTAAAAAGCATCTGCTCCAATAGTTGCGCTGTCCCCTATAACGTACAGGTGGTTTTTTGCACGCGTAATTGCAACATTCATGCGGCGGTAGTCTTTCAAAAAGCCGATGTCCCCATCTTCATTGCTGCGCACCAGTGAAAGAATAACAACATCCTGTTCCTGTCCCTGGAAGCTGTCGATCGTGCTAACGCGAAGTTGGGCCGGCAACATTTCCCGCGCAAGTGCAACCTGCCCCGAATAGGGCGAAATCACGGCAGTTTTTGACAGGTCGAATCCTTCTGTAGTCAACAATTGCCGGATGATGCGAAGTTCGCCTTCATTTTGAAGGCTGTTGCCATCTCTGCCTTTCTCCTCGTTGAAGCCGGAACCTGCAGTATCAATAAAACTGATATGCTGACCGGTTTCTTCCAGGTGGACAGCTGTTTTCAACCGGCCATTATAAAAATAATCTGCCGGGAACCCGGCGATGGTGGATTTCATCCTGTATTGTACATCCAGCAGGAAAACCGGCTCATGGTGTTGGACGGCTATCTCAAGGATAGAACGATTAAATCCGGCCCTGGCCGCTTCAGCGCTTAGAACGGTAGGTGGTAGCTGGAGATGATCCCCCGCCAATACAATCTTTTTTGCCAGCGGGAAGATGCACCACGCTAATGGCTCAATGCACTGCCCGGCTTCGTCGATCACCAGGGTATGAAACGAAAGATGATCCACGCCCTGGTCGTACAGGCCCACCGGTGTACCGGCAATGACCTGTGCTTCATCAAACAATTTTTCTTCCGTGTATGCCTGGAGTTGCCGGATTTCGTCACGGATCTTTTTCACTTCCTTAAATAAAAGGCTTCGTTGTTCACGTTCCGCCTTTCCAAAACTTCGTTTGTATTTCAGCGCCATACGGCGAAATTCATCCGCCCGCTTGCGAAGTTGCCTGATCTCTTTCAGGTGTTTGCTGTTTTGCAGCCTTCCTTCCGGCGTGTGCGGGAATACCTGCTCATCTACCTTGCTGGTGTTACCTACGCGAAGCACGTTGACACGGTGAGCGAGCAATCCTTTTACAATATTGTCAACTGCGGTCTTACTTGGAGCAGCAACTAATACCTTTTCGCCATTTTTTACCAGTTGCACAATAGCCTCGGTAAGCGTAGTTGTTTTGCCTGTTCCCGGCGGACCGTGCACAATTACGAGGTCTTCGTGGTGTACAATGGCATTTACAGCATCCTGCTGGCTGGCATTCAAACCTGTATTAAAAAAATGCGCGACGTTTTTTGCGGTTGTCGGCGAAGGATGCTCCTCCTGCTGTTCTGCACCGTGCAGTTGTTCAAACAGCTTGTAAAGCGGCTTGTTCTTTTCCAGTTGACTCAGCGCCGTTTTCATAATGGTAGTCGTGCGGGTATCGGGTGCCAGTTTAATACCCACCTGGTCATCTTCTATCCAATCCGGAAAATCGGGTGCATATAGCCGGAATTCGCCGGTTTTTCCTTCAAGGTTTAAAAGAATGCCTTTTATGGGGTCCTGCCCGGCACAAAAGCATTCAATCGCTGCTCCATCGCGAAAAGCGCCTGTTTCTGCCGGGTAGGGAATACGGAAACTGATCTCCGGGTAATCGGCATAGCCAAAGCTTTTACGGGTAACCGTAATGGGATGAATGGCCAGGCCTTCCGACTTCAGGGATCGCAGGGTATGCTGCTGATCCAGCCGGTAGCGTGATGCCTGTTCCTTTTCTTCCAGGTCAATACATTTCAAGAGCCGCTCAAGATGGGGATGCATGTATAGGAGAGTTCTTTTTTTACAGGCAGCAAAATTAGTTGTTCATGCTTAATAGCCACGCGTAAACTAACATGTGACCATGTTTTTTCACCGCCACTCAACTTTATTTTCACGTTTAAATCCGTTAAATACCCTTGGAAAGGCCTTAGCCGGGAAGCTACTTTTGATCTACAGTTGCGTTGCTTTTTGAAGTGGTTATCTTGAGCAATGGTAAGGTTTGAGCAGTCCTTGCCAACTGGCGGCTTCCGGTTCACCGGGCCGCCAGCTTTTTAAAAATTTAAATGGCAGGCAGGGGGTGAAAGTCCTGTAGTTCTTTAAATCAGGTTCTTAATGCATGTATTGCTGAAAGTTGTGACCTGCCATTTTTTTGTTGTGATTTTGATTTTGAATAAGGCCGGGGCGTTCGTAGATTCATGCCTAAATCTATTGTTATGCCGGAAAAGACAGATTGGTCGGAAGCGATTAAACCCTTGTTGAAGGAATATAAAAACAAGAAACATCCGCTGGATTATAAAAACACCTACCAGTTGGTAATTATGGTGATCCTCTCAGCCCAGGATTCGGATCGTCATATTAACCAACTCGCGCCGGCATTGTTCAGCAAGTTCCCCGATATGAAGTCGCTGTCTAAGGCAACTGAAAAGACCCTGATGCCGCTGATCAGTGAAGTACGAAATGCGGCCAATAAATTAAAATGGCTACTGGCGCTTGGAGAAGCTATTAAAGACGACAAGAATATACCGATGGACCTGGAAGGACTTACCGCATTAAAGGGTATTGGGCGAAAATCAGCCAACGTAATTCTGCGGGAATCCGGTAAGCCGCCTGAAGGAGTAATTGTGGATCTTCACGTAGTGCGGGTAGCACCGCGGTTAGGAATCGCTTCGGGAACAGATGCCACAAAAATCGAAAAGCAACTCATGGCAGAACTTCCGCAAAAGGAATGGGACGCCGGGATGGCCATGTCCTTTCTTGGGCGCGAAATTTGCAGACCTCAGCCCAAATGTGAACTTTGCCTGATGCGTAAAGTTTGCGCCTACTATAAAAAAATGATAAAAGCATGAACATTGTCGTTGCAGCTGATCATGCCGGGTTTGATTTTATGCAGGAATTGATCCCCCTGCTCGCTGAAAGAGGCTATTCGGTCATCAATCGTGGAGGAACAAGCCGCACGCCGGGAGATGATTATCCCGATTATGCCCAACTGGTAGCCCGGGAATTACAGTCCGGAAATGCTGAGCGCGGAATCCTGGTATGCGGCAGTGGTGTGGGCGTAGCGGTGGCGGCTAACAAGTTCAGGGGTATTAGGGCAGGCATCTGTCATGATCACTACTCGGCGCACCAATGCGTGGAACACGATGATGTGAACGTTTTGTGTCTCGGCCAGCGTATTATTGGGATTGAAGTGGCGCAGGAAGCTGTTTTTGCCTTCCTGGAAGCGCGATTTTCCAACGAAGAACGCCATGTGCGCAGGTTGGCAAAAATTACAGCCTTTGAAGCGCAAAATTTTAAGGATCAATAGCACCGAAAGCTCATTGCACGGGAACGGTTGGTGCACGTGAGGCCCATGAACAACTCCTCCGGGTATTTTGGAATAACCAGGGATCATATATGCAGAATTCACAGTCATAGCCACCAAATTCACAACAGCGTGGTGCCGTATTTATTCCCACCGTACTTTTGAAAAAAAGAAGCCATGCAACGTCTCTTGATCCTGCTACTATTAGTCATCTTGTTTAACACCAATAGCCAGGCCCAAAATGCCTTCGAAACATTTGCGAACAGCAACAGTGAACAGTCGGTAAAAGCATATGAACAAAAAGATACCGCTGGGTATCGGAAATTATTAACTGAATTCCTGGCAAAGTATGATGGGCTAACGCCGACAGAAAAAAAGCAATACAAAGGTTTCCTGCAAAATGCATATTATAACTTTTGCTGTACGCTTTCACTAGCCGGCAATACAAGTGGCGCCCTCTATTATTTGAAAAAATCTATCGATGCGGGCTACCTCGATTATTACCATCTCCAGGAAGACAAAGACCTGGATGCGATCCGGTATGATGCTGCCTTTAAGGAGATGATGGAACCGGTACGCGTACTGGGCGATTACCAGTATATTCTCCGGAATGCAGGAACATATAATACTACAGATCACCGAGCGTTGCCAGAGTTTACGTACCAGTCTGCCGATAATCCTAACCTGGTCGCATTGCGAAAAGGATTGAATCTTGATTCCATCGCAGGAAAAGGAGATGATGTACTCCAGGTTATTAACCTGTTGCATTGGGTGCACAACCTGATCCCGCACGACGGAAACCATGCAAACCCGGTTGTAAAAAATGCAATGAGCATGATTGCGGAATGTAAAAAAGATAACCGCGGATTGAATTGTCGCGGACTGGCCACAGTGCTGAATGAATGTTACCTCGCGATGGGCTATAAAAGCCGCTTTGTTACCTGCCTGCCCAAAGACAGCCTGAAAGTAGATCCTGACTGTCATGTCATCAACGTCGTATACCTGCCGTCCCTGAAAAAGTGGGTGTGGATGGATCCAACCAACGATGCCTATGTGATGAATGAAAAAGGCGAACTGCTCGGAATTGCAGAAGTGCGTGAACGGCTGGTGAAGAATGAGCCGCTGATCTTAAACCCTTCGGCTAACTGGAACAACAGGGAACGCCAAACCGTTGGCTATTACCTGGATCATTACATGACTAAAAATCTGTACATGCTGCAGTGTTCTGCAAGCAGCGAATATGATCTTGAAACACAGGAGCCCGGCAAATCCGTCACCTATATTACGCTGGTACCATTGGAGTATTATGACCAGCAAAAAGACCGCCGGGAATCCAAGACCGCTGTATTCTATCAAACCAATAATCCGGATAGCTTTTGGAAGTCGCCCTCCGAAAAATAAACCTGGTGAGATTTGCAGTCACAGTGCTGATGGGAATGGCTTGTGTTGGCATTGTGCAGGCACAACCAGCCGCGCGTGTTAATACCCAGGCATTTTCACGGATCGACTGGAATAATTATTCCACGTCTTTTCAGCAAGACGGACCAAAGGGCGAACCGTTCCTGGTTACTGCCATTCCGTATAACGGCAATTACGAGAACTTTGAAAATTTTGTGCCGGGCGTAGATCAGTTCCTGGATAGTGCCCATTTCTATGACGACGGAGTAATGCCGCATTCCACCCGATGCCTTTACACGTTTGACTCGTCGGATGTTTATTTCCTGGTGCCCTATATAACACCCGCTAACGCACACCTGTTTGAATACCGGGTGGTACTGGATGGAACCAGCGATTTATTGCCCTGGCAATCCATTACACAGTTTAGCGATCCGGATTTTCAACTCAATAACTTCAACCGGCGCATGGCGTTCCTTGGAGGGGTTGACGCATCCTGGGATCATTGGATCGAAGTGCAGCTTCGGAAAGTGGGGAGCCGGAATATCTTGTCTGCAGCTATCGTTTACTGGAAACAAACCAAGCCTGCCATCCTGAATATTTACACGGGCTCAAAATTGAATGAGTTCCTCTACCGCGTCAAAAATCCCTACCTGCCTTTACTACCGGATTCAACCGGCATTTTCGCCAACCATCCGGCAACCGATCCGGCAACCGGTTTGCCGACGGATATTCATTTCCCGGCAGGAGAGGAGAATATTGTTTTTTTCCTGGCCGGCAACATTTATCGTAAGCAAGCCATCGAATATCAATTGCTGCGGAATGGGAAAGTGATCATTCCCTGGAAGGCAAATGATTTCGATAACAATTTCGTCTGGTTAAAAAAACCGGGCGGAGGCCGGTTTGTACTGCAGATCCGCTTTAGCGCGCAGCGCAACAATGTCACCAACTGTCCATTCCGTATTGCAGAATATTGGTATCAACGTTCCTGGGCAAGATGGCTGTTGGCAGCAATCGTGGCCGCCCTTCTGTTGTTGATCTATAAATATATCTCTCAACGTCGGAAAACAATCATGGAGCGCCGGCGGCGGGAGCGGTTGCGACTTGAGCTACAGGTGGTACGTAGC
>JBEHYT010000037.1:0-22434 GCA_048498035.1 Bacteroidota bacterium | reverse complement strand
AGGGGGCTACCCTACTAAAATAGCGCCTCTAAAACCCCTAACTTAATCATTGTCAACCCCAGTAAAATCAAACCTGACTTTTACCGGACAACAGTGATTAACGAATCACCGAATTACCGAATTAACAAATGATTCCACCCATGTTCATCCGGTGCAAGTCCAAGGCGGATTTGCTGCAACCGGTCTTTAAGCCGGAATTGTATGTTTTCATGGCTATACTCCGGCAACGAATAATCAATGCCGTCAATATTGATCGTTTGAATAGGTGCAACCACCGCCGCCGTTCCCGCCCCAAATGCCTCCGTCAACAATCCCGATTCAAATCCTTTTTTTAATTCATTTACAGAAACAGCTCTTTCCGCAACAGAAATATCCAGGTCGATGGCCAGCGTAAGCAGCGAATCCCTGGTTACTCCATCCAAAATACTGTCAGACAGCGGCGGTGTTACCAGCGTACCATCCAACACAAAAAATACATTCATCATCCCCGATTCTTCAATCAGCGGTTCATCTGCACCATTCGTCCATAATACCTGGTCGAAACCCGCCGCACGGGCCTGCTGCGTTGGAAAAAATGCGCCGCCATAATTGCCGCCGCATTTCGCAAAACCGGTTCCCCCCTTTGCCGCCCTCACATAATCAGTTTCCACCTTTACACGAATCGGCTTGCTGAACACTTCCGGAACAGGCCCGGAGAAAATAACAAACCGGTACTCATCAGATACCTTCACACCAAACTTCGCCTCGCTGGCATACATAAACGGACGGATGTACAATGCAGACCCTGCACCCGCAGGCACCCAGTCCCTGTCTGTCTCCACCAATTTTGCCAAACCGTCTACAAAAATAGAACGAGGAACCGTGGCCATACACATCCGCTGCAACGATTTCACAAAACGATCATAATGGCGATTAACCCGAAACAGGTTCACCCGGCCATCCTCCAACCGAAACGCCTTCATCCCTTCAAAAGCAGTTTGGCCGTAATGAAGCGCAAGTGTAGCCGGATTTATCGTAAAATCACCAAATGGCAGGATAGCAGGTTCTCCCCACTTACCATCCGCATAATCACAAACCAGCATGTGATCAGCCACGTACTTTCCAAATTCAAGCCGGTTAAAATCAACGCCGGGCAGGTTCGACTGCTTCGTGCGCTGCACCCTTATCGCTTTTGTTGTATGCATATCCATTTATTTTAGAAATAAAACATTTGTGGATTGAAAAAACTCATTTGCCCGCTCCAGCGCATCTTCAATCCCAATCTCCATTTTTACATTCGCCCGTTTATAGACACCCTCCTCCACCGGCACATGCACAAAGCCTATTTTCTCATACATCCGTATCGCGGCTGCATTCTTGCGGTTAGAATACAGGATGATCTTTGTAGCACCAAGGCTGGCAGATTTCCGGAAACTCGCATAACTGATCGCTTCCGCAATACCCCTTCTCCGGAACGCCGGATCCACCGCCATCTTGGTAAACTCATACACCGTATCGTCTGCTTTGCGAAGTCCAACCGTTCCCGCAATCTCTCCATCCCAGGCAGCCATTAAAATAGCGCCCCCGCCATCTAAAATTGCCTTGTCGGGGTTCGACATCACCCATTCATCCACAGGCTCCACTTCAAAAAGCTCCTGTATCCAGGCCCTGTTCAGGGCGTCAAAATATGGCTGATGCTCCGGCCGGTAATCGATGATCGAAATACGGTTGTCCATCACTGTTGCTTTAGTTTCCTGGCTTCACGGTTTACCAGGTATACGCCCGCCAGCGTAACGGCCGTACCCAGCAACACATTGCCATTTAATTTTTCTGATAATAAAAACCAACCCAGCACCACCGCCACCAATGGATTGATATAAGCATATACAGACGCCTGCGTTGGCGGCAGCTGACTGATCATAAATACATAGGCAGAATACGCCACCAGCGATCCGAATACAATCAGGTACAATAATGCCAGCAATGAACGGGAATCTATACTTGCAAGACTGGTGTACCGGCCCGTAACGGCACATACCAACAAGATAACAACACCGGCTATCAACATCTGCCACCCCACGTTATAAAGAATATCCAGCGAACTCTTTTTACCGGCTGTGTACACCGTGCCAAACGACCAGGAGAGTGTAGACAGCAATGCCAGCGTTACCCCCAACACGAATGACGGCTTGCCAAGTTGACCAACGTAATCGTAAAAGATGATCACCACGCCGCCAAAACCAATTACCAGTCCGGTCAGCATCCAGGCGGTAATCCGCGCTTTGCGCGAAAGCCAGGAAGTAAAAAGCGCAATAAACAACGGAACCAGCGCTGCAATAATTGCCGCAAGACCACCACTGATATATTCTACAGACCAGGTAAGCAAGCCATTGGCAATACAAAGCAGGAAGATACCCTGTATCGAAATCGTCTTCAACACACGCCAGCCTGGAACAGGGTGCCCCCGCAACAGGAAAAAACCAACCAGCAAAGCACCGGAAACAAACTGACGGATGCCCGCCATAAAAAGACCAGGCATATGCTGCACACCAATCCGCGCGGCAATATATGTAGTGCCCCAAAAGAAACTCACTATCACCAGCGCGATATACGCTTTTGTATTGTTGTTTTTTACACGCATCAGCCGTATTCTTCCATTGAAACACAAATTTGAGATACCGGGATAATAAAAAACAGATTCAGTTTTTGTATTTTTGACTATATCAGATTTACAAATCCCTTTTAAACTTTCAACGCAATGGGAAAAAAAAGTACAGCCCTCGACGATCACCTGTATTTACAGGTTGCTAATGGTGTGGAAAAAATGATCAGTGAAGATGTGCTCAAGATCGGCGACAAACTTCCCTCTGTACGGATGCTGAGCGATGAATACGGTATCAGCATGGGCACCGCCTTCCAGGCCTATTATCACCTGGAAGGAAAAGGCCTTATTGAATCAAGACCCAAGTCTGGTTATTATGTCCGCTTCAACCAGCAACGCTTTCCTGCACTGCCGCGCATCGTGCAACCAGAGCCGCTTTCCCACGACGTAAGCGTAAAAGAAATGATCGGCACTATTTACAGCGATATTATCTCGTCCGACCGCAAAGTGATCAACTTTGCACTTGCCGTTCCTGATATTTCATTACTTCCCATTGCAAAACTCAACAAATCGGTAGTACAGGTCCTTCGTAATACGCCGGATTCCTGCATCAGCTATGAACATACCCAGGGAAATATCGAATTGCGAAAACAACTGGCACGACTCGCCTTCAATTGGGGCGGAAAGATAAAACCGGATGAGGTGGTGGTTACAGCGGGATGCCTTGAAGCCATTACCATTTGCCTGCGGGCAGTTACACAACCCGGCGATACAGTTGCCGTAGAATCCCCTAACTATTTTGGCGTATTCCAGGCTATCGAAACACTGGGATTGAAAGTAGTGGAAATATCATCCTGTTTTACCAATGGCCTTGAACTGGACGCCCTGCAGGCGGCATTGAAAAAGTTCCCGGTCAAAGCTATTGTCACCATCCCCAATTTCAACAACCCCCTCGGCGGTTGTATGCCCGATGAAAACAAACAGAAACTGGTGGAACTGATCACCCGTTATAAAATTCCACTTATTGAAGACGATATCTACGGCGAACTCTATTTTGGAAAAAAACGGCCACGCACCTGCAAATCCTACGACACACGCGGGTGGGTAATGCACTGTTCCTCGCTCTCCAAATCACTCGCGCCGGGCTATCGTATCGGGTGGATATTACCAGGTCGCTTCCTGGACCAGGTAAAACAGATCAAACGGATGCTCAATATCAGTTCCCCTACTCTTACACAAGCGGCCGTAGCACACTTTCTCCAAAATGGGCGTTATGAATATCATCTCAAATCGCTTCGCAAAGCGTTGCATACACAATGCCTGCGCTACCTGCAGGGCATTATTAAACATTTCCCGGCAGACACCAAGGTTTCACGGCCCCACGGGGGATTTGTGTTATGGGTGCAGCTCAATAAAAAGATCAACACCTTCCGGCTGCGTAATGAGGCCATTCGACACCATATATCTATCGTACCCGGACGAATTTTTTCGCCCAGTCATGCGTATGCCAATTGTCTCCGCATCAGCTTTGGAAAGCCCTGGGATGAAGATGCGGAATACGGCCTGATGATGTTGGGAAAACTAATTCAGAAAATGCTGTGACGACCTCACAAAAAAGCAATCCGGGGTATTGACAAAATCCTTTCTTCTTTCTACATTAGCGTTCACAACCACAGTTCTTGCCACCTTCACTGGTGTTCCAGATCCTACCGTACCTGTTAGTCTCCCGGGAAAAACTTGTATCCGGGCCGGGAGTATGCTGATCCACCAACGATCAGGATTCGGGTTGAAGCCAGATGATCAAAATTATTGCTCCTGCAACCGCAGGAGCTTTTTTATGAGATTATGCGCTGCCGCGCGATGTTACCGGTACATCTCTTCCTTCAACTGCTTCACACGATCGTCTGAGAGATATTCGTCAAACGTCATCAGCCTGTCGATAAGACCCTTCGGCGTCAGCTCAATCACGCGGTTCGCAACCGTTTGCATAAATGTATGGTCATGACTGCTCAACAATACAATGCCTTTGTACTCGGTACACTGTTCGTTAAAGCTTTGGATACTTTCCAGGTCAAGGTGGTTGGTGGGCTGATCCAGCAATATCACATTTGGATTTTGCAGCATCATCCTGCTGATCATACACCGCACCTTCTCCCCTCCGCTCAGCACATTGGTCTTCTTCATCACATCATCACCACTAAACAGCATCTTTCCTAAGAAACCGCGCAGGAAAGGTTCATCCACATCCGTTACATGTGATGGCACATACTGGCGAAGCCAGTCCATCAGGTTCAGCTCCCCGGTAAAATACTGGCTGTTTTCCTGCGGCAGGTAAGCATGGGTAACAGTACTGCCCCACTCATAGGAGCCGCTATCGGCTACTGCTTCCGCATTGATGATATTGAAAAATGATGTTACAGCAAGTGGATCGCGGCTTAAGATCGCAATTTTATCGCCCTTGTTAACCGTAAACGTGATGTCGCGAAACAGCGGTCGGCCATCTACGGCATAACTTAATTTTTCAACGTTCAGTATCTGGTTACCCACTTCCCGCAACTGCTGGAAAATGATACCGGGATATTTCCTGTAAGAAGGCTCAATTTCTTCCAGCGATAACTTCTCAAGCGCCTTTTTCCTGGACGTGGCCTGTTTACTTTTTGACGCATTCGCGCTAAAGCGCGCGATAAAGTCCAGCAACGCCTGGCGTTTCTCTTCTGTCTTTTTATTCTTATCAGATAACTGGCGCGCCATCAGCTGTGAAGATTCATACCAGAATGTGTAGTTACCGGTAAACACCTTGATCTTCTGGCGATCCACATCGGCAACGTGCGTACACACCGCATCCAGGAAGTGACGGTCGTGGCTCACCACAAGCACAATATTCTCATAATCGGCCAGGAAATTTTCAAGCCAGCTGATCGTTTCAATATCGAGACCGTTGGTAGGCTCATCCAGCAACAGGATATCGGGGTTGCCAAACAGCGCCTGCGCCAGCAATACCCGCACCTTCATGTTGGAAGGAATATCTTTCATCAGCGACTGGTGATAGGATTCGGTAACGCCCAGTTCACTCAGCAACGTAGCTGCATCACTATCCGCGGTGTACCCGCCCATTTCTCCAAATTCACCTTCCAGTTCACCTGCACGGATACCATCTTCTTCGGTAAAATCAACAAGCGCATAAATGGCTTCGCGCTCTTTCAGGATCGACCAGAGTTTGGTATGACCCATCATCACGGTATTCAGTACCGTTTCTTCATCAAACTGGAATTGGTTTTGTTTCAACACCGCCATCCGCTCACCGGGGGTAACGGTGATCGTTCCCTTGTTGGGCTCAATCTCACCGCTCAGGATCTTCAGGAACGTACTCTTCCCTGCACCATTGGCTCCAATCACTCCATAGCAATTGCCTTTGGTGAAATTAACATTCACATCTTCAAATAATACCCGTTTGCCGTAGGCAAGCTTCAGGTCTTTTACACTGATCATTTAGAAACGATTTAATTGGCGAGGCGCAAAGGTACGAAATAGTTACGAGTTGCAGACGGGAAAACGACTGTATTACCCGCTTCGGGCTGGCGAAAAAGACCATCACCGCTCCGCCAGGCCTCCCTGGAGCTAATCCTGCGCCCGCTGGCCACCTAAACAGGCCGGGTGGGCATCAACCGCCGCGGGAAATTACAGCCCTGCCGGGCGAAAAAAAGCCTGTACAGCAGAGGCTGTACAGGCTCGTATTACTTGATAACCCGGAATTAATATCCCATTCCGCCCATGTCTGGCGCACCGCCATGCACATGTGGTTCTTCTTTCTTCGGTTTGTCGGCCACTACACATTCAGTAGTCAGCAGCATACCTGCAATTGAAGCTGCATTCTCAAGGGCAATGCGGGTTACTTTTGTAGGATCAATAACCCCTGCTTTCAGGAGGTTTTCATATTCTTCCGTACGGGCATTGAAACCGAAATCGGCTTTGCCTTCGCGGATCTTTTGCACAACGATGGAACCTTCGATACCGGCATTCGCTACAATCTGGCGAAGCGGCTCTTCCAATGCGCGTTTAACAATCGCAGCACCGGTTGTTTCATCTTCGTTAGAACCTTTGAATTTTTCCAGGCTGTCGATAGCACGGATAAATGCTACACCACCACCGGGAACGATACCTTCTTCAACTGCAGCACGTGTTGCATGCAGCGCATCATCCACGCGATCTTTCTTTTCCTTCATTTCCACTTCTGTGGCAGCACCTACGTACAGAACAGCTACACCGCCGCTCAGTTTCGCAAGACGCTCCTGCAGTTTTTCTTTATCATAGTCAGAAGTAGTTACTTCAATCTGTGCTTTGATCTGGTTTACACGGGCATTGATATCTTCTTTTTTACCCTTGCCACCAACGATTGTTGTATTATCCTTGTCGATAGAAACAGTTGCCGCCTGACCCAGGTAGCTGATGTCTGCATTCTCCAGCTTGTAACCCTGCTCTTCGCTGATCACGGTACCTTTTGTCAACACAGCAATGTCTTGCAGCATCTCTTTCCGGCGATCGCCAAAACCAGGCGCTTTCACCGCAGCTACTTTCAGTGTACCACGCAGTTTGTTCACCACCAGTGTAGCCAGCGCTTCACCTTCCAGGTCTTCTGAGATGATGAGCAGCGGACGACCGCCCTGAGCTACTTTCTCCAGGATGTGCAGGATATCCTTCATATTGCTGATCTTCTTGTCGTAGATCAGGATGTAAGGATTCTGCAATTCGGCTTCCATTTTCTCGCTGTTGGTAACGAAATAAGGAGAGATATAACCACGGTCAAACTGCATACCTTCCACTACATCTACAGTAGTGTCTGTACCTTTTGCTTCTTCCACGGTAATAACGCCTTCTTTTCCTACTTTCTGCATCGCTTCAGCAATCAACTTACCGATTTCGGGATCGTTGTTGGCAGAAATGCTGGCCACCTGGCGGATCTTGCTGTTGTCTGAACCTACGGTCTGGCTTTGGCTCTTCAGGTTTTCTACAACCTTACCTACAGCTTTGTCAATACCGCGTTTGAGGTCCATCGGGTTGGCGCCGGCGGCTACCATTTTCAGGCCTTCGCCGATAATGGATTGAGCAAGCACAGTGGCAGTAGTAGTACCATCACCTGCAATATCTGCAGTTTTGGAAGCCACTTCTTTCACCATCTGCGCACCCATATTCTCAATGGGATCTTCCAGTTCAATTTCTTTGGCAACGGATACACCATCTTTGGTGATGCCGGGAGCGCCGAATTTTTTCTCAATAACAACATTCCGTCCCTGGGGGCCGAGTGTCACTTTCACAGCGTTGGCAAGGGTGTCAACGCCTTTTTTCATTTTATTTCTTGCTTCAATGTCGAAGAAGATTTGCTTAGCCATCTTATTACGATTTGAGTTTTTTAAATTGAATACCTAGAACTAATATGCTTTACAGCTTAGATGATCGCCAGGATGTCAGACTCGCGCATGATCAGGTAATCTTCGCCATCCAGTTGGATCTCCGTTCCGGCATATTTACCATACAAAACGGTGTCACCATTTTTTACCGTTACTGGTTCGTCTTTTTTACCAGGACCTGCCGCTACTACCGTTCCGCGTTGAGGCTTTTCTTTTGCCGTATCCGGGATAATGATCCCACCCGCTGTCTTTTCTTCAGCCGGGGCCGGTTTCACAATTACCCTGTCGTGAAGTGGGGTAACACTGACTTTCTTAGCCATAGTTTTATTAGTTTTTGAATTTTTGAGTATTTCAATCCCGTCAAAAACGGGTTTAAAGGACGGCGAAGGTACACGAAATACTGTGCCGCCCCCCTGAAACCGGTAATTTTTTCAGTTTGCTGCCATTTTTTCATTGCATTGATACAGAATACGCTATCCAAACCTGACAAAACAAAAAGGGCTGTCGTATGAAGACAGCCCTTTCCTGTATCAGCCGGTTATTTCCTTATTGAATTACAAGTTTGCCACTATACATATTCTCACCCACTTCATTGCGAAGCACATACAGGTACACTCCTGCCGGCTGCCGGCCCGGTTCAAAGCTTTGTACACCGCTGATGATTTCGCGGCTATACACCTGGCGGCCCATACCGTCAAACAGCACAAAACTGCCCTTTGGACTGCTGCCGTAACTTACCTGAAGGGTAACTCCGGGCGCCAGTTGGGTAGGATATACAGAATTGGCTACCAATTGGTTAGATTGTAACATCACTACGCCGCTATATTTTACAACGCTATTCGGATCGGTGATCCGCAAGCGGTAATAATTGCGGCCAGGCAGCGGTGAAGCATCGCTGAAATCAAAAGGTTGCTGGCAACGGGCATCCGTAGTTGCCACGGTTCCAATGGTCACAAAAGATGCGTTATTGCCATCAGCGCTGCGTTGAACCTCAAAGGATGAATTACCGGCAGAGCAATTTGCTTTCCAGTTTAACTGGTTAGCGGTTCCGCGGCGCACACCGGTGAAATATTCCAGTTCAACCGGGAGAATGACCAATGTTGAAGTTTGAACTATGAAGCCGCTGAACCCATCGGTTACATCAAATGTTACCTCCCATCTGCTGTAGGCTGCGTTCCACTTGATATCTGCATCCACCGGGTTAATCACTTCCGACGTACCGGTATAGGTATTGGGCAGGCCCGTGCCGTTGCCTGATGTCCCGGAATATTTCCCGATCCGGAGATTACTGATCCCGCCGGAATCACCCGGTCCTGTTGGCAGATCAAGTGTGCTGGCAGGATGACTGTTAAAAGCAGTAAACTCAGCCTGCGTAAAGTACAACGTTACGCGGCCGGTAGCGGTAGATGGGCTTGTAGAAGGCGTGATTTCATAATGGCGGGCTACAAAGGGCTGGCCGCCGAGAGACGGTACGGAACCTTCAATCCAAACCTTTGCAGCAACCGTACCGCTTACCGGGTTGGTACCATTGGGTGCCAGTTGTGCAATCAGCGCGCAACTGTTCATGAATTGCTGACTGGTATTGATATCACGCGTGTCGGTTACATTGCTGCTGGCAATTGTACCAGATACCACTTGGGAATTGGAATATACAACCGCCCTTATTTTAAAATCGAAACTTGATTGAACAGCCCAGGAACCGCCGGAATTGCCGGACGCCAGGCTCCTGCTATCAACATTTACCGTAGCCGAACGAATTGCCCAGATTGCACCGGAATTGGCATATGCGACAACGAAAAAATCTGCTCCATTGGCAACAGATATATCCAGGGAACTCAAATCAATATAAGTCCAACCAAAAAGATTAACATCCGCCGCCGGCAGTACTTTGCTACCCAACACCGTTCCGGGAACACCACTGTTGTTATTGCGGACTTCTACGGTCAGTGAGGTAAAACTGGTTGCTGACGAAATAAAGATATATGCCCCGCCCACTTTACCCGCCGCGCTGGTTGTATAGCGAACGGCAGCCCAGGCCGTATTGAGTCCAACATTTGCCTCTCCCGTTGTAAGCGGTGTAAAACCATCATATATATATTCATTCCTGATAGCAGGCGTGCATCCAAAAAGCGAAGAAGCAGCTTTAAATACATCCAGCTTTCCATATCCCCAGGTCGCGTTTGGCGTTGCGCCCGGCGCTTCCGTTGCCTGGTCCTTATTAGCGTTTGAAGTCAACGCGGTTTTAATCTCGGAATAGGTGGCAGAAGGTTTTCCCTGCAACAACAATGCGCAGGCGCCACTAATGACGGGTGCAGACATGCTGGTACCCTGCTCTACATGATAAAGACCCGATACCACTACATAACTGGGATCTGCTGCCGGCGACATATCAGAGGATAAACAGGAAACCATCGCCTGGCCGTCTGCGGCGAGGTCTGGCTTTTGAGCCCCGTCCCTTCTTGGACCACGTGAACTGAACGTTGAAATATCATCACTGGTAGCGCTGGGATAATAGTTGATGGAACCTGAAGAATTGGTCCACACTACTTTGGGGGAATACGCCGCCGCGGTAATGGCATTATTTGCAGTACCCGGAGTGCCAACCAGCATGTTATTGTCGCCACCCACAACTGCTGTGGTAGCATAACTCGTACTGATATAATACAGCCATCCATTGCAGGTTACAGCCGATGCGCTTCCGTTATTAACGTCGAGCGTCCATGTACCTGTTGGGTTGGCCGTGCCGATTAATTTCGAAATATATACGTCAACATAGCGCAGGCTATTGGATGGATCAATGCTATTATTAATGAAAATGCCAAAGTTTCCTCCTGAAACAGACACGCCGGAATTTTGGTTAGCGGGTTGCGTAAAGCTACCTCCGCCACCCGTCACTGTTGCCGGCGCCGTCACGGTTGCAGACACGCTTGCATTGTTGTTGAGATAAACGCGGTATTCAAACACATTGCTGCCGGCGGTGCCACTGGGAACCGAAAATGAAACAGTGCTGCTTCCATTTGCAGGCAGCGAAAACTGGTTGTGAATATTGGTGCCATTTTCGTTACCAGCTGAAATGACCACCACCCTGCCCGGCCCTGAACTGGTAAAACTGTTGACTGCCAGTTCCGGTGCCGTAGTACCGTCATGCGGACCTGATTGTCCGCCGATACTCATATTGAGCACAATGGGTTTTCCAAGGCTCACCGCAAGATTTTGAAGATAGGTAAGCGCGTTAACTTCATCGGAAGATGAAAATGATCCATTTCCTCCTTTAATGATGACGAGGTCCGCCTCCGGTGCCATGCCGGAATATTTTCTCGAAGTTAACGCCATGCCGTTGCCAGCTGCAGTGCCGGCCACATGGGTACCATGCCCATTTACATCTTTTTCACGCACGTATCCAACATTGGAGCCGTTGAGTTCTGCTTCAATTTGTGCCTGGGTGTACTCCACCCCGTATCCCATACCTGAAGGAGACGTTTCTCCTGCAATGGGCGTAAGCGTCTGGTCCCATATACGGAGGATGCGGCTCTTGGTTTGATCTACCGGATCCCGGAAATCCGGGTGATCCCAATCGATACCGGTATCAAAAATGGCAACAATAACGCCTTTGCCCTTATAAACCGTGTTGTTGAGCCGCCCCGCCTGCAACAAGGCAGCGCCGGAATTGGCCACGGCAATATCATTAGTAGTCCGGTGCACGTCCGGCACCTGGATCGCAGACACTTCTTTCATCGATGCCAGTTTCTCAACCTGGTCAAGCGTTACCCAGGCCGTTACAAAATTGGGCGCTGTGGTGTACACTACAAATCCACTGTCTCTCAGTGCCTTTCCCAGTTTTGTATAAACGATGCAATCGTACCGCGCTTCCAGCGGTCCGCCTTTACCATCAAAACCCAACCGCGGCTCCACGGGAAACGGGGAAGCTGCTTTTCGCTGTGCAGCGGGCAGACCTCTTTGTGTTATTAACGATCGAAACGCCATATCCAGTTTATCGGGTGGCGTCTTTTGCGCAAAAACTGCGAGAGAGAAAAACACCGCAAAGGCCAGCAGGAAGGCCCTGACGGGTTGGTTCTTACGGATGGACATCATGATAGGTTTTAGATAATATGAAAGTAACCATTAATGTAAATCGGTAATCCCCGCAACGGCCGGTTTGTGGATTTGTTAATAACTAATTGGCCGCATCGTTGAGAGATTTTGCCCTACCTTTGCATCTGTAATAGCTCTTGGATATGATCAGCAGAAGAAATATACGGGTTAAAGTGATGCAGACCCTTTATACCGTTTCCACCCTTGAAACAACAGTAAAACCCGGTGAACCAAAAAAAATTCTGAAACAGCATTTTGACCAAAGCCGGTCGTTGCTGGTGTACCTCATCTGGTTTATCACGGAAGTAGCCCGCTACGCGGAAAAAGATGCACATCAACGTGCCAGCAAACACCTTCCCTCTGCCGAAGATCTCAATGTAAATACGAAATTGGCGGGCAACGAATTGCTATGGAGAATGCTGGAAGATCCTGCATTAAAGGAGCAGTTTGAGATTGATAAACCCGAACATAAGGCAGACCGTGAATTGATCCGGAGGATTTATCTCAACCTGGTAGATACGCCGGAATACAAGGCATACATCGCGCAGCCTGCGCGTGAAAAAAACGAAGAAAAAAAGATCATCGATTTTATCCTCGAGTCACAACTGCTCGCAAATGAATCGTTCGTGTCCCATATCGAAGAAAATTTTGCTGATTGGGATGATGATGGGGAAATGATCATTCAACTGCTGGCCGCCTACATCCATAAACCGGGCAGTTATAATTTCCGCCAGATGGTAAGCCCGGATAAAGAACAGTTTGCCTACGAACTTCTTGCTGCCGTCCTGGACAAAACAGAACACCTGCAATCCCTTATCATTCCCAAATTAAAAAACTGGGATCCGGAACGGATCGCACTGCTGGATATGATCCTGATGAAAATGGGCGTTTCCGAATTTCTGTATTTTGAAACAATTCCGCCCAAGGTCACGATCAATGAATACATCGACCTGGCAAAGGAATATAGCACACAGCAAAGCGGCCAGTTTGTAAATGGCATCCTGGATAATATTCATAAAGACCTGGTACAGCAGGGAAAAATGCACAAGACCGAATATAAAAAAGGATAAACCAGCCCGGTTGCCCGGTTTTCTCTACATTTGCACTGCCAAATCAATTTTGATATGAAAAGAATTTGCATCGCGCTGAGCGTACTTGCTGCCCTTGCAAGTTGCCAGTCGGGTGATACGAAAGCGGTAAAATCCAGCAGTGATTCCACAACTATTGAGTGGATCGACAAAAGCCCGATGGACATGGGCACCGCTACTGCTGGTCAGAAAGTGGAAGTTCTTTTTCATTTTAAAAATACGGGGAGCAAACCCCTGGTGATCACCAGTGTGGAACCACAATGCGGTTGTACGGTGCCGGATAAAGTGGAAAAACCAATTCCGCCCGGGCAGGATGGATCCATCCGGGCTATCTTTAACAGCACAGGATATGATGGCGTAGCCAGCAAACACCTGACCGTTACCGCCAATACAACTCCCGTAAATATTTTTGATCTGCAATTCAACGTACAGGTAAATCCTGCTAACTAATCGAAAAAATCAATACGAATGCTCAAGTTTTATCTGCTTCAACAAAAAGCCCAAACAGGTGGCGTGTTCAGTAATCCTATGCCCATCATGCTGGTGGGTATGCTGGTGGTATTCTGGCTTTTCTTTATTCGCCCGCAAGCCAAACGCGCCAAAGAACAAAAGAAATTTATTGAAGACCTGCAAAAAGGCGATAAAATTGTAACCATCGCTGGTATTCATGCCATCATCAACAAAATTAATGAAGATGGCACCCTGCAGATTGAAACAAGTCCCGGCATTTATATGCGCATTGAAAAATCAACTATCAGCCGCGAGTGGACAGCTGCTATCAATAAAGTAGCTACTGCACCGGACAAGAAATAACCGGATTTCAACTATCTTTCATCCAGGCATTGTTAGCAGTGCCTGGATTTTTTATTTTTACACTATGCTTAAAGTTGGGCTAACGGGTGGAATCGGTAGCGGCAAATCAACAGTTGCCCACATATTTGAAGTATTGGGCATCCCGGTTTATTACGCAGATGACGCAGCAAGACGGCTGATCAATACAGACCCAACTATCCGTGCCGCCATTATTAAGGCCTTCGGCGAAGCCAGTTATAAAAATGACCAGCTCGACCGCCCTTACATCTCGTCCATCGTTTTCCAACAACCCGATCAACTGGCAATATTAAATGCCATCACGCATCCCGCCACCATCCGTGATGCAGCAAACTGGATGCAACAACAAACAACACCCTACAGTATTAAAGAAGCCGCGCTGCTTTTTGAAAGCAATGCTCATCTTGAACTGGATTGTATAATTGGTGTATATGCACCGGTTGATCTTCGGCGCCAGCGCATCATGCAACGCGATCAGCTTACCATAGAACAGGTGAATGCCCGGATCAGCAGGCAAATGGATGAAGAACAAAAAATGAAACGGTGTGATTATGTCGTTAGTAATGATGAAAAAGAATTGCTTCTCCCGCAGGTACTTTCGCTGCATGAGACCTTGTTAAAACGCGCAAAAAAATAAAACTGACGCAATACGTATTTTCAACAGGTACAAAACCGCATTCACAACCGTTCTTTTCGATTTTGGTAGCCGACATGCAGCGAACTGACTCTTTTTCGCGACTATCTACCCGATAATGTCAGGTTTGCCATGATGACATTACCCAATCAGGGTGATTTGGTCGATTTTTACTACCTATTTGTGGTATTTACGATCGATTAACGTTTCGTGGCATTCCTTTTGACAAACTTCGCCGAATCAAAAACCTTTAATCATGAAAAGAATTCCATTTCTTTTTGTTGCCGGGCTGCTTATGAGTATCGCAGCCTCTGCACAATCAACCAGTTTTGGTATCCGTGGTGGTGTTAATGCAAACACCTTTTACCTGAAAAGCGAAAACTCTGGCAGCGACAGCCGCTACAGTCTTACCAAACCAGGCTTTCACGTGGGCGGTGTTGCCAACATCCAGTTTAACCCCAATTGGTCTGTACAGCCCCAACTGCTGTTTGCCATGAAGGGTGGCAAACTGCAGCAAAGCGGTTCTTCAGCCGATTTCACTTTTTACACCATTGATCTGCCAGTGAACCTGCTGTATCACTACAACGGATTCTTTATTGGTGCAGGTCCTAACTTCTCTTACGGCGTAAGCGGTAAGGGAAAGAGCGGTACAACGGATTTTGACCTCTATGACGAGGCAGGCGTTGGCGATGGAAAATTCAAGCGCTTTGAAATTGGTGTGAACAGCACCCTGGGATTCCAGTTCCCGAGCGGACTTGTATTAAGCACAAATTATACGCCGGGTCTCAGCAACGGTTTCGAAGCTAACAGTTCCGCAACCGGCGACATTACCTCACACAATAGCTACTGGGGCTTCTCTATTGGCTATATGTTTGGAAATGGTATGATGAAGAAAAAATAAGCTGAATAAAAAAACCCTCGTCGATCGGCGAGGGTTTTTTATTTCTTTCCACTTACTTATTTCAATTTAGCCAGCGCCTCTTTGATGCGCTTCCAGCCTTCCTCGATCTTCTGCATACTGTTGGCAAATGAAAAACGTACGCATTTAGGCTCTCCAAATGCATCTCCCATTACGGAAGAAACATGCGCGGTATTGAGCAGGTACATACACAGGTCTGCAGCGTTTGCCACCGTAGTTGTACCGTCTGTTTTTCCATAATAAGCGCTCACATCAGGGAAAATATAAAAAGCTCCTTCGGGTTCTGTACACTTGATACCCGGGATTTCCTGAACAAGTTCCATCACCCGTTTGCGTCTGCGGGCAAACTCATTCACCATTTCATGAGATGGGCGCAAATCTTCGGTAAGCGCTACCACCGCCGCTTTTTGTGTAATGGAGTTGGTTCCGCTCGTAAACTGACCCTGTAATTTTTCACAGGCTTTTGCAACTTCAGGACTGGCTGCAATATATCCAAGGCGCCAGCCCGTCATCGCAAATCCCTTGCTCAGGCCATTTACGATAATAACACGTTCTTTTAAATCATCAAACTGCGCAATGCTTTCGTGTTTGCCCACAAAATTGATGTATTCATAGATCTCATCGGAGATGATTTGAACATCAGGGTATTTGCGAAACACCGTTGCCAGGGCGGCCAGTTCTTCCCTGCTGTATACGGCACCGCTGGGATTACAGGGAGATGAAAACAGGAAAACGCGGGTACGCGGTGTAATGGCGGCTTCCAACTGCTCCGCATTGATCTTGAATCCTGCTTCCGGCGTACTGTGGATCTCCACTACCTTGCCACGGGCAATTTTTACCAGTTCACTGTAGGTAACCCAATAAGGTGTTGGTATGATCACCTCATCATTTTCATCCACAAGTGCCAGTATTGCATTGGCAAGACTTTGTTTAGCACCTGTAGAAGCAACAATATTTTCCGGTTTATAGTCCAGGTTATTGTCGCGCTTGAACTTTGTGCAGATCGCTTCGCGAAGATCGGGGTAACCGGGAACGGGCGTGTAATGACTCCAGTTATCACGGATGGCCTGGATGGCCGCATCCTTGATATGTTCAGGAGTATCAAAATCAGGTTCACCAAGGCTGAGATCAATAACATCAATTCCTTTGGCACGAAGTTCACGGCCAAGTTTGGCCATCTTCAACGTTTCAGGCTCGCTGAACCGTTGCAACAGGGATGATAACTGCATAACTGGGTTATTTAAAAAAGATGTATGGCAACATCGTTAACTGGCCCGCGAAGTTATGCAATAATCATTTTGCAGGTGTATACTGAAACCGAAAACTATCCAGGTTGGGTTTGTTTTTTTTCGGTCGCTGTAGTTCATACGCATACAAAGCGCGTCCCAAATGTTTCATAAAAGGATAACCAACGGTTGTATAATCATAATGATCGTCGTTATAAACTCCATCGCTGTTGCAGGAAATAATTGCGCTCACCATAAATTCAACTCCATTGGCAAAATCAACAAAGTAGCTGGCATCAATCAGGAAACCATACGCAGTTCCTGTTTTCCCGAAAATACGAATGTTAGTGTCTGCCGGTACCCGCTCCGTACCGTAATAAATTGTTTTCACATAGTTATCATAATACTCCGGTTCGGGATAAGACGGCGATACCGATTCACCTGGTCGCATCGACATATATAAGCGAAGTAAATGCAGATCATCATCATCCAGCTTAAACCGCTCCCGCCTGCTCACGCTCTTTGGAAAAATTACGCTTCTTATCATCCGGTGCAGGCTTTGCAGATCGAGCCGGTTTTTGGCAGAAAAGTCGAAGGGCGCTTTCACCAGTTTACCTCCCTGCATATACCCGTTTCCTAACAGATTTTGCCGCGGTGCATATTGCCAGTTGCTGTGGGCAGCCGGTTGCGCATACACCAGGTTACAGGATGTATCATAGAAAGATACCGGATTGGTATGTCGGTTTTGTTGTTCAGACAAACTGATACTTAACCGGTGCAGGATCTCCGCGTTCGTATATCCCATGGCATGCAGTTGTTGGTTAATGTAATCCTGCCCCAGGAATTCATACAACCGGTTAAATGCATCATTATCGCTCACCAGTAATATCTTCCTGATATATTGTTCGATGGTGGGCCGGCCATCCACTGCTGTGGGATCATTATCCACGCCGGTCTCTTCATCACCATCGGTACCGGTTACCATCGTGGTGTTGCGGGTAAGTCCCTTGCGATCCAGTTCATGCAATCGTTGCAACGCCAGGCAGGCGATAGGAAATTTGACAGTAGACGCCGGGTAATAATAATGCTGCGGATCCACGTGATAGAAATGATCATTAAAACGGGGGTTGCCTTTTCGATCGCGGTTGATTTCAGTATAAATTACCTGGATGCCCCACTGATCTGCATGCTGGAGCAATGTGTCAAACCATTCAGGGTGCTGGCGAAAGATGGACTGGAGTAACGGATCCTCCTGCTGCTGTGCACGGGAAGGCACGGCAAACAAGAAGGAGGCAACCAGGGCGAGGCCGGACAAACGGAAAACATTCATATTGCTGAGCCGGGCTGCTTTATGCCGGCGTAAGGAAAGTTAGCTATTCGTATCATAATCTTATGCCTGTCCGTTTTTAATAACTTGTAGTTTATTGATAATTAATTAATTCGATCTTTACGGGTTTTTATTATCCTGGCTGGGATATCCCGGCAGCTTCCGGCAGCATTAACGGCCCGTTTGCTGCCTTTGGCGCCCCGGCAATGGTGTTTGCGTATGTGGCGGCGCACCCGGCTGAAGGCCGGAAAGGGCATTTTTAAAGCCCTGAAATCCACCCGAAAAGGCCGCCAGCAGCCAAAATCAGCCCCCTGAAAAACGTGTGCATTCTTTAGGCTAAAACCCTATCTTTGCCCTCCCTAAAAATCAAAGGGGCCATATTACAGGTTTTTCCCTGCCTGACTGCTTGTGGGAGAAAGGCCTCAACACGTAAATACCGATAACGTATGCAACTGAAAGGTTTGGTCAGATTTTTTACTATTCTGCTTATCGTCTTTTCCATTTATGAATTGTCATTTACATGGATCGTCCGCAACCATGAAAATAAAATGGCTGCAAAGGCTGAGAAGTATGTAAAATCTATTTATCCCGATGCGAGGAAATATGCCAGCGTAAAAGACATGCCGGACTCGCTGAAGAATGTGTACGAAGAACGTTTGAAAAAACTGCTGGACAGTACCAGTGGTGTAACTGTTTCATACGGTGTGAATGGTCCTATCAGCTATCAGAAAGCTAAGCAGGAAGAGTTGAACCTCGGCCTGGATTTGCAGGGTGGTATGAGTGTAACACTGGAAGTTGAAATGACCGGCCTGGTGCGTACGCTTGCCAATAATTCAACTGATCCCAACTTTGTTAAAGCGCTGGATAATGCTGAACGCCGCAAGGCAAACAGTGATGCCAATTTTGTTACGCTTTTTGTAAACGAATACCAGGCGCTGGTTGGTAAAGACCGCCTGGCTGCACTGTTTTATGCAACGAACCAGAAAGATCTCAGCCTGCGAAGCACAGATGCACAGGTTGCAAGCTTCCTGCAGAAAAAAGCAGACGAAGCTTTTGAAAATACAGGAACCGTACTCAAAAAACGTATTGATAAATTTGGCGTAGCCCAGCCCGGTATCAACCTGGAAAAAGACCGCGGTATTATTACCGTGGAACTGCCGGGTATCCAGGATCGTGAGCAAGACCGCGAACGCGTTCGTGCAACACTTCAATCATCTGCCAACCTGCAGTTTTGGGAAACCTACCCGATGAATAATGATATGGCGGCCCGTTGGACTGAAGCCATAGCCGATTACAACCGTTCATTGGGCGCACAGCCGCACGACTCTGCGGCCAACAAGCCTGTTGTAAAAGAGTCAGCAATCAATGGACAGGCGTCCAACGGAAATGCTCCGCGTGATTCCAACGACCTGGCAGGACAACTGGATGATGCCAACAAGCAACAACAGAACCAGCAGGCCACAACAGCAGAGGGTACCAGCGGCCGCAGTTTTGAATCACTGGTAAAACCTTCCGGCGGATATAGCCTTGGCATTGTTAAGATATACGACACGGCAGCCGTTCGCTCCATGTTGAATTCCGATTTGATCAGGAAACACCTCCCGGCAGATATCCAGTTTGCCTATGGCGCTCCTGAACCTAACGCCGGCCCTAACGGTTCCGTTGTATTATACGGACTGAAAACCGGTGGTGCTACAAAAGCGCCTATTGAAGGAGACCAGATCAAAGATGCGTTCCAGGATTTTGAACAGGCTTCTGCCAACCCGATCGTAACGCTTTCGATGTATGATGAAGGTTCCCGCAAATGGGCTACCATGACTGAAAACAGTCAGAAGAACCAGATCCCGCTGGCAATTGTGCTGGACGGTGTTGTTCAATCGGCTCCTATCGCCAGTGAGCGTATTGAAGGCGGTGGCACACGTATCACCGGTAATTTCAGTATTGAACAAGCCCAGGATCTTGCGAACGTATTGAAATCAGGTCGCGTGTCTGCACCGGCTAAGATTGTCCAGGATGAAATCATCGGCCCCACGTTGGGTAGCGCAGCCATCCGCGGTGGTATGACAGCCTTTGTGGTATCATTCATTGTTATCTTCCTGCTGATGCTGGTTTATTACAACAGCGCCGGCTGGATTGCAAATATTGCCCTCATCCTTAACCTGCTCTTTACCGTTGGTGTGCTTACCTCTTTGGGGGCAACACTTACAGCGCCCGGTATTGCCGGTCTTGTACTAACAGTAGGTATGGCGGTGGATACCAACGTAATTATCTATGAACGGATCAAGGAAGAACTGGATCGTGGCAAGGGATATATCCCGGCCATTAATGAAGGATACCGCCGTTCATTACCTCCTGTATTGGATGGACACTTTACCATTCTTCTTACGGCAGTGATCCTGTATTCGTTCGGACTTGGACCTGTAAAAGGTTTCGCTACTACCCAGATCATCGGTATCCTCTTATCGCTGTTCTGCGGTATCCTGGTTAGCCGTTGGGTAAGTGATATGTTTACCAACCGTAAACGCCACCTGAACTACTTCACCGGCATCAGTCGCAAGATCTTCAAACACGCCAAATTCAAATTCATTGAATATCGTAAAATAGCTTACGCCATCTCATTTGCTGTGCTGGCACTTGGTATTGGTTCGCTGTTCAATGGCTTCGACTACGGCGTTGAATTTGATGGTGGACGCAGCTATACGGTCAATTTTAGAAAAGATGTAAACGTAGAAACCGTACGTAAAGACCTGCAGGAAGTGTTTGATGGGAAAAGTCCTGTTATTAAAACCGTAGGTAACAACCAAACGCTTGAAATTACCACCGATTATAAAATTGACGAAACCAACCAGGTTGTATACGATTCTGTGGTACAGGCTACCCTGTTGAAAGGCCTTGCCAAATACCTGCCCCAGGGACTTGGTTACAAGGAATTTGACCGGGATTACAAGATCCATTCGAGGAAAGTACTGGCCACCATTTCTGACGATCTGAAACGCGGCGCCATCAAGGCAACCATCGTTGCACTGATTGTAATCTTCCTGTATATCTTCCTCCGCTTCCGCGACTGGAGATATTCACTTGGAACGATCGTGGCGTTGCTGCACGACGTATTGGTAACGCTGATTGTATTCTCATTTGCGAGAAAGCTGGTGAATTTCCCGTTGGAAATTGATCAGCACTTTATCGCCGCGGTACTAACGGTAATCGGGTTCTCGATGAACGATACGGTGATCGTATTCGACCGGATCCGGGAAGACCGGCGCCTGTATCCGTCGGCCCCATTGGGAGAAACGATCAACCGCGCGATCAATGAAACATTGAGTCGTACCATCATGACCTCCCTTACGGTATTCCTTACCATCCTGATCCTGTTCCTGGTGGGTGGCGAGGTAACACGTGGTTTTGCATTTGCAATGCTGGTGGGTGTTATTACCGGTACATACTCTTCTATCTTTGTAGCGGCGCCGATCCTGGTTGACCTGGGTGGCAAACACAATAAGAAAAAAGACAAACCTGACGCGTCAAAGAAAGCGTGACCAGGATAAATTGAATACACTATAAAAGACTGACCTACGGGTCGGTCTTTTTTTATTTCAAGCGGGAAATGCGAAATACAAATGTGAAAATGTGCTGATGTGCTAATGTGAAAATGCTGAATGCAAATGTGGAAATGTGCTAATGTGCTGATGTGAAAATTAGAAATACAAATGCGCGGATTAATTCAATAATTCGGCGATTCGCTGATTCGATAATAGAAGGGAGTGATTTGATTTGATTTGATTTGATCTGAAATGACAATAACATTGCCGAATCACTAGTGTCCGGGAAATTTTATTGACAACCGAAATTATCATTGCTTTCAAATAACAAGAACGAATCACGGAATGAATATTCTCTTGCGAACTTTGCGAAACCATGGCGGGCCTTGCGTTACGAAAAGAAGTTCGTCATAAATGCGGTATCGCCAGGAACGCCAGGAACCGCAGAGGGCGCAACCTGGTCAACCGATTTATTCAGCACTAATGCCCCGATAAAATTTATTCGAAAGCTCGAAATAAAGCTTCTTTTTGAATAAGAGGGCTTGATTTTAAAATAGACAAAGAGCGGGTCAAATAATATTTGATATTCAGGCTAGTAAACAGTACCCGAGTTAGATTTTGATTTTCTCCGGGCGACAATGATGCGATAATGGAAGAGAGTGGTTTAATCTGAAAATGACAATATCATTACCGAATCACTAGTGTCCGGGGAAAATTTTAGCATATCCCATGAAGTTGGGCAATTGCATCGCTTGCGGCTTTTTTGCCTCCACGGCCGGCGGGCCGAGTTGC
>JBEHYT010000036.1:0-23206 GCA_048498035.1 Bacteroidota bacterium | reverse complement strand
AATATTCCAGACACGACGGGCTATTGTTTACCGCACCAATACGGAGAAAAGATCGCTTACCTGGTGCAACATGTGGCCAATATTGACCGGGCAATTATCTCGTGCCATTGTCACAACGACCTGGGCCTGGCTACGGCCAATTCCATTTCCGGTGTGATTGCCGGGGCGCGGCAAATTGAGTGCACGATCAACGGGCTTGGTGAGCGCGCTGGAAATACTTCACTCGAGGAAGTAGTGATGATCATCAAACAACACAAAGATCTTGGTTATTATACGGGCATTAAGAGTGAACAACTTAATCCTATCAGCCGCCGGGTATCCGATACCATGCGGATGCCTGTACAACCGAACAAAGCCATTGTGGGCAGCAATGCATTTTCACATTCATCCGGTATTCACCAGGACGGATTCCTGAAAGATGCGCTTACGTATGAAATTATCAACCCGGAAGAAGTGGGCGCCGACAACTCAAAAATTGTGCTCACCGCCCGCAGCGGTCGCAGTGCGCTCGCTTACCGCTTCCAGAAACTCGGTTTCCAGTTTGACCGCAATGATGTGGATGCCCTGTACCAAACCTTCCTGAAGGTAGCGGACAGCAAAAAAGAAGTAGAAGACGCAGACCTCGTAAAAATGGCCAAACAGCACAATATCGCTGCTGTAGCCTGATGAAAACCTGTATTGCCTGAAATTTTATGGGAAAGACATTATTTGATAAGATCTGGGAAAAACATGTCGTTGCTCAAATCGAGGACGGCCCGTCTGTATTGTATATCGACCGGCATTTTATACATGAAGTAACAAGTCCGCAGGCGTTTACCGGTTTAAACAACCGTGGAATAAAGGTATTCCGGCCGGCGCAAACCATTGCCACCGCGGACCACAATGTGCCCACGCTGAACCAGCACCTGCCAATTAAAGAAGAGCTGTCGCGCCTGCAGGTGGAGGCGTTGAAGAAAAATTGCGCAGAGCATGGTATTGAATTATATGGCCTGGGCCACCCGTTCCAGGGAATTGTGCATGTTATTGGCCCCGAACTGGGCATTACGCAGCCGGGCATGACGATTGTTTGTGGCGACAGCCACACTTCAACACATGGTGCCTTTGGTGCGATTGCTTTTGGCATTGGCACCAGCGAAGTAGAAATGGTATTTGCGTCACAATGCTTGTTGCAGAGCAAACCCAAACTGATGCGCATCAATGTAGAAGGGACATTGAATAAAGGTGTGGTTTCAAAAGATATTGTCCTTTACATTCTTTCTAAAATTTCAGCCAGTGGCGCCACGGGCTATGCAGTCGAATTTGCCGGTTCGGCTATTCGCTCCCTGAGTATGGAAGCACGGATGACGATCTGTAATATGAGTATTGAGATGGGTGCGCGTTGTGGAATGATTGCACCGGATGAAACGACGTTTGCGTATATCAAAGGAAGAAAATTTGCTCCGGCTGGCGCAGCATGGGATCAAAAGCTACAGGAGTGGAAAGAACTGTACTCCGACGAGGATGCAGCATTTGATCATGAAGTGAATATACAGGCCGCGGATATTGAACCAATGATCACGTATGGTACAAATCCCGGGATGGGAATTGGTGTTACACGTAATATCCCTACCACGGCTACGATCAATGAAACAGACCGCGCAGGGCTTGATAAATCACTTGCCTACATGGGGCTGCAGCAGGGCGCGGCCATTCGCGGACAAAAAATTGATTATGTGTTCATCGGCAGTTGCACCAATTCCAGGATCGAAGATTTGCGCATGGTAGCGTCTTTTGTAAAGGGTCGCAAAAAAGCAGATGGCGTGGAAGTGTGGATTGTCCCTGGAAGTAAACAGGTAGAGGCGCAGGCCATTGAAGAAGGAATTGATAAAATATTTGAAGAGGCTGGATTTATGTTGCGCCAGCCCGGATGCTCTGCCTGCCTGGGTATGAATGAAGATAAAATACCTGCGGGTAAATATTGCATCAGTACCAGCAACCGCAACTTTGAAGGACGCCAGGGTGCCGGGGCAAGAACGCTGCTGGCCAGCCCGCTTACGGCTGCCGCCGCCGCGGTAACCGGTGTTGTAACCGATGTTCGTGAACTTCTCAATTAACAACTCATGCAACCGCTTACTACGATACAGACAACATTTATCCCCCTGCCAATCGAAAATATCGATACGGACCAGATCATCCCCGCGCGCTTTCTAAAGGCAACGACAAAGGAAGGATTTGGAAAAAATCTTTTTCGCGACTGGCGGTATGAAAATGATGATGAACAACAGCCAAAAAAAGATTTTATACTCAACAACCCAGACTATACTGGTGAAATCCTGGTAGCCGGAAAAAATTTTGGTTGCGGTTCTTCACGGGAGCATGCTGCATGGTCGATCCTGGATTACGGTTTCCGTGTGGTGGTATCCAGTTTTTTTGCAGATATTTTTCGGAATAATGCGCTGAACAATGGCGTACTGCCGGTGCAGGTGAGTGAAGGCTTTTTACAGAAAATATTTGCGCAGCCGAAAGATGCTGTGCTTACAGTAGACCTGGCCAGCCAAACCATTACGATCAACGCAACCGGTGAAAGCGAATCTTTTGCCATTAACGCCTATAAAAAAACGTGCCTGTTGAATGGTTATGACGACATCGATTACCTGCTCAGCATTCACGACAAGATCAGTTCATTTGAGAACTCACGAGGATGAAGCCAGACGCGATCATAGTAAACAATATTGAGGTTAAACAAGGGAGCCGTACCATTTTAAGCCAGGTAAATTTTAGCCTGGCGGCTGGTGAACACCTGGCAATACTGGGTGGCGGTGGCGCCGGTAAAACAACACTTGCACGCGTATTGGCGGGATTGCAGTTTGCAAAAGGAACGATTACGTATAAACGGCAGGAAGAACCTGTTTCGCCAAAGATCACATTTATGGCTGCATCGGAAACCTGGAAAAACCGCTCCAACGTTTCCGATTTTTATTACCAGCAACGGTTCAACAGTTGTGATGCAGAAGATGCTGATACGGTACTGGATTCACTGGGAAAAAGCGGTTGCAACATTGCCGGCATCCCTACATTGCTTGAAAGATTTGAACTTTCCCACCGCGCCAATACACCACTTATCCAACTGTCGAATGGTGAACAAAAAAAATTGCAACTCATCCGGCATCTTTCCCGGAATGCAGATGTGCTGATCATTGACCAGCCTTTTACCGGGCTGGATACGGCTTCTGCAAAAGCGCTGGATAAATTGCTGAATGAGCTTGCTGCGCATTCTACGCTCATTCTTGTTACAGACCACAAACATATTCCGGAGTGTATAACGCATATAGCCGAATTGCAGAATGGGCAATTGGCCGGCCTTACCACACGGGAAGACTTTCATCCGTTGGAAGATACGGCAGCAGATTTTGCATTGGATGAAATGCAATTGTTGCACCACGGGGTGCAGGATATACCGGTGATTGAAATGGAGCATGTGACTATAAAGCATGGTGAGAAGAAATTGCTCGATGGTATCAACTGGACGGTTTACGCTGGCGAAGGCTGGCTGATTCGCGGCCACAATGGCGCAGGCAAGTCTACCTTGTTAAGCCTTGTTACCGCCGATAATCCGCAGGCTTATTCTCAACAGATCCGTTTTTTTGGAAAACAACGCGGAAGTGGCGAAAGTATTTGGGATATAAAAAAACGCGTAGGGTTGGTGTCCCCTGAACTTTATAAATATTTTGACCGGCAGATTAGCGTATACCACGCGATTGGTTCAGGTTTCTTTGATACAATTGGTTTGTTTCGCACGCTTACGGCAAGCCAGCACCGCGAGGTACTGCATTGGATGGAAGTGATGGAGCTTGCGGATAAAAAAGACTGCCGGGTTGCTGAATTATCAGACAGCCAGCAACGCTGGGTACTAATTGCAAGAGCGATGGTAAAGAGCCCGGCTATTCTTGCGCTGGATGAACCCTGCCAGGGACTGGACGCTGTTCAGACACGGCGATTCCTGAACCTCGTTACCCGCATTCATGAAACGACAGGGGTTACAGTTTTATATGTATCACACTACGCGGGTGAAGTACCCGGTACCATAAAAAACATTCTGGAACTTGAACAGGGAAAAATAAAATTTATTCATCAGCCTCAAAAGGAAGAGGCTTTTGCATAGCACAATAAAACTTCAGCATAAACGTCATGAAAAAGAATATCGCAGTAATTGAGGGAGATGGGATTGGCCCGGAAGTAACGCGCCAGTCTGTACGGATTTTAAACGCCATTGCCGAAAACTTTGGACACCAGTTCCATTACAAATATTGCCTGCTGGGTGCAGATGCGATTGACAAAACGGGATCACCGTTGCCGCAGGAGACAATTGATATTTGCCTGGATAGTGATGCCATCCTGTTTGGCGCCATCGGCCACCCGAAGTACGATAATGACCCTACGGCAAAAGTCAGGCCTGAACAGGGTTTGCTGGGTTTGCGCAAGGCGCTGCAATTATTTGCCAACATCCGTCCTGTAAATACTTATCCTTCGCTGCATCATCTTTCCCCGCTGAAAACAAAAAATGTGGAAGATGTGGATTTTGTAATCTTCCGTGAACTTACCGGCGGCATCTATTTTGGTGCCAAGCAGGTAAATGAAGAACATACCCGCGCCTCTGACGATTGCGTGTACACCCGGGAAGAAATTGAACGCGTTACACACCTGGCATTTAAATATGCTCAGCAGCGGAAGAAAAAATTAACGCTGGTAGATAAAGCAAATGTGCTGGAAACATCCCGCCTGTGGCGGAAAGTAGTTCAGGAAATAGCGGGTAGCTATGCGGATGTAACGGTTGATTTTTTGTTTGTAGACAATGCCGCGATGCAAATTATTCTCAACCCGAAACAATTTGATGTTGTACTGACGGAAAATATGTTTGGCGACATCATCAGCGATGAAGCCAGCGTGATCAGCGGCTCATTGGGTTTGCTTCCTTCGGCATCCGTTGGTAACCGTACCGCGCTTTTTGAACCAATTCATGGATCATACCCACAGGCGGCTGGAAAAGATATTGCCAACCCGATTGGTTCCATTCTTTCTGCAGCCATGCTACTGGATCATTTTCAGCTGACGGATGAAGCCGCGCTGGTGCGCGAAGCCGTAGAATGGACATTGTCCAACGGCTTTGTAACCAAGGATATTGACCCTGTTAATTTTTATTTTACGTCGACACTCGGTGAATTGATCAGCGATTATGTAAGCGGAAAAATCCCGGGATCCGTAAAAACAGAGAACATCGAACTGCGGAAGTCGACGATCATCTGAACAGGATCAAACAAACGTTAGGATCGTTTGAAAAATAAAATTGCTTGCTCAAGTTCTTTTTATGATGAGGCGGGTGTATATTTACAACACCTCTATGTCAAGAAACAGGTTTAATATGGTCGCTACTGTGATTGCCACAATTATTATTGTGGTGGTGGTGATTATTATTCCTGCAAATGGAGGTGGAACGTTTGTATAAAAAATTAAAAAATATACGAAGACCCCGCCTCCAAAAAGGCGGGGTTTTTTTGTCGCATTATTGAACGTTAGTAACCCCGGAATTAGCATTATGTACTACAATAACAACACGATTATCTATTTCAATGGCCAATTTGTAAAGGCCGCTGAAGCATCAACAGACCTGTACAGCCAGAGCCTGCACTACGGCTATGCCGTTTTTGAAGGTATCCGGGCTTACCCGGTTGCAGGCGGAACAAAGATGTTTAAAGGACATGAACATTACGACCGGCTGGCACATTCCGCACGGGTAATGCATATCCCTTTCAACTATTCAACAGCTCAATTGGTAGAATTGACCTATGAAACATTGCGGTTGAATGGCTTTACCGACGCTTATATCCGCCCGATTGTTGTCTGCTCGCCCAATATGTCACTTTCCAAAGGAAAAGAATCGTTCCTGGCTATCGAAGCATGGGAATGGACAAATGGATACATGGCAGACCAGATGCGTGTGATGACTTCATCCTATCGCCGTCCGAATGCCAACGCATTTCATGTGGATGCGAAAGTGAGCGGTCATTATGTGAACTCCATCCTGGCCTGCCAGGAAGCAAAAGATAAAGGATATGATGAGGCCGTGGTGCTGGATGCAGACGATAATGTTGCGGAAAGTTCCGGCGCTAATATTTTCTTTGAACAGGACGGTGTATTGTACACGCCGCCAACCGGTGCGATCCTTCCGGGCATCACCCGCGCTACGGTATTGGAGCTTTGCCGGGAGTTTAACATTCCCGTTGTTGAAAAGCATTTTACACCCGGAACAATGCGCGGCGCCGATGCAGGTTTTTTCTGCGGCACTGCCGCGGAAATTGTAGGACTTACCTCAATGGATGATGTTCCCTTCAGCAAAAACTGGAATGACACGCTTAGTGCGATCCTTCAACAAGCTTATCGCGCAAAAGTGCGCGAACAACATTTTGAATTAAAACAACAGGTTGCATAAATCAAATAGCATGGCAGAACTGAATAAATACTCGAAGACGATTACGCAGGATGTAACTCAACCGGCCGCTCAATCCATGTTGTACGGTATTGGCTTAACCGAAGATGATCTGAAAAAAGCACAGGTAGGTGTGGTGAGTATGGGCTATGACGGCAATACATGCAATATGCACCTAAACGACCTGGCCAAGATTGTAAAACAAAGTGTTTGGGACCGTGATCTCGTGGGTCTGATCTTTAATACCATTGGTGTAAGTGATGGTATCAGCAATGGTACAGAGGGAATGCGCTATAGCCTCGTAAGCCGGGATATCATTGCAGATTCCATTGAGGCCGTATGTGGTGCACAATATTATGACGGACTGATTGCGCTGCCGGGTTGCGATAAAAATATGCCGGGATCTGTAATCGCTATGGGACGGCTTGACCGGCCTGCTATTATGGTATATGGTGGCACCATTGCTCCGGGTCATTACAAAGGAGAGGCATTGAATATTGTTTCCTCTTTTGAAGCGCTGGGCAAAAAGATTGCCGGACAACTGGATGATGCAGACTTTAAAGGAATTGTAATGAACAGCTGCCCGGGTGCCGGCGCCTGTGGCGGAATGTACACGGCCAATACGATGGCGGCAGCGATTGAAGCCCTGGGAATGAGCCTGCCCTACTCTTCCTCTAATCCTGCGCTAAGCGATGAAAAAAAGAAAGAATGCGAAGCAGCCGGCCGGGCTATTCGCGTATTGCTGGAAAAAGATATCCGTCCATCTATGATCATGACCCGCCAGGCCTTTGAAAATGCGATGGTGGTGATTATGGTCCTGGGTGGCAGTACCAACGCAGTTCTACACCTGATTGCCATGGCTAAAAGCGTGGGCGTTTCACTTACACAAGACGATTTTCAACGCGTAAGTGACAGGGTGCCGGTACTGGCAGATTTCAAACCTTCGGGCAAATTCCTGATGCAGGATCTGCACGAACATGGTGGTGTTCCGGCCGTAATGAAATACCTGCTCAAAAAAGGGTTGCTGCATGGCGAATGCCTGACAGTAACAAGTAAAACGCTTGCTGAAAATCTTGACACGGTGCCGGATCTTGATTTTGAAACGCAGCAGATAATCTATCCACTTGAAAATCCGATAAAGGCAACCGGCCACCTGCAAATCCTCTATGGTAACCTGGCAGAGAAAGGAAGCGTGGCAAAAATATCCGGTAAGGAAGGCGAACGGTTTGAAGGACCTGCACGTGTTTTCGACGGCGAGTTTGAACTGATTGCGGGCATCCAGGATAAAAAAGTAAAACCCGGGGATGTAGTTGTGATACGATATGTAGGTCCGCGCGGAGCGCCCGGGATGCCGGAAATGCTGAAGCCAACCTCTGCTATTATTGGCGCCGGCCTTGGTAAATCCGTTGCCCTGATCACTGATGGACGTTTCAGTGGCGGAACACATGGCTTTGTGGTTGGACATATTACTCCCGAAGCATTTGACGGCGGTTTGCTTGCGTTTGTAAAAGACAATGATATTATTGAACTGGACGCAGTAAAGAACCAGATTACGCTAAAGGTGAGTGATGAAGAACTGGCATCGCGAAAGAAACAATGGAAACAGCCCGCACTGAAAGCGACAAAAGGCGTTCTCTTTAAATATGCGAAATCCGTGAAACCCGCAGACGAAGGCTGCGTAACCGACGAAGCATGAAATGGAATGCAGCATTATATCAAAATGACCACGCCTTTGTATTCCGGCACGGAGAAGCGGTAGTAGACTGGCTGGATCCACGTCCCGGTGAAAGAATACTTGACCTTGGCTGTGGCACAGGTGAACTGACCGCGAAGATCCGTGAGAGCGCAGCTTTGGCGGAAGGCGTAGACAGTTCTGAAGATATGATTGCCCGGGCAAAACAATCTTTTCCCCTTGTTCCGTTCCAGGTGATGGACGCGCGCGCTCTTCCGTACCATGAAGAATTTGATGCCGTATTCTCCAATGCAACCCTTCATTGGATCCGGGAGCAAGACCAGGTGGTGCAGCACGTATACCAGGCGTTGAAGCCAGGTGGAAGGTTTGTGGCAGAATTTGGCGGTAAACGAAATGTACAGTCGATTGTGAGCGCCTTGCAACAGGCTTTTGCAAGTGAAGAACTTCCATTTAAACCTGTTTGGAATTTTCCTTCTGCCGCAGGTTTTGCAACGCTGCTGGAGCAGGCAGGTTTCCGGGTGGAGATGATGCAACATTTTGACCGCGAAACAAGGCTCACCACTGGTGACGATGCCATGGCCGGGTGGCTGAGAATGTTTGGAGATTCATTTTTTGAAAACACAACTGAAGCACAACAAAATAAAATTCTTGCTGAAACAATCGCAACGCTTAAAAAAACAAATTACCGGGATGGCCAGTGGTATGCAGATTACGTTCGGCTACGACTGGTTGCAAAAAAATAACGGTTAAAAAAAGAGTTTATGGAAACAATAACCCTGAAAAAAGACAAGCCCACCCCATCAACTGAAATTAAAACGATCAGTGGTAGCGCAGCTGTGCTGGAAGCGCTGCTGGCAGAAGGCGTGGAAACCGTCTTTGGCTACCCGGGTGGTGCCATTATGCCCATTTATGATGCGCTGTACGACTATAAGGATCGGCTAAATCATATCCTTGTGCGGCATGAGCAGGGCGCTATTCATGCGGCTGAAGGTTTTGCACGTGCAAGCAATAAAACCGGTGTGGTATTCGCAACCAGCGGTCCGGGTGCTACCAACCTGGTTACCGGGCTTGCAGATGCCATGATCGATTCCACTCCCGTGGTTTGTATCACCGGCCAGGTATTTGCACACCTGCTGGGCACAGATGCCTTCCAGGAAACAGATGTGATCAACATCACAACACCGGTTACCAAATGGAACTACCAGGTGACCGATGCCCAGGAAATTCCGGCAGTGCTGGCAAAAGCATTTTATATCGCCGGCAGCGGACGCCCCGGCCCGGTGGTGATTGACATCACCAAAAACGCGCAATTGCAATTATTTGAATACAGCGGCTATAAAAAATGTGATCATATCCGCAGCTACCGGCCCAAACCGATTGTGCGGAAAGAGTATATCCGTGAAGCAGCTGAGCTGATCAATAATGCCGAACGTCCCTTTGTGATCTTTGGCCAGGGCGTTATTCTCGGCAACGCCGAAAAAGAATTTATCCGCTTTATTGAAAAGTCAGGAATTCCTGCGGCCTGGACCATCATGGGCATGAGCGCAATCCCTACAGATCACCCACTTGGTGTGGGTATGCTGGGAATGCATGGCAATTATGGCCCCAATGTGCTTACCAATGAATGCGATGTGCTGATTGCCGTGGGTATGCGATTTGATGACCGCGTAACCGGGCGCCTGGATAAATATGCCAAACAGGCCAAAGTAATCCATCTGGACATTGACCCTGCTGAAATTGACAAGAATGTAAAAGCAACAGTGCCGGTATGGGGCGATTGCCGTGAAACGCTGCCGATGCTCACAGAACTGGTAGAACAAAAAGTATATCCGCAATGGTTGCAGCGCTTCCGTGATTACCAGGAAAAAGAATATGAAAAAGTGGTGCATGAAGAATTGAATCCCAGTACAGACATCATGACGATGGGAGAAGTAGTAAAGACGCTCAATGATCTGACAAAAGGGAATGCGATCATCGTTACCGATGTAGGGCAGCACCAGATGGTAGCCTGCCGTTACGCGCGCTATACAAGCAGCAAAAGCAATATTACCAGCGGTGGATTGGGAACTATGGGCTATGCCCTTCCGGCGGCCATTGGCGCCGCATACGGAGATCCCTCCCGCACTACCGTGGCCATTATTGGTGATGGTGGCTTCCAGATGACGTTGCAGGAACTGGGAACCATCATGCAATTCAAACCCAATGTAAAGATCCTGATCCTGAACAACCAGTTCCTGGGGATGGTACGCCAATGGCAACAACTGTTCCATGAAAAACGCTATTCCTTCGTGGATATCACAAGCCCCGATTTTGTACAGGTGGCCAAAGGATTTGGCATCCCGGGGAAAAGTATTCATCAGCGTACCGACCTGCAGGCGGCACTTACTGAAATGCTGGAACATGATGGCAGCTACCTGCTGGAAGTAATGGTGGGAAAAGAAAATAATGTATTTCCCATGGTACCCCAGGGACGAGGCGTATCTGAAATTGTACTGAGCAAAGAAGAAGTATAAATTAAAAACTGTTGGCTTAAAACCGCAAAGAACTTAATTATTCAAGTTGAACGTATGAAACAGGAATATACCATAACCGTTTATACGGAGAACCAGATCGGACTGCTCAATCGCATCGCGATCATTTTCTCACGTCGGAAAATCAATATCGAAAGCCTGAACACCTCTACCTCAGAAGTAGACAGCGTGCATCGCTTTACAATCGTGATCAATGAAACAGAAGATGTGGTTCGCAAACTGTGCCGTCAGATTGAAAAGCAGGTGGAAGTTTTAAAAGCCTACTACAATACCGGGGATGAGATCATCTGGCAGGAGCTGGCATTGTATAAAGTACCTACAGATGTAATCACCGCGGAAGTGCAGGTAGAGCGACTGCTTCGCCAGTATGGCGCAAAGGCAGTAGTGATCCGCAAAGATTATACGGTATTCGAGGTGGCAGGACACCGCGAAGAAACCGACCGCCTGATCAGCGTTCTGGAGCCGTACGGACTGATTGAATTTGTGCGCAGCGGCCGCGTGGCGATCATCAAAAACAGCGAAGGCTTCCACCAGAAACTGAAAGAATTTGAATACCGCGAGCCCGGCGAAGAAACGATCGAGAATGAATTTCTCAGTGAAAATGAAAAAGTATTTAGCATGTGATCCATGATTACGTGTGTATATAAACGTTAAATTTTAAAACAGAACTAATTCAGAACTAAAAACAACAATAACCATGGCAAAATTAAATTTCGGGGGTGTTGAAGAGAATGTAATTACCCGGGAAGAATTCCCACTCAGCAAGGCCCAGGATGTTTTGAAAAATGAAACCGTTGCAGTCATCGGCTACGGTGTGCAGGGCCCCGGACAGGCGCTCAACCAACGTGACAACGGCATTAACGTGATTGTAGGTCAGCGTAAAAATTCAAAAACCTGGGATAAGGCAGTTCGGGATGGTTTTGTTCCGGGCGAAACGTTGTTTGAAATTGAAGAAGCGTTACAGCGTGGCACTATTATCTGTTACCTGCTGAGTGATGCCGCTCAGATTGCACTCTGGCCTACGGTGCAAAAACACCTGACGCCGGGAAAAGCACTTTACTTTTCACATGGCTTTGGCATCACCTTTAATGAGCAAACAGGCATCATACCTCCAAAAGACGTAGACGTATTCCTGGTAGCGCCCAAAGGATCCGGAACTTCGCTGCGCCGTATGTTTCTGCAAGGCCGTGGTCTTAACAGCTCCTACGCCATTTTCCAGGATGCAACCGGGAAAGCATTTGATCGTGTAGTGGCACTGGGCATCGCCGTTGGAAGCGGTTATCTTTTTGAAACTGATTTCAAAAAAGAAGTTTTCTCTGATCTTACCGGTGAGCGCGGTACTTTGATGGGGGCCATCCAGGGAATCTTTGCCGCACAATACCAGGTATTGCGCGAACGCGGCCACTCTCCTTCCGAAGCATTTAATGAAACCGTTGAAGAATTAACCCAGTCCCTCATGCCACTGGTAGCTGAAAATGGTATGGACTGGATGTACGGAAATTGCTCCACCACCGCACAACGCGGCGCATTGGACTGGTGGAAGAAATTTAAAGATGCTACCCTGCCCGTTTTTAACGAACTCTATGACAGCGTATCCACCGGTAAAGAATCCCAGCGTTCTATTGATTCCAACTCCCAGGCCGACTACCGCGAAAAACTGGAAGCAGAATTGAAAGAACTGCGCGAAAGCGAATTGTGGCAGGCCGGTAAAACAGTTCGCAGCCTGCGGCCGGAAAACCAGGTGCAGCCGGAACAAACAGAAGAATCAGTTGCATCTACAAAACAGGTATTCAGCCAGCTGAGTGCAAAAACAGAATCAGTAGGATAATTCTTAAGAACACCGCTATGAACACAACGTTGGAAGAACAGAGGGTACAACAACAACCGGGCGTAACGCTTGATTTTGGCGCCGCCGCCGAACGGCTTGGTGGCATCGCACTGCGTACCCCCCTTCAACGCAATAGCGGTTTATCGAGAAAATATCATTGCAATATTTACCTGAAACGCGAAGACCTGCAGGTGGTCCGTTCCTACAAATTACGCGGCGCTTACAATATGATGAGCAGTCTGCCTGCTGCAGAACTGCAGAAAGGTGTAGTTTGTGCCAGCGCGGGAAACCACGCGCAGGGCTTCGCGTTCAGTTGTAAAAAACTGGGTGTGCACGGCGTAGTATTTATGCCGGTGATCACACCGCGGCAAAAGATCCGCCAAACCGAAATGTTTGGCGAAGATGCCATTGAGATTCGCCTGGTGGGCGACACTTTTGACGACTGTGCCGCAGCGGCGCAACGATTTACAGCCGAAAATAAAATGACCTTTATTCCTCCCTTTGATGATGCCCGCATTATTGAAGGCCAGGGTACCGTTGCGCTCGAAATTCTCGAAGACCAGCCCAATATCGATTTTGTCTTTGTTCCCGTTGGTGGTGGCGGACTAAGCGCGGGCGTAGGCACCTATTTCAAAAAACATTCTCCCGGTACCCAGATCATCGGACTTGAACCCGAAGGAGCGCCCTCCATGTACGAAGCACTTAAACAGGGTAAGCCGGTAATGCTGGAACGTATCGACCGGTTTGTAGACGGCGCTGCCGTAAAAAAAGTTGGTGATCTTACCTATAGCATCTGCGAAAAAGTGCTGGACCGGATGGAATTGGTTCCCGAAGGAAAAGTATGCTCCACCATCCTGAAACTATACAATGAAGACGCAATTGTTGTAGAACCGGCAGGCGCGCTAAGCATTGCTGCGCTGGACGATTTTGCATCCGAGATCATTGGCAAAAATGTAGTTTGTATCGTTAGCGGAAGCAACAACGATATCGACCGCATGCCGGAGATCAAAGAAAAAAGCCTGCAATACGAAGGGCTAAAGCACTACTTTCTCATCAACTTCGCCCAGCGACCAGGGGCGCTTAAAGAGTTTGTAAATCATATCCTCGGCCCGGATGACGATATCACCCGCTTTGAATACATGCAAAAAACAAATAAGGAAAGCGGACCCGCACTGATTGGCGTAGAATTAAAAAACCGGGAAGACTACAATCGCCTGCTTCAAAACATGAAGACCTACGCGATCAACTACACGGAACTCAATAAAAATGACACATTGTTTGGCTACCTGGTATAACAACAAGTGTTCATTTTTTACCCACTCCTCACAAACAGTCATTAGTCTACAGTTTCTGTGGAAAATATTGAATAAAAACGCCGTTTACCTCGTGAATTTTAAGTAATTTACAAGGGTTGCTTGCTTGTGTTTATTTGCTAACGATTTTTATTACAAAATATCTAAAAACACTTGTCATCTATGGCAGGCAACCAGGGTCTTTATCATCCTTCCTTTGAGCGCGACGCATGTGGTATCGGTTTCGTTGCTAATATCAAAGGACACAAATCCCATCAGCATATTTCAGATGCTTTAACCGTGTTGGAAAACATGGAGCACCGCGGTGCGTGTGGCTGTGAAGCCAACACCGGCGACGGCGCAGGTATCATGATCCAGCTACCGCACGAATTCTTCTTTGATGAATGCCTTAAATCCGGCGTCCATCTTCCTGCCTACGGAAAGTATGGCGTGGGCATGATCTTCTTTCCCAAAGAAATTCGCCTGCGTGAAGAATGTCGCGATATCCTGAACCGCACCGCCGAAAAACTGGGTCTTGAAATTCTGCTGTACCGGAAAGTACCGGTAAACATAGACGGCATCGGTCCCACCGCTCTGAGTGTTGAACCCGAAATGGAACAACTGTTCATTGCCTGCCCGGATCATATTTCCAACCCGGATGATTTTGAACGGAAATTATTTGTACTCCGCAACTATGCTACACACACCATCAACAGTACGGTGCGCAAAGACAATATCGGCTTTTACTTTGCATCGCTGTCCTCGCGCGTTATCGTGTATAAAGGTCAACTGACCAGCAACCAGGTGCGTGGTTATTTTCCGGATCTTACCAACAAACGCGTTGTAAGCGCCTTTGGCCTGGTACACTCCCGTTTTGCAACCAATACGTTTCCCTCCTGGAAGCTGGCACAACCCTTCCGTTATATCGCACATAATGGCGAAATCAATACGCTGCAGGGAAATCTGAACTGGCTTAAGACCAGTGAAAAGGGCTTTACTTCTCCTTATTTCTCCAAAGAAGAAATGGACATGCTCCTTCCCCTCATCACGGAAGGACAAAGTGATTCCGCATGCCTCGATAATGTAATTGAACTGCTCACACTGTGCGGAAGATCCCTGCCGCACGTGATGATGATGCTGATCCCCGAAGCATGGGATGGCAATGAAGACATGGACCCTGTGAAAAAAGCTTTCTATGAATTTCATTCGTCCTTCATGGAACCCTGGGATGGTCCGGCATCGATATCATTTACTGACGGACGCATTATTGGCGCTACGCTGGATCGGAACGGACTCCGTCCTTCACGCTACTGCGTTACCAAAGATGACCGCGTGATCATGGCTTCCGAAACAGGAGCATTGCCCGTAGACCCGGCCATCATTCTTGAAAAAGGTCGCCTGCAACCGGGTAAGATGTTTGTAGTGGATATGGAAAAAGGATGCATCATCAGTGATGATGAACTAAAGAAAGAAATTTGCTCCGGCAAGCCTTATGCAGAATGGCTTAATAAATACAAGATCAGGTTAGAAGAATTACCGGAGCCACGCATCATGTTCACTCACCTGGAACACGACCAGGTTTTTAAATATCAAAAAGCATTTGGTTACTCTACGGAAGATCTTGAAAATATCGTAATCCCAATGGCACTGGATGCCAAAGAGCCAATCGGTTCCATGGGCACTGATATTCCGCTTGCAGTATTAAGCGATCATCCGCAACACCTCAGTCATTATTTCAAACAATTATTTGCACAGGTTACTAATCCGCCCATTGATCCCATCCGGGAACGGCTGGTAATGTCGCTCGCAACTTTTGTAGGCAACAATGGAAACCTGTTGCAGGAAGATCCGCTCACCTGCCACAGCGTAGCGCTTCGCCAACCGGTACTAACAAATTATGAGCTGGAAAAGATCAGGAGTATCGACACCGGGCTTTTCCAGGCAAAAACATTGCAGTGTTATTTTCGTGCAGACGGCAAACCAGGTTCGCTTAAAACCGCGCTCGATCGTATCTGCAGGTATGCCGTAGATTCAGTAGCCGACGGCTTTAAGGTGCTTATCCTGCAGGATCGCGCTATCGATAGCGATCACGCAGCCATTCCTTCGCTGCTGGCTACATCGGCCATTCATCACCACCTGATCAAAAAAGGATTGCGCGGACAGGTGGGCATCATCGTTGAAGCCGGCGATGTTTGGGAAGTACATCATTTTGCCTGCCTGGTAGCATTTGGCGCCACTGCCATCAATCCATATCTCGCGCTTTCTTCCATCCGGGATATGAAAGAAACAGGGCGCATCCAGACAGACCTGACCGAAGAACAATTAAAGAAGAATTATATCAAGGCTGTGAATGACGGGCTGTTGAAAGTATTTTCCAAAATGGGAATCTCAACGCTGCAGTCGTACCAGGGCGCACAGATATTCGAGATTCTTGGTATCAACCAGGATGTTGTAAATAAATATTTCACCGGCGCTACTTCCCGCATAGAAGGCATGGGATTGGATGAAATGGCCCGCGAAGCCCTTGCCAAACATTTCTTCGCATTCAGCAAAAGAGAAGTGCCGGTAGACCGGTTGCCAGTGGGTGGCGTTTACCAGTGGAAACAACGTGGCGAATACCATTTGTTCAATCCGCAAACCATCCACCTGTTGCAACATGCCACACGTACGAACGATCTCGCAACATTTAAAAAATATTCAAAGCTCGTTAACGATCAAACTGAAAAAGCAGCCACGCTGCGCGGGCTATTCCAGTTTCGTAAGCAACGGCCATCTATTCCACTGGAAGAAGTGGAACCGGCTGAAAACATCTATAAGCGTTTTGCGACTGGCGCGATGAGTTTTGGCTCTATTTCCTGGGAAGCACACACTACGCTGGCGATCGCGATGAACAGGTTGGGAGGAAAAAGCAATACCGGCGAAGGTGGTGAAGATGAAACACGCTATGAACCACTCGCCAATGGCGATTCGCTTCGCAGCGCGATCAAACAGGTGGCCAGTGCTAGATTTGGCGTAACCAGTCTTTACCTTACAGAAGCCGACGAATTACAGATCAAGATGGCGCAGGGCGCAAAGCCCGGAGAAGGCGGCCAGTTGCCCGGGCACAAGGTGGATGAATGGATTGGAAAAACAAGGCACTCCACTCCCGGCGTAGGACTAATCTCCCCGCCTCCACACCACGATATTTATTCCATTGAAGACCTGGCACAGCTCATTTTTGATTTGAAAAATGCGAACCGACAGGCGCGCATCAGCGTAAAACTGGTGAGCAAAGCCGGCGTAGGTACCATTGCCGCGGGCGTTGCAAAAGCCAAGGCAGACGTGGTGCTGATTGCCGGGTTCGACGGCGGCACCGGCGCTTCACCTGTGAGTTCTATCCGGCATGCCGGACTTCCCTGGGAACTGGGATTGGCAGAAACGCACCAGACACTTGTAAAAAATAAATTACGCAGCCGCGTGGTAGTCCAGGCCGATGGCCAGATGAAGACGGGCCGCGACATCGCCATCGCTACCCTGCTTGGCGCTGAAGAATGGGGCATTGCTACAGCAGCACTGGTTGTGGAAGGTTGTATCATGATGCGCAAATGCCACATGAACACCTGCCCCGTAGGTGTGGCTACGCAGGATCCTGAATTGCGTAAACGTTTTGCGGGAGACCCCGACCATGTGGTTAATTTCTTCAAAATGATTACGCAGGAACTGCGTGAAATTATGGCCGACCTGGGGTTTCGTACGGTGGAAGAAATGGTTGGACAAGCAGACTTCCTCGAGATGCGCGAAGGCATTCAACATTGGAAATATAAAAACCTGGATCTCTCGCCGGTACTTTATAAGGAACCCAATTCTCCTTATGCTACACTGTACAATAGTGAAGCGCAGGATCACGGGCTGGCCGAGATACTGGATTGGAAATTGCTGGAAGCCGCAAAACCAGCGTTGGAAAAACAATCCCGTATAGAAGCCAGCTTCCCCATCCGCAATATTGATCGCACCACGGGTACGCTACTTTCCAATGAGATCACTAAACGATACCGTGGCACCGGACTTCCGGAAGACACTGTGCATTTCCGTTTTGCCGGCACAGCCGGGCAAAGCTTTGGCGCCTTTACTACCAGGGGGATGACCCTGGAACTGGAAGGAGATGCCAATGACTACTTTGGAAAAGGATTGAGCGGGGCACGGCTGATCATTTACCCGCCGCTCACTGCAACGTTCACTCCCGAAGATAACAGCATCATCGGCAATGTCGCTTTTTATGGCGCAACATCCGGTGAAGCTTTTATCCGCGGTAAAGCCGGGGAACGGTTTGGCGTTCGCAATTCAGGAGCCAATGTAGTTGTTGAATCCATTGGTGATCACGGATGCGAATACATGACGGGCGGTAACGTAGTGATACTGGGTGAAACCGGGCGGAATTTTGCCGCCGGAATGAGCGGCGGTATTGCATACGTGTACGATGTAAATAATAAACTGCCGGGCAACTGTAATCCGGAAATGGTAGACCTGGACCCTTGTGGTATGGAAGACCGGGAAAATCTTTATTCCATGGTACAGAAACATTTCGTGTACACGGGTAGCACAGTTGCAAAATTTATCCTTGACGACTTCGACAACCAGCTGAAGAATTTTGTAAAAGTCTTCCCGAGAGATTACAAGAAAGTTTTACAAACAAAAAGAAAGCCGGTAGCCGTAAAAGGAAACTAAGCATCCATTTAAAACCGAATACAACAGGAATAATCAATGACCTGCGGGTCGTTAAAATAAAGCGTTATGGGTAAACCAACAGGATTTCTTGAACACACCCGGGAATTGCCAGGTAAAAAGCCGGTGGCAGAGCGTATCGAACACTACCGGGAATTTGTGGAGTTGTACTCAGAGGAAAAACTCAACCAGCAATCGGCGCGATGCATGGATTGCGGCGTACCGTTTTGCCACAGCGGTTGCCCACTGGGAAATGTAATTCCTGAGTTTAATGACGCGGTGTACCGAAAGGAATGGAAAGAAGCCTACGATATACTCGCTTCCACCAATAATTTCCCCGAGTTTACCGGGAGAATTTGCCCTGCGCCCTGTGAGTCGGCCTGCGTGCTTGGAATTAATCAACCGCCGGTGGCAATTGAAGAAATTGAGAAACATATTATCGAAATAGCTTTTGAAAAGGGATTAGTTACACCACGCCGACCGGTAGTTCGATCGGGGAAAAAAGTGGCGGTTGTAGGCTCAGGCCCTGCCGGCCTTGCCGCCGCCGCCCAGCTGAATTATGCAGGTCATAGTGTAACGGTGTTTGAGCGCGATGATGCACCAGGAGGATTGCTGCGGTATGGCATCCCTGATTTCAAACTTGAGAAATGGGTCATCGACCGCCGCATTGGATTACTGGAAGAAGAAGGTGTGGTATTTAAATGCCACGCCAACGTAGGTGTTAATATCAATATTAACGATCTGCTACGGGAGTATAATGCAATTGTGCTGGCGGGTGGAAGTACAAAACCCCGGGATCTTTCTATTCCCGGCCGTGAACTGGATGGCGTTCACTTCGCGATGGACTTTCTAAAACAAAATAATAAACGGGTAGCGGGAAAAGATTTCCTGGCGCACCGCGATATTGAAAGCAATATTCTGGCAGCAGAACTGCTGGCCACGGGCAAGGATGTGATTGTAATTGGCGGCGGTGACACGGGCAGTGATTGCGTGGGAACATCTAACCGGCATAAAGCCAGCAGCGTTACGCAGTTTGAATTGCTTCCCAAACCGCCGGAAGGCAGAACCCAGTATATGCCATGGCCATCTTATCCCATGTTGTTGAAAACAACTACATCACATGAAGAAGGTGCAGCGCGGCATTGGGCGCTTACCACCAAGGAATTCATTGGTGATAAAAACGGTAAACTAAAAGCGTTGCGGGTGGCCAGCCTGGAGTGGAAGATTGTGGATGGACGACCGGCCAACTTTGTGGAAGTGCCGGGCAGCGAGCGGGAAATCCCCTGCCAACTGGCTTTGTTGGCGATGGGATTTGTGCACCCGCAGCATGAAGGGTTTCTGACCGACCTTGGAGTTGAGCTGGATGAGCGAGGTAATGTGAAGGCGTCGGAGAAAGATTATCATACCAATATATCCAAGATATTCACTGCCGGTGATATGAGACGGGGTCAGAGCCTGGTGGTTTGGGCCATTAGTGAAGGCAGGGAATGCGCAAGGAAGGTGGACGAATTTTTGAATAACGGGGTTTCGATGCTGGAAATGAAAAATCAGCCGCTTCGTTTTCTGACCGCATAAACCAGCATGAACACATTAAATATTAATTTATTTTACTATATAAATTATTTTTAAGTTTTATTCACTTTTTAGCCAATTTTATCCAGTTAACAGCATAAACTAACACGTGTTAATTTAGTTTTATTTTATTTTTATTGAAATAATTCAAATTATTTTAATTTTTAATAAACTAAAACACGCACTATGAGCAAAAACACGGTTAAACAGGTGGTACCTTTCGTGGTACTCCTGGCGGTGGCAGTAGCAGCCATTTTTGTTACCCCGGGCTCCTCTTTCGATCCTTCTACGGTTACCAATGCAGATGGTACCCCCAAGTATGTTTACAACACGGGAGATATTGCCTGGATGCTCGTATCCTGCGCCTTCGTGTTCCTGATGACCCCTGCGCTTGCGTTTTTCTACGGTGGAATGGTTGGACGGAAGAACGTACTGTCCACGATGATTAAAAGCACCGTTTCAGCCGGGATCATTTCCGTGCTTTGGATTGTAGTGCAATTCAGCCTTTGTTTTGGCCACTCTATCAATGGCATCATTGGCGATCCTACCACCTTCCTGTTTTTCAAAAACGTGATGAACGGAGAACCCTGGTCGGGCGCAGCCACCATTCCCCTCCCGCTGTTTGCCTTCTTCCAGCTCATGTTCGCCATCATCACTCCCGGCCTTGTAGTGGGTGCTGTAGCTGAGCGTATCCGCTTTAGTTCCTACACACTTTTCATTGTACTCTTTGGGCTGCTGGTGTACGCACCGCTTTGCCACATGGCATGGCACCCTGAAGGACTGATGGCAAAATGGGGTGTTCTTGATTTTGCTGGAGGTACCGTAGTACATATCTCCGCAGGTATGGCCGCACTTGCAGGTGCATTGGTGTTAAAACCGCGTAAATCAACCACGGCCGCATCTCCCTCCAATATTCCCTACGTACTCATTGGTACGGGTCTGCTCTGGTTTGGCTGGTTTGGCTTCAATGCCGGTAGTGCCGTTTCATCCAGCTCTGGCGCCGTATATGCCTTTGCCACTACCAATACTGCAGCCGCTGCAGCCGGTTTGGCCTGGATGTTCCTGGATGTAGTGCGCGGTAAAAAACCTTCTGTGCTTGGATTCTGCATCGGAGCCGTAGTAGGGCTGGTTGCCATTACCCCGGCTGCAGGATTTGTTGGCGTGCCGCAATCCCTGTTTATCGGTTTTATCGCAGCAATCATCTCCAATGTGGTGGCTGAGCTGTTCAAGAAGAAAACAAAAGTTGATGATGTACTGGATGTATTTGCCTGCCATGGTATTGGTGGCATCTGCGGTATGTTGCTTACAGGGATCTTTGGCAGCAAGGCTGTAAATCCGCTGGTGCAGGACGGTCAATTCCTGATCCAGCTGAAAGGCATGGCCGTAGCCGTAACGCTCAGCTTTGTCGTTTCTTTCATCATCTTTAAAGTGATCAATCTCATTATGCCGATGCGTGTAAACGAACAGGAAGAAGCAGAAGGCCTGGATGCGTCACAACATGATGAGAAGTATGTGCAGGGCACGCTGCTGGTGCAAACCAACGGCATGATGCAGGAAAAACCGGCTGAAGAGCCAGCCTGACTGCAATACTATCCCGACAGGGAGTTCATTTAATAGAAAAAGAGCACAGTATAATTGGTATAAGCTTCTCGCAAAAGATTATACCTACCGTACCCTTTTCCTTAACATATAAAATGCATTACAATGTTACAAAAATTTGTTGTGGCAGCCATAACCCTCGTTGCCGGAACAGCCGTTCAGGCCCAAATCGCCTCTGTTACGCCCGATTCATCGGCCACCCCGGAGGCAGATGACAAAAAGACCCCTACGCTAACCATTTCAGGCTCCGTGGATGCCTATTATAAATACGATTTTGCAAAATCCGCAGCCAACAGCTATACCAGCTTTACGCAAACGCATAACAGCTTTGCACTGGGCATGGCCAGCATTAAATTTGAACACCAGGGTGAAAAAGTAGACGCCGTTGCTGACCTTGGCTTTGGTCCGCGTGCCAAAGATTTCTCCTACACCGATGACGGAATTACCCAGGCCATCAAGCAATTGTATGTGAGCTACTCGCCTACCGACTGGCTTAAACTAACCATGGGTACCTGGGCCACACACGTGGGTTATGAATTGCTGGATCCGCAGCTCAACCGCAATTACAGCATGAGTTATATGTTTACCAATGGACCATTCTCCCACACGGGTCTGAAAGCAGATGTAACTGCGGGTAAACACAGCTTTATGGTAGGTATTGCCAACGCTACGGACTACCGCATACCGCCTACTGACCAGATCAATAAAAAATTCTTCCTGGCGCAGTACAGCTTTGCGCCCTCAGACGCCGTGAAGATCTATGTAAATTATGTGGGTGGACAGGCGCCCGATACCAGTAAGAGCAACCAGTTTGATGCAGTGATAACCGCCAAAATCAGTGATAAATTCAACATCGGTTATAATGGCACTGTTAATTCCACCCAGGTATGGGATGGAGTAAAAAACCTGGAGAGCAAAGCATGGTGGGGTTCTGCACTGTACTTCAATTTTGATCCGAAGCCTTGGTTTGGTCTTACGCTGCGCGAAGAACTGTTTAGCGATAAAAACCAATTCAAAGTGTATAGTGGCGCATCAGAAGGCGGTACCATTCTTTCTTCCACGCTTTCTGCCAACTTTAAAGCCGGGGGATTCACTTTTATCCCTGAATTCCGCCTTGATAACGCTAATAAAAAAGTATTGTTTGTAGACAAAGACGGCGCCTTTACCAAGTCTGCTGCCAACTTCCTGGTAGCCGCGGTCTACGCATTTTAAACTTCGTCTTTCTGACCTGACCACTGGTTTAGTAAGATTTCATATGGCAAGCAATCGTTAGCGCCCCCTGTTTCTACAGGGGGTTTTTATTTATGTGAAAAGCGAAAAGATAAAAATTAAAAGTGCAAAAAAAATGAGCGGTTCACAGGGTTTTCAATTTCGCATTAACGACTTTCTTCCATTATCGAATCAGCGAATCACCGAATTATTGAATTAATTAGCACATTTTCACATCACTGTTGTCCGGTAAAAGTCAGGTTTGATTTTACTGGGGTTGACAATGATTAAGTTAGGGGTTTTAGAGGCGCTATTTTA
>JBEHYT010000035.1:0-37149 GCA_048498035.1 Bacteroidota bacterium | reverse complement strand
TTTTAAATTGGACAAAAAGTGGCTTAAATAATCTTTGATATTCAGGCTAGTAAAGAGGTCCGGAATTGGATTTTTATTTTCCCCGGACAACAATGATTACCGAATCACCGAATTATTGAATCACTGAATTAACTTGTATTTTCGCCAGTATCCGGGTAGTGATTTACTTTAACACTATGCATTCTTTTTCCGTAGAACATATCATCCTTGTGGGCTCGCTGCTGCTGATGGCCAGTATTGTTGCGAGCAAAACATCCTTCAAGCTCGGGATACCCACGCTTATTCTTTTCCTGGCAGTGGGTATGCTGGCGGGCTCGGAAGGATTGGGTGGTATTAATTTTGATGACTTTCATGCGGCTCATCTCGTAGGCATCATCGCGTTGAACTTTATCCTGTTCTCCGGCGGGATGGATACCCGATGGGATGCGGTAAAGCCGGTGATCCGGCAGGGCATTCTTCTTTCAACACTTGGAGTAGCGCTTACGGCTATTATCATTGGACTTGCAGCTCACCTTTTTGCCAACCTGAGCCTGTTGGAAGGATTACTGCTTGGGTCTATCGTATCAGCAACGGACGCAGCCGCCGTATTTTCCATCCTGCGCACACGCAGTATCGGGTTAAAAGGGAACATCAGGCCGCTGCTTGAACTGGAAAGCGGCAGCAATGATCCCATGGCCTACCTCCTTACCGTAAGCATCACCTACCTGCTAACAAGCGGTACAAACGCCAGCGCTGTTTCGCTTATTATTCGTTTTGTCCAGGAAATGGCCATCGGCGCCGCTCTTGGTTATGCCTTTGGTAAGGGAATGGTGTGGGCGGTAAATCGGGTAAAGCTTGAAATAGAAGGTCTCTATCCCGTGTTGATCATGGCAATGATCTTTTTTACTTTTTCTTTCACTGATATCGTGGGAGGAAACGGGTTTCTCGCCGTATACATTTCTGCCCTTGTATTGGGCAACAGCAATTTTATCCATAAAAAAAGTACTATTAAATTCTATGACGGTCAGGCCTGGCTGATGCAGATCGTCTTGTTCCTCACCCTCGGATTGCTGGTTTTCCCTTCGCACATTGTACCTATCACCGGTATCGGGATCCTGATTTCACTGGTATTGATTTTTGTGGCCCGCCCCATTGCCATCTTTATTTGCCTTGCCCCCTTCCGTATGAAAACACGGGAAAAATTATTTATCTCCTGGGTGGGTTTACGCGGCGCCGTGCCAATTGTATTTGCTATCTATCCCCTCACCGCAGGCGTTTCCAATGCCGACCTGCTTTTTCACCTTGTCTTTTTTATCTCGGCCATCTCCGTACTTCTCCAGGGCTATTCATTACCGCTAATGGCCAAATGGCTGAAAGTTACCGTACCAAAGAAGTTAAAGAAAAGAAGTCCGCTAGACTGGGAACTCTATGATAATATTCAAACAGAACTGGTAGAAGTGATATTGCCGGGAAATAGTCCGGCTGTGGGCAAGGCCATTGTGAAACTTAAATTACCAAGACCTGCATTAATCGTGCTTGTTGTGCGCGACGAAAAATACATTCAGCCCAATGGGTCTACCGTGTTGGAAGAGGGTGATAAATTGGTATTACTGGCCAGCGATAAGGAACGGCTTGTTCAGATCTATTCGATTCTGGGCGTGTAGGTGAACTAAACGGCAAAGGAAGTTCCGCAGCCACAGGTAGAACTTGCATTCGGATTTTTGAACGTGAAGCCGCGGTTATTCAACCCATCCTGCCAATCCACCTGCATGCCGTACAGGTACATTTCATGTGCTTTATTCATCACGCAGGGAATACCTTCGATTTCAAAAGCCTGGTCATTTTCCTGGGGTTGATCAAAACCCAGCACGTAGGTCATCCCGGAACAACCACCCCCTTTTACGCCAACACGTAAGGCCTGGGTTTGGTCGAACCCGGGTTCATTCATAAGTTTTCTGACCGCGGCAACGGCGCCGGGTGTAAGTGACACGGGGATTTGGATAGATGTTTCCATACTGTAAAATTAATCAATCCTGCGGAGTTTCAAGGTGATCCCGCTCAACTGCCAGCCAATTTAACAGTAGTGCTGGTGCGGGCTGTAAATGAATTAGTTCTGCATACTGCTTCCCGAATCTGGCAGCCCTTTCCTATTTTTGCGACTTAACCTGTAAATCCATGGACCAAAATACGATTGTGCTGATCATTGCAGTAGCGGCCCTACTGGCTTCTTTTTATAGTTTTTACCTGATTAACGAGCTGCGTCATAAGAAAACACCTGCTGCGGATACAGATGGCTTTAGCAGCCGCCCGCTGCAACTGCAGGCTTATGAACGGCTGGTGATACTGGCAGAGCGGATAGCCCTGCCAAACCTGGTGAGCAGGTTGAACCAACCCGGCCTCGACATGCGATCCATGCAGCGATTGCTGCTGGACAGCATCAAACAGGAATTTGAATACAATGCCAGCCAACAGATCTATGTGAGTCCGATGGCCTGGCAGGCGATCCGGAATATGAAAGACCAGAATATGCTGATCGTAAACCAGGTGGCTGCTTCATTGCCGCCCGATTCTTCCGCAACCGACCTCAACCGCTTGCTGCTGGAATACCTGATGAACAGCAAGAAAGGAAGCTTACATGAAGTAGTACTTGAAGCCCTGAATTTTGAAGCCAAGAAAATAATGCGTTAAACCAGCAAACCGATTGCATGAATGAAAAGAACCTGCTAACAGATTCCGGCATTCCCGTTAAGCCGGTTTATACGGCCGCCAACAGCCCGGCAGCAGATGCCAGTATGCCGGGTGAATTCCCTTTTACGCGCGGTGTGCAACCGGATATGTACCGGGGCAAGCTCTGGACGATGCGGCAGTATGCCGGTTTCTCAACGGCCGAAGAAAGCAATAAACGATATCATTACCTGCTTTCACAGGGGGTGATGGGGCTTAGTGTTGCATTTGACCTTCCCACCCAGATTGGTTATGACAGTGACCATGAGCTTGCACAGGGTGAGGTTGGCAAAGTAGGTGTAGCGATTGACAGTATCAATGATATGCAAACGTTGTTTGACGGCATCCGGCTGGAAGACGTAAGCACATCGATGACGATTAACGCCACGGGGTTTATCTTGCTGGCGTTCTATGTTGCCATTGCACGCCAACAGGGCGCAGATCTGAAAAAACTATCCGGCACAATTCAGAATGATATTTTAAAAGAATATGCCGCGCGCGGCACCTATATCTATCCACCCAAGCCTTCGATGCGCATCATTACTGACATCTTTGAATGGTGCAGCCATGAAGTGCCACGGTGGAATACCATTTCCATATCCGGGTATCATATCCGCGAAGCCGGTTCAACGGCGGTCCAGGAAATCGCATTTACCCTGGCCAACGGAAAAGCTTATGTGCAGGCGGCATTAAAGAAAGGCCTGGACATCAACGTATTTGGCAAAAGACTTTCGTTCTTCTTTAATGCACACAACAACCTGTTTGAAGAAGTGGCCAAATTCCGGGCTGCCCGAAAGATGTGGGCGGTGATCATGAAAGAGCTGGGCGCTACTGATCCCAAAGCCATGATGTTGCGTTTTCATACGCAAACCGGCGGAAGTACATTGACGGCTCAGCAGCCGCTGAATAATATCTCGCGGGTAACGGTGCAAACACTGGCCGCGGTACTCGGCGGCACCCAGTCGCTACATACCAATGGATATGATGAAGCGTTGAGTTTACCAACGGAGGAAGCTGCCCGAATTGCCTTAAGAACACAGCAGATCGTTGCGTTTGAAAGTGGGGCGCCGGATACGGCGGATCCGCTGGCGGGATCCTATTACGTGGAGGCGATGACCAAAGAGGTGGAAGACGCAGCATGGCTACTGATCAAACAAATTGATACGCTGGGCGGCAGCGTGGCCGCTATCGAACAGGGATTTATCCAGGACGAAATCGCGCGTAGCGCGTATGAATACCAGCGGCACATTGAAACCGGTGAGAAAATCATTGTTGGTGTAAATAAATTCCAGGTAGCGCAGGAAAATCCCGTTGCCACCATGAAAATTGACGACAGCATCCGTGATATCCAGGTGCAGAAACTGGCCCGGCTGCGCAATGAACGGGATCCGGCACGCGTAGATCATTGCCTGCAGCAACTGAACGACTATGCCGTGGGCGGTGAAAACCTGATGCCAGCCGTTTTGGAAGCGGTAGAACAGAAATGTACGCTGGGAGAAATTTCAGATACCCTTCGCGAAGTTTTTGGCGAATTCCGCTAAGAGGGACGAACCGATATTTTCAACCTACATAGAATTCAAAAAATCAAATACCTGCCATGCATTTATTCCCATTTAAAAAAAGCCGGCTGATCGTTACGCTGTTCCTGGCAACCGTCGCTTTCCAACAGGTGAATGCCCAGCAACCTGCCTTTATTACAGACAGCCTGGACAGCTATATCCGCCGCGGAATGCAGCAGTGGCAAATTCCCGGGCTCGCCATTGCTATTGTAAAAGACGGGAATGTGATTTATAAAAAAGGATTTGGCGTACGTGAAGTAGGGAAAAATGATCCCGTTGACGAAAATACCCTGTTTATCATTGCGTCCAATTCCAAGTTGTTTACCGGCACATCCATGGCCAAATTGGATTATGAAAAGAAATTGTCGTTGGATGATAAGGTGACCAGTTATATTCCCTGGTTCAGGTTATATGACAGCAATGCAACCCGCATGGTGAACGTTCGGGATCTGCTTTGCCACCGGCTGGGCACTAAAACCTTCCAGGGCGACTTTACTTTTTGGGATTCCAATCTTCCCAAAGATTCGATCATTTATAAAATGCGATATCTGAAACCTGTGGGTGAATTCAGGCAAAATTATGGCTATTGCAATTCTGCATTCCTGGTTGCCGGCCAGATACTGGAAAAAGTTACAGGTCAAAGTTGGGAAAGTTATGTGCAGGAGAATATCCTGAATCCGTTGGGCATGACCAACACCTATATGAATACGGCGGGGTTGGCAGAACGAACAAATGTGGCGGTACCGCATAATAATCTTTTTAGTTCGCTCACCAAGATCCCCTATGACCATGTAGATAACCTGGGCCCTGCCACAAGTATGGTGAGCAATGTGAATGATCTTAGCAAATGGCTGATGCTGCAGCTGGACAGCGGTCGCTACCAGGGTAAGCAGGTTATTCCCTGGGAAGCGCTTCAAAAAACCAGGGATGGCAACATTCTTACGGGCACACGGAAATCGCCCGCATTTCCTACACATTTCCGTGCCTACGGACTTGGGTTGTTTATGACTGATTACAATGGCAAACAGGTTTACTGGCACACGGGTGGCGCCTTTGGTATGGTGACCAATGTTTGTTTTGTGCCTGAAGAAGGACTGGGCATTACCATTCTTACGAATAATGATAATCAAAGTTTTTTTGAGGCGTTGCGGTACCAGATACTCGATGCCTACCTGGGTGTTCCGTACACAGACCGGAGTAAATACCTGTATGGCTTTTTTACACAGGGAAAAAAGGCGACGGACCGCGACCTGGCAGATATGAAAGCCCGCGTGGATCAGAAGAACACGCCGCCGGTTGCGCTGGACAACTACACTGGCGAATACGTGAACACTGTGTATGGAAAGATCACGATCAATAAAAGCGGCAATATGCTTGTTTGTCATTTTGAGCATCACCCGGACCTGATCGGCTATATGGAGTATATGGATAATAATAGCTTCCGGGTCACTTATTCCAATATTGGTTACGGCATCTACCCTGCTAATTTTTCATTGGCCGATGGAAAAGCCGTTTCGGTTGTGATAAAGGCGAATGATTTTGTAGAAAGTGATGCCTACCTGTTTGTAAAAGATCCGAATGGAATTGTAATTCACTAGCCAATTCGTTAATTGGGCGAGAAAATGTGGAAATGTGATTAATGTGTTATTGTCAAAATGACGATGACAGCATTATTGAATCACTAGTGTCCGGGGAAAATTTTAATGTCAAGGCTTATTTACTCAGCCTGTTGTCCAAAATGAAAAGCAAGCCCCTTATGCAAAAACAAGGTTGATTTTTGGCTGTCCGGTAAAGTTTTATCCGGGCTTTAAGGACCGTCAAATCAATAAGGGTTTATTGAGCTATTTTTTGTAACGCGAAGGCCGCAAAGGTTTCGCAAGGGCCGCAAGAGAAAGACCTTTCTCCGCAAATCGTTCTCACTATTCTAAACCCCACTTCGTGGGATAGTGATCAGCGAATCGCCGAATCGCCGAATTATTGAATTAATTTTCACATTTTCACATTTCCACATTAATTTTGTCTCCATTATCGAATCAGCGAATCGCCGAATTATCGAATTAGTTTGCATCGCTCAAAAAAACAAAGGCCGCCAGATTGGCGGCCTTTGTTTTATATCAGGATATCATCTTCACTAACTACTGGAACATGGTCATTCCTGTTCCGAGTATCTTTCCATCCGCGTCGCGCAGCTCTACATGATAAATACCATGTGCGTAGCGACTTACATCAACGTCCATTTTTTCATAAGGACTGCTTACGGTGAATTCCTTACGGAATACCATTGTTCCTTTTGAATCATACACCCGGAGGGTACGCTTCACGCCCAGCGTGTACGCATAGAACCGCACCTGGAATTGTCCGTTGTTTGGAGTTGGATACACAAAGAACTGGAAGTTTGGATCTGCTTTAACAGTAAGGGCTGCCGATGTTGCTTCGCAACCGTTCACGTCGGTAAGCTTAACGGTATATGCTCCAAGATCATCAATGGAGATACCGTGGATTACCGGCGCATTGCTTACCTGAACCTGGTTGTTATCCAGGTACCAGGTAAATGTTCCTGGCATACCTGCAAATCCTGTGGAAAGAGATACAAAACTTCCCGGGCTTACTGCGTTGGAAGGTGAAGCCGTGATTGGACCTACCTGCGGCACAGCGTACACACTAAGTGTGGCTGCATTGGAAGTTACGTTGGTACAAAGGCCATTTACAATTACGCGGTACTGCCATCCGTTCATGGACAGGGAAGGATTGGTAATTGTATAGGTAGCAGCTGTTGCGCCACCGATATTACCAAAGCCGCTACCCGAATTTACCTGCCATTGATAGCTGGTTGCGTTTGTTGCTGTTACACTAAACGTCGCACCGGTATTGGTACAGGCTTTTGCATTTTGCGGTTGTGCAGATATTACAGGCAATTGCGAGTCTGTCACTTTTACTGTGAATGAACAGGTAGTTGTGTTATTGCTTGCATCCTTTGCAGTGATCGTAACCGTGGTAGTACCAATCGGGAACGTACTACCGGACGCCGGTGATGCCGTAACGGTTGTACCAGAGCAATTATCTGTTGCCGTAGGTAATGTAAATGTTACCACTTTATTGCAGGCGCCTGCCGTAGAAGTGGTAGTGATATTGGCCGGGCAGACAATTGTTGGCGGCTGTATATCTTTTACCGTTACGGTAAAGCTACATGTAGCTGTTGAACAGGTATTGACAGCCGTTACAGTTACTGTAGTAGTACCAACCGGGAACGTACTGCCGGAAGGTGTGGAATAAGAAACGGCCGGAGCTGGAACACCGGTTACGGTGGCAGCCGGGTATGTAACTACCGCACCACACAAACCAGTTGTTGCATTAACCGTAATATTGGCCGGGCATGTAATTACCGGTGCTGAATTAACCGTCAGGTTAATGGATTGAGATGGGCTGCATCCGGCAGGTGGTGTTGGTGTTAATACTGCGTAAATGTAATAGTTGTTCGGCGTGGTCATACTCGCGATACCTGTTGCTACTGTTTTACCGGCGCTCAAAGAACTATTCGGTACAGTAGCCAGCACTGTGCCTCCTGAATAAGGATCAGCCAACGGTGTGGTAGAGGCTTTGAACTGGATACCATAGGTAACACCCATATCAGTAAGGCCTGTGGCCGTCAATGTTACGTTATTCGGGCCTGTACAAACCGAACCGGAAGGTGCGGATGCGAGGGCGCCAATGGTTGGACAAATGCTGCAACCGCCAGGGCCGTCCAGGTTGATATTTGCCGTAGCGAAGCAACCTGTTGCAGTAGCTGTAACTGTTACGGAGTAGAATCCTGCCGTGAGTCCTGTCTGGTTCTGGGCAGACGCATTAACGCCAGGGCCTGACCAGGCAAATGTGTACGGGCCTGCAGCACCTGAAATAGCCAGTGTAATTGCACCATCTGTTGAAGCACAGGTTACTGGTTGTGTAAGTGTTGGAGTTATTACAACTGCCGGGTTAATTGTTACGGTAACCGGGCTAACTACAAAACACGAGCCGTTGGTTGCTTTGATATAATATGTACCGCTGGCAGTTACAGCCGACGCATTGCTGAGTACTGTAGTAGCAGCAGCATCGGTATAATACGTGAGTGTAAGACCTGTTGTTGATCCTGCAGTAACGGCCGCCGCGGTCAGATCAACCGTAGCAGGCGCACAAACGGCAGCGGGGTTGTTGATAACAAGACCGGTGGCAGCAAATTCATCTGCACCTATATCGGGCGGATTATTTCTGGTGTCACCATCGATATCAGCCGTAAGACCTGCTATTGCCACTCCTTTTCCGTCGATACACCAGTTGGTTCCCGCAGGTGTTGCGGCGAGGTGAAGATCAGTTGCAGCAACAAATACAGGCTGTACAGAGATTGATTTCGTATTACCTCCAAAACCGGTTTGGATAGCAGCCAGGTTAGCCCGGTTGGAGCCGATATAACCCAGGTTCGGCCCTGCAGAATAGTAGTCGTTATTATCAATACTCGCAAAAGCCGTATTGGCCGATGCGCTGTAGATCGCATAGCGATTGGTACCCACGGTTTGTGTACTTGCGAAAATATTATTTTTCACATTCAGAGCCCCTGCCCCGATACCACTCTGCACGTTGAGCGCAGCAGAAACTCCCGTGGATTGATTTGTATTCAATAACACCGTATTGAAGTAGATATTATAGCCACCACCTGATCCAACGATGATACCATATCCATTGTCATTCGGTCCTACTCCACTGCTATATCCTTTACCCGTTACATCTGAAACGAAGTTATTATAGACATTGATGTTGGAAGCAGTAGACGAAGCAAACAGACCGATACCATTAGCGCCATAGCCGGTTGTATTCAACTGTTTGATGTCGCTTACTTTATTGTTAGCTATTGTACCTCCGTCAATAGACCCATAGATACTGATACCCGTACAGATGCTGGTTGAGGTAGAAGGCAGCACTACTCCGGCAATCGTATTGCCGACAATAGAAAAGTTTTTCTGATTCTGCACACTCAACCCACGGTAGCCAAGTTTGTCGGCAGTAACCGTTGAGCCAAACGTATTTCCGCTAATAAGGGTATTCTGGTCGTAAACAGTGGCGTTGCCTGCCATATAAATTCCATTCTGCGACCTGATAAACGTGCACCACTTAATAGTGAGGTTATCATTCGGTGCATCAGCAGGACCTCCCAGGGTCGCGCCGCTTCCCACCAGGATATCGGCTACACTGTTGCTGTTGTCAATACCGGCAAAACTTACGTTCCGGATCGTATTATTAACAGCACCATCAGTAGCGCTTGCGCTGGCAACCCATAATACTGTCAGACCGGCCGCATTCGTATTCGTGATCTGCAACGAACTTCCACCGGAATTCAAACCATCGATGGTAATATAGTCGGATCCGTTTAGCTTAATCAGCGTATTGGGATCAGAACCGGAGATGGCTACGTTCACACCACTTGCCGGCTTAATCGTCAATGTGTTGGTTGAATTAGCCGTTGGATTCGAATTAAAAATGATTGGATAGGTCTCTGACGGATACGAAGCATCAGTCAGGCTAAAGACAACCGGTCCTCCCAAACATGACGTACTGTAAGCTGCTGCTGCTGCAGTCAGCGTACTAAAGTTTCCACCTGATCCTACTGTATATGTTCCTCCAGCAAGTGATCCTCCCACTATAAATGAATTAAGAACGGTAGGTGGCGTTGTTACAGTGTTTACATCGGTTGCCACAGCTCCGGTTGGGTTGGAGGTTATATTGGGCGGGGCTGCGCCGTCTTGTGCAATAACGTAATAAGAAACAACATCCCCTGCGGTCAAACCACCCATATCTGCTGCCACTATGGTAAAACTCCATGTGCCGCTTTGGCTCGTTCCGGATGATAGCGTACCGGGTTGCGAATACCATGTGCCGGCGCCTTTACGGTAATAGATACGTGGCATCAGCCCTCCGGAAGTTGGAACACCACCAGCATCCAGGATAGTTACACCGGATAAGGTCCGGTTGCCGGTAGCACAAGTCAATTCCAGCGGCGTATAACTAACAACTGGAGCTATCTGGTCAACCACTATTCCGTTAAATTCGTCCGCACCAATATCAGGCGTTGTGGCATTGCGGGTGTCGCCATCATAGTCAGCAGTTACACCCACTGCCGCTCCCTTCGATTCAAGAATCGTTGCCGTGGAATTGGGAATATGGAGATCGGTAGCGGATGTAAACGGCGCAGCCGTTACAAGCGCATAAGAACCATCGTCGTTGGTGCCTGCCGCAGATAATGTAACAGTATAGGAACGCAGGTTTGTTGCCGGTGTAGTAACTAAAGGGCTGAAATTTGCTGCACTAAAAGTGACGTTAAAAGCAGTTCCAATATGAGCCAGGTACTGATTGGTACCATTTCCACAGAAATATGCGTTATTATTTTCAGTATACGCCATGCTGGAACTGCCTCCCGTTGGCAACATCAGCGCCACGTGCGCTACAGATGTGGATCCGCCAGTCATCGTATTGGCGAATATATTGTTCCGTACATCAACTCCCGTAACCGAGGTTGTTGCAATACCGAAAGCGGCACTTGAGATACTTGTCGTTGCAGTGCCAATTGTAGCACCAAACATGTTCACGGAATTATGATAGATCGAGTAATTACTACCCGCATTAACTAACATGCCCACAACATTAAAACTGAAGCTGAAGGCAATCCCTCCACTCATGTCATGGTTCACGTCAGCAATAAAATTGTTACGGATGGTCGAATTGCTTCCTGTAGACAGGTTTATAACCATTCCGGCAGCCCCATAAGTACTTGTATTATGGTTAATAACGTGCTGGATATTATTTTGCTCCACTACGCAACCCAGACCAACGGCTGCTCCGTACCCAAGTGTGATCCCTGAATTATGCGTGTTTGCTGACGATCCAGCCACACTGCTTTCGATATTACGAATTGTGTTACCCTTGATTGAACCTGCAGAAAATCCCTGTGCAGAAATACCTTGCAGGTATACTGTTGTCGGGTTATTTGCAGTGGCATTGCCAATTACGTTATTTGCAACAGAAAAGGTATTGATATTAGCCGTAAAACCGCCAAATAGTGCAATTCCAAATGCACAGGCATCCACCTGGTTATTGGTTGCAGCAAAATTGTTTGCAGTGGCAGCGGACGCCATCAACGTACCCGCCGAAGTTAATGATGTAATTGCCGAAGGCGCGGCAGTGGCCGAAGAAGTAGATGCCCCGCCACCCACCAACACACCGAAAGTAGTTCCTTCCGAGCCGGAAGTTGAAGTATTGGCAATAGCATTCCTGCCGGTGGCGCTTCCTGTGAGCACACAATTCTTTACCGTTACACTGTTTGCTGAACTGACCGTAGACGACGTAGCCACCCGAACAACCGATGTATAAGTAGTAGTTGCTGAGGCAGTATTAATAATTGTCAGGTTCCTGTTTGTGCCACCGCTATTCGGGTTATCCCCGTCAATGGTCACATTATCGGCGCCATTTAATTCAATAACGCCCCTGCCGGAAGCTGAGGCATAGGAAATTGTGATATTGTCGGCAGAAGGCCGAACCAGCACCGAAGTGTAGGAAGCAGATCCCGCACCACTGCTGTTTAATACAGCAACAGCAGCATCCGTAAAACTGGCGCTGATATCCACTGTAATCGCACCCTGGTGCGTACCGGCATTAATAGCCGCAAAAGCTGAACTTAGATTAGTGTAAGCTGTGGGTCCTGTCGTCCCCGCTGTAGCTGTTACACTAACCTGAGCCTTCCCGATCGTAATAAACAAAAGGGATAGCAAAAAAGCGTAAACTTTCCTCATAAATCTAGTTTGGTTTTTTAATATACTCCGAATTAGAGCAAACAGGCATCCCGGACATGACGATTAACGTATGCCAACACTGTAACCATAAATAAAAGGGACCAGGCGGGAGATAATCCCGGGCAGGAGCAGACATTTCTCTCATTCAAAGCAGTTTGTATCGATGGTTCCGGTGGTTGTTCAGGAGAAATCGGACGAAAAAGAAGTTTGGATAGGATGGAAATCGACCCTAATGTAATAAAATTTAAATTCCTACAAAAAAAATTTGTAACCCCATCACCGCTCGCTCATTCTAATGGTTAATTAATGTCTATAGGCAAAACTCAAAAAAAAAGAGGCCGTCTTTGAAGACAGCCTCTTTATAATATTAAACAAATTTATTATTTAAAAACCACTACACTTGCAGACCCGATCTGCACCCCTTGTGCATCCCTGAGTTCCACGTGGTAAGTGCCCGGCGTATTGCGACTTATATCCACATCCATTCGCTCATAAGGGCCGTTCATCGTAAACTCCTTACGGAACACTTCCCCACCCTTTGAATCATAAACACGAAGCGTCCGTTTCACACCCAGCGTATGGGAATAAAACCGCACCTGGAATTGACCATTATTGGGAACAGGGTAAACATAAAACTGGAAGTCGGGCGAAGCCTTCAGCGTGTATTGCGCCGAATTCTTACAGTTGTTAACATCCGTCATTGTTACCTGTACTATTCCCAGGTTGTCGATGTCCAATCCATGGATAGTAGGGGAAACGCCGGTTTGCACTACCGTGCCATCAATTGACCATTCAAATCCGGTTGGCATACCCGTAAAACCGGTCGTCAACGACGTCGTTTGGCCAGGATGGATCGCACCATAGGGCGTTGCCGTAATCGGCCCAACGCCCGGCAATGGATTCACCGTAAGCGTTGCGGCTGAAGAAGTGACGCTATTACATGAACCCGTCACCACCACACGATATTGCGAACCGTTTGCCGCCGCGGCAGCATTGCTCACCGTATAAGAAGAATTGGTAGCGCCATTGATATTGGAAAAGCCACCACCATTACTCACCTGCCATTGATAACTGACCGCATTGCTGGCAGTAACGCTGAACGTAGCGTTCTCTCCTTCGCAAATTGCGTTACCAACTGGCTGGGCAGTGATGACTGGTAACTGGCTGTCTGTTACTGTAACGGTGAATGAACAGGTGGGCCCACCGCCTGATACAGATACATTAACCATGGTAGTGCCAATCGGGAATAAAGACCCTGAAGCAGGCGTGGCGGTAACCGTTCCACACGGCCCCGAAATCGTGGGCGCAGGGTAGTTCACAACAGCTCCGCACTGACCCGGCGTGCTGCCTACACTAATGTTGGCAGGACAGGTAAGTACGCAAGGTGCCACGGAACATTGGGAGGTTGTAATGGCAAGTGACCAGCTATTTAAAGTGCCTACATCTCCCGACAGGTCATCCGTGACTGATAAGGTCCATACGCCATTCGGGTTTTCACCAATGAATGCCGACAGCGGTTCTTCCGGCGACAGCGGCGTTGCAACCACATTATTGGTGTATACATAGTCCGTCACAACCCCGGTTGGATTGGTAGCTCCTGCTTTGTCGTCCCAAAGTGTACCATTAAATACATTGTCGTTACTTCCCCCATTGTCCGTTGTAATTGTAACCACGGTACCCGCCGGGGACTTAAGTGTAACATCAAGATCCGCAGAGAATGTGTGCGTAATCGCGGTTAAAAGATTTACGTCCAGTATTTGCGTTCCCGCTCCGCTCACCGTTATTGTTGAATTAAGCGTGTTTACATCGGGGATAGCCGTAGCAGTTGTATTACTAAAAGTTGCTGCGCTGGTGCTGGGCGGCGTTGGCAAACCCGAAATACTCAGCGACCAGTTGCTCAGCGTGCCTACATCTCCGGCTAAATCATCCGTTACGCTCAGCGTCCAAACGCCGTTCGGATTTTCACCGATAAATGCACCCAACGGTTCCTCCGGCGAAAGTGGAGTTGCCACCACGTTATTGGCATACACATAGTCTGTTACCACCCCCGTTGGATTGGTAGCCCCTGCCTGGTCGTCCCAGAGGGTGCCGTTAAATACATTGTCGTTACTTCCACCATTATCGGTCGTGATCGTTACTACCGTACCTGAAGGAGAAGTAAGCGTAACATCAAGATCTGCGGAAAATGTATGTGCGATGGTAGTAAATAAATTTACATCGTACAGGTAAGCAGGCGCGCCGCTTACTGTGATAGTAGATGTAAGCGTATTTACATCCGGGATGGCTGCACTTGTAGTATTGGAAAAAGTTTGCGCGCCGGCTGGCGTGCATGGCCCTGAACCGCCACCACCTGAGCATGTTGATGTTCCAATAACGAGCGACCAGTTTTGCAAGGTACCCACATCTCCTGACAGGTCATCGGTTACACTCAGCGTCCAGACCCCGTTGGGGTTTTCACCAATAAATGCCGATAAACCCTCCTCGGGAACCAATGGCGTAGCTGTTACCCCGTTGGAGTACACGTAATCTGTAACAGAAGCATTGGTAGCACCTGTTTTATCATCCCATAGTGTACCGTTGAAAACATTGTCATTAGAACCTCCGTTATCTGTTGTAATTGTGACCACCGTTCCGGCGGGTGACGTCAACGTAATATCCAGGTCAGCAGAAAACGTATGCGTAATGGAGGTGAGGAGATTTACATCAATGATCTGGGTTCCTGCACCTGAAACGGTAATGGTTGATGTAAGCGTATTAACATCAGGAATGGCTGCGGAAGTTGTGTTGTTGTATGTAGCAGTTGCTACAGTAGGCGCCGCATTAAAACCGGTAATGGTTAATGACCAGTTGCTAAGAGTTCCAACATCTCCGGACAGGTCATCGGTTACCGTAAGTGTCCACACACCATTTGGATTTTCGCCCACAAAAGCACCGAGTGATTGCTCCGGGGAAAGCGGCGTGGCCACTACTCCATTTGCATACGTGTAATCAGTAACAACACCAGTAGGGTTTGTTGCACCGGCCTTATCATCCCAAAGCGTTCCTTTAAATACGTCATCATTGCTTCCTCCATTGTCTGTTGTGATAACAATGGTAGTTCCCGATGGCGATTTTAATGTAATGTCCAGATCCGCCGAAAAAGTATGCGATATCGTAGTGAACAGGTTTACATCATACAGGAAAGTGGGTGCCCCGGTTACAGTAATTGTGGATGTTAATGTATTCACATCCGGTATGGGGCTGGAGGTGTTGTTGGTAAACGTTTGTGGAGCAGAAGGTGTACACTGTGCAATCCCTTTTAAAAAGGCGCCGGTACACAATAGTAAACAGAGAAAAATTGGAGTAATTACTCGTTTCATAAGCAGTTAGTTTTGAGGTTGAACACGAAAAGGGGCGGACAAAAGAGGTGGTTTTTAAATATAAAAAAAATATATCCAACTTAGCTCCCCTGCGTACGAAACTTTTGCACAATAACAAAACTGCCCCGGCATCCGGGGCAGTTCAAAAAAGTTATCTCCTTGTAATCAATTATTTAGGCTTCGCCTTGGCCCATCCATCTTTCAACGTTACTGTACGATTAAAGATCATGCCGCTGGTACTGGAATCCCGATCGAGGCAGAAATACCCTTTCCGCAGAAACTGGTAATGTTCGTCAAATTTTGATGTAGCCAGTGCCGGTTCAGCCACTGCAGCGTTCACCACCATCAGCGAAGCGGGGTTAATGTGTTCTTTAAAATCACCTTCGGCGCTCGATGGATCTTCTACCCTGAAAAGCCGGTCATATTCGCGCACTTCAATCGAAACCGCAGTTTTTGCATTTACCCAATGAAGCGTTCCTTTTACATTGATCCCGGACGTATCACTGCCACTCTTGCTTTCGGGGATATAACTGCAACGGAGTTCGGTTATCACTCCGTTTTCATCTTTGATTACCTCATCACAGCGAATAATATACGCACTTTTTAACCTGACCATCTGCCCTGGTGAAAGCCTGAAATATTTCTTCGGCGGGTTTTCCATAAAATCTTCCCGTTCAATAAACAGTTCATTCCCAAATTGCACCTCACGGTGCCCGGCCTCCGGATCTTCAGGATTGTTTTCAGTCTGCAATAATTCACCATCGGGATTGGTATAGTTGGTGATCACCACCTTCACCGGGTCAAATACCACCATGCGGCGTAACGCCTTTCGGTTCAGATCTTCACGTACGCAAAACTCAAGCAATCCAACATCCACGATGTTATCACGCTTGGCAATTCCCGCACGGTCACAAAACTCGCGGATCGCCGCTGCCGTGTAACCCCGCCTGCGCATACCACTGATCGTCGGCATCCGCGGATCGTCCCAGCCCGCAACGTGCTTTTCAGTTACGAGTTGAAGCAACTTCCGCTTGCTCATCACTGTATAAGTCAGGTTTCTCCGCGCAAACTCATATTGATGCGACGGATAAATACCGAGTTTATTGATCAGCCAGTCGTACAACTCCCGGTGAGGTACAAATTCAAGCGTACAGATGGAATGCGTGATGTGTTCAATAGAATCACTTTGCCCGTGCGCAAAATCGTACATCGGGTAAATACACCATTTATCGCCTGTGCGATGGTGGCGGGCATGTTTAATCCGGTACAGGATCGGATCGCGCATCAGCATATTGGGATGCTTCATATCTATTTTCGCACGTAATGTCCTGCTTCCGTCGGGAAATGCGCCATTCTTCATTTGCGCAAAAAGATCAAGATTTTCAGCCACCGTGCGGGTCCTGAATGGACTATCTACGCCCGGTTCCGTTGGCGTACCTTTCATCCGCGCAATATCCTCGCTGGTGCTGTCATCCACATATGCGAGCCCCGCTTCGATCAACTGAATGGCAAAGGCATACAACTGGTCGAAATAATCTGATGCATACAATTCATTTTTCCAATCAAAACCCAGCCAGCGAACATCCGCCTTGATACTTTCCACGTATTCCGTTTCTTCCGTAACCGGGTTTGTATCGTCAAAACGCAGGTTGGTATATCCGCCGTATTTCCGGGTAAGTCCGAAATTGAGGCAAATACTGGCCGCGTGGCCGATATGCAGGTAACCATTGGGCTCGGGAGGAAACCGTGTAACAATCTGCTTGTAGCGACCGCTTTCCAGGTCGTTTTCCACTATTTCTTCCAGGAAATTGAGACTTTTCTCGTCGTTTTTTAATTCTTCTGCCATGACTGCAAATATACTACCTCGGCGCCTTTTGCGGGAATGGCGGGCATTGTATCTTTAAGGTCTTTTACGGCAGCATTGACCACTACCTTCCGTCATATTATCCAGGCGATTTTCGTATATGTGATCATCACCACAGGCTCCTTCCTGATGCTGAAAATGATCGCAGAACATACCGGGTTCGACAGCCACGCCGGATTTTTACAGCTAAAACAGGCCTATGTACATCAGCCGGTTTGGCGAACCGCCTTTTATATCCACGTTTTTTCGGCAGTCGTTGCCCTGATGGCAGGTTTTACACAGTTTTCGCCGCTGGTATTACGACAGCATCGCGGCTTGCATCGCCTGGCAGGCAGGCTCTATGTCTGGATCATCCTGGTAATTAATGTTCCCGCAGGCTTCATCCTGGCCATTAATGCCAATGGCGGAATTTCATCGCGCATCGCTTTCCTGTTGCTGGATTTCTTGTGGTTCTATTTTACCTGGAAGGGTTTCCGGGCCATCCGGGTTGGCGATGTATCCCGGCACCGCCGGTTTATGTTGCGAAGCTATGCGCTCACATTTTCAGCGGTAACGCTGCGAAGCTGGAAATTTTTACTTTCACGCGTCACCAACATCGATCTGCCAACCCTCTACATGATTGACGCATGGCTGGGTTTTATACCCAACCTGCTGTTTATTGAGTGGTGGATTAGCCGGAACTGGCCGTACCGGAATTTTTCAGCGCGTAAAATTAAGCGTGGACGTAACAAGCAGCAACAGGCCGCCGATCATAACGGCAAACAACCCTACGAAGAGCAACGCGCTGTATAACATCGCCCGCGGGTTGGCCTTTTTCAGAAGGGAATGATATAACGAAGCTGCGCCCAGGTAGGCCAGCAGGGAGACTACAATCACAACAAGCAGAACAATTCCCATAAACAGGTTTTTGATCAACAGGAAAAATAGTTCTTTTTCCCGGTTTTCAAACTACCTGCTTCCACGGATCATAAATCACCGAGCCGTGCACTCTCCGCAGCTACTACGCGCATGCGATTGTCGAGGTAAAATGTAAATGCATACCGAATCCTTGTTCCGGAACCATCGCGCAGCGTACGAAAATCAGGTGTAAGTCCCTTGCTGTACACAACACGCGTTGCAGTATAATAGATGGACGATGATTTTCCGGGAAACGGCTTTACCTCCGTTACCGGGTTGGCTTCATAGGCGTTCGCATCGCCATGAAATAATTTGTCGGTAAGCCATTGCCGGGTAATCTCGCCGGCGAGTGTACAGGAAGAGGTGGGCTGTTGAGCTTTTCCAGCCAATGGAAAAAGACACCAGCAAATAAACAGGTAACGCATAGCAACAGGTTTGAGGTTCCTTTCTATGACGAAAAAAAATGGCTGCTGTTATACAAATAGCACATGAATTTCTGTCAACCGTGAAAGAAAACACCCGAAGCCGTCCGATGCAGGCGCTCAATTATCAGAGGGTGCCCAATTGCTGGCGCGAAGAATTGACCCTGCAGGGGTATAATTGAACAATGTATTCCGCAGGATATCCGACAATTCTTCCCGGGTAATACAAAACGCAGCATTGATGAGTGATAGTTTGTAGGAATTGATCTTGAAAGACGTAAAGCGGGCCACCTGGCTCACATGTTCATCAAGATCCCTGAATTCGACGGCAATATGTGCCTGGTCGTTGTAATAATGTGGGGTCATTGGACAGGATTTTGGATTTTACAGGTATTGGATACATTCAAAACGTAAAAAAACGTGGAAAATTGCACTTTTTATCCCCGCGGGTTCAGAATTGGCAGGTTTCTGGCTTTAGAATTGAAAATGCGATCTGTATTATCTGTACTTTTGACAAAATTTTGATCATGAACATCTTTGTTGGCGGTTTGCCGGGAGATATGGACGACGCTGAACTGCTTGAATTTTTTGAGAAATTCGGTACTGTTACGTCCGCAAAAGTGGTAATGGACCGGGAAACAGGTCGCAGCCGTGGATTTGGATTTGTGGTAATGCCCGTAGATGCCGAAGCAAAGGAAGCCATCGAAGGCCTTAACAATATTTCCCTGGGTAGAAAGGCGCTTGTTGTAAAGCAGGCGGAAGATAAACCCGGCGGCGGTGGCGGTGGCTTTAACCGCGGCGGCGGCGGAGGCGGCTACAAAGGCGGTGGTGGTGGTTTTAATCGCGGTGGCGGCGGGTTCAACCGCGGCGGCGGAGGAGGTGGTTATAAAGGCGGCGGCGGTGGCTACAATCGTGATCGCGACCGGTATTCATCTTAAAATCAGTTTTACCTGACAATACTGAAGGCTTTTCCATAGGAAAAGCCTTTTTCTTACCTGCCAACGCCAATCTTCAGCGTTCCCTTAACGAAGTATGGCATATTTTATGACCCTTTTCCTATAAAAAATACAATGAAAAAGTGGTTATATAGTACGGCTGTAGTCCTGTTGGCGTCGGTTGCTGCGCAGGCGCAGGACCTGGAACCGGCAGCAGTAAAACAGATCGTTGAAAATAGAAATTTCGTATTCCATGCCCAGCAGGCAATTCCCCAGGTGGGCCGCGCCCGCAACGTGGATTTTGATTATGATCTTACAGTTGCCGGGGATTCTATCAATGCCTATCTCCCCTATTTCGGCCGGGCCTATACCGCCCCCATTGATCCGAATGCAAGCGGGATCAAATTTGCTACCCGCAAGTTCAGCTACAAAGCAACAAATGGTAAAAAATCCTGGAAAATCGATATTGAACCCGAGCGCCAGGGTGATGTACGCCAGATGTTCCTGGAAATATTCCCAAATGGCCGGGCCACGCTGCAGGTTGTACTGCTGAATCGCTCCCCGATCAGTTTCCAGGGATACCTGACAGAAGGAAAAGAGTCGGACAAACGCGGTTTTTAACCGAGATATGCCCGAAGACGGTCAAAATGCTGCGCGGTACGAAGTTTTTCCAGGGCGCGTTCTTTGATTTGACGTACACGCTCCAGCGTCAGGTTGAATTTTTGCGCGATATCTTCCAGCGTCATGGGGTAATCTACGCCGATTCCGAAGAAATAGCAGATTGTCTGGCGCTGCTTGGGATTTAATACCTGCAGGGAACGTTCCAACTCAGTACGCAATGATTCTTCGTGCTCTATTGCCCTGCTGCTTCCCTCGGCATTTTTATTTTCAACAGTTTCCAGCAAACTGCCACTGTCATCATCATCTCCCAGCGGTGAATCAAGGCTTACGGGCATTTGCGCACTGCTAAGACTTTGTTTAACGTCAGATTCATCCAGGTTGAGAATTTCTGCAAGTTCTTCGGCCGTAGGCACACGTTCCAATTGCTGTTCAAGCTGCATATGCGCACGCGCAATGCGATGACCCAGGGCAACTTTATTCATCGGCAGGCGAATGAGCCGTGCGTTCTCTGCCAGCGCCTGCAGTATCGACTGGCGGATCCACCACACCGCAAAAGAAATAAATTTGAAACCACGGGTGTCGTCAAACCGCTCTGCGGCCTTGATCAACCCAAGGTTGCCTTCATTGATCAGGTCTGACAGCGGCATGCCGAAGCCCTGGTACTGTTTTGCAACAGATACAACAAACCGAAGGTTGGCCCGCGTGAGGCGATCAAGCGCCTTGCGGTCTCCTTTACGGATACGGACGGCCAATGCAACTTCTTCTTCAGGGGATACCATTTCCACCTTTGAAATTTCCTGGAGATATTTATCCAGGCTGGTGGCATCACGATTGGTGATGGATTGACTAATTGCCAACTTTCGCATAAACAAGGTTTTTTTGGATGGTTTTTCAGGGATCAGGAATACCCCTCAAAGAAACGAATCCAAAACACCCTCTGCAATAGACCGCTATGCTATTAAACTGTACTAAACTTCGTAAACACAGCTGTAGTAATTCTTCTACGTACTAGCACAGTATAGCCTGGTTGATAAAACAAATTCCCGGCTGCCAACTCATTAGCAACCGGGAATAACTCTGGCGACTTCTTAAAAGGAACGAACTGCCCCTGAACCAGAAATATGCTGTGTAATAGCCGGGTTGCCGTGATAATACACGGAGCCACTGCCCGAGATGGAAGCATCCAATGTACCGGAAGGCTGTACCCATACATTTCCCGAACCGCTGATGGATACATCGGCGTGTGTGGACGTTACAGCAGCAAGATCCACATTGCCGGAGCCGCTTACATCGATATCCTGGTTTACACAACTGCCCAATACCAGTTTCACACCGCCTGAACCGCTGATGCTGGCTGATATTTTATTCGCTGCAATTACCTCCGCAGCCTGAATCTTCCCGGAACCGCTGATCCGTGTGCCAAAATCAGTGACATTCAATACGCCCTGCAGATTTACCGTCGCAGATCCGCTCAAATCCACGAAATCAATCAGGGGAGCATCCACATTAATCACCAGCGGATCATGGCTTCCAAGGCGCTTACCGGGTTTTAGGCCGATACGCAATTCACCGCCCACAACTTTTGTTTCAATGGCATCAGCAACATTTTGCTGCGCCTGGATCTCAACGCCAAAACCAGCGGCCACCCGGTAATTCACCGTTCCTCCCAGGCTGATTGAAATTCGGTGATAGCCGCTTACCGCGCGGGTTTCTGAAATAACCGGTCCCTCTCCTTTTATCTTTTCACAACTTGCCAGCGATAGAGCTGCAAATGCCACCGATACTACGAACATCATCTTCTTCATACGATCTGTTTTTCTGTTTATACTTTAGTTTAAAATTCAATCCTGTAATTCAATACCGGTATCAACCCGGTTTGGTGTACCGTAACAATCCCGTCTTTCTGTGCGTCATAAAACCTGTCGTAGGTATTCAGCCGGTTAATAAGGTTTTGAATGTCGAGGGATAATGTGCTGGTAAAATGCCTGCGGTTCCATTTCAGGCTCATCCGGAGATCTGCCCGAAAATAATCCGGCAACCGTTCGGAAAACGCCCGGCTTTCCATGTAAACCGTGCTTCCGTTACTGCGGGATGCTTCCAGGTCAATCGGTGTGGTGCAAAGACCACCGGCATAGATCAACTTAAGGTTTATCCCAAACGTCTTTGTACCCAGCCAGGATACAAAATCCTTTCCGCCAATCAGTGTGTGAATGTGATGGCCATTGAAGCGGGTATTGCGTTCAACGCCATCCCTGGCTTTGTACCGCGAGTTGTAAAAGGAATTGGATAACGTAAAATAAAAATTATGCAGCAGGTAACGTTCCAGCGAAATCTCCACCCCACGGTTATCACCGGAGCCAAGATTTTGCAGCTTTTCGGAAATATATCCGCCCTGCATATTCAGTACTGAAAAAGTGCTGCTATCAGTAACTCCTACAGGCACATGGTAGAGGTGTTGCCAATATGCTTCAGTTTTCAATATCATTTTGGGCGCCAGCCGGTAGGCCCATGACACAACCCAATGCTTGGCACGAGTAAAATCAAGATCTTCGTTTATTAATTCCTTCAAACCGTTTTCTTCCTGCTGTCCAAAATATACGCCTGGCATTTGCACCTGGCTATGTTTACCGAAGCCAAAGCTGAAGCTGTGGCGGTTCGACGCATGCCAACTCGCAGCAAGCCTTGGCTCCAGCGCTGCATGCCCGTTGAGCGACAGATGCAGGTAATGCAGGCCACCGATCACCTGGAATGATTCAGACAATCGCCATTGTGCCTGTACAAACGATTGCTGAGTAGAAGTGTTTCCTTTTGAATTAATGCGCTCCAGCAACGGATCATTGTCGTGTTCCTTTGCCAGTTGGTAATACTGGAAGTGAATTAAATCTGCATTTACGCCGGCGCGTAGCGCAAGATGGTTGCTGGCCCGGTAATTCAATACCGCATTCAATTGCAGCTTTCGGGTCCGTAGGTCATCCTTGTATTGTTTGGTAATGGAAAGATCATCCTGCAGGTAATCTTCATTATAAGCATTCCGCGTATAGGAAATACCAGCGGCGGTTTTCAATTGCAGGTCCCGCCCCAGACTTGCTGTATTAGTAATGCCACTCATCGCCGTATTGGCCAGCACCTTATAGGGTGCGCGATCTGATCGCTCCTCCCATTTGGCAGGATCATTTTCTGCCTTGCCCTTTTCGCCACTCAATCCGCCAAAGCCAAAAAACGAAAACGTTCCCCATCGCCGCGTAGGCACCAGGATATTGTAGGAAAGATCCTGGAAACGCGTTCCGTCATTATCGCCCAGTATACCCACTGCATTGAGCAACGCCAGCGTTGAATAGCGGTAGTTGAACAGGTAGGAGCCTTTATTGCTTTTTGATAAAGGGCCCTCCAACGCCGCATTCAGCCCCAATACGCCGGCCTCCAGGGTGTACTCGCGGCGTTCATTATTGCCTTTACGAAGGTGAAGATCAAATACGCCGCTGAGTGCATTTCCGTATTCCGGTGCAAAGGCCGAGGTTAAAAAATCAGAGTTCGCCAGCAACTGTGCGCTGAGAATGGAGATACCGCCACCGCTGCTGATCACAGAACTAAAGTGATTGGGATTCGGAATATCAAGTCCCTCCATTCGCCAGAGTAATCCGGCAGGTGAGTTTCCCCGAATGATAATCTCATTGCCGCCGTCACTCGCAGCCAATACCCCGGGGAAAGCCGTGGCCATGCGAAGCGGGTCATTCACTGCAGCCGCGTAGCGTTGCGTTTCTTCCACGGTAAATGCGCGTGCACTCACCAGGCTCATATCATTCACCGGTTTATTTTTACGTGAGCTGGCTTTTACCGTCACTTCTGTTTCGGTGTGCAGGCTTGCTTCCATCATCAACTGAAGTACTGTTTCCTTCCCTGCATTTACCGCAACATTGTCCAATACCAATTCACGATAACCCGCGTGCGATACCACTAAATGATACAGACCAACGGCAATACCGGTAAAACGAAAATTACCGTCTTTATCAGCCACCGCAGATTTATTGCCGGGCGTGATAGTTACTGTTGCACCAGCCAGTGGCTGTTGCAACACCTGGTCGCTGACCGTGCCACGAAGTGATTGTGTAGACTGGGCGAAAATTGCAAATCCATAACTAATGGCAAATCCTGCCAGGAGAATCTTTTTATTTTTCATGCTGCTGTTATTACACACACAAGACAATCCAGCAGCCTGCTACCCCTACGCGCAAATGTGAAAATAATGTTAGCGTAACCTGTTAGAAAATCGACAACTCGACGTTCCATCCCAACCACCCCTTTACACGTGAGCCAAATGATACAATGGGGTAACCGGGAGGAGGAACAGGTTTGCGATAACCATCTATATGCTCCGTTTGATTTGTATAATAAATATTGAACGTTGGCCCTGCGGAAATAGTGAAAAGCCGATGGAGTCGAATACCGGCCAATAATTTTATCTTATTGAGCAGGTTTGTTTTTGCCCATGATCCCAGGTACAGGTATTCAAAATGTAATTCCGGGTTCAATAGCAATGTTTGGCGGTGGTTCAACGTCCACTCAGAGCCAATACCATATCCAAAGGAATAAACCTTTGAACTATCGCCGGTGCGCAGCCCGGCATTCAAAATACTATACAGCTTCCGGTTTCCTGTTTTAATACCCAGGTGAACATCCTGCAATTCATTTACAGAATAGCTGAGTTTGTGATACCCGTTTACAACCACGTTGATCAGTCCAATACTATACCCATCAGATGAATCGGCTATATTGATAAGACCAATCTGCACGCCGCGAAGCTTTTTTGTATAATTAAAAACACCGGAGATCTGCACGCCGTTTACCGCGCGGTTGGCAAAGTTCAAAACACCTGCCACCTGTAATCCATTCACTGTTTTTCGTACAAAATTGGCAACTCCACCTACCTGCATCCCGTACAGGCTGTCTGTAACATGATTGTACACGCCACCTACCTGGAAGCCGCGAAAAGGCCCTTTCACCATATTATTAACGCCGGCTACCTGGAAACCGCTTACGGAATCCAGCACCGTATTATTAACCCCCGCCACCTGGAACCCATTAACGCGACCACCTACTGTGTTGAAGACGCCGGCTACCTGGAAAAAAGAAACATTTTTCTTGTCAATATTAAACACGCCGCCGATTTCCACGCCACGTGTACCGGCCGTATAACCACCCACTGCATTGAGTGAAAAATGATTGATCACCTGCGCGCCCATTTTGCCGTGCGAGCCTATTCCGGGTACCAGCGAAAACTGGAACGGCCGGGTTGTGAAAAACCGGCCGAGATTAAGGCTCTGCATTTTTTGTTTGGACGAAAGCAGGAATCGTCCCATACCGGTTCGCTCCACTTTTGCAGGCAATGTATCTGTAGGCCGGCTTGCAATCAACGTATCCGGGGGCACGGGGATTGTAGCATGTAACAGATAATCGTCGGGCGATACCACCACGGCTCCATCGCTGTAATCAACCGGCTTTAGGGTAATGGTCAGTTCCTGGTTATGGCGCGGTTCAATGAGAATTGTAGCGTCTTCATAAAAAGTTTTGCTGAAGGTAAGTTCCGCGGTAGAGGCCTTACTGCTCTTCAGCCGGATCCGAAACCGCCCTTCATCATTGGTAAGTGCAGAGGTCAGTTGTTTTTTTTCATATACCGTTGCCTGTTCAATACCTGTACCCGATCGCTCGTCATATACGTATCCATCCACGGCATAAAACCGGTCCTGCACCATAGCCTTTTTTGTTACCATCGTAACCCGGATCGGCGCTTTCCGGATAATAATGTAGTTGCCACTTTCGATAAATTCAAAACTGTTGTCAAACAACTGGGTCAGCACCTCGCGAACGGGTTGGTTACGTGCTGTAAAACTGACCAGGCTGTCCCGGCGAACAATGCCTGAATTATAGGAAAAGTAAAAATTACCGGCATTGCTCAATATCTCCAGCGACTGATCCAATCGCTGCTGTGCGATATGAAGTGAAACTACACGGTTGAGTGGCGATTGGGCCAGCAAAAATCCACTTACCAGGCAGCCCAGCAGGAAGAGTGTACAGTTTTTCATTGCAGGATGATCTTGTTGCCCTCGCGGCGAACCGTTAATTTAAACGTAAGTTGCAGCACTTCAACAATCCGCTCCAGGGATTCATTGGGAAAAGTGCCGTTGTAATGAAGATTACGCACCTTTTCATTGCCACATTCCAACTGGCTTCCATAGGCTTCGTTTACAACATCTACCAATCGCCATAGCGGGATGTCGTCACATACAAACTCTCTTGTCTGGTAATAATTATACAGGTGGTCCCGAACCGGCTGCCGCGTGAAGGCGGAATCGTTCTGTACAATGGTTTTTTCGCCAGGATGAAGTTCCAGCACTGAGTTGCCACGGCTAACGCGAACAACGCCAGTTTCCACTATTACTTCAGTTATGCCGTTCCTCGCTCTTATATTAAACGAGGTGCCCACTACGGTTACCAGAACGTTATTTACTTTGATCTCAAACGGCTTTTTTTTATCCGGCGCTACGCGAAAAAAAGCTTCACCCTGTAAGGTTACGGGTCGGGACGCGCCCTTGAATTGCTCCGGGTAAGAAAGTGTTGAATGTTGGTTGAGTGTCACTATCGAACCGTCTGGCAACGTATCTGCCAGCACGGCTGCGCCGGATTCCAATGCCATCTGCGCGGCGGGCTTGCCTGCAAAGCGGTCTAACGCCAGCCAGGATAACCCAAAGACCAGGATAATGGAAGCTGCTACGCGCCACCAGGTGAATCCCGGACGCTTTTTCTTCCCTGCAACTATCTTTTCCTGGAAACGCTGCCATTGCTGATCCACGTCTATACGACTTGCAGGAGCTAATTGAAGGCTGGCCTGCCAGGCCGCCTGCAACTCTTCAAAACGCCGGCGATTGGGCGAAGCGGCATTGATCCATTCTTCCACCGCGGCGTTCTCCTCTTCACCGGTTTCTTCCAGGAGATACCGGATTAGCAGATCGTCGTTGATATGATAGGGTTGATTTTCCAGTGTGATGAATTAAAAGAGGTGAATGAAAATAAGACAGGTCATAAATTCAATCATCCTTTCGCGCAATAGTTTCAGGGCCTTTCCCACCTGGTTTTCGACCGTTTTAATCGAAATACTGAGTTTTTCGGCAATTTCCCGGTATTTCAGGTCTTCAAACCGGCTGAGTTGGAAAATAGTCCGGCACTGTTCAGGCAGCGCCTCCAACCCTTCCCGGAGGCATTCCTCCAATTCCCGTGTTTCCGCGGGTATGGACATCCTTTCCGGTGCCCTGCTTTGGGCCACAACGTGCAGGTGGTGCTTCGCCTTTACCTGCTTGTGTTTCAGGTGGTTCATGCATTCATTATGAACGGCCCGGTAGAGGTAAGAAGCTGGTGAACCATTGATTTCCAGGGTTCCACCCCGTTCCCAAAGTTTAAAAAAGACCTGTTGTACCACTTCTTCGGCAAAAAAATCGTCTTTTAAAATCGTGGCCGCGTAGGCATTCATTCCCTTGAAATGGTCTCGGAAAACCTTTTCAAAAGCGGCTTCGTTGCGTCTGTCTAAGTGACGCACAACTGCCGGTTCCTGCCTTTCGCTGCGCAAATTCATGTAAAATTTCTCTGCCGTTAAAACTGTGCGCAAAAGTAGTTTTCATAAAGACAACCGGGCAGCCTTTTACCCCTATGCCGTAACGAAATGAATAAAAAAACGGATGAACTGGCGGAAACTGGTGGTAATCAGGTAAAATATGGCTACACACAACATTTATCGAAAATAAAAAAATAACTAAATCTTATAATTTATTGATAATTAAAATTTTAAGTACTTCATAAATAATCCATTATCAAATTGTGAATCTGTATTTGCGGGCGTGTTTTTTTGCCTAATTTTGAGGTTCTTACTCCCATTGTAATTCCCGCTGCTTACTAGTTATTACGTTTTTGTTGGCACTGACTAACCCGTTAGAGACTGGCATAAACCGATTGATTGATTTAAAAAAGGGAGGTGATATGTATACGTACGACTTGCTGGAGACCGGATGTTATTACCTGGTGAAAGAGAAAGAAGATTCGCCCATTACGCTGATCCGTGTGGCTGTGGAATCCGATCATTGTTTGTTTGTTCAGCGTTTTGATGACCCCATGGAAGCCGAATGGAAATTGAAGCGGGACAACCTGGCTGATATTATTGAATGCCTGAGTGATGAAACCGTGAAAGCCTGGGAAGAGCATTACCGGAGCAATGAAGATGCTTATTATGAAGGGGACGACGAAGATTAGCCCATTCATCCAAAAATGCCCAGGGGGTTGATGAAACACATTATATTTAGTTCATCAACCCCTTTTTTATGCTGAGAAACCTCCTACTGACTGCTTTTTGTGCGGGATGTTGCCTTTTCACCGAAGCACAAACCAGTTCTTCCAACAACTTTGAACCGACGGATTACCTGACAAAAGAATTTCATGCCGGCCGGCGGGAAGCACTTCGGGCCGCGATGCCGGATAGCTCGGTTTTTATTGTTGCCGCCTATCCCCTCCGTAATTTTTCGGCGGATGTAGACTATGTATATCATGCCAATCCTGACCTTTATTACCTTACCGGTTATAAAGAGCCGGATGCCCTGCTTTTCATTTTTAAAGAAGAGCAGCACGATGCCTCCGGCAACTCTTTTAATGAGTTGTTTTTTGTTCAAAAACGTAACCCCGGCGCAGAACAGTGGACCGGGAAACGGCTGGGCATTGAAGGTGTTCAGGAACAATTAGGCATCAGCAAGGCATATAACGGCGAAGATTTTGCCGGCTATCCTGCAGGTTTTTTGGCCGGTTGCAAAAAGGCCATTCTCTCCAACGTGCCGCTCAATGGTGCCAACAGCATCCGTAATACCGCCGAACAATCTGACCTGATGGAGCAGTTGAAAACGAAAATGGACAGCAGCGGCATCCAGGCAGACTATCCCAGTTTTGTCAAAATCCTGAACGGACTGCGGGGTATTAAAACGGACGAGGAAATAGCGTTGCTACGGAAGGCAACGGAGATCTCCTGCCAGGGACAAAATGAGGTGATGAAGGCCGTGAGGCCTGATATGTCGGAACTGGAGATACAGGGCCTGCATGAATACGTGCACAAAAAATACGGCGCTGAAGGTGTTGGCTATGGCTCTATCATCGGTTCAGGAGAAAATGGTTGTACGCTTCATTATGAAACAAATACCAAAACAAGGGTGGGCGACAATATGATCCTGATGGATGTGGGCGCAGAATACCACGGTTATACTGCCGACCTGACACGTACCATTCCGGCCAATGGCAAATTCTCGGAAACGCAAAAACAGATCTATCAACTGGTGTACGACGCGCAGGAGGCAGCCTTTGCGCTGCTGAAAGATGGTTGCCCATGGAGAGATATTGAGAAAGCGGCCCGCAAGGTTATTACTTCCGGATTGGTAAAACTGGGAATTGCGGCTACCGAGGAAGAAGCCAATGCTTATTATCCACACGGACTTGGACATCATATTGGCCTGGATGTGCATGATCGTGGAAATTATTCAACGATACAGAAAAATATGGTGATCACCATTGAGCCTGGCATTTATATTCCCAGCGGAAGCAAGTGTGATCCTAAATGGTGGGGAATTGCCGTGCGGATTGAAGACGATGCATTGATTACACAAAAAGGCTATGAATTACTCACACGCTTTGCGCCACGTTCCATTGAAGCAATCGAGAAAAAGATAGCTGAAAAAAGCGCGCTGGATGATTTTAAACTTCCACCGCTGGAGTCAGCCACCAATAAAAAAGGATTCTGAAATCTTTAAAAAAAGGTAGATAAAAGAAAGGCTGTCACAGTGGACAGCCTTTTATTATTTTAATGGTCAATTACCATTTGTCAACTTCTTCGCTGGCGGAGGTATTTTCAACCGGTGCTGTATCCTCTGCTGATGCTACTACTGCAGCAGGAGCCGTTGTGATTTCGCTGGATTCATTTTCAGCTGTTACGCCGCCTTCCATTTCAGCGCCTTCCACCTCATCGTGATTGAATGCGTCGAAATCAAAATCAGGCATCAACTCAGTTTTTACATAATCAACCGCCTCATTTAACGCCTTGATAAACTTATTGAAGTCCTCCTTGTACAGGAATACTTTATGGCGATCATACCCATTATCATCAAAGCGCTTACGGCTTTCCGTGATTGTCAGGTAATAGTCGTTGCCACGGGTTGCTCTTACATCAAAAAAATACGTTCTGCGTTTGCCGGCACGTATTCTCTTGCTATAAATGCTTTCCATTTTCTTGTCATTATTCTCGTACGCCACAGTTGTAAAGTTTTACAGTTTATGTAATTACATTAGGTTTTGGAAGTCACAAATATAGAGATGTTTTTGAAACAGCCAAATTGGGGTGCGGGTTTTTACGGCATCAACGGTCTTCTTCCTGCTGCCGGGCATACATCGCGGCATAATACCCGTTTTGTGCTAACAGTTGGAAGTGTGTGCCTTCTTCCACGATCCGGCCCTCATCCAGCACAATAATTTTGTCGAACTGCAGCAGGGAAAAAATACGATGGGTGATGACAATCGCCGTGCGATTACGCAGGTATTCATCCAGGTTGCCGATAATTTCCTGCTCTGTTTTAGCATCCACTGCACTGAGGCAGTCATCAAACAATACCAGGTTGGGTTCCTTGATCAGTGCGCGCGCAATCGAGATACGCTGCTTCTGCCCTCCGCTCAGCGTAACGCCGCGTTCGCCGATCATTGTGTCATACTGCTCCGGGAAAGCCAGTATCTCCCGGTGAATACTTGCCTGGCGCGCTGCTTTTTCAACAGCCGCTTCATCTACACGGTCAAGTCCAAATGCAATATTGTTGCGAACAGTATCGCTGAACAAAAAAACATCCTGAGGTACGTAGCTCACCTGCTCACGCAGCGACTTCAGCTCCAGTTGCCGGATGTCCTTCCCGTCTATCAACAAACGTCCCTGGTCAAGATCAAACATCCGAAGCAACAGTTGCGCAACCGTAGTTTTTCCACTACCCGTTCGTCCAACAATGGCCACTTTCTGCCCGGGCTTTATTTCCAGCGAGAAGTTTTTCAAAGCCTGGATACCGGTATTTTGATAGGTAAACCCGGCATTCTCAAAAACGATATGTCCGCGTATATCCGGCTTCACCGCCTGCGGTGAATTATGAACTGCCGGCTGCTGGTCCAGGAATTCATTGATCCGTTTTTGCGAAGCAGCGGCACGCTGTATCATACTGGCCGTAAGACCAATGGCGCTTACGGGGAAGGTGAGCATATTCACATACATCACAAATTCAACCACCATGGAAAGGCTCGTCTGTTCAGGATTTTTAATATGATGCAGTCCGCCGATCATGATCGTAAGCAGGGTGCTGATACCGATCATCAGTGTGATGGAAGGAAAATAGATGGCTTCCACCTTGGCCAGGCTCACTGCATTGCGGCGGTAGGTTTCGCTGTTTTTGGCAAAAAAGCCCAGCATCGCCTTTTCCTGGACGAACGACTTAATAACCCGGATGCCTGAATAGGATTCCTGTGCATTGGTAGTGAGATCAGAAAGCGACTCCTGGATACGCTCACTTTTCCGGTTGATGGTGTTGTTAACAAAATAGATGGTCACTGCAAGAATGGGAAGCGGCAGCAACACATATAAAGTAAGTTCCGCATCCCGCCGCACCATGAAGAAAATAGAAAGAGAGATAACGGCAAGGAGGTTACAAACATACATAATGGCCGGGCCCGTAAACATTCGTACGCGGCTTACATCTTCCGTAATACGGTTCATCAGGTCTCCGGTGCTGTGTACTTTGTAAAAGCTGGCATCCAGTTGCTGGTAGTGATTATAAATTTCTGCCTTTTGTTCAAATTCGATATAGCGACTCATCACGATCAGTGTTTGCCGCATCAGGAACATAAAGAAGCTGCGGAGCGCTGCCAGTAGCAGGATTATTAACCCACAAATCGCTACTACAGTAATCCAGGCGGAACGATCAGTACCCCAATGCTCCAGGCCATGCATAACGCGTGTTACCAGCGGATCATAATGCGGTTGCTGGCGCGGCGCCACATAACCGGGCAGGTTCAGGGTGCGTTGCACAAAATCAATGATAAAACCAGTTACCTGCGGTGATAGCACGTTAAAATAGTTGGAGAGAAACACAAAGAGGATCCCCCCGCCCAGCCGAACGCGGTATTTCCAGAAATATTTATTTAACGCACGCAGGTGCTTCAACGTAAAAAATTTGGGCAAAGGTAGGGAGCAAAAGCGAAGTGACCGGTTTTGCCGGCCACTTCTCCTTTTTATCAACTAACATCAGCAATATTCTTACAGCGTTGCCATGTCAATTACAAAACGATAGCGAACATCGCCTTTTATCATGCGTTCGTATGCACTGTCGATATCTTTGATATCGATCATTTCAATATCCGACACAATATTGTTTGCTGCGCAAAAATCAAGCATTTCCTGAGTTTCCGGAAGTCCGCCAATACCAGAGCCGGCCAGCGTTTTCCGTCCGCCAATCAGTGAAAATGCCGCTACCGCGCTCGGACTGGGTGGCGCACCCACGCATACCATCGCGCCATCTGTTGCCAGCAGGCGGAGATACAGGTTGTAGTCATGATCTGCAGAAACTGTATCCAGGATAAAGTCGAAATAACCACGAACTGCCTTTAGCTGGGCAGGATCGGAAGTAACGACAAATTTATGCGCACCCAGTTTTTTTGCATCGGCCTCTTTTGAAGGAGATGTACTGAGCACAGTAACTTCGGCGCCAAAGGCTACCGCAAATTTTACTCCCATGTGGCCCAGTCCGCCCAATCCGAGGATCGCCACTTTTTGACCCTTGCCCACTTTCCAGTGACGCAGCGGGGAATACGTGGTAATGCCGGCGCAAAGCAATGGCGCAGTGGCTGCCAGGTTCAGCTTATCGGAGATATGAAGTACAAAGTCTTCATGAACCACAATTGTTTTTGAATACCCGCCATAAGTAGGCGTTTTTTTATCCTGCTCAAGCCCGTTATAAGTCTGGGAATTCCCATTGAGACAGTATTGCTCCAGTCCTTTTTTGCAATTATCACAGGTACGGCAGGAATCTACCAGGCAACCCGTTCCGGCCAGGTCGCCCACTTTAAATTTCTTAACGTGGCTTCCTACAGCCACTACCTTACCTACGATCTCATGGCCGGGAACCATTGGAAATATCCCGTTTCCCCATTCGTCGCGGATCTGGTGCAGATCTGAGTGGCATACGCCACAATACAAAATATCAAACTGAACATCGTGCGGACCTACTTCGCGCCGTTCAAAATTCCACGGGGCGAGCTTGGTATCCTTGGTTTGCGCAGCATAGCCTTTTGTTGCAATCATAGTTCCTTTTTTTGGTTGATGAATTAAACCGCTTCAGCAAATAACAAGCGGGGTTCAGGAAAGTTTGGCAAGCGCCTTAATATCCTTTACTTCAATGGTTGGTTTTTCATATCCGTATTGTACAACGTTGATCATGGCCTGCCCTACTTCCCGCAATGTGCATGCCCATCCGGGAACCAGCAGTTTAATAATGGGATACAACCATGCCAGCGCTTTATAGGTTTTCAGCAGGTGTTGCTGCCCCGGCATGGCCTTCATCATGGCGGGCCGAAAATTATAAACAGCCCTGAATGGCAGTTTCAATAGCGCATTTTCCGTGCGGCCCTTTACACGGGCCCACATTACACGGCCTTTCTCGGAGCTGTCGGTACCGCGGCCAGACACATAAGTAAACACCATCGTTGGATTTAACCGGGCAAGTGTTGTTGCTACCTGCAACGTTGTGTCATATGTATTTTTTGAGAATGTTTCTTCGTTCATCCCGATGGAGCTCACACCAGCACAGAAGAAGCAGGCATCAAAGCCCGAGAGTTGACCGGCCAGGTTTTCAATATCCATGAAGTTGGGAAGAACCAGTTCTTTCAGTTTGGGGTGGCTGCGCCCGGTACTTCGGCGTACCAGCACTGTTACCGCTTTCACTGCGGGATGCTCAAGGCATACCAGCAGCACGCCTTCTCCCACCATCCCGGTGGCGCCGGTGAGAATAATGTTCATATTAACCAGGTTGAATGGCAAAGATACAGGGCTCCTGTTATCCCGGCGCTTTTACGGTTCTGGTAACAGACCAGGTGTTTCTGAAATGGGAAAAGATGATTCTCCACCCGCGCGGTATTCGAGAATATCTGCCGGCTGGCAGTCCAGCACTTTACAGATGGCTTCCAGTGTATTAAACCGGATGGCCTTGGCTTTGCCGGTTTTGAGTATCGACAGGTTGGACAATGTTAGCCCCACGCGCTCGGAAAGTTCGTTTAACGACATTTTCCGTTTCGCCATCATAACATCGAGGTTGACAATTATTGGCATTGTTAAACGGTTAATTCGTTTTCGGTTTGAATTTCGATTCCTCTTTTAAACACCTGGCTGATGACAAATAGGATGACGGCCATCAATAACCACACATCGCCCCCACCCAGTTTGAGATCATGTGAGTCTGGCATGGAAATGCCTTTGTTCCGTAGCCATTCAACAAAGCGTACGCCCCCGGAGGAAAATAGCCCGATGAGGAAGGCGATATAAGTGAGTATGTTAATGCAGCGTCTTACCGGCATATTAAACGGTTGTGCAAACCGGAGATCTTTGCGCTGTAGAAGTCGCACGACCTGGTAAAAAAGTAACGCTTCCAATACGGCAATGATGGATTGAACGGTGCGCAGTACAAAATAGTGGCTTTGATTGGCGTTGAAAAGGGCGCTGAGGTCGGCCTCCTGCCAAAGCTGTTTTACGGTGCCGGGACTGGCAAGCGTCATGATGGCGTGGGTCATATACAGGCCTGCTTCAATGCAAAGGCCGATAAAGAGTATCCACGACAGGATGAGCATTAGCTGTAAAACCTGGCGGGTTGTAATTCTGAATTCCATGTAGATCATTTTTGATGACAACGCAAAACTACAAATATTTATCGAAAAACAATAAATTTATATTAATTAATATAAAATAAATAGTGAAGTAAGATTACCCGGCGTGTGTAGGAAACAGGTGGTGTCCGGGGAAAATGTAGCAGATATTACTGATTAAGACCGATTTGGATTCTCATTTCCCGGGGACACTAGTGATGTGGTAACATGCTGATGTGAAAATTAAAAATCCATCCCGATCTTATCCTTTATTCTTAATTTTTCATCGTTAACTATTCATTTGCTCTGTGGGCTTTAAAAAATTCGCTCCTTCTTCGTCGCTTCGCGCGTGCGTAGCCTGGCTGGCGGTGTCTGACACCGCTGCGGGAGAAGAATACCCGGTGTTGCCCAACCCCGGACTGGTAATGGGTTTCCAGTTTAGCGGCTCCATTTCCCGGATCAATAACGGCGTTGCAGCTCCGCTGAACAGCACCGGTATAACGGGTATTACGAGCGGCGCAACTACCTTTCGAACAATGCCCGGCACCGGAACGGTACTGGTCTATTTTACAGAAACGGGTTTTGCCCGGTTTAGCAGGATGCCGGTACACGAGTTGTACAACAGGAGCCAGCCGTTGGATGATCTCTTTCCCGCCAGCAGTATTAGCGAGGTGCAGGAAAAACTGGCTGCAGCTATTACCGACTGGAAGCGCGTGGAGGTAGTTGACCGGTTTTTAGTACAACAACTGCTGCTCCGGGATTCAGATCCAATGGTAGAAAAAGCGGTACAACTCATTCGGGATAGCAAGGGAATGATTCGGATCAGTGAGCTGCAGCTTCAACTTCATACCAGCGCAAGTCCGCTGGAAAAACGGTTTCGCCATTTGGTGGGAACCACACCCAAGAAATTTTCGTTTATCATCCGGATGCAGTCGGTCCTCGACCACCTGGCGGATGCGGAATCCATGACGGCCCTCTCCTACGAATATGATTTTTTTGACCAGGCACATTTTATCAAGAGTTTCCGCCAGTTTACCGGCCAAACGCCCGAAGATTTCCTGCTCAAGTAAAAAACGGTTTTTTACAATTCCAGGCTGTTAGTTCGATGCAATTTTGTGCGTGTTCCGGCGGGTATGTTCCGATTACAGCCCGCGATTCATTCACAAAAACAAACAAAATGTTTACAGCAGCACAAATCCAGGAAGCCCACAGTAAGGTAAGATCCGGCGCCGATTTCCCGGCCTATATCAATGAAATTAAAGCGATGGGCGTTACGCATTATGAAACCTATGTGGAAGATGGCAGAATAAACTATCATGGCGCTAACCATACGGTATCGATCCCACCGAAGTACGAACTATTGATGGTGGCCGACACACCAGATATCCCCCGTTTTAAAGCAGAATTGCGGGCGCACCAGGAGGGGAAAACAAACTACCTGGAGTTTATCCGGATGTGTGCGGAAACAGGAATCGAAAAATGGCACGTTTCTACCGTCAACATGACCTGTATTTACTACGACGGGTCTGGAAATGAGGTGCTGGTAGAGCAAATAATGGGGTGATGTGATGATGCTGCGGGAGCTGGGGAAAAAAGGGATTTCGTGCCACCAAACGTTATTCATTATCAATTGGTAATTATCCATTTTTACCTATTAATTATTCTCTATTAACTTTTTGTGATTTCATTTCCCGCGCGTACATTTGCGCCGGAGAGATGGCAGAGTGGTCGATTGCGGCGGTCTTGAAAACCGTTGACTGTAACAGGTCCGGGGGTTCGAATCCCTCTCTCTCCGCTAAAGCAACAAAATTGCCAGCCGAAGGCTGGCGTTTTTATTTGCGACTGCGTGCAAAGCTTGCTTTGTAAAGCAGACGGAAATAAAAACGCCGGGCGCGCAGCGAATGGGCAGTTTTTTGCTTTAAGCCCGCCCGCCGCAGGCGTGAGGGATCACATTGTAATCCCTCTCTCCCCTAAATCCAAATGTGATAGTGTGGAAATGTGCTGATGTGGAAATTTA
>JBEHYT010000034.1:0-41307 GCA_048498035.1 Bacteroidota bacterium | reverse complement strand
ATCGTTCTCCAATTGCGGACGAAGGTCTCGTGTTGGGAGTCAAGGTCGAAAGCTGTTGAAGGGAAAGCTCCTAACCCCGGACTTAAGTCCAGGGTTAGGAGCGAGGGATGATGTGGAGGTTACCGGAGTCGAACCGGTGACCTTTTGCATGCCATGCAAACGCTCTACCAACTGAGCTAAACCCCCTTGAGGGGACGCAAAAATAACCGTTTCTACAATTTCGGCAAATTCTTTTGTTGCGCAGGATCAGTGCCTTTACAAAAGCAAACAATTCGCGCTGAAGAACGTAATTTTAACGGTCTAAAACTGAGGTTATGGGTGTGTTCCGACAATTAGGTGAATACCTGTTTTTAAAAAAGAAAGATCCTGATCGTCCCAAAGACAAATGGGTGGGTTATATGCATTCCATCAACAGGATATCGATCCTGGTATTTATTCTTTGTCTTATTATTCTTGCCATTAAACTACTCCGATAAGAATCGTAGAATTGCGGCAGCCGCTTTGGCAGACGCATGTCCTCCCTGGCTTAGCACGTTCCACAACTGTTGGTAATCCTGTTGAAGCTGTTGCTGTTTTTCTGTATTGCTGAGCAGCAGCGTTAATTCGCGTTCCAGGTTTTTTTCAGTCAGTTCATTTTGTATCAACTCGGTTACTACCAGCCGGTCCATGATCAGGTTGACCAGTGAAATAAATTTGACCTTGATGACGCGTTTTGCAATCTGGTAAGAAATTGCGGAGCCTTTATAACACACCACCTCCGGCACCTGGAACAAGGCGGTTTCAAGCGTTGCCGTGCCGGAAGTAACCAGCGCTGCACGCGATTGTAATAAAAGATCATACGTGCGATTGGCCACCCAGGACACGTTGGGATAATCTTTCAGCAAATCATCATAAAAAGTTTCATCCACTCCCGGCGCCTTTGCCACTACAAACTGGTGATGCGGGAAGCGCCGACTAACAGCGAGCATTACCGGTAGTTTTTTTAGAATTTCCTGTTTACGGCTTCCGGGCAGCAATGCGATGCAGGGACTGGCATCTGCCACCACCGGTTCTCCGCCGGCCGATTTCTTTTGTTCTATCACTTCCACCAGCGGGTGGCCCACATATTCAACCTCCCAGTTCCATTTGTTCCTGAAGTAGTCTTTTTCAAAGGGAAGAATAACCAGCATGCGGTCGATACATTTTTTCATCATCTTCACGCGGTTTTCCTTCCAGGCCCATACCTGCGGGGAGATATAATAAACCACTTTCAATCCCTGTTCATGCGCCCATTTTGCAATGCGCAGGTTGAATCCCGGATAATCAACAAGGATCAATACGTCGGGTTGAAACTGTAGGATATCCTGTTTGCAAAAGCGCAGGTTACGGAAAATGGTGCGCAGGTTCATCAGTACTTCCGTAAATCCCATGAACGCCAGCTCCCGGTAATGTTTTACCAGTGTAGCACCCGCTGCCTGCATTTTATCACCACCCCAGCAACGGATGTCAGCCCGGGCATCGGCCTGATGCAGTTCCCGGATCAGGTTGCTGCCATGCAGATCTCCCGATGCCTCGCCGGCGATGATGTAGTACTTCATGAAAAATGCTTAGTTGAACATCTTCAACAGCAGTACGGCAACGCCATAAACAGCCGTGGCGAGGAAGATGCCTTTATAGGTTTTGTATTTGTCAAAATTGACGTAGATCGCGAAGATCACTGCGTTAGCCAGCAATGAGAGTGCACCAATGGCGGTGATTGTTCGATTGCTTTGCAACACATAATCCAGGAACTCCCGGAAACTGAAACTGCTAAAATTGATAAAGTAAATAACAATCAATCCTACCACCGGGCCTATTAATCCCAGGATAAGTCCGAGTTTAAAATTGTCTTTTGTCAGGATCATGATGTCCACTGTTTTTCGAGTTGCGCCTTAAGCGTATAGTTAGTCAGGTCAAATTGTACGGGAACAACGCTAACATAGTTATTATCCAACGCCCACACATCGGTGTCTTTGCCTTTGTCGAAATTGACAAATTCGCCGGTAAGCCAATAATAGCGTCTTCCGTGGGGATCTGTGCGTTCAATGAAATCTTCTTCGTATTTGGCATAAGCCTGCCGACAAATCCGAATGCCTTTTAAGAGGTCGGCGGGAAGCGAAGGAATATTTACATTCAGAACAGTGTGCTTGTCGAGTTTGGTCGCAAGCATTTTCTCAACCACGGCACGTGCATATTTGCGGGCGCCGGAAAAATCAGCTTCAATATTATAATCGAGCAGGGAAAAACCAGCTGATGGTATGCTTTCGATAGCGGCTTCTACGGCAGCCGACATGGTACCGGAATAAATCACGTTGATGCTATGATTGGCGCCATGGTTAATACCACTCAGGCAAAGATCCGGCTTGCGATGGAGCACTTTATCCACTGCCAGTTTTACGCAATCTACGGGTGTACCGGTGCATGACCATGCTTCCACCCCTTCAAAAATGGTTTGTTTGTGCAGACGAAGCGGCTGCCCAATCGTAATGGCATGTCCCATTCCGGACTGCGGTTTGTCGGGCGCTACCACGATAATTTTTCCAAGATCTCTTACTGCTTCCACCAGGTTCATGATACCAGGCGCCGTTACACCATCATCGTTGGTGATAAGGATCACCGGTTTGGTAGAAGGAGCAACCGCCTTCTTCTTTTTTGAAACTTTTTTTGCTTTTGGCATGCTACAAAAATAAGAGAGATTAAGGCTTAATACGAGGAAATCAAAAAAACTAAACGTGAAATAGTGCATGCATCTGCAACAGGATTTGGCAGGGTAGAATTGCCTGGCCATCGAAGTAAAATGCAAAAAATTTGGAAATTCTAATATAATTAGTAATTTGCAGCTAATTAAATTAGTTTGAGTATGGCAATTTCCAACCAGAATTTGAAGTACCTGCGCAAACTTCGCGGGTGGACGCAGGAAGAATTTGCTCAAAAATTGGGTATAAAAAGGTCACTATTGGGCGCGTATGAGGAAGAACGCGCAGAACCCCGGATTGATGTCCTGGAAATTGTATGTGATATTTTCAAACTAACGCTGGATGAAATTCTGCGGAAGGATTTAAGCGAAACCAAAGGAAATTATATCGCAAAGCGCCGCGCCATTAAGCTGGCTACCGGCAGGCCTGACATTCCATTTGTGCCTGTAAAAGCCGCAGCTGGTTACCTGGCGGGATATGCAGACCCGGAGTTTATTGATGAACTGAACACCTTTACATTGCCGATGTTGTCCGGTGGTAATTACCGTGCTTTTGAAATTGTAGGAGACTCCATGTTGCCCACCCCGAGTGGTTCGGTAATTGTAGGCGAAAAAGTGGACCGTTTTGAAGATTTAAAAAATGACACTCCCTGTATTGTTGTTTCCCGCAACGAAGGCATCGTTTACAAACGAATACAACGTGACGGCCGCTCCCGCAGCAAACTCACACTGATCAGTGATAATCCCGTTTATCATCCCTACACGGTAAGTACAGAAGACGTATTGGAAATGTGGCAGGCACAGGTGGTGATCTCAAAAGCCGGTGCGCAACACCGGTGGGATATGGGCCACCTGGCCAACGTAGTAAATGATTTGCAGGAGCAGGTTACCTCGCTTAAAAAGCGCATGAATTAAGCTACTACGTATTTACCCTTAGTTGGCCTTGTTATTTGACTTGCAGCCTTTCAGGCATAGCGACTGTCTATTATATTTGCGGTCACCAAAATCTGCCATGCTGCTGAGAAGGAATATTTTTGTTCTGTTATTATTACTTGTAGGCACCCCTGCATTTTTACAAGTTCGAACGATAGAAGCCGTCCGCCTAAGTGAAACTCCTGTAATTGATGGGAATATTAACGACGAGGCCTGGGCGTCTGTGCCTGTCATGACCAACTTCATACAAAATTTTCCCACCTGGGGCCAGCCATCCTCGCGGAAGACCGAGGTTTGGATGGGGTACGACAATACCTCAGTGTATATCGCCGCCCGTCTTTATGACGATCCTGCATCTATTCGCCGTCAATTAACTGCAAGAGATGCTGAACAACGGGCAGACGTAGATTATTTCTCCGTTTTCTTTGATACCTACAACGATCATCAGAATGGATTCCAGTTTCTTGTTACAACAGCCAATGTACAAAGTGATGCGCGGCTAGGCCCTAACCTGTCGGGAGATTATGGCGAGTACGGCGATAAGACCTGGGATGCCGTTTGGGAAAGCAAAACATCCATTCACCAGGACGGGTGGACGGTAGAAATGCGCATTCCCTATTCGGCGCTTCGGTTTGCAGATAAAGATATACAGGATTGGGGCGTCCAGGTGTTACGATTTATGAGACGCAACAATGAAACGGCGTTTTGGAACCCGGTCAACCCGAATATAAATGGTTTTGTAAACCAGTTTGGCACCTTACAACATCTTCAACACATAGAGCCTCCGTTACGGCTCAGTTTTTCTCCTTACATCTCTACTGGTTTTAGAAGTACTCCGCAAAAAAATGGATACCTGAATGAATGGTTGCGCAATGGCGGTGTAGATGTAAAATATGGCATCAACGAAAGTTTTACGCTTGACGCGACACTGATCCCGGATTTTGGACAGGTGGTTTCAGATAACGTGGTCAACAACCTTACACCTTATGAGGTTCGGTTCCAGGAAAATCGCCCGTTTTTTACTGAAGGGACGGAGCTTTTTAATAAAGCCGGCCTGTTTTATTCGCGCCGTGTAGGCGCAACGCCTTCACGATATTATGCCATACAGAATATGGTAGATGCGGACAATAACCTCCAACTGGTAAAAAATCCTTCAGTTACCCAGTTATATAATGCGATAAAATTCTCAGGTCGCACCAAGAAGAAACTGGGAATTGGTTTTTTTAATGCCATTACCGCCCCGATGCATGCAATAGTTCGGGATAAAACAACGGGAGAAGAAACGCGTTACGAAACCGAGCCATTGACCAACTATAATATTCTTGTGCTCGACCAGGCCTTGCGTGGCAGATCATATATCACTTTCACCAATACCAGTGTGCTTCGCAATGGCGAGGCAGATGATGCCAACGTATCCGCACTTGATTTTAGTCTTTTTAATAAGAAGAATCGCTATGTGGTCCGGGGAACCGGCAGGTATAGCAAAATATTTTCTCCCGTTAATGCGTATGATGGCTACAACACTACACTCCAGGCAGGAAAAGTGAGCGGTCGCGTTCAATACACTGCGCAAGCCCTGATCAAATCAGATAAATATGATCCGCGGGACCTGGGTTATCTTCAGACCAACAACGAGGTTAGTTATAATGCGTCGGTCAGTTATCACCAGTTTACTCCGGTGGGTCCATTCCTCAACTATAACTATTCTATTTCGGCTAACTATCGCCAGCTTTATAAGCCACATGTATTCAGTGATTTTTTTGCAGAAGCGGATGCATTCTGGCTGTTTCGTAATTTCTGGGATGTGTCGCTCTATGCTGGCTATTACCCGGATCAGCATGATTACTTTGTAATTGGTTCGCCATTTACAAAATATGCCCGTCGACCTGCCTATGGCTATGCCGGTCTCACGGGAAGCACAGATAGCCGGAAACGCCTTTTTGTAAATTATGACCTGTTGATCGGGGATTTTTTTAAGGTACGGGACAAGAGCTATCACGTTGTTGAGCTGGGAGCACGTTATCGCTTTAGTGATAAATTCACCCTTGAGATCAGTAACCGGAATGAACGGGAGACGAATTACATCGTTAATGCCGGGCGTGAAACCAATGGTGAACCTATTGTCGGGTTTGTCAATTTTGATGATGTTACATCCGTGCTTTCGGGTATTTATAATTTCAACTCGCGCACCAATCTTACACTTCGCGTGCGCCACTATTGGAGCAATGTGATCTATAACAGTTTTGCAAACCTTGATAATAAAGGCAATGCTATTGCGCGTACTTTTATACCGGGCCAGGATGAAAATGTGAACGTATTTAATGCAGATGCATTTTTCACCTGGGATTTTCGCCTGGGAAGCCGGTTGATCATAGGTTACAAAAACTGGCTGGGAGATGAGCAGTATGTAAACGGAATGGATTACCGCCGGTATCTGGGCAATTTTGGTAAAACATTTTCACTGCAGCATGGTAATGAGTTGTCGGTCCGGTTTATCTATTACCTGGATTACAGCCAACTTCGCAAAAAGCATTAACTAATTTTCAGCACTGTATTTTCTACGATGGCGAAAATAGCGTCGCCGGTTTCCGGGCGCACCCGTTGTGTGCCGGTAAACCTGCTATAGGCCGGCAGAATTCCTCGTTGAGCGCCAAAATAAAAACAGGGAAAATGCAAAGCCTGGCGCGCCGGTCCCTGGATGCGCACGCCCGGATGGATATGGCCGGAAAAACAAAAGCTATCGGCATCTGCATTAGCCGCCGGATCATGACGAAACAGGAACGGGTCGATCTTCAATAATTCATCATGAACAGTGATCCCACTTTCGTGGTACCAACCTGCTCGCAGGATATCGTGATTTCCTTTGATAAGATCAATTGCCAGGGTTGGCAAATCATCCCGCCAGCGGCGGAATAAATCGAGTTCAAGATTGGATTCACTATGGAAAAGATCGCCCACGATGATTAAACGCCGCGCGCGGGTGTCTGTAATGGTGGTAAAAAGCCGCTGAAGATCTTCCTTGTATAAGGTTTGCGGCACCGCGATGCCATACTTCCGGAAATGACCGGTTTTTCCCAGGTGAAGATCACTGAGGATGAGCGCCTGCTGTTCTTCCCAAAAAATGCAGCGGGAGGGCAGGAGCCATAAGTGCTGTTGATGAAGGATATGCTGTACCAGGAGGCAAAGATAATTCGCTAATTCGTTAATTCGGCGATTCGATAATGGAAGAGAATACAAATGTGGAAATGTGCTAATGTGGAAATGGGAATACAAACGTGGAAATTCGAAATAGACATAGGGATAATGAAATTCCTTGCATCCGTCTCCCATTTTTAATTTTTATCTATTCACTATTAGTTCGAATATGTGCTAATGTGGAAATGGGAATACAAACGTGGAAATTCGAAATAGACATAGGGATAATGAAATTCCTTGCATCCGTCTCCCATTTTTAATTTTTATCTATTCACTATTAGTTCGAATATGTGCTAATGTGAAAATGGGAATGCAAATGTGGAAATGGGATTAATGTGTTAATGTGAGAATAAACACCAGTTATGAATTAGTCGGAGTTGAGTTGTTGCTGCATGCGTCGCACGCGGTCTTCAAGCTTTTCCGAGGAAAGATCTTCGCGCATACTATCTACCTTTATCGGGAAGCAGAACGGGGTAAGTTTTTCAGGAAACGTAACCCGTATATTGGAATTACTAATGCGGTGCAGCATATCCCGCAGCCTCACTTCTTCCATTTGCTGATCAAACACTTCCTGGTACGCCTGGCGGAGCAGCAGGTTGTTCGGTTCATATTCACTAAAAACCTTGAACAACAATGATGCAGAAGATTGCAGGTGCCGCGCTTTCTTTTGTTCACCGGGATAGCCCTGGAAAATAAGTCCACCAATTACCGCGATATCCCTGAATTTCCGTTTCGCCATTTCGGTGGCATTTACGCTTCGCTGAATGTCTTCAAAAAGCCCTTCGGGCGAAAATAGATCATAGATATTCGTATCATCTACCGGGATCGGCTGATCACTTAGTAATTCGAAGCCGTAGTCGTTCATCGCAAATGAAAAAGTGATGGGATGGATCCGGCTGATCCGGTAGGCGAGAATGGCAGCCATCGCCTCGTGCACCAGGCGTCCTTCAAATGGATAAACAAACAGATGAAATCCATCCCTGGTTTCAATTTGTTCTACCAGCAATTCATTTGCTGCAGGCACGTGTGAAAGTTCTTCCTGCAGGTTAAACAGCGGTTGCAATACTTTTAGTTCAATAGCACGGGTATCTGCCCGTTTGCTACCGGGCTTATCAAACGCTTTGGCAAAGGTTTCCCGCAGCTTGCGCCCCAGGTTGGCGCTTAGCGGCATGCGACCACCTTCCCAACTGGGTACCAATGATTTTTTTGCATTGCTTTTTCGTACCAGCACGGTCATGTCTTTTATCATCACCAGTTCCAGGTTGCGGCCAGCAAGGGTAAAAACATCGCCCGGCTCCAGCCGGGAGATAAAATATTCCTCGATAACACCTACAAATCCGCCTGTAAGAAAGCGAACCTTTAGCATGGCATCACTTACAATGGTGCCGATATGCAACCGGTGACGCATGGCAATTTTACGGCTGGTGATCCGGTAACGTCCGTCGATAAGTTCCATCTTCCTGTATTCATCATATTGCTGCAGTGCCGTGCCACCTTCCACGAGGTAATACAGTACCGATTGAAATTCATCGCGCGTCATTTCCCGGAAACAATAGGTTTGTTTTACTTCATTAAACAATTCCTCTGCTGTAAATCCTTCAGAAATGGCGAGCGTACAACAATATTGTATCAAAACATCAAAACATAACAATCGCGGCTCCCGGCTTTCGATCAAATCTTCAGCTATTGCCGTTTTTAGAGCCGCTGCTTCTACCAGTTCAAGTGAATGCGTGGGGAGAAAATAGATTTTGCTGATCGCATCATGACTATGCCCGCTTCTGCCGGCACGCTGCAGAAAACGCGCTACGCCCTTGGGAGAACCGACCTGGATGACCGTTTCAACTGGTCTGAAATCCACACCCAGATCAAGTGATGCCGTACATACAACTGCTTTCAGTTTACCCGTGTGCAGGTTTTCTTCCACCCATGTTCTCAGCTCCATGTCTACAGACCCGTGGTGCAGGGCAATGGCGCCAGCCAGCTCAGGCGCAGCGGTCAGCAATGCCTGATACCAGAGTTCGCTCATGCCACGGGTATTGATAAAGATAAGTGTAGTTCGATTGGCCTCAAGTATTGGTAAAACTTTTTTCACCAGCTTTATTCCAAGGTGACCGGCCCAGGGATATTTTTCAATTTCATCCGGCAGGATGGATTCAACTTCAATCTTTTTTTTCATGCGGGCTCTAACGATCACACCCGTTTTTCCAATGGAAGCCAGCAGCACTTCTTTTGCCTCCTCCAGGTTGCCTATCGTTGCCGATATGCCCCAGATCATCGGCATTTTGCCTGTTTGTTCCTTCCTACAGTGAACAATGCGGTTGATCGCCAGTTCAACCTGCACGCCACGTTTACTGCCCAGCAGTTCATGCCATTCATCTACTGCAATTGTTTCCAGCTTTGTAAATACATTGGGATATCCTTTTTGCGCCAGCAACAGGTGCAAACTTTCAGGTGTAATAATTAATACTTCCGGCATTTGCCGTTTCTGCCGGGCTCGTTCATTGGCATCAGTATCTCCGTTGCGAATGCCGATTTGCCACTGCATACCAAGTCCGTTGATCACCTCCTGCATGGCGCGGCCGATATCCTTGGCAAGTGCCCGAAGGGGAGTTACCCATAGCAACTGCAATCCATTTTTTTGCTGCTGTTGGTAGTTGGAAGGATGGGCGTTGATAAACCGGATCAATGCACCGAGGAAAACGGAAAAGGTTTTACCCATCCCGGTGGGTGCGTTTACCAGGCCGCTTTCTGCTGCAAACATATAGTCCCAGGTTTCTTCCTGGAAAAGAAAGGGCGCCCGCTCCTGCGCAGCAAGCCATTTTATTATTACATCGTAGCCAAATGATTCCTTCACATTCATTTTCCGTAAATCTCCAGCATCTTTTTCAGATCATCGAGGGTATTGATATCACCCGGCTTTTTGTCTTTTCGCCAGCGGCTGATCCGTGGAAACCGAAGCGCAACACCCGATTTATGCCGATTGCTGGCCGCAATGCCTTCAAAAGCGATCTCAAACACCAGTTCTGGCTTTACGGTACGCACCGGTCCAAATTTCTCCAGTGAATTTCGTTTTACAAAGGCATCCACCTGGGCAAATTCTTTATCAGTAAGACCTGAATATGCTTTTGCAAAGCTAACCAGTTTATCGCCGTCCTTAACCGCGAATGTGTAATCTGTGTAAAGATTGCTGCGGCGGCCGTGCCCTTTCTGTGCATAGATCATTACCGCATCAATCACCAACGGATCAATTTTCCATTTCCACCAGTCGCCCCGGCGGCGGCCGGATTGATACGTTGATGTTTTTCGTTTTAACATAATTCCTTCCGCACCCATTTCCCGGGAGGCTTCGCGAATCTTTTCTAACTGCGCCCAATTTGAAAAGTCGATGACCGGCGAAATAAAAAGCGAAGGATGGTTTACGGTACTAACTATATTTTCAAGCATCGAACGTCGTTCGGCCAGGGGCCATTCACGGATGTCGTTGCCGACATGTTCCAGCAAATCATACGCGAAAAAAGCAACAGGCACCTCGGTCAGGTGTTTGCGACTGATATTTTTTCTTCCGATCCTTGTTTGCAACAATGCAAATGGAAGCGGCTTGTTATCGATACTCGGAATAATTTCGCCGTCCAGTACGCTGCCTTCCGGCAAATGTTCCAGCAATACATTGTATTCGGGAAATTTTTCTGTCATCAATTCCTCCCCGCGGCTCCAGGTAAACAGCTGGTTGTCCCGTTTAATTAACTGGCCGCGGATGCCGTCCCATTTCCATTCCGCCTGCCAGTGAGCAGGATCGCCCAGTTCCTGCACTTCCTGTTCTAATGCATAGGCAAGAAAAAATGGATAAGGTTTTGAGACGTCAGCCAATACTGCCGCTTCGCCCAGTAATTCATCAAACGGTGTAGTGGCCGGATCCCAATTGCCGCTGATGCGGTGGGCAATGATGTTATCTGCAAGACCAGTTGTTTTTACCAGCGCATTTACAATTGTTTTTTGAGAAACACCGATCCTGAAATTGCCGGTAAGCAGTTTATTAAAAACAAAACGTTCGCCGCGGTCCATCTGCGCCCATTGCGCCAGGATAAATTCTTTTTTTTCTGCTTCGTCTTTTTTTTCCAGTGCGGCAAGTGCCCGGATATACCACGAAAGACCTTGATCTTCCTGTGTGGCATTGGTGGGTGGCGGTAACAATAGAGCAATCGTTTCTGCCAGGTCGCCAACGGTATGGTAAGACTCTTCAAAAAGCCACGGCGGGAGTGAAGCTTCTTCGATACACCAGGAAGAAAGCAGTGTTGATTTTACGATCCTTCGCGGCCTGCGGCCGCTGAACAGTGCAATAACCCACACTTTGTCATCGGCAGGCGCCGTATTGAAATAGTCCGCTAGTGCTTCCAGTTTTTCGGAAGTTTTGGTGCTGGTGCCCAGTTGCAGGATGAGTTTTGCAAAAGCTTTCATAGGCGGTTCGGATTTTCTTCGTCAGGCAGCGCGGCCAGCTGCTCTTCCTCCTCGGTTCCAAATTCTGTTTTTACTTCAGCCGCCTCGACACCTTGTTCACCCAGGTAGCGGCTAAAGGCCGACTGGAAACCGTGGGTAGTTAGCACGCGGGTGGCGCCCGTTGCTTTTACGGCTTCCAGTAATCCATTCCAGTCGGCATGATCGCTTAGCGCGAAGCCTGCGTCTGCATTGCGTCTTCGCACATTACCCCTAACCTGCATCCAGCCGCTGCAAATAGCGGTGCGGTAGCTGGAAAATCGTTTCATCCATGCCGTGCCATCTGCTCCGGGCGGAGCAATTACAATGGCATTTTTTAATTCTTCCCTACTGGTGTCGGGGGTAATCCGTTTTGCAACAGGTAGCTGGTGACCGGCTGCAAGAAGTGTTTGATGAACATTCCATACAGCACCGTGCAGGTAAATTACCGGGGCCAGGTTTTCAATGGCGCGCATTACGCGTTGCGCTTTTCCCAGGCTATAGGCCAATAGCACCGATGTATGCCCGGTAGACTGGTTCTGCCTGATCCAGGATTGCATTTCTTTAAAAAGTTCCTGCTGCGGCTTCCATCGGTAAATGGGAAGTCCAAATGTACTTTCCGTAATAAATGTATTGCAGGCTACCGGCTCAAAACGTTCGCTGATCCCATCGTCTTCTAACTTATAATCGCCGCTGATTACCCAGGTATCTCCATTATGATGCAGCCGTACCTGGGAAGAGCCGATGATATGTCCTGCCGGATGCAGCGATACTTCCACGCCATTGACCAGCTTTTTCTTACCCCAGTCCAGCGTTTCAAGGCTGATATCGCTACCCAGCCGCAATTGAAGCAGCGGAGCCGTATCGGGGTGGCAGAGATAATGCGCCATGCCCGGCCGCGCATGATCGCTGTGGGCATGGGTAATTATTGCCCGATCCACCGGTTTCCAGGGGTCGATGTAAAAATCGCCCGGAGGGCAATAAAAGCCCCGATCTGTAAGTTCGACTAATGCCATGGTTTGTTGAATCCTGTATTTCTACAGGTTGCAAAACAAAGGCCAATTGGAAAGGTTGAAGGCTTAGTTGACCGACTTGATCACTCCGCCCTGCCATTTGATGAAATACAATTTCTTGTTTTCAAAATAGTCCAGCGTAAGATTATCGCGGTTCAGAACCGGTTCAATATCAAACTCGGTGAAGAGCGTATATTGTTTGCTACTCAGGTTAGATGAAATATCATGACCATACTGCAATAGCAGGTTGGCGTATTTCCACATCACTTCAAACCCACGGAATACCATATCGCTCGGTCTCGAATACATTACGGTATTGAAAAAATTGACAAGCGATACGCTGGTTGAGTCGGTTCGGGGATTGTAAAAAGGCGTGCTGTACATGATCTCAACGTCTTTATACTCTGGTTTACTAAACTCATGAAATACATCCCAGGTGGGCATGCCCATGATGGCAACAGGATACGTTTTGTTGAGTGATGCCAATTGGAAAGCCAGGCGTTTGCCAAATGTTTCATTCATACTCCCAGCCATGCAAAGCGTGGTGTGGGTGCTGTCGAGGTAGTTCTTAAGCGTATTTACAGAAAAGCTGTCGGGCAAATCAACGTACCGCATTTTTAACGGTGTGCCCTTTGTTTCTTTAGCAATATCGGTAAATGTGGTTTTGAGTAAATCTTCCATGGCGCCTCTACGGCGGAATACAACTACCGGATGCGCGGAATAATATCGCTGCATATAGGCATAAATGCCTTCGCACTGGGTGCGAAGTGTAGAATTGACCAGTACAAAGAAAGGGTTTCCGCGAACGCCGAGATCATTCGGCAGATTGGCATTGATAAAGGGCGTGTTGGTGCGCAATGCAAATTCGGCCAACGGCCGCACTTCTGTACCACTGCAGTGAGCAATGATCAGTTCTACCGAATCTCTTTCCGCCCGCACCAATTGTTGTGCCAGCGTTTGGGTGGCAGACCGTGTGTCATACACATATACTTCCAGTTCTTTTCCATCATTGCGCATGGAGTCGAGCGCCAGTTGTGCGCCTTCATAAAATTCAAGGCCCGGACTTATAAAATCAGGGAATTCGTTTTTCCCGTAGCGATAGGTGCCGGTTGCGTCAAAAGCAGAGTCCAGGTACAGCGGGGCAAACAGCGCAATGCGATGCTTTACGGTTGTGGGTTGCTGCGCCTGCAGGGCTATGCAAAAAAATACAACAGGAAGAACGCTAAAGATTTTTTTCATCGCATAAGATTTGAACGGTCGTCTGCCAGCTTTATTCCCATTCAATTGTTGCGGGAGGTTTGCTGCTGATATCATACACCACGCGGTTGATGCCGCGCACATTGTTGATGATCTCATTGGAAATATTCGCGAGAAATTCGTAGGGGAGATGCGCCCAATCGGCCGTCATTCCATCCACACTCGTTACCGCGCGAAGTGCTACCGTGTATTCGTAAGTTCGCTCATCTCCCATCACACCTACACTTTTCACTGGCAGTAAGATAGTTCCTGCCTGCCATACCGTTGCATACAAATTGTTATCTTTTAAACCCTTGATATACACGTGGTCTGCTTCCTGCAACAACCGTACCTTTTCTTCTGTAATTTCTCCCAAAATGCGGATCGCCAGGCCGGGTCCCGGGAAAGGGTGACGATCAATCATTTCTGCGGGGATACCCAGCTCCCGACCTACACGGCGAACCTCATCTTTAAAAAGAAAACGAAGGGGTTCCACCAACTGAAGATGCATTTTTTCCGGCAGGCCGCCCACATTGTGGTGGGATTTGATGGTAACTGACGGCCCGTGTACCGATACACTTTCGATCACATCAGGATAAATGGTACCCTGGCCCAGGAAGCTGATATCTTCCAGTTTGGTGGCTTCCTCCTGGAATACATCGATAAACAGGCGGCCGATTGTTTTGCGTTTCGTTTCGGGATCTGTTTGTCCGGCCAGTTCTTTGTAAAAACGTTGTTTGGCATCAATTCCTTTTACGTTCAGGCCCAGTTTGGCATAGGTATCCAGTACATTTTGAAATTCATCTTTGCGCAGCACGCCATTGTCTACAAAAATGCCAAAGAGGCGATCGCCGATGGCCCGGCTGATCAGCGTGGCCGCCACAGTAGAATCAACACCACCACTTAACGCCATGATCACTTTACGATCTCCAATCTGTTTTTTCAGTTCGGCCACCGTATCGGAAACAAAATGGGCCGGTGTCCAGTCTTGCGAGCAACCACAGATATTCACGAGAAAATTCCGTAACAGTGTCTTTCCTTCAGTGGAATGATAAACTTCCGGGTGAAATTGCACGCCGTACAGCGGTTTAGTAGCCGAGCCTGATTTTTTGAACGCGGCTACAGGTATACTTTCGGTAATGCCGAGCAACTCAAAGCCGGCAGGTAATTCCTTGATAGTATCGCTATGGCTCATCCATACCTGGCTTTGCGCAGCAACAGCGTCGAAAAGCACATCGTCCTGTTGCTTCACCAGCATGGCCCTGCCATATTCCCGCTTGTTACTTTTGGCCACAACGCCGCCAAACCGTTTGGCGGTCAGTTGAGCGCCATAGCAGACGCCCAATACCGGAACTTTCTGTACAAATGCCTGCACATCCACGTCCGGGGCATTTGCTTCATTCACAGAAAACGGTGATCCTGAAAGGATAATGCCTTTCAGACCGGGTTCAAATTCAAACTGCTTGTGGTAGGGGATAATTTCGCAATATACGTTGGCTTCCCGTACGGCCCTGGCGATCAATTGCGTATATTGGGAGCCGAAATCGAGAATAAGGATTTTTTCCGTCATGGTGTTGCGAAGGTAAAAAAAGCTGGTTAGTTTAGGAGGGAATCCTTTCGGGCTGTAACCTTTATTGGCTTCCGGCAGTCAAACCGCGGTAAATTTGTCAAAACCATGAAAAAAACGCTATTCTTTGCATCCTTAGTCCTGTTCCTTGGCAGTTGTCAACTCATTGTTCGCCACTCCGTGCGCGGGGATGGCCAGGTAACGCATGATGACCGGAAATTACAGGGATTTAATGTGCTCAATCTCAGCGGGGCGGTAAATGTGAAACTGGTGCAGGACAGCGTTTTTAAGGTAACCGTGGTAGCCGACAGCAATTTGCAACCTTATATCATTACGGATGTGGAGGGAAATATCCTTTACATTCACCAGCGCGACAATTCCAGCATTTCTCCTTCCCAGAAAATATGGATTGAGGTACAGGGGCCTTCGTTTCGTGCCCTTTCCGTATCCGGAGCCAGTACGATCAATACACCGGATTCGATTTTTGGCGGAGATTTGTTTGACATAGACCTGAACGGCGCTTCTTCTGCAGACCTGGTTGTTAATGGAACTGCGGTTAATGTAACCTGTGATGGCGCATCAGAATTGATGCTCGCCGGGCAGGCGCAGCGCATGAAACTGGAGGCAAACGGAAGCAGTGAGTTTAAGGGGTATGATTTTTTGGTTGCCGACGCCGATGTACAGCTCGGTGGTGCCAGCAAGGCAAAAGTGATGGCAAATGACCAATTGAGTGCTAAATTGAACGGCGCATCCCGCCTGAATTACCGCGGTGATGCCAAAACAAACTTTACCACGGAAGGAGCATCTTCCGTAGATAAAGATTAAATTCAAACTACAGGTTAAGGCGGTACTGGTTGGCTAAAACCAAAACGCATGCGTACACGCCGTGATTTTATCCGCGAAACAACGCTGGCTACAGGCGGACTGTTGCTGGCTTCTTCTTCATTTGGCCGCTTTTTTATTGGCAAAAAGCCCAAAGTAATTATCATTGGTGCCGGCTTTTCAGGCCTGGCGGCTGCTTATTACCTGCAAAAGAAAAAAATTGATTTCGTGGTGCTGGAAGCGCGCAATCGCATCAGCGGGCGTGTGTTTTCACACACCATGGATGAAAGTGAAAACCTGGTGGTGGAGTTGGGAGCCGAATGGATTGGTAATTCCCATGAACGGCTTCAGAATTTGAGTAACGAACTGGGACTGGAACTTCAGAATAACCAGTTTGATACTCATTTGATCTATAAAGGCCGGTATTATGGAAAAAATGAGTGGGATTATAGCGACAACTGGAAGAAAAAATTCAAATCGTTATTGGACCACTATGAGAAACTGACCCAGGCGGAAAAGTTGAAGCTGGACCGGATGGACTGGTGGCGTTATCTCGTAAACAATGGCTGTGAAGGGCGCGACCTGGATATCCGGGAATTGCTGGATAGCACCGATTTTGGAGAAACGATTCGCAGCGTGTCGGCATTTGCGGCGCTTGCTGAATATGCTGAAAGCAGTGAAAAGAACGAAATGGATCTAAAGATCAAAGGAGGCAATAGCCTGCTGGCAAAGAGAATGGCTGAAAAGTTCGGGATGGATCGCATTAAGTTGCAGCATTCAGTGAGCCGTGTGGTGCAACATACCAACGGGGGCGTTCAGGTTTTTTGTGAGAATGGGCAATCGTTTACGGGGGACAAAATCATCTGTACAGCACCCACCTTTGCTGTTCGCAAAATAAAATGGGAGCCCGGACTGCCCATGGATCAAATCAATGCGATCAATGAACTGCAATATGCGCGCATCAATAAAAATCCTGTTCTTTTTAATGAGCGGTTTTGGAAAGATGAAAGCTTTGACATGATCACCGATCAGTTGCCACATTATTTTTATCACGCCACCAAGAATCAACCATCAAAAAAAGGCGTGCTTATTTCCTATACCATAGGCGATAAAGCAGCAGTAATTGCCAACCAGGATGATGCCTGGAAGGCAGATATGTTGCAGCAAACGTTGCAACCGTTTTTTGGAGACATCAAAAGCAAGATTGAGAAACAAACGAATTATTATTGGGGCAACGACGGCTATTCATTCGGGTCGTATGCGGTATATGGTCGTGGACAATGGTTTCGGGTTATGCCTATCCTGAAGCGATCGCATATACATACGCATTTCGCCGGTGAACATCTTGCCGATTGGCAGGGATTTATGGAAGGCGCTATCAATACAGGGGAAGAGGCTGCGGCCAAGATCTAAACCTGTAAAATACTGGCGAAAAGGTTTTCATCTTTTATAGATCCACATATTTCACTGTGATCCGGATGTTCCTGTTGCGGCCTTTATCGTCTGTACAGGATATTTTCACCGGCCCTTCCTGCGGAACAAAGAACTGCTTTTCACCGGCGGCGCAGCTTTTATAGAATTTATCATTGATATACCAATACACTTTTGATACATCATTCGCCGTTTGACACACCAATTGTAATGGATCCGGATTTTTCTTGCTGATGTAATATTCAGTGCCATTGGCAGGTGATTGGATAATTGGTGCGCTTCCCTTAAAGATGGCTTCACATTCCGGGTTGTGCGGTGGAATTTTTTCATACACCACATGGTTTGCATCCATCCAGGCCTGCATATCCGGGTCAATAATGCGAAACACTTTTTTTCGGTAACCCGCGGCCGGGGCGCAGCTTTTACAGTACGACATTTTTCCATCCGGGCTGATCATTATTTCCTGGCGATTGTTGCAGGGCTGCGTGCCGGAGATCAACGGAATATAATAATCGGTTACCAGGTTGGTACAGTTTGCGGAAGGAGGTAAGCCGGTTTCACTGCAAACAGTGCGAATGTCACAATCGGTTGGCTGCGTAAACCATTCTTCATTCGGATCGTAATCAATGGTATTGAAGATCCGGAACAACAGCGGTGTTGCGATATTAGCGCCGCTCAGATCGGCAACGCCTACACCGGAAAAATTACCCGTCCAGATACCCACCGTGTATTTGCGGTTGTAGCCGATGCTCCAGGCATCCCGGCGGCCGTAGCTGGTGCCTGTTTTCCAGGCAATTTTCGGCATGCGTTCTGTAGCACTCCAGTTGATTGGGAAATCGGGCCGGTTGATATTGGAAAGAATATCATTGACCATAAATGTTGCCGCAGGCGATAAAATCCGGCTGCCATGCCGTGAACTATCGCCCTGCAGGTAGCGCGGCGGAATAAAAAGACCATCGTTGGCGAAAATGGAAAACAGCCCTGTCATTTCTTCCAGCGTGGTACCGCAGCCACCCAGGATCATCGACAGGCCCAGTTTGCGCCGGTCCTTGAGAATCTGCCTGAAATCACAGGCTCCGAGTTTGTCAATCAACTCATCTTTTCCCAGCATCTTCAGTGATTTTACAGCGGGAATATTCAGGGAATGTTCCAATGCGTATTCTACCGTAACATACCCGTTAAAGCGCTGATCATAATTTTCCGGCGCATATCCTTCATAGTTCACAGGTACATCCGTGACAACCGTCTTTGGGGTCAGCAAGCCGTTGTCAAAGCAAAGTCCATATAGCAATGGCTTTAATGTACTACCCGGCTGACGGACCGCGGCCGCCCCGTTTACCTGGCCGCCGTCCAGCGTATCGTGAAAATCAGAAGATCCAACATAGGTGATAACCTGGTGAGTTCGGTTGTCGATAATGATCACAGCTGCATTGCGGATATTACGCAGGCGTTGCGCCCGGATATAGTCTGCTACAATCTTCTCCGTTTTCAACTGTGTATTCAGGTCAATACTCGTCTGCACTTCATTTCCTGTGCTGTGGCGAAGGCGGTAGGCCAGGTGTGGTATGTAATGAGGAACGGTGCCTCTTGTGGCGGTTAGTGGTTCAGCCAGTGCATCTTCAATTTCTTTTTCTGCAAAAACATGATCGGCCGCAATTTTCCGCAACCAGCGGTTTCGCTCCTGCACAATCAGGTCGTTCGTTTTGCCAATCACCAGGGATGACGGACGGTTGGGAATAATACTAAGCGCAGTTATTTCAGCCAGCGAAAGATGATCGGGATTTTTCTTGAAATAAAGGAAAGATGCTGCTTTTACACCTTCGATATTCCCGCCATAAGGCACCAGGTTGATGTACATCTGCAGAATTTCATCCTTATTATACTTCAACTCCAGTTGAAAGGCCCGGAACATTTCCACGATCTTGTTAAAAAAAGTCCGTTTGCGATGTTCCAGCGCCCGTGCCACCTGCATCGTAATAGTGCTGGCGCCCGACGTGCGGCGCATATGGAAGAGGTTGTTAAAGAAAGCACGCGTTACCGCAAACGGGTTGACGCCGGGGTGGGAATAGAAATATTTGTCTTCCTTTGCCACGATGGTTTTTCGCAGAAGTGGCGAAATTTCATCGAGGTCCGTTTTCATCCTCCACTTCTGATCACTCGTGAGATATGCATTGATGATCTCGCCCTTATTATCGGTGATCACCTTTGAATATTCAACCTGGTCCGGCAACGGAAATATCCAGTTCAGCAAAAAAAACAACAGCACCAGGCCCAATAGCCCAAGAGCCATCCGCTTAAAAAACCGGAAAATATGCCGCCTTGTAATTCGAATTTTCAGTTTCACGTACTACAAAGATTCAAAATCAGCGATGGAAGTTGCCGGGGCTTAACAAATTTTTATTTCACCCGGTTTATGTAAAGCGCAGGGGAATGGTATCTTTCCTGTCAAATTGCCCGCAATGATGATGGATATGATCTGCACATCGCCGCCGGTAAAAGATATCCCTCCTTAGCGTTTGTGTTACTAAATTCTGTCTTTTCTACCAATCACAACGATTTTTGTGAAAAGAAAACGCTATTGAGTTTTTTGAACAAGCAAATTTTATTACCTTCTACATACGTAATCATACCATTCAACCAAACCTTATGCGCATCAGAAGCCTTCTGGCCGCAAGCCTTGCAGCCCTGCTGATTTTTTCTTCCTGTGATCGAAATGCAGTTGTACTGAGTTACACCAATGCCAGGGGAGAAGTTCCGCAGTTGCAAAACCTCGTGTTCCGCTTCAATCATTCCCTGATCAAAGATTCGATGCTGAACAACTGGGATTCTACTGATTACATTTCATTTGAACCCGCCATCCGCGGCAGGTTCAGATGGGATAGCCCCGATGAACTGGTTTTCTCTCCCCTGGAACCGCTAAAACCCGCAACCAGTTATAAAGCTACCATCCATAAAAGCGTATTGCATTTTAGCAAATACGACAACGTTTCCGGCGATGATAAGATTGATTTTCATACCGCCGCGCTGACGCTCGACAACAGCCAAATAACCTGGGTGGGAGAATCCAGCAGCAACGCCGTGCCGCAACTGGACCTGCTTTTTAACTATAAGGTAGATCCGGCCGCGCTGAAAGACAGGATGAAACTGGAAGTTGCCGGTGCGGAAATGGACTACTCACTGATCTCCCAGTCGCCGTCTGACCGGATTACCCTACGGGTAAACGGGATGAAAATGGAAGATAAAGACCTTGACAGCAAACTAACGATTGATAAAGGACTGAAACCTGAAAACGGCACCAACAGCACAACGGAAATTATTCGTTCAGAGCTTTCGATCCCATCTCCTTTTGTGTTGAATATTCAAAACCTGCAGTCTGAACACGACGGCATGGAAGGCGTGATCACTGTATCTACCAGCCAGCAGGTGGTGGCTGATAACCTGAAGAGTTATATCAAACTTAGCCCCGACGTGCCGTTTTCCGTACAGGCAACAGAAAATGGCTTCCAGATCCGGAGCGACAAATTTGATGCTGAACAAAGCTATACCGTTTCCATTAACACCAACCTTCGCGGAAAAATTGGTGGAGTGCTGAAAGAAAGCTACTCTGGCGATGTTGCGTTTGGTGAATTGGAATCAAACATTGCATTTACCAACAACAAGGCCGTTTATCTTTCTAAAAACGGCAGCAAGAATGTGGAGGTTCAACTGACCAACGTGGATCGTGTAAAACTGGTGGTTTCGAAAATATACGCCAATAACCTGCTAATGGCGCAGCGTTATGGTTATTACCCCAGTGAAGCATCCTCTGATAATATGTCTGACTATGAAGGCGATTACGCATCCTACGATGAAGGCGGAGACGCAATGCTGGGTGATGTGATCTATGAAAAGGAAATTGATGTACGTTCATTGCCAAAAAGTGGCGTAGGAAGACTGCTTAATTTTTCACAGTTTGAAGACCGGCTCCCCGATTTCAACGGTATTTATCATATTATGATCCGGTCTACGGAGGACTATTGGGTGCGCGACAGCCGGTTTATTTCGTTATCTGACCTCGGCCTCATAGCGAAAGAAGGAAAAGATAAGATGTATGTGTTTACTAATTCCATCAAGTCGGCACAGCCGGTGAGTGGCGTAAATATTTCGCTGTATTCCATCAACAACCAGTTGATTGGCACTGCTTCCACCAATGCAGAAGGTGTTGCCGAAGTGCCGTACACGCAAAAAGATTTTCCGGGCTTTAAACCGGCTATGATCATCGCCAAGACGGCCGATGATTTCAACTATCTTCCATTTAACAATACCCGTGTTAATACCTCGCGCTTTGATGTTGGTGGTAAGCGCGATAACCCCAGCGGCCTGGATGCATTTGTGTACGCAGAACGGGATATTTATCGCCCCGGCGAAAAAATTAATCTTGCTGTTGTGGTTCGGGATAAACAATGGAAAGCGCCCGGCGATGTACCGCTGAAATTAAAATTCCTGTTGCCGAATGGCAAAGAGCTGAAATCGCTTCGCAAAAGCCTGAATGATGAAGGCGCAACGGAAGCTAATCTCGATATTTCTCCTGCAGCCATCACCGGGAGTTACACGTTGGAAGTATATACGTCTAACGATGTGTTGCTCGCTTCGCGAAATTTTTCCGTGGAAGAATTTGTGCCGGATCGTATTCGTGTAAATACCAAATTGGATCGAGCCTTTGCACGCCCGGGAGAAGCCACCACGCTTGCTATCAATGCCATGAACTTCTTTGGCCCTCCGGCAGCCAACCGTAATTACGAGGCGGAGATACAGGTAAAACAGCGCAATTTTTCACCTGCGAAATTTGGCGATTATGACTTTACGCTGGCCAACCAAAAAGGATTCTTTGATAAAATTGTAAAAGAAGGTAAAACAGATCCCAGTGGTAACGCCGCAGAATCCTATGCCGTTCCGGCTGATTATGCCAATACCGGCTTGTTGCAGGCCAATTTCTATACAACCGTTTTTGATGAAACCGGCAGACCGGTTAGCCGCGCCGCATCGCTTGATATTTATACGCAGGATGTATTTTTTGGCGTAAAGAATAACTGGAACTATTATTTTCCACTCAACCAGGCAGTGAAATTTGAACTGGCCGCCGTTAACAGGGAGGGCAATGCAACCAGTGGACAGGCCCATATCCAGGTTATCAAACATGAATACAACACCGTTCTTCGGAAGAGCGGCAGTTATTTCCGGTACGAGTCCCAGAAGAATGACAAGCTGATGAGCGAGTCAAACATGACTATCGCCAACAACACGCCAATAACCTATATTCCCCGCTCTCCCGGTGATTATGAATTACGCGTATTTGTACCCGGCGCAAATAATTATGTTAGCCGCAGCTTTTACAGCTACGGAAGCTGGGGAGGTAATAATAATTCGTTTGAAGTAAATACCGAGGGTAATATAGATATTGAACTGGATAAAAAGTCATATTCAGTTGGAGAGAAGATTAAGGCGCATTTTAAAACACCATTCAGCGGTAAAATGCTTGTTACGACGGAAACAGATCATGTTGTTTCCTACAAATACCTGGACGTTAGTAACCGCGATGCGAGCCTTGACCTGGACGTAACGGCGGATGATATTCCAAACGTCTACATCACAGCCACGCTGTTTAAACCGCATGATGTGTCTGATATTCCGCTTACAGTAGCCCACGGGTTCCAGAATGTACAGGTGGATGAAAAAGGCAGAAAAATTGATGTGGCCATTGCTGCCGCAAAAACTGTGCGGTCAAAAACCACGCAGAAGGTAACCGTAAAAGCTGCTCCCGGAAGTTATGTAACGCTGGCGGCAGTTGATAACGGCGTTTTGCAGGTCACCGATTTTAAAACGCCCAATCCATACGACTACTTTTACCAGAAGAAGGCGTTGCAGGTAAGTGCATTTGATCTTTATCCGTTGCTGTTTGCAGAAGTGCGCGCCCGGCTTAGCAGCACCGGTGGTGATGCCGACCTGGAAATGAACAAACGAATAAATCCCATCCAGGCAAAACGGGTAAATGTTGTGAGTTATTGGAGTGGTATGCAAAAAGCCAACGGAAGCGGTGAAGTGCAATTTGAGGTTCCGGTGCCGGCATTCAGCGGTGAACTTCGTTTGATGGCGGTTGCTTACAAAGGTTCCAGCTTTGGCGGCGCCGAAAATACAATGACGGTAGCTGATCCCGTTGTGATCAGCACGGCATTGCCCAGATTCCTGAGTCCCGGCGATACGATTGTTGTACCGGTTACCCTTAGCAATACAACCGCAAAAGCTGCATCCGTTACGGCATCGGTTGTAACAGACGGGCCGATAAAACTTGTAAACGGCAGCGCCCAGCAGGTTACACTTTCCGCCAACAGCGAAGGGCGGGCGCAATTCAGCGTAGTAGCAGCTTCTTCCATTGGCGTAGCCCATGTAAAAGTGCAGGTGAGTGGCATGGGTGAAAAATTTGACGACATTACTGAAATTGCGGTCCGTCCACCATCCACGCTTCAGAAAATGAGTGGCAGCGGTACTGTAGACGGTGGCCAGGCGAAGCATATCAATATTGCCACGAGTGATTTTATGCCAGGAAGTACAGACTACAGCCTCGTGGTGAGCAGGTCGCCGGTATTAAATTACGCAGAACAATTGCGCTACCTGGTGCAATATCCCTTTGGATGTACAGAACAAACGGTATCGTCTGCCTTCCCGCAATTGTATTATGGTGATATGGCCGACCTGATGCAGTTAAATAAACAAAACCGAACCACTGCGAATAATAATGTGATGGAGGCGATCCGGAAGATCAAAATGCGCCAGTTGTATAATGGTGCAGTAACCTTGTGGGACGGTGAGGATAAGGAAGACTGGTGGACAACCGTATACGCTGCTCATTTCCTGCTGGAAGCCAAAAAAGCAGGGTTTGATGTGGATGCCAGCCTTTTGGAAACGATGTTGAATTACCTCAGCAACCGGTTAAAGAATAAACAGACCATTACGTACTATTATAACCGGGATCAAAACCGGAAGATCGCGCCAAAAGAAGTGTCGTATAGCCTGTATGTATTGGCCCTGGCCAACCGCGCGAACGTTCCGGCAATGAATTATTATAAAGCCAATCCGAGCCTGCTGGCGCTGGATAGCCGTTACCTGTTGTCGGCAGCCTATGCAATCGCCGGGGATCGTCGTTCTTTTAGCGCCATGCTGCCTGCTGCATTTGCGGGTGAGCAGTCGGTGCCGCAAACCGGCGGCAGTTACTATTCACCGGTTCGGGATGAAGCCATTGCCCTCAATGCGCTGCTGGAAGTAGATCCGGGGAATGCGCAGGTGAATTCGATGGCTAATCATATTGCCGATCAATTAAAGAGCAGCAATTACCTCAATACGCAGGAGCGGGCCTTTTCTTTCCTCGCGTTGGGTAAACTGGCGAGATCTGCGAACAATTCAACGGCTACTGCCGATATCGTTGTGAACGGAAAAGTGGTGGCTCATGTAAGCGGCGGACAATGGCAGGGCGATATGGCTGCGCTGAAAAGTGCGTCGGTTGACATTCAGACAAAGGGTAGTGGAAAGCTGTACTACTTCTGGCAATCAGAAGGAGTTAGTACAAGCGGCGCTTATAAAGAGGAGGATAGTTACCTGAAAGTGCGGAAGCGTTTTTACGACCGGTTTGGACACCCGCTTACCGGCAATAGTTTCCATCAGAATGATTTGATCATTGTAGGGATTACGCTGGAGAAATCATTTAATACGCCGGTGGAAAATGTGGTGATCACAGATCTGCTTCCTGCAGGATTTGAAATTGAAAATCCAAGAACGAAGGAGATTCCGGGTATGGATTGGATCAAAGACCAGAGTGAGCCAACGGCCCTGGATGTGCGTGATGACCGGATCCATTTCTTTGTGGATGCCACCAGCAACCGGCAAACGTATTATTATGCTGTGAGGGCGGTTTCTCCCGGCCAGTACCGGATGGGACCTGTAAGTGCGGATGCCATGTATCGCGGAGAATATCACTCCTACAATGGTGCAGGCACGATACGGATTCAACAATAAATTAGAAAAGCAGTTGCCGGAAACGGCAACTGCTTCACAGAACTAAAAAATCCCGTTCTGGATAAACCGGAACGGGATTTCAATTTGTTGGTATCAGTGATGATTAATAGTCGTTGCTGTATCCACCGTTGCCACCACCGCGGTTGAAGCCACCTTTCTTGTAGCCACCGCCGCCACCACCTTTGTAGCCGCCACCGCCGCCACCAAAGCTTTTCTTCTTGTAGCCACCGCCGCCACCAGAACCTTCCGCTTTCGGACGGCTCTCGTTTACCACGATGTTACGGCCGTCAACCTCTGTACCGTTGAGGGCAGAGATCGCAGCTTGCGCTTGATCATCATTTGCCATTTCAACGAAACCAAAGCCTTTGCTGCGGTTTGTGAATTTGTCAAGAATAATCTTGGCAGATGTTACTTCGCCATGAGGGGCAAAGAGATTGGTCAGGTCCTGATCCTTCAGGTTCCAACTCAGGTTTCCTACGTAAATGTTCATTGTGTTGTGAAATTTAAAAAAATAAAAAGTGCCAACAGTAAACAGTAACCAATGAACATTCGAGCGAGCGTTCAGGCCTATGAAACTGTAAAGAACACCAAAACTGTAACAAATAACGGATTTTTTCCCGAGATATTATCAAATTATTCCAACCGCCATTTCTCAAAAATTCAATCAATTGATTGTCAATTAATTAGTGTTCTGCACAAAAAAGCCCCCGATAGATCGGGGGCCGGAAAACTGTTTTGGAGACTTTTATTCGCCTACCACTTCAAATTCGATTTCGGTGCTATGACCGCCACCAAAGTCGATGGTTGCTTTATAAGTTCCCAGTTCTTTTACTTCATCAACGATGTGGATCTTGCGGCGATCAATTGCATAACCTTTTTGCTCATTGATAGCGCGGCTCAACTGGAGTGAAGTAACGCTTCCGAAGATCTTGCCGCTGGTACCGGTTTTGGCACCCAGCTTCACGATACCGTCTTTCAGTTTGGCAATTACCGAACTGATTTCAGCCAGCATCTTCTCTTCTTTCTTGCGAACCTGTTTCAGGCGCTCTTCCAGTTGCTTGCGATTGCTGGGGCTGGCCTCAACAGCCAGTTGACGCGGTAATAAGAAATTACGGGCATAGCCGTTTTTTACTTTCACCACTTCATTCGCTCCACCCAGGTTATCTACATCTTGAATTAAGATTATTTCCATTGTTCTCGTTTTTATCCCAATGAATTACTTCACTGTCTCCCGCAAAACTGCAGGGTTAGGGCGGTTACTATTTTAAAAGATCAGCTACGTACGGCAACAGGGCCATCTGGCGGGCTTTCTTCACCGCATCAGATACTTTGCGCTGGTATTTCAGGCTGTTACCGGTAAGACGGCGGGGCAACAATTTACCCTGCTCATTCAGGAACTTTTTCAAAAACTCTACATCTTTATAATCAATGTAGCGGATGCCATATTTTTTGAAGCGGCAAAATTTCTTTACTCGCTTATCGCTCTTAATGGCGGTCAGGTATTTAATTTCATTCTTTGCCATCTGATTATGCCTCCACTGCTTTTTCGGTTCCTGTTTTTACACCACTTCTCTTTTTCGCATTGTACTCGACGGCGTATTTATCGAGTTTTGTGCACAGGTGACGAAGCACTGCTTCATCACGAAGAAGCTGGATCTTCAGCTTCTCATTGAAGTCGGTTGGCGCACTGTACTCCAGAACCCAGTACAAGCCTGTAGTTTTTTTCTGGATGGGATACGCCAGTGATTTCAGACCCCAGGCATTTTCAGCAACCACGCTGCCACCGTTGCCGGTTACCAGCGAAGCATACTTCTTCTGCTCAGCTTTGAACTCCTCATCGCTGAGAACAGGGGTAAAAATCACCATCAATTCGTAATTGCTCATTTACCTCTTGTTTTACCCGTTAATAAATACTTACCAACGGATGGTTAAAAAATTCGATTTGTCCCATTGGATATTATCAGCCAACTTTCACCAGCCAATAAGAAATCTGACGAAATACAGATTTGGGGCGGCAAAGATAAGGAGATTTCATGAAAATTGCACCAGCAAGCGAATAATAAATAGATTGATTATCAATTACTTACGAATCAATATAGTAACAAAAATCCCGGATTCAACTCCGTTCCCGTCTAAAAAAACCATAACCCAGTGATTCTTTCTTTCCGATAACGACTCTTTTCCCAACATATCCCAACTAAAAACGCCCCGCAACCGGGACGTTTTGAAAATCGATCGGCAGTGACTGTTCCTATTAATTAACGTCGCCACCAAAATATTTCGACTCAATATAATCTGCCGTATTCGCCACTTCAAACAGGATCGCATCCAGCAATTCAGGACTCGTAAGCCCTTCCAGCGGCGCTGCCTGCGCCATCACCACTTCGATCGGTTTGTTGTCTTTGTCTTTTCCATTCCCGATCGTAATGGTAGTGTAATTACAATTACCGGTTTCGCGCAGCAAACTGTAGAAATTCAGGTTGGGATGATAAACTCCGCATCTGCTGGTAATATAGATTCGCTGCTGACCATTTTGCGCAGCTTCCATCCGCGCATATGCAAACTGGTAACGCGTTGTTCCATCCTGCAACTTCAGCGGGATATCAATGGCGAATACACCCGGCGATACTTCAGATACTTTATAGTTCCACCTACGGGCAATGTCAGTAAGGGTTTCGTGTAAATTCATGTGTATACAGGTTTAATGATTTACACTAAAAATAGTGAGATTCATTACCTGTTTCACCCCCAATTTGTGACTGTGGAAAAATGTCAGAATGCTTTCTTGGCCGGCTTTACCTGCTTCAACATCACCAGGAAAGTAGGGAAGTGGTCGCTATAGCCGCCGCGATAAGTATTTCCATCCCAGGTGCGCATCGGGTATCCCTTGTAGCGGCCATTATTTTCCACCATAAAATCACGGTGAAAAATGTGCTGCTGGTAAAAAAATGCGCCATCCTGCTTTTTATTCAACCAGGGATAAGAAATAAGGATCTGGTCAAACAACCCCCATGCATCCTGGTAAGCCAGTGTACCAATTCCTTTTTTATACAATTCAACCCAGGGATTGTAAAAACCTTCCGGTCGCACATCGCCCTCGGCACCCTTGGCACCAATTACTTTCGCTACGCTGGCGTTAATGGGATCATCATTCAGGTCACCCATAATAATAACCTTGGCATTCGGTTCCAGCTTTGCAATGGAATCAATATGATTTTTACAAACCTGCGCCGCCGCTTTCCGTGCAGGCTCACTGCGCGTTTCCCCACCATACCGGCTGGGCCAGTGATTTACATATACATGAATTACTTCTCCATCCAGTTCTCCTTTCACCCAAAGAATATCACGGGTATAATAGGCGTCTTTAGACCCCCCGGGCAATTGAACAAATAATTTATCACTCTCTAATACCTTGAAATAACGCGGATTATATAATAAACCCACATCCACACCCCGTACATCTTTAGAATCGTAGTGAACGATCTTATATCCTCTTTTTTCGATCAACTTATTGTGAATGAGATCATTAAGAACGGTGTCATTTTCCACTTCGGCTACACCCAGCAGCGCCGGACCATCGGGATTGAAGTCTGTACCGATCTGCGAAATCACCGTAGCCAGTTTATTTACCTTATCGGTATAGATCGCGGTGTTGTAGTTCCGGATACCCTTGGGAAGAAATTCTTCATCATTTACAAGCGGGTTATCAACCGTATCATAAAAATTCTCCAGATTATAAAAGCTGATAATGATGGGTTTGTACTCATTTCTTTGTGCCCTGGCACCAAAAAATGTTCCTGTCACCAGGATAAACAGCAAGATTTTCTTCATAAAAAAATTATATAAAGGTGGCAAACATACATAAACAAAGGACGATAAAATACCAAAAAAGGTAAATCAGGATTAAGAAAATATTATGGTGTGATTTTTTTTTAGCCTGTTATTAATAACCTTGTTAGATTTGCCGCTTTGCTTAAAAAAGGAAAATGCATGCTTAAGACCAAACTGCTGCTGCTGTGCCTGTGTGCTGGAACAGTGGCTATGGCGCAGGTTGACTCCACCGCCAAAAGAGACAGTGCTATCACGGAAGAGATTAAGTCGGGAATGCTGGACAACCTGCCCACCGTATCGCTCGACGAAAATGATCTGGGTGATGGCGGAAGCCAGAACGTATCCTCACTGCTTACAGCAGGCCGGGATCCGTACCACTCTGCCGCTTCATTCAACTTCAGCTCTGTTCGTTTCCGCATTCGCGGTTATGATAATGACCTGTTTAGTACCTACATGAACGGTATCCCGATGGATAACCTGGACAACGGGTTTACACCCTACGGTTTATGGGGAGGACTGAATGATGTGATGCGCAACCGCGATGTATCGTGGGGGCTTTCATATAATACATTCGCCTACGGCGATATTGGTAGCAATACCAACATCGATACCCGCGCCAGCAAACAACGCGCACAAACCAATATTGCTTACGCGGCATCCAACCGCAGCTACGACAACCGGATCATGATCACGCATTCTACCGGTATCAGCAAAAAAGGATGGGCGTTCACCTTCAGTGGCAGCCGCCGCTGGGCAGATGAAGGCTATGTGCCGGGAACCTATTATAATGGTTGGGGCTATTTTGTAGGCGTTGATAAACGCATTGGTCAAAAACACCTGCTTTCTTTTGTGGGCTTTGGTGCCCCCACGGAAAATGGTCGCCAGGGCGCTTCCGTTCAGGAAATGCTTGACCTGGCTGGTACGCATTATTACAATCCCAACTGGGGCTACCAGAATGGTAAAAAAAGAAATGCCAGCATCGGCCGTACCAATCAGCCGGTATTTATTCTTACGCACGACTGGCGCATTAATAATAAATCAACGCTTATTACTGCCGCAGGTTACTCCTTTGGTAACCGCAGCGTAACCGCGCTCGACTGGTACAATGCAGCGGACCCCCGCCCGGATTATTACCGCTACCTGCCAAGCTATACAGGACAGTGGGCCAGCGTAACAGATGACGTTCAGGCGCAGGAATTATATAACCTGATGAAGAATGACATCAACTACCGCCAGATCAACTGGCAACACCTGTATGATGTGAACCGCGACAGCTATGCCACTATTCATGACGCCAACGGTATCCCCGGCAATGATGTAAGTGGACATCGTTCCCGTTACATTATTGAAGAACGCATCATCAACACAGAGCGGTTTAATGCCAACTCTACGCTGAATACAAAATTTGGCGATAACATCGACTTCATGGCTGGCGCATCCTACCAGATGCAGCGCAACCATTATTATAAAAAAGTAGATGATCTGCTGGGCGGTGATTTTTATGTGAACGTGAACCAGTTTGCGGAACGTGATTATCCCACAGACAACAGCGCTATCCAATTTGACCTGGACAATCCCAATCGCATCCTGCACGTGGGAGACCGGTTTGGTTATGATTATAATATTAATATCAGTCGCGCTGCCGGATGGGCACAGGGTGTGTTCAAATTCAACAAAGTTGATTTCTTTGCTGCGGGACAATTCTCACATACCAGCTTCTACCGCCAGGGTAATGTGCGGGTAGGTTTGTTCCCGAATGATTCTTATGGCAAAGGCGAAGTAAACCAGTTTGACAACTATGCTGCCAAAGCGGGTATTACGTACAAACTGAATGGCCGTAACTATTTCTTTGTAAATGGTTCTTACCTGACACGCGCGCCTTATTTCGAGAACGTTTATATCTCTCCGCGTACGCGAAATGATCAGCAGGATAATATAAAGAGCGAGACTATCCAAACTGTGGAAGGCGGCTATGTATTGAATGCACCGCGCCTGAAGGTGCGTTTGAGCGGATATTACACCCGCTACCAGGATGGGATGGATGTAATGTCATTCTATCACGATACATACCAGAACTTTGTAAACTATGCATTGAGCGGCATTGATAAATTGCATTTTGGTGGTGAATTTGGTGTTGAAGCCCGTCTTACTTCTACCATTACCATCAACGCAGCTGCCGCCGTTGGCCGTTATTACTATGATAGCAAACAACACGCTATTATCACCGTAGATAACAGTTCATCTGTACTGGGTGAGCAAACGGTGTACATGCAAAACTTCCGTGTGCCGTCTACGCCGCAGGAAGCGTATAGCCTTGGCGCCAGCTACCGCTCACCAAAATTCTGGTTTGTGAGTGTAACCGGTAACTATTTTGACCAGGATTATCTCAGCACCAACCCGCTGCGTCGTACCTATGATGCATTGCAGTTTGTAGCTGCGGATAAGACAAGCCCGGAATACCATGAGATCTTTGACCAGATGAAATTTGATCCGCAGTTCACACTGGATTTCTTTGGCGGTTATTCCTGGAAATTGCCGCGTTCTTTTGAAGTGCAACACAAACCAACCTACCTGGTATTTAGCGTGGGTATCAATAATATTCTTAACAACAAGGATATCGTAACCGGTGGCTATGAGCAGCTGCGTTATGATGCGCAAACAGCGCAAAGCGATCCCATTACCGTGGGCAAGTTTCCGCCGAAGCTGTACTATGCGTATGGCCTTAACTATTTCGCAAGTGTAACCCTGCGTTTCTAAAACCGATTAGTAGTACTCTAAATAAAAAAGTATGCAACTGAAAAAAATGAGTTCCGCCATGATCGCTGTTTTAATGGCAGTGGTATCGTTGCTGAACTTTTCGTGCGACAAGCAGCCGATTGGACCCGATGGTCCTGATCCGTTGCCACCGCCAGCCCCGGGGACCTATCTTCCGTTTACCGACTTCCGTGCTTTATATACGGGAACTGATATAACTGTGCCTGCCGGTACGAAAAAGATTCGTGGTGTGGTTATTTCTAACAGCGCCAACGAAGCTGCCGGCAACTACCGCCTGCAGGATGAGAGCGGTGCAGGCATTTATCTTTATTCTGTAGTGGGCTCTCCCATCTATTCAATGGGTGCTGTATTGGAAATTGACGCTGCAGGCGTAGGACAACTGATTTCCTATAATGGAGATTTGGAATTGAAGAGTGTGCCGCAGGCAAAAGTGAAACCCGTAAATGGTACTATCACCGTTACACCGCGTGAAGCAACAATAGACCAGATTAAAACCAACAGGGATGCATGGGCGTCTTCACTGGTAACTATTAAGAATGTAACCAGTATTACGCAGTATGCCAGCAACTCCACTGGTATTACGTATGATGTTACAGACGCTACCGGCACACTGTCGATGTTCATCCGTACCGTTTCCGGAATTACGGTGAATACATCAGCGCATACGATAACAGGTTATGTATCTATTTACAATGGAACCACGCAGATCGGTATCAGAACGGCTGCAGACATTCAATAGGAGGAGAAAAAAAGAAATTTTATGAAAGTGAATCAAACTATCAATAAGCTCAGCCTGGCCGTACTGGTAACATGTGTGATGATTACGCTGGGAGCTTGTAAAAAGAAATATACTGATCCGCCGCCAACAGGTGCACCGGATATTGTAGCAAATACTACTATCAGCGATCTGAAAGCGCGTCTCATTTCTACGGGTACTACCGTTCCTGTTAATGATGATATCATTATTGAGGGCGTGGTAACCTGCGATGATCGCAGTGGTAACTTTTACCAGCAGATCGCCATGCAGGATTCAACAGGAGGTATTTTACTGCGCCTCGCAGGAAATAACCTGTTTAATAATTATCCTGTTGGTCGCAAGATCTATGTAAAATGCCAGGGCCTGGTGCTTGGAGAATACGGTCGTATGATCCAGTTGGGCGGTGGTATTGATGTAGCCGGTGGAGGTGTTACGTTGCTGGCTCCCAACCTGCAACCTGAACATATCATCAAAGGTGCGCTCAACCAGCCGCTGGTTCCGAAAGTGGTACAGGTAAGCGCGCTTACTACTAACCTGCAGGACCCTTACGTGAATACATTGGTGAAACTGGTAGGATACCAGTTTTCCGGCAGTGACCTGGGTAAGAACTACGCGGATGATGGCGCTTCCGGCAACCGTATCATCCAGCCGTGTACCAATGCATCTGCCAACCAGATCACGCTGCGCACCAGCAACTATTCCAACTTTGCTACACTTCCTGTGCCGCAGGGTAACGGTGATATTATCGGTGTTTATTCCATCTTTAATACCACCAAGCAGTTTACCATCCGCGATACCACGGATGTACAGTTTTATGGCGCACGCTGTCCTACAGCTGCCGGTGGCGGTACCATTAACCTTGGTACTACTTCACCGTTCCTGATCAACTTTGACAATATTGCTACCAGCGGATTGCCCGCGGGTGTATATGTAAAGCAGAATGCAAGTACAGGTGATCTTGGTTTTGAAGGAACTGTTTACAATGGTTCATTCTCAGCATCAACCGCCTGGAACCAAAGCAGTGCAGGATTTAAAAACTATGCTTCCGCAACTGGGTTAACCAGTTCAGCTAACCAGACTGCGCAGGATGCAAGTGCCAACCGCGCGCTGGGTGTACGACAAACCAGTGCAACCGGCTTTGATCCCGGGGCAGCCTTTGTTTTTCAACTGGCAAATACAACCGGTAAAACAAACCTGAAGCTCGACTTCCTGCTGCAATCGCTGGATGGACTTTCAGCAGCTGCGCGTACAACAACCTGGAAAGTGGATTATGGTGTGGGCGACAATCCTAATTCATTCACCACCATTGCTACATCTCCAACTACGCTTACTACCATGGTGGGATCATTTTCCAATACTCCTGTAAGTGTGAATTTTGGATCTGCACTCAACAACCAGAACCAAAAGGTCTGGATCCGGATTATCACACTAACGGCTACTACCGGAGGTGGCAATCGCCCGTCAACCGCAGTGGATGATGTGAAATTCAGCTGGAACTAAACTTGTCTGCCGGCAACCTGAACAGGTTGCCGGTATTTATATATCGCAGACTATCTAAAAAGATTGTTATGAGAAAAATATTTACCCTTTTTGCACTTCTGTTTTTTACGGTTGGCATTACATCTGCCCAGGTGCTGACAGAGAACTTTGATTATACGGCAGGGCAGGCGCTGACGGCCAATGGCTGGACGGCGCATAACAGCGGAGGAACCAATACGATATTGGTAACCACTCCGGGACTTACGTATTCCGGCCACCCCGGATCTGGAGTTGGTAACGCGGCGACTCTTGCTACCAGTGGTGAAGACATTAACCGAGGGTTCACCGCCATTAATTCAGGCTCAGTGTATATGTCGTTTCTTGTGAACCTGAGTGCTGTGCAAGGTGGAGATTATTTCATCGGCCTGTATCAAACCAGCTCAATATTTCCGTTGCGCGTCTACGCAAAAACAGACGGAGCCGGTGGTTATTTGCTGGGTATCAGCAAAGGATCAGGCGCTGTTTCCTACGATGCAACTTCCCGGTCGTTTGGAACAACATATTTTGTAGTTGTAAATTATACGTTCAACACCGGCACCACAACGGATGATGTATTAAATCTATGGATTAATCCTGCGTTGGGTGGCAGTGAGCCTACGCCAACCGTTGCAGCCGTTTCTGCAGGTAGTGATGGATCGTCTATCAGTGCCGTTTATCTGCGGCAGGGATCAGCGGGTACAGCAGCAACTCCGCAGGTAGATGCCATTCTTGTTGGTAGTACCTGGGCTCAGGTAGCGCCGGCAGCAAGTTCTTCACCTTCTTTATCTGCTTCTTCACTCACTAGTTTTGCTAACGTTTGTGTTAACACAACTGCGGGACCTAATTCATTTACCATAAGCGGCAGTAACCTGACAACAGCAGATGTATCAGTAGCTGCATTGGCCGGCTTTACCTATTCCACTACATCCGGCGGCACTTACACCAGCACCCTCACCATTCCGCAAACAGGTGGTACGTTCAGCCAGCAGGTGTTTGTGAAGTTTTCGCCCACCGCAGTTCAAAGTTATAACGGTAATATCGTTGTGAGTGGCGGCGGCGCTGCCAGCTCCGTAAATGTTGCGGCTGTTGGCGGTGGCGTTAATGCGCCTCCCACGGTTACTACGGGTACTACTACAGGTATTACCACCGTGGCTGCTACAGCAGCGGGTACCATTACTGACCCGGGTTGTACCAGCATCACTGAATACGGTATCGAATACAGTACAATTAATGGATTTACAGATGGTGCCGGTACTAAAGTGCCGGCTTCCAACCTGTCGTCCGGTGCGTTCTCTTCCAACATTGGCGGACTTACTCCGGGCGTAACCTACTACTACAAAGCCTACGCCACCAATGCCGCAGGTACAGGCTACGGCACACAGGATATGTTTATGACAACACCTACGGGTCCGTCATTAACAGCAGGAACAGTTGCTGATTTTGGAAACGTAATAATCAATACACAATCTTCTTCACAATCATTTACACTGTCTGGCGCTAACCTTACCGGTTCTACCGGTTCGGTAACCGTGTCTGCACCGTCCAGTGATTTTGAAGTATCCAATGACGACAATACATGGGGTGCAACCACGCTGGTTGCGTATTCAGCCGGAACTATTTCCAATGCTACAGTATATGTGCGGTTTACTCCGCAATCCCTGGGTGTTAAGTCTGGCGACGTAGCTATTGCCGGCGGTGGTGCAAGCACTACAGTGGCCGTGAGCGGAACTGGTATTCCAGTGCCTTCACCACTGTTGCTGACGGAACCGTTTAACTACACACCGGATGGTACTAATGACCTCGAAGCGCAAAGTGGCGGTGTATGGATTGGTGCCAATACCGGAGATGCCGTATTGGTTGGCGCTGGCAATCTGAGTTATAGTGGTTTGACAGCTTCTACCGGAAACAAGATTACGTTTGATGGTGCGGGCAAGGATTATTTCACGCCATTTACCTCTCAAACTACCGGTAGCGTTTATAGTTCATTTATTCTCAACGTGCCTTCACTCGGTTCCCTTGATGCAACGGGCGGTTATATTGCGGGTTTTGCACAAGAAAATTCTACTTCAGCATTTGGAGCAACCGTTTGGACACGCGCCAGCACCACAGCCGGAAAATATAATATTGGAATCGCTACCAGGACCACTACATCAGATGTAAGTTGGATTGCTACGGATCTTGATCCGGGCACTTCTTATTTTGTAGTGATCGCTTATGATATTGCTACCGGAACGGCTAATGATGTTAGCCGCATGTGGTTAAACCCGGTTCCGGGCAACCCCGAACCTGCTGCAGGTGTTACTGCTGTTGCAGGATCAGATCTTAGCAGTGTGGGGCGGTTTTTTGTTCGCCAGGATAGTAATAATGAAACGCCGTTTGTTGAAATGGATGAGCTGCGTGTAGGTACTACCTGGGCTGCAGTTACACCGGGTGGCGCTGCTACTCCGGCCATTACCATTTCATCGCCCCTGGCAGATTTTGGCAATGTGTGTGTAAATACAACTGCCGGGCCTAATTCCTTTACTATCGCTGGTAGCAATCTTACCAATGCTGATGTAACGGTTGCTGCGCTGGCTGGATATACCTATTCTACTACATCCGGCGGTACGTATACAAGTACGCTTACTCTTCCCCAAAGCGGCGGAAGTTTTAGCCAGCAGGTATTTGTAAAATTTGCGCCTACTGCGGTACAATCCTACAACGGTAATATTGTTGTAAATGGCGGCGGTATCAGTGCAGCTGTAAATGCTGCAGCTACTGGCGCTGGTATCGATACAAAACCAACACTTACTACCGGCAGTGCATCGGCCATTACAACTGCAACTGCAACAGCTGCCGGTACTATCACCGATGCGGGTTGCAGCAGCGTTACTGAATATGGAATTGAATACAGCACAACTAATGGCTTTGCAGATGGTGCGGGTACAAAAGTGCCGGCGAGCAACTTGTCATCAGGTGCGTTCTCATCCAACCTTAGCGGTTTGAGTGCGGGCATTACGTATTATTATAAAGCTTACGCAACCAATGGTGGCGGAACCGGGTATGGTGCGCAGCAGTCGTTCACAACTACAGCGCCAACACCTGTAATTACAACAGATGCATTAACAGCATTTGGCAATGTATGTGTCAATACAACTGCCGGTCCGAATTCATTTACAATCACGGGCAGCAACCTGACCAATGCCGATGTAACCGTTGCAGCGCTTGCAGGATTTACTTATTCCACTACTGCAGGTGGTACTTATACAAGTACACTGACGCTCCCGCAAAGCGGTGGCGCATACAGCCAACAGGTATTTGTGAAATTTGCACCTACTGCGGTACAATCCTACAACGGTAATATTGTTGTAAATGGCGGCGGCATCAGTGCAGCTGTAAATGTTGCGGCCAGCGGTGCTGGTATTAATACCAAACCTGCAGTAACTACAGGTGCGTCATCTGCTGTCACCACCGTCACTGCTACGGCGGCGGGCACTATTACAGATGTTGGTTGTTCAAGCATTACTGAATATGGAATTGAATATAGCACAACCAATGGCTTTGCGGATGGTGCAGGTACGAAAGTGCCGGCAACCAACCTTTCTTCGGGAGCATTTTCATCGAACCTGAGTGGACTTACTCCTGGCCTGGCTTATTATTATAAAGCCTACGCTACCAATGGAGGTGGAACCGGTTATGGAGCACAGCAGACATTTACGACGCAGTCGCTGTCTCCTTCACTTACAGCTGGCACTGTTGCTGATTTCGGAAGCGTAGCTGTAGGTTCACAGTCTGCCTCACAATCCTTTAACCTGTCCGGTGCCAACCTAACTGGTGCTCCGGGCTCCATTACAGTTACAGCACCTTCTACCGATTTTGAAGTATCGTCCGATAATGCCACCTGGGGACCAACGGCGACGGTTGCATTTACCAGTGCTACTCTGGCCAGCACGCCAGTCTACGTTCGATTTACCCCACAGACCAGCGGGTTAAAGACCGGTAACGTTTCAATTTCCGGTGGAAGTGCAAATACTGCGGTTGCTGTAAGCGGTACAGGTACAACAGCATCGGCGTCATCGCTGTTGGTAGAACCTTTTAATTACACAGCAGATGCATCAAGTGGATTACAGGCTCAAAGCAATGGCGCATGGATAGGTATTAATGGAGGGGATTCGGTCCTGGTCACTTCAGGTAGCCTGAGCTTTACCGGACTTGAAGCATCTACAGGTAATAAAATTGCTTTTGACGGATCCGGTCGGGATTATTATACAGGATTTGCAACGCAAACCACAGGTAGTGTATATAGTTCTTTTGTGCTGAACGTGTCGTCACTTGGCAGCCTTGGAACAACCGGTGGTTATTTTACCGGGTTTATTCAGGATAATAATACCTCTTCATTTGGTGGTGCTGTATGGACACGTGCCAGCACTACTGCAGGAAAATATAATATCGGTATTTCAACAAGAAGCAATTCTGCCGTAAGCTGGCTGGCTGCTGATCTTGATCCGGGCACTTCTTATTTTGTGGTTCGTGCATATGATTTCATGTCAGGCACTGGCGACGACGTTGCACGTATCTGGCTGAACCCTGTGCCAGGCAATCCGGAACCAACCGCAGGAGCTACTGCTATTGCAGGAGCCGATATGGCTAATATTGGTCGTGCATTTATTCGCCAGGATAATACCACGAACACGCCTTTTGTTGAAATGGATGAATTGCGTGTTGGTACAGACTGGGCATCCGTAACTCCGGGCGCCGTAATAACACCAACACTCACGATAAGCTCTCCATTAGCAGCCTTCGGTAATGTTTGCGTAAATACAACCGCTGGTCCTAATTCATTTACCATCAGCGGTACCAACCTGACCAATGCAGATGTATCTGTAGCGGCACTGGCTGGATTTACCTATTCCACTACTTCAGGCGGTACCTATACCAGCACATTGACGTTGCCCCAAAGCGGTGGTACATTCAGCCAACAGGTGTTTGTGAAGTTTACACCTACGGCTGTGCAATCATATAACGGTAACATTGTTGTAAGCGGAGGCGGTGCAACTGCATCCGTAAATGCAGCAGCCACCGGGGCAGGTGTCAACACCGCGCCGTCAGTTACTACCGGCGCTGCTTCTGGTGTTACCGCATCTGGCGCAACAGCTGCAGGAACCATCACGGATATGGGTTGTACAAGCTTAACCGAATATGGCATTGAGTACAGCACTACCAATGGTTTCGCAAACGGAAGCGGTACAAAAGAGCCGGCTTCTAACCTGTCGGCAGGTGCGTTCTCTTCCGGTCTTAGTGGTCTCGCGCCTTCAACCACTTATTACTACAAAGCCTATGCAACCAATGGTGGTGGTACAGGTTATGGCACACAACAGCAGTTCACTACTGCTTCACTGGCGCCGACACTTGCTGCAACAACGGTTACCGGTTTTGGTAACATTTGTACAGGAACAACGGCAGGTCCTAATTCATTTACGATCTCCGGCAGTAACCTGACCACTGCGGATGTAGCGGTAGCAGCATTGCCAGGCTTTACATATTCCACCACTTCAGGTGGCACATATACAGCTACGCTTACCATTCCGCAAAGTGGCGGTACATTCAGTCAGCAGGTTTTTGTGAAATTCTCACCGGTGGCCGTTCAAAGCTACAATGGTAACATTGTTGTTAGCGGAGGCGGCGCAGCATCTGCTGTAAATGTTGCTGCTACGGGAAGTGGTGTCAACACAGCGCCGGCGGTAACTACAGGCGGTTCGTCGGCGGTTACTACCAGCACAGCAACACTTGCTGGTACTATTACAGCCACGGGTTGTACATCTGTTACTGCGTATGGTATTGAATATAGCACTACCAACGGTTTTGCCAACGGCAGTGGTACACAGGTAGCGTCCAGCAATATCGCGGCCGGCGCATTTACTTCCGGACTTGGCGGTCTTGCAGCCTCTACTACCTATTACTACAAAGCCTACGCAACAAATGGAGGAGGAACAACCTACGGTGCGCAACAGCAATTTGTTACTGCAGCGCCACCGCCGCCAACAATTACTGCCACTACGCTTACTGCATTTGGAAGCGTATGTGTAAGCACAACGGCGGGTCCTAATTCATTTACGATCTCTGGCAGCAACCTGACCAGCGCGGCAGTAACTGTAGGAGCGCTGAACGGATTTACTTATTCAACCACATCCGGAGGCACTTATACCAGCACCCTGTCGCTGACGCAACCGGGTGGTACTTACAGCCAGCAGGTATTTGTTAAGTTTACACCAACAGCCGTACAGAATTATAGTGGAAACATTCCTGTAAGCGGTGGCGGTATTTCAGGTACAGTAAACGTAGCTGCAAGCGGATCCGGCGCCAGCACGGCACCAACAGTAGTTACAGGTGCTGCAACCAACATCTTTACCAGCTACGCCACATTGGGCGGCCAGGTAACGGGTGCAGGTTGTACCGGCGTTACCCAATATGGTATTGAATACAGTGGCATCAGCGGCTTTGCCAATGGCAATGGAACAAAAGTGTTTGCAAACAACCTTTCTTCAGGACAATTCTCCGCAACGGTGAATGGTCTTGTGCAGGGCAGCACTTATTATTTCAAGGCCTTTGCTACCAATGCCGGTGGTACTTCCTATGGTGCAGAACAGTCGTTTACAATTGCCAGCATCCCCGCAGGCTTCACAGTATATCCTGTGCCTGCTATCCGCGGCAGCCAGTTCAACTTTAGCATGAGCGGGCTTACGCCAGGGTACTACGGACTGCTGTTCTTCTCTGCAGACGGCCGACTGGCATACCAGTATAACATGAATATCCAGGGTGGATTTATTAACCAGAGCATTACGTTACCGGCATCACTTGCTGCCGGCATCTATCGCGTTCAACTGGCCAGCTCAACAGGCACGGTTGCCACGCAATCGATCCTGGTGCAATAAGCCCACAGGCCTATAATGAAAAAGTCCCCGCCGCGGCGGGGACTTTTTTTTATTCTTTATTTAAGGTCGAGAACAAGTCTTTGAAAACT
>JBEHYT010000033.1:0-43182 GCA_048498035.1 Bacteroidota bacterium | reverse complement strand
GCCCGCCCGCCGCAGGCGTGAGGGATCACATTGTAATCCCTCTCTCCCCTAAATCCAAATGTGATAGTGTGGAAATGTGCTGATGTGGAAATTTAAAACCTAGCTATCTCCTATCCTTCGTTTTTCGTTTTTAACTTTTACCTATTAAGCCCGCCCGCCGCAGGCGTGAGGGATCACATTGTAATCCCTCTCTCCCCTAAATCCAAATGTGATAGTGTGGAAATGTGCTGATGTGGAAATTTAAAACTCAGCTATCTCCTATCCTTCGTTTTTCATTTTTAGCTTTTACTTATTAAGCTCGCCCGCCGCAGGCGTGAGGGATCACATTGTAATCCCTCTCTCCTAAATCCAAATGTGATAATGTGGAAATGTGCTGATGTGAAAATTAGAAATCCATCCGTTTACTATTTTCACCATTCATTTTTACCTGTTAATTGTTAACCGTTCACTTATCATTCACCTATCTCCTACCTGGCTGGGCGCCAGTCCGAAATGTTTTTTGAACGCGAAGGAAAAATGCGACAGGTTTTCAAAGCCTACTTCATAACATACGTCCAACGGCTTTTTCTTTTTTTCTGCAAGCTGGTAATGTGCCAGCTCCAGCCTTTTTTGTGTGAGCCATCGCTGTGGGGTTGTACTGAATGCTTTTTTAAAATCCCGCTTGAAAGTGGTAAGGCTTCTTCCTGTGAGATACCCGAATTTTTCCATGGGTAGGTTAAACATGAAGTTCTTTTCCATATAGTCTACAAGATTGATCTTACCAGGCTCTTCAAAATTGGCAAGCACGTGATCAATATCTTTGTTGAGCGTTCGGAGAATGCTGATCGCTTCAGCTATTTTTATAGAAGCAATGTCATCCGGGATGTCTTTCATATCAAAATACGGGATGAGAGAAGCGAGACAACTTTCCAGTAGCGGATGATTGCTGAAGCTATATATTTTCGGCGACGGCAACGGCTTTACCTTCACATTTCTCCTGGCATAAAAATCCTGCAGTCGGCTTACCGATAAATGCATCACAACGGTTTTATGCGGCTGCCCGTCTTTTGGATAATTAATGATGGTTGCCAGTTGATTTCTCGGGATCAGGAAGATATCGCCCTTCTTAAAAAAATAAGTGGCATCCGCCTGCACTATCTTGGTTTCGCCAGAGAGGAACCATACCAGCATGTGATGGTCGAACATAATATCCGACTTGAAAAATTTATCCTCGTAACTGGAGAGCTTTATATCCCCGGTAATATATCGTGCCTGATATTCCATCGTTTTATTTTTCAAGAGAACCGATAAAGCAAAAATAGCATATTACGCGCACTTCGCTTTGTTTAAAAGGCCAACCTTTAAGCGGAAGGAGAACTGTAATTATTCCCCTCCCACGGTTGTTAAATGGATTGTCCGCCATCTACCAAAAAAATGGCACCGGTTAAAAAAGCGGCATCATCACCTGCCAGGTAATGAACCATGCTGGCTACTTCTTCAGCTTTCCCCATTCTTCCGGCCGGAATACTTTGTATCAACTGACTTTCCAAAGTACTGTCCAACCCAATTTTGTTCATAATTTCCGTAGCTATAGGCCCCGGGCTTACCGCATTCACGCGGATTTTTTTCGGCGCCAATTCCAGCGCCGCAATTTTTACTATGGCGTTGATGGCCGATTTACTTGCTGCATATACGGAAGCGCTTTGTGGAGATATGGTGGCAGATGTAGAAGACAACATGATCACGGACGCTCCCTCATTGAGCAAGGGAATAAAACGGCTTAGCGTAAAATAAGCGCCCTTGAAATTGACATTCATTATTTCATCAAACTGGCTTTCTTCTATTTTCTCTATCGTAGAAAACTTGGTGATGCCGGCGTTAACAAGCAGGATGTCAACTTTGCCAAACTGTTGTCCAACCTGGTCTACGAGATTTTCAATAGCTGATATGTTGCTTTGATCTGCTACCAGCCCGGTTACGTGGAGTTCTGCTGCTGCCTTTTCCACAGCATCTTTTCTTCTTCCCGTGATAATTACATTTGCGCCACTCGCTTTTAGTTTTTTTGCGGCGGCATAACCGATGCCGCTGTTGCCCCCGGTAATTACTGCAACTTTCCCTTTCATATCTTTCATTATTACATGTTTTTAAATACTACATCGTGAATTTTATCCCTGTCATTTCTTCTGTAAGAGCCCACAGCTTTTTTGCGCTGCTTTCATCCAGTGAATAAGGGCTTACACCTTTAGGATCAGCGTCGTCAACAGATATTGAAGCGATGTCCGCATCTTCGCAGTACACACCGCCTATATTGTTTAATAATGGAGAGGTGGCGCACCAAACGGTTGTTGCGGCCCCTTGCGGAATTGTTTTTAAAGAAGCGGCTACTTCCGGCAGCAGGTTGCCATTGGCATCAACGAAGCCCATTTTCTGAAAGAGTTCCAGCGGTGCTTCCCTTCCCAGTTCTGTTCCGCCAATAGAGCCTGGATGCACAGCATATATTCTTACATTATAATTGCGGGCGCGATTGTCGAGCTCCATTGAGAAAAGATTAACGGCTGTTTTGGATTGGCCATAGCCCAACAGCGTTTCATATTCCCTGTGCAGGAAATTAGGATCTTCAAAATTGAAAGGCGCAAAATGATGCCCATGGGATGATACGTTGACAACCCTGGCACCGTTGGCTTTCTTCAGTGCAGGCCATAGCTTCGCCGTAAGCTGGAATTGAGCCAGGTAATTGGTAGCCAGTTGGGATTCAATGCCGCGTTCATCCCGGCGAAGCGGCACCCACATGATGCCAGCATTGTTGATGAGCAAATGCAGCGGCCTGCCCGAAGCAAGAAAGGCGTTAGCAAATCCATCAATAGATGTGGGATCCATCAAATCCATCGGCATTATTTCCACATTGCTCAGTCCCTGCAGGTTTTTCCTGGCCTTTTCTACGTTTCTTGCCGGCACAATAACCGTAGCGCCCGCCGCTACCAGTGTATTGGTTGTTTCCAGGCCAATACCGGTGTTACCACCCGTTACAATCGCAATCTTGCCGTTGAGGTTAATGCCTTTGATCACATCAGTTGTTGTTGATGTTGCGTTGAAGCCCGAGCCGATTGGCTGTTGTAAGGCTCCTTGGTAATTGTTATGTTCCATATTTCATTTTTTTGTTAGAACAAAACTAACAGACCTCAACACCAACAACTTTGTTTAAAAGGCCTAAGTTGCTTTGTTCAAAGGACCAGCCTTTCACGCAACCCTGAAAAAATTTGCGCAGCCAAATAACTGCATGTATATTCGCAGTCAAATAGCTGCATAAATGGAAACAAGACGCGATGTATTCCAGGCGATAGCCGACCCTACCAGGAGGGGAATCCTGGCACTGGTAGCCTTTCAGGCAATGACCCCGGGCGCCATTGCCGAACAATTTGATTCTACCCGGCAAACCATTTCCAAACACATCCAGATACTCACGGAATGCGAATTGCTGAAGCAGTCCCAATCCGGCCGCGAATTATATTATCACTTCAATCCTATCAAGATGAAAGAAGTGGCGGATTGGGTGGATCCGTACCGGAAATTATGGGACAGCAGGCTCAACGCCATGGATGAACTGCTCACTGAAATGAAAGCGAAAAGACATTCAAAAAAAATAATTCATAAACACGCTAAATATCGAAAAAAATGAACACACAAATACTAATGTGGAAATGTGCTAATGTGCTAATTAATTTCTAATTCGGCAATTCGCTGATTCGATGATGGAAGAAAACCTGATCACTTGAAAATCACTAGTGTCGGGGAAAATGTTATCGGACAGCCGAAATGATCATTGCTTTCAACTAACGAGAATGAATTATCAAGCCAAGCAAATTTCTTTTGCGGCCTTTGCGAAACCCTGGCGGGCTTTGCGTTACAAAAAAAGTTCCTCACAAATGCGGTATCGCCAGGAACCGGAGTTGGATTTCTATTTTCCTCGAAAAACAATGCTGTGGAAATTGATTCAATAATTCATTTAATTCGCTGATTCGATAATGGAGGGAAAAGGGATAATCTGAAAATACAAATGTGGAAATGAAAACAAATCAAATCCTCTCATCTTTAATTATTCCTTTTTAGTTTTTAGTTCCCCTCTACCTGGCTATATTTTTTTCGGTATTCCAACGGGGAAAGCCCTGCTATTTTCTTGAACATATTCCGGAAGGCTTTGCTATCCGCGTATCCTACTTCGTACATGATCTCATTGACCGACTTGCGGTTGGTTTCCAATTTTCGTTTGGCCGCCTCTACCCTCGTCCGTTGAATATATTCCAATGGAAGGTTGTGCGTGGCCTTTTTGAACCGCCGCACCAGGCTGCGTTTTGGCATCGAAAATTTGCGGGCCAGGTATTCCACGGTTATTTTATCATTTACATTCTTCTCAATGAAATTTTGCATTTTTTTGATCACTTCATCATCATGTGCTTTTTGTCCTTCAAAAATCACGAAGTCGGACTGCACCCGGCGATCCACATCAATATGCATCATTTTAGCACAATAAACAGCGGCCTGGCGTCCGTTGTATTTTTCAATAAGATGGAGAATCAGGTTCATGGATGAAACAGCACCGCTGGCCGTATAAATCCCCCTGCACTCCGTAATGATCTTATCTGAACAGAGCTCAATTTCGGGGTATTGCGCAGCAAGCAAATTGGCCATTTTCCAATGCGTGGTGCATTCCATTTTGTTTAATAATCCTGTAGCAGCCAGGAAAAAGGCACCGGTGCACAGTCCCGCGAGTTCCGCGCCCTGCTGATGCTGTTGTATCAGCCAGCGGGTAAGCGCCTGGTTTTTCGGAGTCCGGTAATTATTGTTTTCCGATCCGCCGGGCATCAGCACCAGGTCTGGCAAACCGGCTTTTCGAACATCTTCTGCCTTGATATGAATGGTACTGTCGCCTACCTGTTGCCGGAGCTGGCAGCCAACAATTTTTATATTATAAAAGGGCTTTCCTCCCCTGTCGACCAGGTATTTATTTACCGTGTCAAATAACTCAATTCCCAAAAAAAGGAGGCTGGGCTGCATCCTGCCATCCGGCACCAGGAAAAAGACATTTTTCATGCAGTAAATATAAGGTGAATGGAGTGGCACAAACAACCCTTCAGAATGTCAGTTTTACACCCTTTAAGATCGTCATCCCCAGGTTACTTTTGACCCGGATGCGGGCAATGCCAGCTTTTTTAAAGGTGAGTTTTGCCCGGCTTAGTAGAAAGCTTTATTTTTTTCTCATGTGTAACGGCACGTTACGCAACAGAGGGTTTGGTCTCATTCCCTCTCCTTTTTGTACTTTAATTATTCATTTGATCCAGTTATGAAGCGAATTGCAAGTATCGACTATATGCGTGGTATTGTAATGATGATCATGGCGCTTGATCATGTCCGGGATATGCTACACAGCACCTCCATCACACAACAGCCTACTGACCTGGCCACCACTACACCGGTCTTGTTCTTCACACGCTGGATTACCCATTTATGCGCACCCACTTTTGTCTTTCTCTCGGGCGCTTCGGCGTTTATGTCGATGAAACGTACAAATGATATCACAGCAACAAGAAATTTCCTGCTTAGTCGCGGCCTTGTACTGATCCTGCTGGAATTTACGGTGGTGAATTTCGGTTTGTGGTTCGATATTCATTTTTCTGTGTTTTTATTTGACGTAATTGCCACGATTGGCTTTGGCTTTGTCGTCTTGGCGCTGCTGATCAAATTACCACTCAGGACGATTGCCACAATAGGACTTGCGATTATCTTTCTTCACAACCTGTCGCCGCTGGTTCCGGGTGCAGAAACCAGTTTGTTCAAAAAGGTGTTGATGCCCTTTTTTGCCCCGGGAGCGCTTCCTCTCGGCAATGGCCGTTTATTTGTAATGGGCTATCCCCCCATTCCCTGGCTGGGTATTATGCTGGTGGGCTTTGCGGCCGGGCAACTGTTTTTAATGGATGACAGCCGTCAAAAGCGCATTTTTTTAACAACAGGCTGCGCGGCCATCCTGCTCTTTATCCTGATCAGAACGATCAATATCTATGGCGATAGTATACGATGGACCGCGCAAAAGGACGGATTATATAGTTTCCTATCGTTTATTAACGTTACAAAATATCCGCCGTCGCTCGATTTTACGTTGTTGTTCCTGGGAATTCTTTTTCTGCTGCTGGCTTATTTACAGAACCGGGAAAACTGGTTTTTACGCATTGCGACGGTATATGGGAAAACACCGCTTTTTTATTTTATCGTTCATTTTTATATTATCCACCTCCTTGTATTTGCGATGATTTTCCTGCAGGGCTTCGGTACAAACGATATGGTGTTTGGTTTCAATTTCGGAAGGCCGCAATCGGGATCCGGCATTCCGTTGTGGGGCGTGTATTTGGTTTGGATCGGCATTCTGATGGTAATGTATCCTCTCTGTAAAAAATACGGAGCGTATAAACTGCAGCATAGAGAAAAAAAATGGCTTCATTACCTGTAGTCCAAGAAAAATTGAGGTGTAATCGCGGCCGATACAAGTAAAAGATGTAGCAACGCTGTGCAGTCTGCGATACAATTATTTGAACGTTGCCAGGGTATTGTCGACCAGATGTTCGATTGTCAGAAAATTATTCGCCAGGCGAACAATATCATTTTCAATAGTAGCAGTATCAAGTTTTATCCAGCCTTCCATTAAGGTAAGTGGCCCAAAGTTGGTACTTACATTGGGCCAGTTTTTTTCAAACTTTTTGAAATGACTTCGGAATAAATCCGCAAATTTCCTGCTTTGGATCCTGTACCCTTTTAGCAGTCTCATTTTAAGTGCGTGGATATTGTAGAAGATCTTTTGCTCGCTGGCGGTTGCATCATTTACCCAGACGGAGAAAAAAATTCTTGATTCGGCGGTTAGCGGATCGTGCAATGGAGTTGCCCACGACTTTTTATAGAGCTTAAGATAAACCGAGTTAAGCACCACTCCGGTTGCAGCCAGGACCTGTTTTGCATTCAACTGTTCCTGGCTGAGTTGCCTGGCAGCATTTTCAAAATGGAATAAAAGATGCCTGGTTGCCATAAGATGTAAACTGACATTTAATGATATACAAGTTAATTTATTAAAGTCGAAAATCGTTACCCTTATTCATCTACATTCCTTCAAAACCCAAAGTTGACGTCGGTTTACTAACTCGAATACCACCGCCTGTATGGTTTTTCCTGTACTCCCATACTATCTTATTACCTTGACCGCGTCGCGTTCTCTGCGGCTCCTGGCGTTCCTGGCGATACCGCATTTATGATGAACTTCTTTTTGTAGCGCAAGGCCCGCCATGGTTTCGCGAGGAACGCAAGAGAATATTCATTCCATTATTCACTCTCATTATTTGACAGCGATAATAACTTCGGCTATTCGATAAAATTTTCCTCGAACCAGAGATTTCCACATTATCTTCATCTCCTTCCATTATCGAATTAATTTCCACATTAGCACATATCTAATTAACAGTGAATAGATAAAAATTAAAATTGAAAAACGAAGCAAGGCATTTCTTATTATCCGTATCTCTATTTTGTATATCAACATTTGCGCTTCCACACTATCTTCATCTCCTTCCATTATCGAATCAGCGAATCAACGAATTATCGAATTAATTTCCACATTTCCACATTTGTATTTTCATTTCCTACCTTTGCCCTGCAAATGACTACCGCATGGATGAGTTACTCAAACATCATATTGAACGGTTTGTAAAGATCAGCGATGCGGAATATGAAGAAGTGTTTCAGTATTTCCAGGAACTGAAACTCAGGAAGAAGCAAAACCTGCTTTCAGCAGGCGCCATTTGCAATTCCCAATATTTTGTTTTGAAAGGAATTCTGAGGAAGTTTTTTATCCATAAAAAGGGGGTTGAACAAACGACGGAGTTTGCCATCGAAAACTGGTGGATGACCGATACATTTTCTTACCTCAATCATCGCCCCAGTGATTTTTTTATCCAGGCGGTTGAACCCACGCAGGTGCTGGTAATTCACCGCGACCGGTATGACGAGTTGCTACGCCGGCACCGGGTTATGGAAACCTATTTCCGCTGTGTTTATCAAAAAGCCTATGCGGCTGCGCAAATGCGGATCAGGTTCCAGTTTGAACACTCCCGGGAGGAATTATATCATTTTTTCCGGGAGAAAGAGCCGGAATTTCTGCAGCGTGTACCTCAATATCTGATTGCTTCTTACCTGGGCTTTACATCGGAATACCTGAGCCAGATTCGCAGGAAAGACATTTCTTAAACCAGTTTAAGTTTTTTCACACCAGGCTATGCCACCTTTGGTGTCTAAAACAAAAACGAAGGAAATGGAAAAACGTATCAATCTCGGCGCGTTGGAACCCAAAGCGTATAAGGCAATGCTGGGCCTGGAATCTTACCTGGCACAGGTGGAAATTTCAAAATCACTGAAGGAATTAATTAAGATCCGGGCGTCGCAGATCAACAATTGCGCATATTGCATCAATATGCATACCGCAGACGCATTAAAGAATGGCGAAACCAGCCAACGTCTCTTCCTGGTGAGCGCATGGCGGGAAGCGCGTCAATTCTTCGATGCACAGGAACAGGCTGTACTTGCGATTACTGAAGAAATAACGCTGATCCACCAACATGGCCTGAGTGATGAAACCTATAGCCTGGCAGCCGCCGCTTTTACAGAAAACCAAATCGCCCAGATCATTATGGCCATCGTAACCATTAATGCCTGGAACAGGATTGCCGTTAGTACACACCAGGAGATAGAGAATAGAGTACAAATGAAAGGCGAAAAATGAAAAGCGAAAGATGACAGATTAAAAATGAAAGATATCAGATAAGTGTTGGTTAATAGTCAAAGCTGGAAGCCTCGGAACGTGAGGACAGAAGATAGTTGACCTTGTACATGTAGCCTCGGTGATATAGGGTTATTTTGACTACTCATTTTTAACTTTTCGCTATTCATTTTTCATTTCTAATAGCTCATCTCGTCCAGCTTTACTTTTCCTTTGAAGGTCCAGAAGACGAATCCGGTGTATACGGCTACCAGCGGCGTGCCGATAAGTGCGATGGTGAGTAATATTTTCATGGTCTTTGGCGAGGATGCTGCGTTTTGTACCGTGATACTGTATGCCGCATTATTACTGGCATAAAGCAGGTTGGGAAAAACCTCTACTGCAACTGCGATAAGCAGGGAGGCGATGGTAACCGCAGAACTGATAAACGCAAACCGGTAATTTCCTTTTTTTAATTGTCGCGGAATGTTGGCAATGGCAAGTACCATCACCACCGGGAAGATAAAGTATTGCGGATTGCTCCGGATGGTATCGCTAAGATGTGGTATATACAATAATGTATACAGCGTGGTAACGCCGAAGGCCAGCACAAAGAATACATTAAAATTCTTTGCAAGGATGGTCAGTTTGGTATAAAGCCTGTTTTCAGTTTTCATTGCCAGGTAAATGGCGCCATGGAGCATAAAAAGAGCAAGTGTTGTAACGGCAACCATGATAGAAAAGGGATTGAAAAACGTGAGCATATTTCCTGTAAATTCCTGTTGCGGGCTAAGCGGAAGTCCCATGGCAACGTTGCCCAGCATTAATCCAAGCGCCAGCGTAACCACGATGCAGGCAAAGGAATAAATAACATCCCAGGTAAGACGCCAAAGGCGGCCATTTTCCTTACTTCTAAATTCGATCGCTACTGCCCGCCATATCAGGCCAATGAGAAACACGATCACAGGCAGGTAGAAGGCAGAAAAAATAGCAGCATAAGCAACCGGGAACCCGGCAAAGAGTGCGCCTCCGCCAATGACCAGCCACACCTCGTTACCATCCCACACCGGGCCAATTGCATTGAGTGCGATACGCCGACTTGTTTCCTTTTTAAGAAAAAGATGCAATGCCCCGGCTCCCAAATCAAAACCATCCAGGATGGCGTACCCTGTAATTACAGCGCCAAAGACCAGGAACCACCAGGTGTTATAGTCTATTCCCAAAAACATATTACGGGTTTGATTTCATTAAAGGATTTTCGCGAAAGCTGAAATGATCGCTGTCTTCTTCATTACCCGAAGGGTGATATCCCGGGCCCGACTTTATCTTTTTATTCAACAGATACAGGAACAGCACAAATAAGGTGGCATAGACCAGCGTAAATAAAATTAACGAGGTAAGCACCTGTTCCGCTTTCACTGCTTTGGACAGCGCGTCTGACGTGCGAAGAAGCCCATAGACCACCCAGGGTTGGCGTCCCATTTCGGCAGTGAACCAGCCGGCCTGGTTGGCAATCTGCGGCAGCAGCACGGCCCAGACAAATGCCATGAGCAGCCATTTGCGGCTAAACAGCCGGCCTCTTTTCCATTGCCAGCAGGCGTACAACGTAAGCAGGATCATCAATACACCAATTGCTACCATAAGATGGTAAAACTGGAAGACAGCATTTACCTGCGAGGGGCGATCTTCCGGTGCAAAGGCATTGAGACCAGTGACTGGCGCGTGAAAGTTTTGGTGCAACAGAAAGCTTAGTCCACCGGGAATTTTAAGCCCGCTTGTTTTTTCTTCCTTTTTATTAACCCAGCCAAAGAGGTACATATCTGCAGCGCCGGTGCTATCGAAATGTCCTTCCATAGCGGCCATCTTGGCGGGCTGGTTCCGTGCCACGCCTTCGGCACTTTTATGACCTGTAAATAATTGCGATAGCGAGAACACCGCGGCCACCACAAGTGCTATTTTGAATGCCGGTTTAGCAATTTCAAGATGTCGTTTTTTCAGAATGTAGTAGGCATTCACGCTCATTACCAGGAATGCCCCGGCAATAAAAGCGCCGATCCAGACATGGACCAGTCTTTCCATGCTGGAGGGATTAAAGACCATCGCCCAGAAATCGGTGATCTCTGCGCGTGCATGCATCCCCTCTCCTACAATATGATACCCGGCAGGCGTTTGCTGCCAGCTATTGGCTACTACAATCCATACGGCGCTGAAGAGGGAACCCAAAAAAACCATCAGCGTAGAGAAGAAGTGCACTTTCGGGCCTACTCTTTTCCAGCCAAATAATAAAATGCCCAGGAAGCCGCTCTCCAATGCGAATGCAAATATTCCTTCAGCTGCAAGGGCACTTCCAAAAATATCGCCCACATATTTTGAATAGGTAGCCCAATTAGTGCCAAATTCAAACTCCATAATAATGCCAGTGGCTACGCCAAGTCCGAAGATGAGTGCGAATATCCGGATCCAGAAGCGGGTCATTTCTTCATACTCTTTCTTCCCGGTTTTCAGGTACATCCCTTCCATGATCACAAGGATAAGACCTACTCCAATACTTAATGGCGGATAGATATAGTGAAAGGCAATAGTAAATGCAAACTGAATGCGCGAAAGTATTTCAATATCCATACGATAGGTTTTCCAGTACAAAACCGATGGTGGAGATCAGCACAAAGGTAGCCATTGTAAAAACATTATCCGGCATCAGTTAAAGAAAAGCCCCCGTTAGTAAAAACGAAGGGCCTTGCCAGACACAACATCGCAACAGTTACATTTTTCCAGGTAATATTTTCGTCCAGTAGAGCCATGGCAGTATATATCTTTTCAGGAGATACATACTCCATCGCTCCTTGCTTTGGTCAAAGGGAAAGGTCTCCTGAGGCTTTCCATCGTAGTCAAATTCTGCCAGCACTAATTTTCCGTAGCCGGTCAGCAACGGACAGCTCGTGTAGCCATTGTATCGCGCTGCAAGCGGTTTTCCAGCTATAAATGCGAGAAGATTTGCAACCAGCACGGGCGATTGCTTCCGAATTGCCGCACCGGTTTTGCTGGTAGGCAAGCCCGAAGCATCCCCAAGTGAGAAAATATTGGGATACCGGACGTGTTGAAGGGAATATTTATCCACGTCTACCCAACCGGCGCTGTTTGCCAGCGGACTTTCTTTAATAAAATCCGGCGCGCCCTGCGGCGGCGTTACGTGGATCATATCAAACGGCACCTTGTATTCCTGGTCTTTGTTATCCGTTCCTATCCCGACAAATGTGGCTACTTTTCCCGGCCCGTCGATAGCAACAAGTTTTACATGAAAATGCAGATCGATATGAGATCGCTCACAGACCTTCAATAATGTCTTCTCGTATTTCGGCACAGCGAATAACCGCGTGCCGCCGCTCCAGTACTGGATATTGGTTTTATCCAGGACATGATGCCGGCGAAAATAATCAGCGGCCATGTACATGATCTTGTGCGGAGCTCCTCCACATTTTACCGGTGTATGCGGGTTATGGAAAATGGCATTACCGCCTTTAAAATTCTTAATGCAGGTAAATGTATATGGTGCATGCTCATAGCTGTAATTAGAACAAACACCATTTTTACCGAGGGTTTCGGTAAGTCCCTTTACTTCAGACCAATTCAACTGGATGCCGGCCGCCACCACCAGGTATTCATAACCGACTTCACTCCCATCATTTAAAAGAAGTAAATTTTTTTCCGGAGAAAAGCGGACCACTTTCTTTTGTATCCAGGTTATCCCTTTGGGCATTACCGCCGCTTCATCCCGCATTGTTTTACGGATATCAAACACACCGCTTCCTACCAGCGTCCACGCAGGTTGATAAAAATGATGCGTGGCAGGTTCTATTACAGCAATATCCAGTTGCTTGTTGGCAGCACGCAGTTTAGAAGCAACTGAAAGCCCCGCATTGCCGCCTCCAATAATCACAATTTGATGTTTGTCTGACATATGGCATGATTTTTCACAGAATTAATTGATGCCTGCTGCATGGCGGGTGACTATTGTCACGCAGCGTGCCAGAGTACCATAAAAAGAGTAAAAAGTACCATCGGTAGCAAAACGTAACTTAGGTTACAAAGCCGCGCAGGGCAATTATTTACCTTTATTAAAAGAATATGCTATGGCTACGATACAATTAACCACGAAAGATTTTAAGGAATCTATTTTTAATTACGACGTTAATAAGGAATGGAAGTACGATGGCAAACTGCCCGCTATTATCGATTTTTATGCCGACTGGTGTCAGCCGTGTAAGATGGTTGCGCCAGTATTGGAAGAACTTTCCAGGGAATATGAAGGCAAAATCGTGATCTACAAAGTGAATACGGAAAAGGAGCAGGAATTGTCGGCCGTTTTTGGCATCCAAAGTATCCCTACTTTTTTATTTATACCAAAAGAAGGGCAACCCATGATGCAGCCAGGTGCTTTTCCCAAAAAAGTATTTCAACAGGTAATTGATGAGCGCTTGTTGGGCGTGAAGCAGGAAGGCTGACGACTAATTTGTAAAAAAATAAAAAAGCCGGACACATTAGTGCCCGGCTTTATATTTACCCTTTAACGATTACAATTATTGAACCAGGAACGGAACCCGGTCTTCACCTGCTACCAGGATATACATCCCGTGCGCAAGTGGTTTGATCGAAAGCTGGTTGGTACCTGCTGTCAATTCCTGTTGCAGTACGGTAGCGCCCGCGCTGTTTACAACCCGCGCAACTACTGCTGCCGGTACTATGACCTGCAAGGTTGTTCCAGCAACTGGATTTGGATATACAGAAACCTGTCCTTTTTGTGCATCGAAATTAACGGACACGATGCGGCTATAGCTGTATCGTCCGTCTGCATCCCGCTGAAGAATGCGGTAAAAGTTAAGGCCTGTTGCAGGTGATGCGTGCCCGAAACTGTACTGTTGTGCCAGTTGAGTGTTCCCCGCGGCAGCAACGGTTCCTATCGTAGTCCAGTTAGCGCCATCCAGGCTGTGCTGTATTTCATAAGCTACTGCATTTACTTCGCTGGCCGTACCCCAGGTAAGCAACACTTTGGATTGCTGCTTTTGCGCCGTGAAATAAGTCCAGGTTACCGGCAGCGTAAAGCTGCTTTCCACCATGGCGAAGGAAGTAAATGCGCCGGTATAACCCGTGTACGTGAGTGAAGTGCTGGTAAAGCTGGTGCTACCGGTTTGCCGGTGCCAGTTGGTGCCGTCGTGATTAAAGAGACCGGCAGTGCCAATGGCGGAGGAAACATCTCCCGCATTCCAGTTGAATGTAAAGTCGACGCCTGCGCCGCTATTTGGATTAGTCTTACTGATATTCCAGGTGCGTTTTACACGGTTGGCAGCTACAAGGGAGCCGCCTACTCCATTCAGGTATACTTCATCGAGTACACGTACTGAAAACTCATCGGCTGCGCCGGTTTTATTGGTAATGGTAACAGGGTCATAGGAACTATTTCCTACGGGGAAGGTAAATGCGGCGGTGTTACCGATGGAACGTTTTACACTTCCGGTTCCGTTTGTCTGGATATAGTTGGTACTATTGGCGCCGGTTACCGTTCCGCCGATGGTTAATGCGTAGCTACCCACTTTTATTTTTCGACCTGCATTATTAAATGTGATGTTGCCAGACTGCCAATCCTGTGCTACAATCAGGTCATTTACTGCGGAGGCGCTGATCACAATATCCATTCCCTGTGCTGGTACAAAACTGTTAGTCCAGTTGGTAGTAACACCGAATGTTGTATTGGAACTACCATTCCATTCCGGGCAGGCGGTATTATATCCCTGCCAACTGAGGAACGGATAACCACCGTTTACGGAGCTGCTAAGGCCCCAGTTATTAGTGCTTCCGTTGGTAATTTCACACTGCAGATCCCAGGTGCCAGCGTAAAATGTGTTCCAGGTTTTCATTTCTGCAGTTGTTTTACCGGTACCACCGCCCGGGCTTGTTGTAAACCCGGAAGTTTGGTTATCCCAGAAACAGTTTGTTACAGTTCCACCCGAGGCATCGCCTATGCATCCGCCAGAGAGTGAACTACCGGTAACAGCACCGGCAGCATAAACATTGGTTACGTTACCGCTCAGCAGGAAGCCCGCTGCTCCACCGGCACGTTGCATACCCGCTACCGTACACAAAGAATAGGAATTATCGAGTGCACCATACCAAACGGCGCCGGCAATACCACCCGCGATGGTGCTACAGGTAATGGTACCTGTGGAGAAAACATCGGATGCGGTGCCTGTTAAGCTACCTGTAATACCTCCGGAATAATTCATACCGGTAACATCGGCGGAAGAAGAACAGTTGGTAATGGTACCAGCAGCTTGTCCGGCAAGGCCGCCGTTGTAATGATTTCCTCCCGATACAGAACCAGCTACGGTACATCCTGAAATATCGCCATAGCTATATCCTGCCAATATCCCGATATAGGTAAATGTTGGAGGATTAGTAGCTGTGATGGAAGCGCCGGTAAGTTTCAGGTTAGAAATAGTGCCCCCGCTATTCCCAAACAAACCGAGATAGCTGGTTGCATCCTGTTTGAGATAGAGATTGCTGATGGTATAATTTCCACCATTGTATTTCCCGGTAAATGCAGTGGTTGAATTACCGATGGGACTCCAGCCTGCGCCCGAATTATAACAGGGATAGCTGGTGCTGACAGCATCAATATTCGCAGTTTGTGTAAATACTTTATCCCAGGAAGAACTGTTTTCTGATATCCACCGAAGGTTAGCGAAATTGCTGATGAGGTAAGGACTTGCATCCGTGCCGCTTCCTGACGGCGCGGCAGCTGCGGTTGTAGTTACCACATTTACAGTAACCGTAGTAGAATATACGGAGCCGCTTACATAGGCACGGTAATATCTTGTAGCCGTGAGCGTACCCATCTGTGCGGCTGTTAATGTTGCCGCAGTGGCCGAAGAAATATTGCTCCACGTGCTGTTATTGGTTGAAATCTGCCATTGGATTGTACCGGCATAGCCAGACAATGTGATGTCTGCGGGTTGGGAACCTGAACAAATGGTTTGATCTGCAGATGCAGTGCCGCCTACCGGAGTGTAGGTTACGTCAATGCGACCGATAGTTGTCCAGCTGGCCGTACTATTGGTTGTGATCGTTGTGGCGCCGCTTACAGAGTTGTTACCGCGGTAGCCGCCGTAACCGGCTGTTTCTCCTCCTACGCCATAGATACCACCGCCTACTGATCCATACTGGCCGCCGCCGCCACCGCCACCACCACCACCATCAGAACCTGAGCCGGTGGAAGTACCGTTGCCGCCGTGAGTAGATGTTCCGTTTGCACTGATGGAAGAATTACCTGGTTGACCGGATCCGGAAGAATTGGCCATACCGCCGCCACCACCGCCACCACCGGCAACAATTTTCACCGTGCTGTTGATGGTAACAAGGGAAGCCGCACCGCCACCGCCGCCGCCACCGGAAGTACCGGATGTGCCGGCATTTCCGCCAGTGCCTCCGTTATAGTTACTGTTGTAACTGGAACTGCCGCCAGAACCGCCGCCGGATCCGGCAACACTATTACCACCATCGCCGGCTTTACCACCGGGATAAATGCCGATGACGTCGCCTGGGCTAACCGTGTACACGGCAAGGACATAGCCAACAGCACCTGGCGCCGCGTTGGAACAGCCGGCGCCACAGTCCTGTCCGCCAAGTCCGCCCGCACCGCCATATACCTTGAAGGTAACAGAAGTAACACCCGCCGGTACCGTCCAGGTGGTTCCGGAGGTGTAGGTGGTTGTAATCTGTGCCCGACCCAGCAATGCACAGCAACACAAGATCAAAAGTGAATAGAGCTTTTTCATAACCTGATTTTAATGGGGCTTGTTTGATAGGATGTTGAATAAAAATTATTGGATTTAAGAATGAGCGTTTTTGAAACACACAGGCGCTTTACCGAATGTATATTTCGGTAATACGATCAGCAGGATCGTTCTATTGACAGGCCCGGGATGTTAAGGAAATTTGACTAAGATGAGGACAAAAGACGCCTGTACACAGGCTGGTAGTAAAGAAGACTGGTTTCATACGTTTGGATTTTGGATCGATGCGAGAGCAAAAATAGAATCGTAAAAATTCCAAACAAGAGCGGGTTTCCACATTTTGACAAATGTCAAACTTCTGATCCTACATTTTTCAAAAAATAAGTGGATTCACGTAGCGCAGGAATATAAACACCTACCATTTCCGCGCTGCAGGCGATAATTTTTCAGAACTAAAATAAAAAAGCAGGCGTTACTGACGCCTGCTTTATACATATGAATTGCAATCCTTATTTTGCCTGGCAGTTGATCATCCAATTGATGCCGTATTTGTCCGTGAAGGAACCGAAGTAGGCGCCCCAGAACATATCCTGCAATGGCATCGAAATAGTACCACCGCTGGAAAGTTGGTCAAACAGCTGTTTTGCCTCCTCTCGTGTTTCTGGTTCCAGGCTGATGTGCATGTTATTTCCCGGGGTAAGTGTAAATCCCATTTCTGCAGGTGCGTCGGTACCCATCAGGATATGACCTGCGGTGATGGGAAGTTCAACATGCAGCACCATCTTTTTCAGCGCATCTGCCACTGGTGGATGGTTTGCTTCTGGGGGCAAATCACCAAAGCGTTGAATGCCGCCACCGGCGAATTCGGTTTTGAATACCGATTGGTAAAAGAGAAATGCCTCTTCGGTGTTGCCGGGAAAATTGAGATAAGTGCAAACGCGTGCGGCTGTTGATTGTTTGAACTGACGACGAAGTTTAAACTGTGCTTCAAAGTATTGATCCAGGTTACCAAGTGCCATCGTAAACCCTTCACGGAAGCCCATCTTGATGATGGTTTCCATTTGTTCAAGTGTTTTGTACTTAAGCAATACATTTACCGTGGTAACCTGTTCATTGGTTGTAAACGTTGTATCCCAATGCGCATCCGGCAGGTTGCCGGTAACCACTCCTTCTTCATTGCAAAAAGCATCTTGCCAGGAAAACCCTTTGCCCGGGTCTATCGTTTTATAATCAGCGCGACACCAGTGAACATCGTTAGCCGGGGAGCGCATGGCATATAGCCAGTAGCCGCCGGGTCTGAAATCCATTGTTTTTGTTTCTGTCTGGTATGGCCTGGGCGCCCACCAGAGATCCAGTAATTCAGGTTTTGTCCATGCATCCCATACCATGGAGAGTTCGGCGGCAAACTCGCGTTTTACATGAATGGATTTATTGTCGCGATCAACAACAAAATCAAACAACAGGCTGTTAGTCATTGTGTTATATTTTTAAAATTTTCCGCGGGCAGCGCGATGCGAAACCGGCAGGCGTTAAATTAGAAACCGTTCAGTTGCAAATATAAGCGCAACCGTTCGGTTTCGCAAATGTTTTTATCTTTTTCCTCAACAAGTCTGCTGCTGCTGCCATTTCGCCTATATAAGTTGGCTGTCATTGTCCTTTTTTTTAATCTGTATATCAATTGTGCCGACTACCATCCGTAATGCAGCTAAAATTAAAAAATGTGAAAGGCATGACTGGAGAAAACTGTATTTTTCTTATTTTTCAATGCATGTACCGTTTTACTCGCTTTCTTGTGTTAATGCTCGTGCCTGTTGTCTTATTATCACCGCAACGGGGTTTTGCCCAGAAGAAAAATTTTGATTACCGCATTTTGCGGTGCGCTGAGGGTTGTCGCACAGATCCACAGAATTCATTTTACCGGTTTATTTCTCACTTCAATAACCCCGTATGTATCCTGCCATCTGCGGCGATGCTAACTGGTGGCATTGCCAACAACGACAATGTGCTGAAGCACCAGGGTCTCATGGGACTTGAATCTATCGCCGGGGGTGAGTTTATTGTTTTTTCACTGAAAAAATCGATCGGGCGGATACGGCCTTTTAAATTTGATACCACTTTTACGTCTGTCATCAGTCCGTCTAACCAGGCCTTTCCCTCGGGTCATACGACCGAAGCATTTGCGATGGCGACGGCCGTTACGATTGCGAGTAAAAAATGGTATGTTGCCGTTCCTGCTTATGCCTGGGCTTCACTCATTGCGTATGCGCGGGTATACCTTGGGGTTCACTATCCCACAGACGTTATTGCGGGCGCGATTATCGGTGGTGGCAGCACCTACCTCATGTACAGGTTAAATAAAACATTGCATAAAGATCCTTCTGCGCACCCACGAAATGAGATCGTAGGCGTTTTATCCGGGCTGGCCACGGCCTATATTATTTCAAAAACCAACCAGTGGTTTAGTAATCACCGCAAAAGACGTGCAGCAGCCATGGTACCGGTTATTCCATAACGGTAGTAACAGGCGCCGACCGGCATCCACGCCAGGAATTTTCTACCACCATATCACCAGTCTTTTGCAACTGCTGCGGCTTTTGCTGCCGTTGCAGGTAGCCAGCCTGGACCATCGACAACAACACAACAAAAAGGCCGACTGCCCAGGCATAAAAAACAGAAAAACGGTAGGGCGCGATGGTAACAGTTGGACGTGTCATGGTTTATTGTTTTAGTGAAGGGTTGTTATTCTTTCAGTTTGCTGAAATCCATCCAGTAAATATTTCCAGTGCCATTCTTGTATGAGTTGACATCTGCCCTGAGTTGCCGATAGGTAACCGGGCCGGGCAGGTAGGTTGGCTGAATGACAGTTTGTTCACTGGTAAAAAAAAGGATGTTGCCGGAAGGATTTACAAAAGGCGAGTAATCCAGCCGCGGTGAATTAAGTTCTTCGAGGTTTTGTGCCGGCTGCCATTTGCCGTATTTATTCTTGCGACTGATGTACAGGTCGCCCCCGCCCTTTTCATCTTTTCTCCCAAAGGATGAAAAAATAATAAAGTCTTCTGTGGGCGAAACGAAGGCATTAAATTCCCAGGATATGGAATTAACAGCTGTATCCAGCGCGATTGGTTTTTCAAAGCCATTGTTTTTCCATTGGGCGCGGTAAATATCTTCTTTACCTATACCTGTTTTATAGTTGGCCGTAAAATAGAGTGAACCGTCTTTAACAACAGAGGGGAAAAATTCATCTGCAGCGGTATTAATAGCGCTACCGGCATTTTGCGGCTGTCCCCAAATTCCGTTTGTTTTATCAACATACCAGATATCGAAATCCTTTGGCTCCCTGCCGGTGCTAGGCCGGTTGGATGAAAAATAAAGCCTGTTGCCGTCAGCGGTAAACGCAGGCTCCAGGTCGCTGTAATTACCTGCAAATGGTGCTATTTCCGGGGCGGTCCAGGTGCCGTTGCCGAGATAGGTACGCCTGATCAATGTCTGGAACAGGCCCTGGCCGGCTTGCAGGGTATAGAATAGCTCGGTACCATCTGGCGAAAGCGCGAAATCCCGTTCTCCCATACTTGTGTTAATGATCCCGGGCGCCAGCAGTTGCGGAGTCTGCGGCGGATCATTGAACAGGATCGTATCCTGCGCAGATGCGGTTACAGCGCAAACTAACGTGAACAATAATAGCATTCCCGGCTTTTTCATCGCCTGATTTACTTTAGCACAAATTAAATCCGGTTCAAATGCATTTCTGAGCTTGTCTACCGGCGTAGCATTATTGCTCCCGGAAAGCATACTCTCAATCTATTTCCGCCAGGTGCGCAAATAGTGGTCGTTGGTAAGGCGGAAACGTCCGCCTGTGGTCAAAGCTGTTGCAATCGATGTTTTTTTACGATTTTCGGTGCATGGATAGAAAACGGGTCTTTTATCATATCCTGTTCTGGGTAGCCTATTGGCAATATGAAGCCTACGTTGAATTTGCCTGGATCAGTAAGTCGTATGAAAGCATGCATTGGCTTAACCGCTGGTGGATGACGCTCCAGGGCGAGGGAAGTTTACTATCCATTAAAATACCGCTCGTTTACCTGCTGATGTACCTCGTATCAGGTGTTTCCCGCAGGAAATTAAGTCCGTGGATTGCCGTTCCCGCGGGAGTGGTGGCGATGATGGTGGCGGCAACGTTGCAGCGGATGGTGGGCTATTACCATATTATGCCGCATCTCTACCATGAAAAACCCATGGACCCGCTGTTCGCGCTTCGAAATCTTATCTCTTCGTTTATTGATATTTCTGTGCTGGTAGGAGTTGCACTGGCCATCCGTTTGTACCGGACTTCGCAAAGGGCGCGGGAAAATGAAAAGCGTTTGTTACGGGAAAAACTGGTGGCGGAACTGCGCTTTCTTCGTAGTCAAACCAACCCGCATTTTCTTTTCAACACATTAAATAATATTTACGCGCTTGCGCGAAAAAAAGCGGATGAAACGGCGGATGCCGTAATGAAGTTATCCAAACTGCTTCGCTTTATGTTGTATGAATCACGCAGCGACACGATTACGATCAATGAAGAGTTGCGGGTGATCACTGATTACATTGAACTTGAAAAAATACGCTATAGTGATCGGCTGTCGGTACAGCTCCATCATTCCATTGATGATGCACATCAGCCCATTTCTCCACTGATCCTGTTGCCATTCGTGGAGAATGCGTTCAAGCACGGCGCCAGTGAAAGCCGATTTGAATCCTCTATTGCAATTGAAATGGTGTTGGATAACAGCCAGTTATTTTTCCAGATCCGAAATACCAAAGACGATGATAGTACCGGGCCCGTTCGTGGAAATATCGGTTTAACCAATGTACAACGCCAATTGGAGCTGCTTTACCCGGGCCACCGTCTTGAAATTGACAACCAGCGTGATTATTTTACAGTCACACTTCATCTCAATCTTTTGAACCATGCAACAATTTAAATGCCTGATTGTGGAAGATGAGCCGCTGGCGGCCGAGGTCTTACAGGATTATGTAAAACAGGTTCCGTTTCTTTCCCTGGTGGATGTTTGCAGGGATGCCATTTATGCGTTGGAAATGCTGCAAAAGGAAAAAGTGGATGTGATTTTCCTGGATATTCATTTGCCAAAACTGAAAGGCTTTGATTTTTTAAAAACGCTGAAAAATCCCCCGGCTGTTATAATTACGTCCGCCTATCATCAATATGCTTTGCTGGGCTATGAATATAACGTGGTGGACTACCTGCTGAAGCCTGTTGAGTTCAGCCGCTTCCTGACCGCCGTGAATAAATTACGCCTGTCTAAACCGGAAGATCGTGTGCTGCCCATTCGGGAAACAGAACGTCCTTCTCTTTTTTTCAACGTCAATAAAAAGAAGGTAAAGATTTTCCTGGATGAGATCCTGTATATCGAAAGCCTGAAAGAATATGTGCGCATTGTGACTACCGGGCGGACCATCCTTACCAAGTTTGCGTTGGGCCAGGTGGAAGACCTGCTGGCGAGGAATAATTTTATCCGGGTACACCGGTCTTTTATCGTGGCAAAGGAAAAAATTGATGCTTTTACCGCAACGGATATAGAAATTGGAGGACAGCAAATCCCCATCGGAAGAAGTTATAAAGACGTTGTTATCGCCATTCTTGAAGGACTGCATTAACCGGGCATTCCTGTTTTTTGTACGGCTTAAATCGCCGTTGGTAGAAAACAAGCGGCAGCCATTTGCTATTTGGTGTATTTTCCAGGGAAGGCTGATCCGGGATCAAGTCTTAAGCAGTAATCAGTTAGCAGGCGGATATTTTTATACCCGCCTTTTTTTATTCATTTACCACTACTTTACTTTCAAGTACCACCCGTTTTTGTATGGCCAATGGTTTTCCCTTGGCTTGCACCAGGTCAAGCAGCATCCGGGTGGCTTTTTCCGCCTGTTGATACGGGAATTGTTCTACAGATGCGATGGGCGGCTGATCCAGGTAATTTGTTACCGGCAGGTTGGCATAGCTTACAAAAAAGATGTCCCTGTTTATTTTTTTTCCCGCTTTCCGGGCATATTGCATTGCATCCAGCGCCACATAGTCGTTAAATGCGATGACTGCTGCCGGTGGCTTTGCCAACTCCAGCAACTGGTGCATGGCAGCCTGGGTTGCAGTTCTGCTGAGGTCTGTCTGAACAACGTACTCCCGCCGAATCGGCAGCTTATTTTTCTTTAATGCTTCGTGATAACCTTCCAACCGCTCACGGGAGGGCTGCATCGTGTCTGGGCCTTTGATAAAACCGATTTGTGTATGCCCTTGTTCCACCAGCCAGTCTACCAGGGTCACTGAACTTTTACGCAAATTGCAGGATACCGCATAGAAATCGCCTTCCGGCGGAACCCTGTCAAAAAAGACAACCGGTATTTTGTAATTGCGCAGTTGTTCAAAATGTTCAAAGTTGTCTGTATTCTTCGATAGCGATACCAGGATGCCATCCACGCGCTGGCGGCGCATGGTATCAAGGATCATTTTTTCCCTTTCCACATCGTCGTGCGATTGACCAATCAGCACCGTGTAATTGTTGGCGATGGCGATATCTTCAATCCCGTTAATTGCCATTGAAAAAAATTCTTCACGCAGGTTGGGAAGAATTACACCGATGGTATGTGTTTTTCCCTGTTTAAAAGAAATAGCCGCCTGGTTGGGTTCATAATTCAATTCAGCAGCCAGTTGTTGTACCAGCATGCGTGTCTTGAGGCCAATACTATGATGATTATGCAGTGCGCGTGACACTGTAGACACCGAAACATTAAGGCGTTCCGCAAGTTCTTTTATCGTGGCGGGCTTCCTGTTCATCCTGAAAAATACGGGGCAATGATAAAACTAAAATCCCATCCCTGCAATGACCGCGCGCATTTATTCGATGGGCGGTTGGTTTGAACCGGCAGATCCGCAACCCGGCATCGACGAGATTATTTTTGTCCGCATCATTTTTTTGTGTAAGTTTAATTACAATACTTACTTACATACTCATTAAATACCGCGAAGCCCCGTAAGGCTTCGCTTTTTATTTTACGGGTTTCGTTCTTTCACTACTACCAGGTCAGACAGGTTTACCTGCATGGGCAACAAGCCGATCTTTACCACCGCTCTCTTTCCACGAAGTTCAATCACTTCTCCCACCTGGTGATTCTTTTTCATTTTTACTTTGTCGCCCGCACGGATCTCACCTCCTACCTCGCTGAACTTTGCATCCACTTTCTGTTTCAGTTTACCCACTACTTTCTGTTCATTTTTCCGGAACAGCAAGGCGCCAATTTCCTTCACCACTTTATTCTTATCCTCTTCCTTGCGCCATGAAAGTTGCAATTGTTTCAGTTTGCGTTCCATATCCCGCAGGTAAACGAGCTTTTCATCAGACACGCGATTTTGTTCCCGCAGGATCTCCACCTGTTGTTTATGGCGTTCCCGATCCATTACCTGTTGCATTTCCTTGCGCAGCCGTTCGTTTTCGCGGATGGCCTGCTGCAATTCTTTTTCCTTCTTTTGCAGTTCCCGCAAATCCTGTTCCGTTCGGTTGAGCAATTTATCCAGCCGGTACTGGTCATTGTCTGCCAGTTCCCGCGCCCGTGCAATCATTGAACGATCGAGCCCAATCCGTTCTGCAATTGAAAACGTGTATGAGCTTCCCGGTTTGCCCACGATCAGGCGATATTGCGGCTGGAGATTTTTTTCATCAAAGGCCATCGCGCCATTGATAATCCCCGGCGTTTTCCCCGCCATCACTTTCAGGTTCAGGTAGTGCGTCGTTACAATCCCGATAGCATGGCGACGGGCAAGCTCCTGTAAGATCACTTCTGCAAATGCGCCGCCCAGGTTGGGATCGCTACCGCTACCCAGTTCATCAATAAAAAACAGGCTCCGGCCATTTGCATTTTCCATGAAGTATTTCATGTGAAGCAGGTGACTGCTATAGGTGCTCAGTTCAAACTCCAGGCTTTGCGTGTCCCCGATATGGATCATTAATTGCTTGAAAATGCCAAACCTGGACGATGGATGAACAGGCACCAGCAAACCGCTTTGCACCATCATTTGCAGCAGTCCCACTGTTTTAAGCGTTACGGTCTTTCCACCGGCGTTTGGTCCGCTGATCACCAGGATGCGCTGGGAGTCGTCCAGCGTTACCGAAACGGGAATCGTTGGCTTTCCGCTTCGTTGATTATAGAGATAAAGAAGGGGATGATACGCTTCTACAAGATGCACTTCTGAGCGGTCAGATACAATGGGAAACTCGCCTTTTGTTTCCGCCGCAAGGCGTGCTTTGCCCCGGATAAAGTCATAGTTGCCAACGGCAATATGCCAGTGACTCAACAAATCAGAAAAGGCACCCAGCCTTGCAGTGAGTTCTTTCAGGATGCGATACACTTCCCGTTGCTCACGGGCTTCCAGTTCGTACACCGCGTTATTCAGCTCAATTGTTTCTTCCGGTTCCAGGAATGCCGTTTTGCGGCTGTCACTTTCGCCGTGTAATATTCCCTTTACGGTTCGCTTTTGCTCGGCGAATACGGCAAGTACGCGGCGGCCGTTCATAAAACTCTCTTCAATTTCCGCCAGGTAACCCTGTTTGTTCAATTTGGAGATAATCTTTTCAAACATTCGCCGCACTTCATTCCGCTTGCGATAGAGGCTCATCCGGATATCCCTGAGTTCGTCTGATGCGGTATCCTTCACCTGTCCATGCTCATCCAGCACCTGGTCGATCATCTCCGGGATCGCCTTTTCAAAATACGTGTCGCTCACCACCTTCCATAAGGCCGGATAGGCTGTTTTACGCTCCGCGTCAAACCAGCGGAATATTTTCTGGATGCTCTCTGCCAGTTTACGCAACTGCTGAAACTGTTCTGCAGTAAGCACGGCTCCCGGGATAGACAGGAGCTTTAATTCCCTCGATAAATTAAGAATGTGATCATTGGGAAAATAAATACCGTTCCCTTCCAGTTGACGGTATTCATGGGTTTGGCGTAATTCTGTGTCGATAAAATCCTTGCGTGTATGAATACGCAGGTTTTTCGCCCGTTCCCGGGCGAATTCACTCTGGCAGTGTTCAATCAGCAGATCCCTGACCTTGTTAAACTCCAACTGCACAAAAGCTGATTCCGGGTATAACTTCATAAAATCCTCGTGGAAAGTCCTTTTTTTGCAAAGGTACGGCAAAGTGGTTGGCGATGGCAAAGCAAGCATTTTGTTAAATAAAAGGTTTGACGGGCAGGCGGGAAACCGGGCCGGTCAACAACCCGTAAGTATTGTTGTTATAGTGTTTACGGAGGCATGACAGGCCTGACCGGGAAACAAGCGACATTTATACTTCAAAAACTGATAAATATGACACGTTTTGTGGCTGTTTGGACCGTTTTCCTGAGCGCCTTTGCCTCCTGTGCCCAGCAAGGTTCCAAGTCGCCAGGCACCAGTGATATTATTATGAATACCATGCATACAGAAAACACGAGAACTACAGAAGCCGGTAAAACCGACACAGCCACGTTTGCCAATGGTTGTTTCTGGTGTACCGAGGCAATTTTTGAACAACTGGATGGCGTTGTCAGCGCCGTATCCGGCTATTCCGGTGGGCATACAAAGAATCCGAGTTATGAAGAGGTATCAACCGGCGAAACCGGTTTTGCTGAATCGCTTCAGATCGTATATGATCCTGCGAAGATCAGTTTTGATGAACTGCTGGAAGTGTTTTGGGAAACCCATGACCCAACCACGCTCAACCGCCAGGGTGCCGATGTGGGCCCGCAATACCGCAGCGCTGTATTTTACCACAACGATGAACAGCGACAGAAGGCAGAACAATATAAAGCGGAACTGGATAAAAGCGGCGCGTTCGACAATCCGATTGTAACCGAGATTACCGCATTCACCAGTTTTTACCCGGCGGAAGATTATCACCAGAATTATTTTGCCAATAACGAGAATAAAAATTCGTATTGCAAAATTGTGATTCGTCCGAAGCTGGACAAATTCAAGAAAGTATTTAAGGGGAAACTGAAGATGAAAGGAGAATAACCTACCTGGGCCGGCACTGTGAACTTAATCCTGCCGGCCTTTTTTTTCTTCCATTTTTGCCTGGCGCAGTTCCAGCAGGTTGAGCGAGTTGGGGTAGAAATGTTCCAGGTTGGGCTGCACCATCCACACCACTTTATCATACCAGAGTGGAATAATAGGCGCATCATGGATCATCACCTGGTCTGCCTGTCGATAGAGGCTGTAGCGAATCGAATCATTATCTTCTGCCAGCGCCTTTTCAAACAACTGATCAAATACCGGATTATTATACCGCGTATAATTGGGCGGCGCCGGGTTTTTTGAATAAAACACGGAAAGATAATTTTCTGCATCCGGGTAATCTGCGATCCAGCTCCCGCGGAAAAAAAGAGCGCGGCTGTTGGATGTCATCTCCAGCAGTAATCCTTTTTGCACTACATCCACGGCCACTTTCATTCCTATTTCTTCCAGTTGCTTCGCAATAAAATTGCCCATTTCCGCATAATTGGGAATGGTATAGAGGCGAATGGGCGGCAGGCCCTTTCCATTGGGAAAACCGGCTTCCGCCAGCAGTTGTTTGCTGCGCTGCAAGTCAAAATGATAGCCTTTAACGATCGAATCATTAAAAGAAGGAAGCCCTTTGGGAACGAATCCAGATTCTGCGGCGGTGCCCAGGGAATTGCGCAGGTAAAGGATCATCTTGCGCCGGTCGAACCCGTAATTAATGGCCTCGCGCACTTTACGGCTTCGCATCGGCGAGCCGGCAAGAAGCGCATTGCTGGTGTCAAAAAGAATTCCGAGGTATTCAGTATTCAGGTACGGATGTGTTCGCAATACAATCTTCCCCTCCCAGTTCCGGCGTAATGTTCCCTGCTTGGTGAGCACTTCATCTTTGAATGAAGCATCGATATCATTTACAAAATCAAGCTTGTGCTGGCGAAATAAAAGAAATTCGGTGGCCTTGCTATCGTAGAATGTAACTTTTATACCATCCAGGTAGGGCAAGCGGTTGCCCGCGCTGTCTTTCTCAAAATAATTGGCGTTTCTCTTTAACACCAAAGCCTGGCCTTCCTCCCAGGCAACAAACGCAAACGGACCCGTTCCCACGGGATGTCGACGAAAATCGACGCCATATTTTTCAACAGCTTCATGTGGTACGATGGAACAATATTGCATAGACAAAATACCAAGGATGGGATGGTATGGCCGTGCCAACTGCAGGCGAAAGGTGGAGTCGTCAATGGCTGTAAACGGCTGCAAACTATCTACCTTCCGGTTAAAGATCCAGGAACCGGGGCTCGCTACTTTTTTATCGATAATACGTTCCAGGCTGTACGCCACATCGAAGGCGGTCATTTTACGTCCTTTTCCGTCCGGGAAACAACCATCGTCCTGGAAAAAAACGTCTGTTCGAAGGTGGAAGGTGTAGGTCTTTTTGTCGTCAGACAGTTCCCAGCGTACCGCCAGGGAAGGAACCAGTTCAAGGCTGTCGTTGGTTTGTACCAGGGTATTGAATAATTGATGTGCCGGCCACATGATCGATTGGTTTTTGGCAAAAGCGGGATCAAGTGTGGCAATACCTGTAGATTCGTTGTAGTGAAAGATATTTTTTTCCCGGCTGCGTCCTTCCCGGTAGCAGGAAGTAAGGACAAGTGTGACCAGGGCGAACAGGATCGACAAAAAACGCATTCGATTCAGGTATTTAACAGCTTCATTCGTATTCAAGGGCTAAATTTACAGTAACAATTCTGATTATGTTCAAAATCATGATTTCTGCGGTTCTTTGCAGCCTGCTGCTTACCATCTTCGCAGCAACGGGATGTGCACAACCGCTCGGACAGAAAAAACAATTTACGCACCAGGACACATTGCGCGGATCGGTTACGCCGGAGCGTGCATGGTGGGACGTACAGCAATACAATTTATTTGTTGCGCCGGACTATGCTTCGCGCAGGATCAAAGGAAAAATCACGATTGTATACAAAACGATTTCCAAAGGCACCACCCGTATGCAGATCGATTTGCAAACACCGATGAAGATTGACCAGGTGTATGGGCATGACGGGCAGGTGGTAACGCTGATGAAAACGCCAACCGGCGGCGGCAGTATTCCACATCGTTTGGCGAGGCAATTGAAATTTACCCGCGAAGGAAATGTTTACTATTTGGAAGATGCGCCGCATGCTGCGCTGGATTCCATTACCATCGAATTTTCTGGCGCACCACTTATTGCGGTGAATCCACCCTGGAAAGGTGGTTGGATCTTTACCAAGGATGCAAAGGGCCGGCCCTGGATGACGGTAGCCTGCCAGGGCCTGGGGGCAAGTGTGTGGTATCCTTGTAAAGATTACCAGGGTGATGAACCGGATTTAGGTGCACATATCTCCGTGCAGGTGCCAACAGGGATGGTTGCTGTATCCAACGGGCAACTGGCAGATACCGTGCATGAAAAAAACGTTACTACCTGGAAATGGCTGGTAAAAAGTCCGATCAATAATTACAATATCGTACCCTATATCGGGAATTATACGCACTGGGATGATACATTTCATAGTGAAAATGGCCACATTTTCCCCTTGCAATACTGGGTGCTGGACTATAACCTGGAAAAAGCAAAGGCGCAGTTTGGCCAAAACGTAAAACCGATGCTCACCTGTTTTGAACATTGGTTTGGCCCCTATCCTTTCCAGGAGGATGGCTATAAACTGGTAGAGGCGCCACACCTCGGCATGGAACATCAAAGCGCCGTTGCTTACGGCAATCAATATCTGAACGGCTACCTGGGCATGGATCTTTCAGGAACAGGTTGGGGGAAAAAATGGGATTATATCATTGTTCATGAGAGCGGGCACGAATGGTTTGCCAACAGCATTACCACTAACGATATTGCAGATATGTGGGTGCATGAAGGGTTTACCGACTACTCCGAAGTGCTTTTTGTTGAATGCCAGTATGGCCGCCAGGCGGCCGATGAATATTGCCAGGGACTTCGCCGCAATATTGACAACGATATTCCTATTATCGGCCCCTACGGCGTAAACCAGGAAGGAAGTGGCGATATGTATGCAAAAGGAGCCAACATGCTACACACGATCCGCACGGTGATCAATAATGATGGCTTGTTCCGCGATATCCTGCGCGGGTTAAATGCAACATTTTACCATAAGACAGTCACCACTAAACAGGTGGAGGATTTTATGAGCCGGAAGGCTGGCATCGACCTGTCGAAGATATTCGATCAGTATCTACGAACTACAAAAATTCCGCAGTTGGAATACCGGTATGAAGGTGATGAAGTGAGTTATCGTTGGACAAACTGCGTTCCTGGCTTTTCGATGCCGGTGTACCTGGGTACTGCAAATGCTTTCCTGTTACAACCTACAACGGACTGGCAAAAAACGAAGCTGCCAGCGGGTACAAGCGTGGAAGCGATCAACCCCAATTATTACGTGACCTTAAAAAAAGACTAGGATAAAATGCGCGGGTTTGTTAACCAGTTTGCGGGCACTATCTTTACCCAATGAGCACGATCCGACGCCAAAGCATTATCTCATCGGTTATCACCTATCTCGGCTTCCTGATCGGGCTTGTTAACGTTTATTTTTTTACCCGACACGGTTCTGCGGGAACGCCCGGCTTTACGGAAGACCAGTATGGCCTTACAACTATCTTTTTTGCCATTGCTTCGCTGATGTATGTGATGGCGATGCTGGCCATGCCGTCCTATATCTTTAAGTTTTATCATTACTATGCAGACCACCTGCCATTGAAAAAGAACGATATGCTCACCTGGTCGATGCTGGTGGGTATCATTGGTTTTGGGCTGGTGCTGGCCGGGGGGCTAATTTTTAAGCATCTCGTAATCCGGAAGTTTGGCGAACATTCGCCCCTGCTGGTCACCTATTATTACTGGTTATTCCCGCTTGGCTTTGGGCTTACCATTTATAGCATTCTTGAATCCTATACCTGGAGCCTGGGCAAACCCGTTGTTACAACCACGTTGAAAGAAGTGCAGTGGCGCCTGCTGATCTCGTTGCTGATCTTCCTGTTTATCACCGGGGTGATTAGCAACTATTCGCTGTTCATCAAGCTGTATTCATTTACATTTATCGTAGTGGCGCTCACCTTGTTTGTTTACCTATGGGTAAAGGGACATATCCATTTTACATTTACGCCCAGTAAGGTAACCCGCCGCTTTCTCAAGTTGATCATCCGGCTTTGCTCACTGGTGTACCTGGCTACCATCATCAGTATTGTATCACAGGTATTTGATACGATCGTGATCGCTTCCGTTTTAAAAGATGGCACTGCCATGGCCGGTGTGTTTTCCATTGCGCTATTGATGGGCAGTGTGATCCAGGCTCCGCAGCGGGGCATTATTTCAGCTTCTATCAGTCATTTGTCGCGTGCATGGAAGGATAAAAACATTCCGCAAATCCAGCGGATCTACCAGCGATCTTCGCTCAACCAGCTTATTTTTTCGCTGGGGTTATACTTTCTGATCGCGCTGAACTACACAGAAGCCATCAACACCTTTCATCTCAAAGAAATTTACCTGCTCGGGTTTAGCGCCTTCCTGCTCATCGGCGCGGAGCGCATTATTGATATGGGCACCGGCGTAAACGCCCAGATCATTACCACTTCCAACTACTGGAAATTTGATATGGTGAGTGGCATTATCCTGCTGGTGCTGATGTTACCGCTTACGCTGTTCTTTACAAGAACCTACGGCCTCATTGGACCGGCTATTGCCAACCTAGTATCTATTACCATCTACAACCTGATCCGTATCATTTTCCTTTGGAAAAAATTCAGGCTGTTTCCTTTTACCCGGCAAACGGGATACGCAATTGTTTTCTCCGGCGTGTTATATGCTGTTTGTTATTTCGCCTTTCGCGATCTGCATGGATGGATGGGGCTCTTTATTCGAAGCGGCATCTTTGCCGGTGGTTACGCAGCGGGTGTGGTAGGGTTACGGCTATCACCGGATATAATACCCGTGTGGCATACCCTTCGCAAACGACTTGGCTTTCCGAAAAGAAATAGTTAATTGACTTTGGTCGCGGCTACTTCCTGTTTGTCTTCGATACGACCAGCGCCAATAAAACGTTGCAGGTAATAGGATTCAAACAGATCGCTAACAGCAACACCACGTGATGTGGAAGCGTGTATAAATTTGTTATTCCGCAGGTAGATGCCTACATGCGATACACCGCCGCGGGTGTTGAAGAAAAGAAGATCTCCCTCTTTCAGTTCTGTACGGGAAATTCGCTCCGTAAATTTATATTGCTCACGTGCGGTGCGTGGAAGATTGATGCCGTAAGTGGCGAGGAATACAGCCTGCACAAACGCAGAACAGTCAACCCCCGTTTTAGTAGTGCCTCCCAGGCGGTAGCGGGTGCCATACCATTCGTCTACATGTTCCAGCAGTGCCTGGTCGTCCTGCAACTGCTCAACTTCTGTATTGAGTAACACTGAATATTTTAACTGGATAGCTGAAGCGTTTTCGATAGCGGAAGAATGACTATCGTAAACGGTAGGTAAAGGCGCTTTTTCTTCTACCTGAGCGCCGCGGTTGGCAAGCGACTGGTGGGCGGGTTCCCGCTTTTCAACTGCCGGTGTGGCTTTTTTGGTTGCGGGAGCCGGGGTAACCGTTTTCGCGGTTACGGCGATATCGTCGATAAACTTAACACTATTCGCTGATTTTGAACCAGTAGCGCTAGTTTTGGTATAAGCGTCGGGAGCTGCAGATGCCGCCATCACCTGCTTGTTGCTGGTAAAGTTGAGCGGTTTCAGGCTTGAACAACTCGACAAGAAAAAAAGGATCGCTGCAAGCGTAAAAATGTTTCTAACCATTCTTAGGTTTTTTCAGGATTATTTTTTGTCGGAGGGCACGCAAAAATATAGGATAAAGGTTGAAAATAACCATATTCCCAAACGAAAATCCTGAAACAATATTGTTTTTATTCTAAATAATTGACTATTAAACATTTATACAAGAAAGCCAATTGTGAATTAAAGTTATTCGCGATAAGGCTTTCCCGGCGTAGATTTACTGTTTATAACCATTATGACCTTACCATTCTTTATTTCGGCGCTGGGGCTTGCCGCCATTGGCGCAGGTTGCCAGGAAACATCCAGCTCCCAAGCCACCCGCGTGCCGGTAGTGGCAAGCCCTGTTTCAAATCCCATTGAAAAACAACCTGTTCCAGCCGATACCGTTCCGCGTTACTCAAAAAAACAGCACGATTATACCCAACTGGTTTACAGTAAAACCGAGCACCTGTCTGCCGCTCCCGGTACCAAATCTGTTCTTTTTAATAGTTCCGGGTCTCACCTGTATGCGATGAACCTGGAAGGGATGAGCGTATATGAATTTGACCAGCCTACCCGCCGCCTGGTACGTGAATTCAGGTTCAGGCCCACCAGGGGCACAGGATGGGACTACGCGCGGGAGAAGCCGATCCCGTCGTTCCAGGAAAAACCGGTGGAAGCCTGTATGAGCCATGGCGACCGCATCCTTTGGGTTTCGCTCCACAATGCGGGTGGTATTGTGCCTATTTGGGTGGATGATCTTGCAAATAATCGTCCGCGCCCCGATACCCTGAAACAATCGGTAAAAAACATTACCGTCGTATATCCAGGTAGCACCAAAACGGATTCCTTCACGGTTCCACTGATCGCAACGGGCAAAACACCGAAAGTGATTTCCAGGACAGGTGATAGCCGTCACCTGCTGGTGAGCAACTGGCATTCCTATAACGTAAGTGTACTGGCAACAGACACCAGCATATATCCCTACGCCCGGGTGGTTGCCACCATTCCTGTGTCAGCCATACCACGGGGCATGGCGGTAGACGACAGTGCCGGACGCTCTTACGTTGCTATTATGGGTGGAGCAAGCCTGGCCGTTGTTGATAACAATACCTGGAAAAAGGAAAGTGATATGCAGGTGGCTTCCAATCCACGGCATATTGTGATGGATACCAGCGGTCATCTTTTTGTGTCCTATAACAAACTGGCAAAAGTGGCCTGTATTGATGCCGCCACCGGTAAAACTTTATTTACGGGGTCCACACATGCGCAGCCGCGGACGATCGTATTATCAAAAAATCACAAATTCCTTTTCGTAACCTGTTACAGCAGTGATTATGTGGATGTGTACCGGGTGCATGCGGATCGGTTTGAGAAGATCGGCTCATTTCCCTGCAAGGGACATCCCGTAGGTGTGGATATTTTTGAAGACGATCAAAAACTGGAAGCCTGGGTATGCAGCTATACCAATGGTTCCATTACGATTTTAAGCTTTAAAAAACAGGCGGAAGAGTAACCCTGTTTGTTTCCACATTTTCTGCAAGGGCGTTCGTTTTCGACAAAAGAATCGGAAATTTGCGGTTGGCTTCGAATGAATTGTTGACCCGATAACCCTGCACTGTGAAATTTTCTCATCTCCACGTACATACCCAGTATTCATTGCTGGATGGCGCTGCTTCCATTTCCGGGCTTTATAAAAAAGCGATCGCAGATGGAATGCCGGCATTGGCCATCAGTGATCATGGCAATATGTTTGGCGTTTTTGATTTTGTAGCGGAAGCCTATAAACACCGGGATGAAAATGGAAAGGTAAAAGTAAAACCCGTGGTGGGATGCGAATTTTACATCACTGCCAACCGGCACCAGAAAACATTTACCAAGGAACAAAAAGATCACCGCAATCACCAGATACTGCTGGCAAAGAACGAAAAGGGCTATAAGAATCTTATCAAACTTACATCACTGGGTTTTATTGAAGGCATGTACGGGAAATACCCGCGGATTGACAAGGAATTGATTCTTCAGTACCACGAAGGGTTAATTGCCACTACCTGTTGCCTGGGTGCTTCCGTACCACAGGCCATTCTCCGGAAGGGAGAAGCTGAAGGTGAGAATGAATTCAAGTGGTGGCTTAATATTTTCCAGGACGATTATTACGTGGAGCTGCAGCGTCATGGCATGGCGGAACAGGATAAAGTGAATGAAGTGTTGATCCGTTTTGCGCGGAAATACAATGTAAAAATTATCGCCAGCAATGATTCACATTACGTGGACCAGAGTGATTTTAATGCGCACGACATCCTGCTATGCATCAACACGGGTGAAAAAGTGGCCACTCCTGCCCTACGGGAATTTGCAGATGATGACGTGAATGTAAAAGACAAACGTTTTGCGTTTCCAAACGACCAGTTTTATTTTAAGACAACGGCGGAGATGAGCAAGGTGTTTGGTGATCTTCCTGAAGCGATTGACAACACCGGGGAGATTGTTGATAAAGTGGAACTATTGAACCTGAAGCGGGATATTCTTCTTCCCTTTTTCCAGGTGCCGAAGGAATTTTCATCACAGGATGATTACCTGGAACATCTTACCTGGGAAGGCGCCAAAGATCGTTACAGTGAGATTACACCGGAAATTGATGAGCGTATCCGGTTTGAACTGTTTACCATCAAAACGATGGGGTTTGCCGGTTACTTCCTCATTGTAAGTGATTTTATTCGCGCGGGGCGCGATCTGGGCGTGTTTGTGGGGCCCGGTCGCGGTTCTGCCGCAGGCAGCGTGGTGGCGTATTGCATCGGCATCACCAATATAGACCCGGTAAAGTACAACCTCCTGTTTGAGCGTTTCCTGAATCCAGACCGGAAGTCGATGCCGGATATTGATACCGACTTTGATGATGAAGGTCGGCAAAAAGTGATCGATTATGTAGTGGACAAATACGGCAAGAACCAGGTGGCGCAGATCATCACCTATGGCACGATGGCGGCCAAGATGAGTATCAAGGATGTAGCGCGCGTAATGGACCTGCCGCTTGCCGAATCCAATGCGTTGGCGAAACTGGTGCCTGAGAAGCCCGGTATTGAATTGAAACGGGTGTTGCATGCGCCGATGCGTACAAAAGAAGGTGAGAAATCACTGGAGGAAAAAGAAGGATTAACGAGTGATGACCTGGAAAATGTGAAGCGTCTTCGTGATATTTACTCGCAGGATGAAACGCCTGCAGGCAAAGTGCTGCATGAAGCAGAACGCCTGGAAGGCTCCGTGCGGAATACGGGAATACATGCCGCCGGTATCATCATTGCGCCAAAAGATCTGACGGAATTATTGCCAGTGGCAACTGCGAAAGATTCGTCGTTGTGGGTAACGCAGATCGAAGGAAGTGTGATTGAAGAAGCCGGGGTTATCAAGATGGACTTCCTGGGTCTTAAAACACTCACCATCATAAAAAATGCATTGATGATGATACGCCAGAATCACGGCGTAACAATCAGCATTGATGATATTCCGCTGGACGACGAAAAAACATTCCAGCTTTACCAGCAGGGATCAACCATCGGCACATTCCAGTTTGAAAGTCCCGGTATGCAAAAATATTTACGGGAGCTGAAGCCGGATAAATTCGGCGACCTGATCGCGATGAATGCCCTGTATCGCCCCGGGCCAATTGCATATATCCCGAATTATATCGACCGGAAACACGGCAAGGAAGCCATTACGTATGATGTTCCGGAAATGCAGGAATATCTTGAAGAAACCTATGGCATTACGGTTTACCAGGAGCAGGTAATGTTGCTGGCGCAAAAACTGGCCGGTTTCAGCAAGGGCGATGCGGATGTGCTGCGCAAGGCGATGGGAAAGAAGCAGAAATCCGTACTGGATAAAATGAAGGCGCAATTTATTTCCGGCGCCGCCAAAAAAGATTTGCCTGCTGATAAACTTGAAAAAATCTGGACCGACTGGGAAGCGTTTGCGCAATATGCATTCAATAAATCGCATTCTACCTGTTATGCATTTGTGGCGTACCAAACGGCATTTCTCAAGGCCCACTACCCTGCGGAGTACATGGCTGCAGTGTTGAATAATGCCGGCGCCATTGACAAGATCACCTTCTTCATGGAGGAGTGTAAGCGAATGGGCATTAAAGTACTGGGGCCGGATATCAATGAATCGCAAAAGGGATTTGCTGTGAATGATAAAGGCGAGATCCGGTTTGGACTTGGCGGATTGCGTGGTGTGGGTGAAGCAGCGGTGGAGAGTATTATTGCAGAAAAAAAGAAGAACGGCCCATACATCGATATTTTTGATTTTATCCGCCGCATCAACCAGCGGACGGTTAATAAAAAAACGCTGGAAAGCCTCGCCTACGCCGGCAGTTTTGACTGCTTCCCGGAATATCATCGTGCACAATACTTTTGTGTCCCAGACGGAGAACTGGTATCGGGGCTTGAACGGATCATCAAATACGGGCAGGTAATTGCCAATCAAAGTGCCAGTGTTTCCAATACGCTATTCGGGGATATGTCGGCCGGCATGGAAATTCCACAACCGCGGCTTCCGGAATGTGCGCCATGGCCGCTGACGGTACAACTTGAGCATGAAAAAGAGGTAACGGGGATGTTCCTGAGCGGTCATCCGCTGGACAATTACCGCTTTGAGATGCAGCATTTCAGTTGCACAGCGATCAGTGATTTTAATGAATTCCGCGAAGCGGCTTCCCTGCAACCCAATCCCGGACGTACGTTCCGGCTGTTGGGATTGCTGGCAGATGTGCAGCATCGCGTAGCTAAAAATGGAAATAAATTCGGCATCTATGCACTGGAAGATTATTCCGGTAAGATGGAGTTCCCGTTATTTTCAGAAGACTACCTGAAACTGTCGCCGTACCTGCAACAGGGTTCGATCGTTTTGATCACGGGCTACCTGAAGCAACGTTTTAACAAGGTGGAATATGAATTTAAGGTGCAGCAGGTAATGCTTGCGGAAACAATGAAAAAAGCATTTACCCGCCAATTGAATATCCAGGTACATCCAAAAGATATCAATGAAGGGATGATTGATTTTGTGGAAGCTAACCTGAAGCGCTACCCGGGAAATGCTTCTATCCGGTTCATTCTTGTTGAGCCGAGGGAGAAGTTACGGGTGAGCCTTGTAAATGCAACCGCCGGTTTTGAAATGAATGATGAGATGGTGCAATTTCTCCAGGACAAACCTGAACTCGAAGTGCAGGTAGTAAGTAACTGATTAATGCATGACTATTGTCCGGTAGAAACTAAAAATCCAAACTGGGCATCTTCTCATAAATCTGAATATCAGCGCTGATCTGATTTCCCCTTTATTCAAGTTAAAAGTGTGCCCCAATGATCAATTCTATAATTCGGCGATTCGCTGATTCGACAATGGAAGGAAGTCGTTAATGTGGCAATGTGAAAATGAAAACCTGCGAACCTTTCATTGTTTTTTCACACTATTAATTTTATCTTTTCTTTTTTCACCTTTTATTGCGTTCATAGCGGTTCTTCGCGTCCCCTGCGATACCGCATTTAGGAAGAACTTTTTTTTGTAACGCAAAGGACGCCAGGGTTTCGCAAAGGCCGCAATAAAATTCATTGACTCAGTATCCCATTTTCTTGTTCAAAAGCATTGATAATTTCGGTTGTGCAATAAAATTTCCCCCGGACACTACTGATTCGCTGATTCGACAATGGAAGGAAGTCGTTAATGTGGCAATGTGAAAATGAAAACCTGCGAACCTTTCATTGTTTTTTCACACTATTAATTTTATCTTTTCTTTTTTCACCTTTTATTGCGTTCATAGCGGTTCTTCGCGTCCCCTGCGATACCGCATTTAGGAAGAACTCCGTTTTGTAACACAAGGTCCGCCTGGGTTTCGCCGCGGAGTAATAGAAAATTATAGGTTCAGTATTTCTTTATTATGGTTCAAAAGCAACTACATTTAGGATGTGCGATAAAACGCCCCTGGCAGCCGGGATTCATAAATAAAAAAAAGCCATTCGCCTGGGCGAACAGCTTTTTTTATGCAAGTCCATACAATTAGATATGGGCTTCAATCTTTTTTACAAAATTGCTTTTGGGTTGTGCGCCTACCAGTTTGTCTACCACTTGTCCGCCTTTGATAAACAGGATAGCGGGAATAGAGGTAATGCCATAGTTGGTAGAAACGTTGGGGTTGTTGTCAACATTCACTTTACCGACGTTAACGCGACCTTCATATTCTTTCGACAGTTCGTCGATCACCGGGCCAATTGCGCGACAGGGGCTGCACCACTCTGCCCAAAAATCAACTACAGTCAGTTTATCGGAAGCCAGTACGTCTGACTGAAAATTGGAATCATTAAACTCTTTTGCCATTTTATTGAATTTTAATAAGTTATCAATCGGTTATCGTGTAAGGGAGGAACAAATTTAGTTCCATTCCGAATAACACGAAGGGATGGCAGAAAGTTGTGCAAAAAATGCTTTTTTTCTGCCAAAACCGGTTAAGCCATTAAAATCCCTGCAATAGTGGCTGAGAGATAGGATGCCAGTGTTCCGCAAAGAAGTGCTTTCATCCCCAGTTTGGCAAGGTCGGCTCTCCGTTCGGGCACCAGGGCGCCTATGCCACCGATTTGCATGCCTACGGAGCTGAAGTTGGCAAAACCGCAGATGGCAATGCTGATGATCAGCAGGCCTTTTTCGCTCACTACCGGTACGGTATGCGAAGTCAGGTTGGAAAAGGCAACGAATTCGTTGAGCGTAAGCTTTTGACCTAATAGTGTGGCGGCATTGCTCACATCTGATCCGGGGATGCCCATTGACCAGGCAAAGGGGTAAAACAGTTTGCCGAATATCCAGTTGAGGCTGAGTTGAAAATCGAGATGCATCAGGATACCGATCTTCAGCAATATCCAATCGAGCATGGCGATAACGGCAATAAACCCGATCAGCATGGCGATTACGTTCATCGCAATTTTAAAGCCGTCGCCGGCGCCGTGGGAAACGGCATCGATCACGTTGACATAATTGCTTTTAACGTCCAGCTTTACTTTTCCCATTGTCTGGCTTTCTTCTGTTTCCGGCCAAACGATTTTGGAGATAACCAGGGCTCCGGGGGCGGCCATGAGGCTGGCCATAATGAGTTTGGGCGTAAGGTCGAGCCCCGCCTTGGTGCCCATGTTTCCGTATACAACAAGTATCCCCCCGGCGATACAGGCAAGGCTTCCGCTCATACTGGCCAGTAATTCGCTGCGGGTCATGGTGTTAAGATAAGGACGGATCATCACCTGCGCTTCTACCTGTCCGACGAAGGCGCTTGCAACATTACTGAGGGCTTCTGCGCCGCTTACGCGCATTACCCAGTTCATTGCGCGTGCAATTACCTGTACTACCCGTTGCATGATGCCGTAATGGTAAAAAATGGCTACCAGGGCGCACACAAGCACGATGGTGGCGGTTACATTAAATGCGAAGACAAAAGCGTCCGGGGCGCGGTAATCCAGGGCCTGTCCGTTGCCGCCGATGGTGGCTACGCCGCCGTATACGAAGTTGACCCCTTCTTTGGAGAATTGTTCCATTTTACCAACACCCTTACCCAGCCATTCAAAAAAACGGGCTACCGGCGGGACCCGGAAGATCAGTAAGGCGATAACGACCTGGAGGAAAATACCGCTCAAGACCAGGCGATAATTAATACGCCGGCGATTGTTGGAGGCGATAAAGGCGATACCGAGGATCAAAACAATCCCGAGAAGTCCCTGGAACCTGTCCATTCAGTTGGGTTTTGGTTAGTTATAAATCGTTGAGGCCAAAACGGGAAGATAGGAATTTTCAGGAAACCAAAATAAGTTTGGCTCCTCAAAAATGCGCCCGCCGTGGAAGGATTGATTTAGCCTGATCATGGGACAGGCAACGAAGTTTAAACAATTGCCGTTCAGGGTATGCGGGAGGAAAAGGTCCCTGGGGCTGTAGGAATTTTTTTTTCCGGGAATGTCCATTATTCTGTATAATTGTAATTCTGTATTTTGGACGAATACTCCATTTTTTAATTAAAAACTATACTGCTTTGAAAAAATTTACCTATCTACTCGTAGCAGGCTTGTTTTCTCTTGTGATGCAGGGTGTAAAGGCACAGACCTCCCCCAAGAGGTCCTGTCCTACATTTGAATTGATGGAGAAACATTTCCAGGAGGATCCGGCGGCGCGTGCGCGATATGCGTCCACGCAGCAGGCCCTCGAAGCCCAGTTCCGGGAAAATCCACAAGCAAGAACGCAGGCTAACATTACAATTCCGGTTGTAGTGCACATCCTTCTTTCTTCTGCTAACCAGTCGCTGGTAACTGATGCCATTGTGCAAAACCAGATTGACACATTGAATTTCTTTTACGGAGGCAGCCCTTACAATTTTGACAGTCTCCGTGTTTACACTCCCTTCAGAACTACCTATGGTCGTTCAAGCATCCGTTTTTGTCTTGCCAAGCGGACGCCTACCGGACAACCTACCACTGGTATTGAGCGGATCATAAACGGATCAACGTATACTGCCGGTGGTACTCACCCCGGAAGCATTACGGTTTGGGATCCTACCAAATACCTGAATATCTGGGTTGTTCCTTTTACTGATGGTACGTTAGGTTATTCCTATACGCCTGGTACCTGGGGCGCTTCTGATTACCACCAGGGTTTTGTAAATGATTATCGTGCCTTTGGTTCGGGCCCCGGAACTTCTTCAGGTGGCTTCCACTATGATGAGTACAACCAGGGTAGAACCGCCGTACACGAAATCGGTCACTATTTTAACCTTTATCACCCATGGGGGCCGAATAACAGCGGCAACCCTACGTGTACGCTGAGTGATCAGTGCGCTGATACGCCGCCTACTGACGGACCCTTCTTTGGCTGTCCTTCATCAGTTCCGGTGCTCAATGCATGTTCTCCCTCTGCGCCTGGTATCATGTGGCAAAACCACATGGACTATGCAGATGACGCTTGTATGATCCTTTTCACCGCCAACCAGTGCTCACGGATGGACGTTGCCGTGACAACGGCTTCTGACCGCGTTGGATTGCTTACCTCGGATGGTTGTGTGCCTGTAACAACGGGGGTTGCTGATGACGCATCTATTGGTGCCATTCTCACCCCGGCAGCGTCATCCACAGTTTCCTGCGGCAACCTGGTTGCGGTAGTTACCCTGACTAACCTGGGAACGAACGCCCTTACTTCTGCAAAGATCAACGTAACCCTGAACGGCTCACCAGCTCCCGGTTCTCCTTATAGCTGGACCGGTAACCTGGCTTCAGGTAGCAGCACCACGGTAACATTAAGTTCTGTTACGCTTACACCTGTTCTCGGCAGCAACACGCTTGTGATTGCAACCAGCAATCCAAATGGTAATACGGATAATTTCCCGTCTAATGACTCAAAAACGGTAACCTTCACCAAGAGCAATGGTGTAACCCTGCCGGTGGTGGAAGGATTCCAGTCAACTACCTTCCCTCCAACAGGATGGGTAATTGGTAATAACGGACAGGGTGGCGACTGGGCACGGACAACAGCCGCAGGTTCCGGCAGTACTGCCTCTGCGTGGTTGAACTACTATTCCAGTTCTCACCCGGCGGGTTCACAGCATACGCTGACGACACCAACAATTAATACCGGTGCAGCAACATCGCTGAATGTAAAATTTGATGTTGCCCACCGCCCCTACTCTGGCAGTTTTGACCGCCTTGTAGTGGAAATCAGCACAGATTGCGGAAGCAACTGGTCAACCGTTTACGATAAGAACAGCGGTAATGGCCTTGCTACCGGCACTGCTACATCCAGTTCATTTGTTCCAACTGCAGCGAACTGGAGAACAGAAACGATCACACTGACTGGTGCCCAAGTGACCGGTTCATTGCAGGTTCGTTTCCATGGTTATTCCGATTATGGTAATAACATTTTTATCGACAATATCAATATTGATATGCCTCGCAACCGCGATCTTACCGTGTCTGCTATCAGCCGTCCCGGCGCATCAGAATGCGGAACGTTCCAACCGGTTGCAACAGTTAAAAATAATGGTCTTGAAACGGTGAACAGCTATAGCGTAACGTATTCTGTTGACGGTGGCGCTACGGTATCACAGGCTGTAACCACACCGATCAATCCTGGCGCTACTGCGAATATTACACTTGCTGCAGTTACACCTGGTGCCGGTAACCATAGCATCAATGTATGTACTGCCAATCCTGTTTCGGCATCCGGCTCAGGAGATGATGTACCGGCCAACGATTGTTCAAGCAAGTCATTTAATGTTAAAGCGATCCTGAACCCGCCGGTTGCAGAAGGTTTTGAAGGCACTACCTTCCCGCCAACAGGTTGGGCGCTGAATAACCCTGATAATGACAACACATGGGTATGGGTAATCCCTGGTTCCAACAGCCCGAACTCAATGGCTATTGACAACTACGACGATCCGGATATCCAGGGTACACTTGATGACCTGGTATCTCCTCCGATCAATGCATCTGGCGTTGACTCTGTGATCGTAACCTGGGAACTGGCACACAAGGCTTATCCTGACCAGATGGACGGATTCCTGGTATTGACATCGAAAGATTGTGCAAATACCTTTACCAATACCATCTTCTCACGGTACGACCCTGCGCTGTCTAATTTCAACGACCTGGAAGACTTCTACGCCGCGCCTGTACAGGCTGACACCGGCCTGCTCCTTCGGCAGCACCGACATGACCGCGGTGGTGGCGGGCGGCATGACCAGCGCCATGCCGGATCCCTGGACGAAGAAGGTGACCTCCAGC
>JBEHYT010000032.1:0-43658 GCA_048498035.1 Bacteroidota bacterium | reverse complement strand
CCTGGTTTTTCTTCATCAAATTGATGCAGGAGAAGAAAATCCGTGGGTTAGGAAAAGCAATCGAAAGGGGTTTCTGGGAGATAGACTGGTTCCAATTATCTTTGATCACGACGGTACATTTGCTATTACAGACGATGCTTCGGAGTTCTTGAAGAAAATTCGTTCTGAAGATGATCCATATTTGCATAAAAGGATTTGGCTACACCATGGGTCATTTTATATAAAGTTTAAAAAAAGTACAGGGGAAATATTTGAATCTGGGATCGATGGCCACTCTAACAAATAGAGCCGTGAAACTGGCAACAGGTAGTCTAGACTGACTCACCTGGATAAGCAGAGAGATGGCTTTGAAAAAAGAAGAAAGGGAAGAATCTTCGCAATTGTTGAGTAGAGAAAATCGGTTACTTGTATATTTATATGTAATAGTTAGTAGTTAATCCTCAACTGTCAGATCAACTCTTAACTTCTACAATTTATACCAGCAATGTAACCACCAACATTGATAGCCTGTCGCGTCGCAGGCGGATGTTCTTTTATAATCTGCAGAGCCTGTCCCGCTCATTTGCGGGATAACCCATGTTAGCGGCCCGCTGTTGGAGGAAACGCAACTTGTCTTGCCGTAGGCGGATTATTATCCCTGCCCGTCCGGTCAGGCGGGCCTTTGGCTTGACGATGGCGGAGATCAGTGGTAAGGCGATGGGGTTGAGTATTAAAGCGCGTGAAATGAATAAGTATTTTATTGCAATCTGTTGTATGCTATCTTTCGATTTGCTTGGTCAAGAGCCAATTAAGGATTCAATTTTTCAAAATTTGGCAACCAAGCCCCGTCCTCTATATTTTGATACGAAAAACAACCGGTATTTTGGATGTGGTTTGAGCCTGGATTGCCCGGTCCCGCTATTCCTGATATTTAAGGATGTCTTTTTTTATAGAAAGAAGAGATCTATTAAGCTAACCGTATATATAAACCCTGTCGCGGATGCTAAAGACACAATAGGAATGAACACATTTAGAATTTTTGTTGCAAAGCCAAAATGCGAACGACTAGAATCAATCCATATATTAGCTGATGTTTCCGCCGGAACGCTGGTCGTGGATAAAAGAACCACGGCAAATCCCGCGAAGGGATATGTGAATACTACTTTTAAGTTTAAAAAAGGGTATCGTTTATATATTGAATTGCCGTCATTGGCTATGATTGAATATAACCTTTCACAATTGTAATCTTTTGTTCAATAGCTTAACTTGTATAGTGATTGGAAATTAACCGGTGATGGGAAAGTTATCCCGGCTATCTGCCTCGCATTTCTTTGTGCGTGTAACCTGCCGCAATCGCTAAAAGAAATATTGGATAGCAATTGTTTTTGGGATATATTGGAGGTGGGCGTTATTCATCCTATTAATACATGCTATAAATTTGATAGTAACGGTGGATGTAATTTTTTCTATTATAATTTCTATAATAAAAAAAGGACAGACTCGGTATATATGAGCAATGATGATGATGTAGTAGTTCCCCACAAATGGCATTTGGATAACGATAGCATAGTAATTCGGGCAAATAAGTACTATGTCATTAGATATAATACTGATTCAATCTTTTTAACTGCTACCGGCTCTGATACAATGATCCTTATTAGGAACTGCAATTCGTTCAGGACAAGACATTAAAAACTATCGGCTATCTTTTAGATTTTTCGTCAGCTATGCAATCGTAGAAACAAAATAGAAAATGGCATCGGGAGACGAGCCGGTTTGAAAGGTTTACAGGTAGGGGTCAACGATGTCGCGGCATCACATGGAGGCAACCAAGCCAGGGTGAGGCCATATGATGTTTATAAATCTGTAAGATGAGAGCAATACTTTTTATACTACTTATTTTTTCTGGCTGCACTCCCAAAGCCCTTTACAAAAGCGGAAATGACGCCCGTGAGGACCGCTATCTGGACTTCCTGGCAAATTTTGAATCTGCCCGGGATTCAGTGAAAGGAAATCTTGTGATTTATTACAACACTCTGGATTTAGTTGAGGAACGATCAAAGCAGGCGTTTACGATAAAATATAGAGGAACTGACATCTTCAAAGGATCTTTCTCCGATCACCATTATCTAACAGAGGTTTTTGATAAAAGTCATTTGCTAATAACCTATATTCCCGGTCCTGCGCAGGAAGCAGGTCCGGACCTTTATAATCGTGATTCAATAGCAATTCTCAATTTGCGAACCGGCAAACTAAGCGCTGCAAGCCTGGGAAATATCCTGCTTACCCGGTCAAGCGAGTTTTTGTTTAAATTCTACAACTACGGAAGCGATAGCGTCGATCATGGCGACTATGACAGGATGTGTGCAATTGACAGCATTGATGAATCTAATAATCAAATCCTATTAATTGGTGTGGATCGTAAGATGGAAATCAGGAAACCGCTTAGCGCTGTACCTGGTATGTTCGAGGTTGTCCATCACCCCGTTTCGGACTTCGATAACGAAAGCATATCGCGAACATCAAACAGCTATTCGCAGAGTGAAGGGGTGCCTGGTTTAAAGATGATAAATTGGGGGTATGGCTAGCTTATTGCAGAGGTTGGAGAAGATGGAGAGGTTGGGGATTACAGGGAAGATAAGATGTACAAAAATTATCGTTCAAACTGCCATGGCTATTGTTTGGCTGATGGAAATCTTTGGATAGGAACTGAAGAAGGACAGGCAAGCCTGCGGACTATGTTGTAGGGTTCCGCTGAATTATCTTTTTCGTTTGCTGCAATAGCTGTTCAAAAAATATTGAAAAGAATGAGAAGAATAAAAGAGTAGCTGGACAGGGGCATGGCGAATAAGATCATTATCATTAGCAATGACAAAAATTAGACTTTTCATCTTATCTGTTATTGTAGTTGTTCATAATAGTTATGGGCAACAGGAAAGTACTGTTGATTCCATGTATGCCGGCAGGTATATCATTAAAAATACTTCAACAGGGCGGCTTAGATTCTCTGAAGAAATGATGTTGTTTGGCGATGGCACCTTTCAGTTAAAGACTTTCGCATTTCACTCTTTTTCCATTTCAAAGGGTAGTTGGACAATTAGTGACACAAGCCTGGTCTTAAATAGTGACTTTTCTGATGCGAACAAACAAATAAAAATGGATGTTGGTAAACAGGTGAAACTGTTTTGGCTTTTTAGAACGAGACGGTACGAGTTTAAAGTATCTTCAGCAGACGCAGACAATTTCTGGTATAGTATTTATCTGCATAACCAACATGATACAGTTGTGAAAAGAAATTGCATTGGAGCAACAAAAAACAAGGTGCCAAAGAAATTTGATTTTTTTTATATTGTTTACAGCCTGGGAGCAAAATATCCTGATTTCGATCTGCCGAAATCAGGCACGAGGATCAGAATTCAAATACCGCTAACAAGGATGTTTGTAAATGAAATTTGGAATATCAAAAACGATACGATTCGCCCATTGGATGAGGAAGGGAACATGGCTTCCTACGTTCTTGTAAAATCAGGATAGAGCGCTACCTGCAATATTTCGCCTGGTTGGGAACGGACGCGTCGGTAACCAAGGAATAAGTACGATTTATCGGTTGGACTGTGGGGCAGCCCTGACGAGAGTGAGACAGGCGGCAAAAGAAGTTGTGCCACAGTAAATGCGTTTCACGGTTTCTTTTGTTTCATGTGGGAAAATTTAGATTAAATTTAAGCTTCGAATCAAGAAATCGGGGTAGGCTATGCGCATGATAGTGCACACGTTTTACATGATAGTAAAGAGAAGTAAGTCGGGTAGCATAGCAGCTATCTCAGCACCCTTTTTACTCGGATTATTTGTTTTTCTTAATGTCATTACAGCTTTAAATATTATTCTTGGGAGCGATAGGGTTAGTCATTTGATAAATGAAAGAAAGATATTTATCATCCTAATGTTGGTCGCGTTGGTTTCTATTTTTGAAGTTGTCTGCCTTGTATTCTATCCACTAAAGGAACTGGAAAAGATCAAAATATCCGATTCGGAAAGACAGCGTATTTTGTTCATTTTTGTTGGCTATGTTGTTTGTACTGCGGTTCTCGGCGTCATTTCATCCATTTGGCTGTAGCTGAAATTTTTGTATCATCTCTAAATACATTTACTCCACTTCAGCGACAGGAAATGAAATAAACACGATTGCGAACTTTATTTGATATTTGGTGTGTTCACACTAGTTTCGGTGAAAATATGATGAAAAAAACTGTTTTTTTTATACCCCTTGTAATACTCCTGGCTTCTTGCGGTACGAGATATCATGTGCTGTCTGCCGAAGATATTCAATGGATGCCCTATAATGGACATGAAACGCTCGTATTTCATTCCAATAATGGAAAGACGGACACGATTTTTTTTCTAAAAAAAGATGAGACCGTTGCCTATCCAGAGGCACAGGCTGTAAACGGAGTTACTTATCAGGTACAATCAATATTTGCCAAACACAGTGATTCGATTGCAGGAAATGTCGGTCGCCGGTATATTGAAGGGCCTTTTGTTGAACTTCGTAAGACAAAAACAAATAAGGCTAAACTCATTTTTTTACTATCCTCAAAAGATGCAACATTTTATCAGGCAGACGGCACCAGGATTGAAGACTTAAAAAATCGAAAGCCCATATCGATTGCCACTGAATTTGGTCAGTTTAGGGATGTGTATGTAATTGATTCACTGGACTCTTCCACTTACTACCAGCGGGATAATTTTGTGTCAAGAATATATTGGAGCAAATCGCAGGGACTGGTTCGTTATGATCAAAAAAATGGCGTTTATTGGGATCTGGTGCAAAAATGGTAGGGTAAGTGATCCTGTTGGCGGAAGTTTCAAATAGTGACACAGAATAAAAAGATTCTGCAAACCGTAACTTGAACTTTTAGATACCAATTATATGTTCGAAAGAAAGATTGACGTATTCATTTCAAAGGGTTGTAGCAGTGTCCAAAAGAAATTGATTGTACTCAGTTCTAAATGAAATTTGTTCAAACAGTAAAACTACCATAACGTTAATATAAATCGGATGAGAAGGCAATCGACTTTATTTATCGGCGTTTTTTGTTTGCTGTTTATCGCAAGTTGTTCAGACCAGCAAGCACCATCGCCAGCCAGGGCAGATGTAATTTCCAGGATGGATAGTACAGAGAAAGTAATTAAAGAGATTAAAATCGAAGTTGGTAACATCAATGCAGACACGTCCAGGTACAGAATTGTTGAAAAAAATATTGATGCAGCATCAACGGAAGGTGGCACATTGACAAAACTTTTCAGGGATAACGAATTACGAAAAGCCGTGAAAGTGCTTTTTGGAGAAATGGGCCGACTTACTTCCGAGTATTATTTTAAAGACGGGGAAATTATTTTTGTTGACGAAAAAGAAGACAGCTATGATTCGCCTATTTATATAGGTAATGGTAAGATTAAGTCAACCGCTGAAAATCGATTTTATTTTCATCATAAAAAACTGATACGTTGGATAGGCAATGATGGCAAGGTTGTCAGTCCTGAACAATATGCGGACAAGGAGGAGGAGATGCTGGATGATTCAGTAATTAATGATGTGCGGGCAAACTAAAAGGACCGGCTAAGGAACTATATAACAGCCTGGTTCGTAACGATTGTTTGATTTTTTCTTTGCTCAGTTTAAAAGCAGGTTCTTATTTAACGGAATGTAGATTCCATCCGTCCGATGGATGTTTTATCCGGGAATTAGTGATGGGTAATCCAGCTAAGCACGTTGCGCCGCCTGCGATTCCTGGCGTTCCTGGCGATACTGCATTTATGAAAAACTTCTTTTTGTAGCGCGATGCTCGCAAGGGCTTTGCAAAGTTCGCAAGAAGATATTCATTTTTTTCCGTTAATCGTTAACCAGGAGGAGAGGGGAGAAGAAAAAAAGAAGTGAAATTTCAGTAAACAATCACCGCGCCTCCTGCGGCCTTTTGGCAGCAGGAGGGTTCCGGACGATTAATACTTTTCATTGGATTTGGACACGGTGACTTCGAATCTGCAGTTCTTCAAGGATTAGGATGATTCAGGTTTTTCTGCAGGATCTGGATTTGGATGGTTTTTCAGGACCCTTGGATTTCAAAACGGTTTTTCAAAGACAACTAAAAAAAGAGAAGTTGATTGATATTGGACTTTGGATGGGTTTTTCAGGATTTGGACATTTGGACGGTTTTTCCCGAGACATTGGATCTTCAACTAGATTGATTTGCTATCAATCAACTTCTAATACAAAAATAATTAAGACTCCTTTAATATTATAGAGCAGTTTTGCTCCTTTTTCAACCGTCGGTATTTACCATCGCTATCGTAAACATGACCGTATACGGATGTGGAAACGCCTCTTCGCAAGATCGTAGTTTTACGAAAAAAGGGCTCCGGAAACGTTCCCGAAGCCCTTTCAACGCCATTTCTGCGTTTAATTGCCCAGTGCCTGGATCACATCATACTTGGTTACGATGTGATAATTACCGCCATCATCCTTCGCCAAAACAGCCCCATTCTCACGGTTAATAAGATGACTTAATTTTTCCACCGGTGTGTCAAACTCCACCATTGGGAACAGCGGCTCCGCCACATCCATCACCTTCGCGTTTTTGATCTCCGGGTTGTCAAATATTTTCTGGAAAAGACCACTTTCACTAATAGCGCCAGTCAATTCCTGTCCCTGCATCACCGGGATATGCTCGATGTCATATTTTTTCATCAACTCAACGGCCTTGGCAACGGTCTGATCACCATCAATCGTAATCAACTTCTTCATTGCGCCACGGGCGCTTATAATATCCTTGAATGTTTTTACATCAATAAAACCGCGCTCAATCATCCACTGATCATTATACACTTTACCAACATAGCGGCTGCCATGATCATGAAAAATACAAACCACCAGGTCGTCTTTTTTCAACCGACCACGCAACTGCATTAGCCCCTGCATACAACTGCCTGCACTATAGCCGCAAAACAATCCTTCCTCTTTTGCCAGCTTACGCGCCATTACAGCGCCATCCTTATCGGTTACCTGTTCAAAATGGTCAATGACCGACATATCATAATTCTTCGGCACAAAATCTTCTCCAAAACCTTCACTGATGTAAGGATGCACTTCATTCATATCCACCTCACCCGTGCGGAAATATTTGGTCAGCAGTGAACCATATACGTCAATAGCCCATACCTGGATATTGGGATTTTTTTCCTTCAGGTACATGGCCGTACCGGTAATGGTACCGCCGGTGCCGGCCGTACATACAAGGTGGGTGATCTTACCATCCGTTTGCTTCCAGATCTCGGGGCCCGTACTTTCATAATGCGCCTGGCGATTGGCCAGGTTGTCGTACTGGTTCATGTGGCAGGAATTGGGAATCTCCCGCGCCAGCCGCGCCGCAACGCTATAGTAACTGCGCGGGTCTTCGGGCATTACGTTGGTAGGACAAACAATCACTTCGGCGCCAAAGGCTTTGAGGATATCTGCTTTTTCCTTGGATTGCTTATCGGTAGTTACAAAAATGCATTTGTATCCCTTTACAATTGCTGCCAGGGCCAGTCCCATACCGGTATTGCCGCTGGTGCCCTCGATAATAGTGCCACCGGGTTTTAAGCGGCCTTCCTGCTCCGCCACTTCCACCATTTTTACGGCCATCCTGTCTTTTATCGAATTGCCGGGATTAAAATAATCCACCTTGGCCAGCACGGTGCAGGGAAAATCACGCGTTAATTTATTGATTCGGATCAGGGGAGTATTGCCAATCGTTTCGAGAATGTTGTTTTTAATATCCATTGCCCAATTTTGAACTGCAAAGGTACGAAATCCTGCAGGGACAGGGCCGAAACGAGCAGATTACAGTTACAGTGCAGCAGCACTCAATGACGCTGGTATTTTTTACGTTTTACCGACAGGTACGCATCAAAAAGGACCAGCCCGATTACAACATTCACCATCATAAAAATATCGACTACCGTATTGGAAAATAATTCTCTCACATCCAGGTTGCCGATCTTGTCCATCCAGTTTTGTTTGTCGCTGCCGGCCCAGTCTGCCTGGCTTAGCCCGTACACAACCAATCCAATCACCATCAGGATCATAAATCCGCCGATGCCCCAAACGATGCGTTTATTAATATAACGGTTGATGGCCGGGGATATATTGGTGCGGGCAATCTCGTCCATTACATTTTGTGTAAACCGCATAGACGGGCTCTCCAGTTCTGCACTGTGCAGTGCCTCCTGTATGTCCAGCAGTTGTGCGTAGCTGGCTTTCCATTCCGCATTTTGCGCAATGAGTTTTTCAATTACGGTGCGTTCGGCAGCCGTTGCTGTTCCGTCTATGTAACTCCAGAGTCGTTCTTCCCGGTTCATGTCCTGTTCCATACACAACTGTTTTACTTTTTTAATACAGGTCTTTCACTTCCTGGCTAAAGGATGTTTGCATTTTTTCTTTCAACCGCGTTCGCGCGCGGTGCAGCCTCACTTTTGCAGCATTTGTTTCAATATTCAAAATACCAGCTATTTCCTCCATGGTCTGCTCCGCTTTATAATACAGCGTTAACACCTGTGCATCATCGGGACCCAGCAGGGCCAGCGCACGCGTTACCATTTCCTGCCGCGACTTTTGCTCTACAATATTAGCCCGCAATCCCGAATCGGTGTTTTCAACGCGCTCCTGGATGGTATCTATATCCAGCGACTGCGTATCCAGCTTCTTTTTGCGCAGGAAGGTGATGGCGGTTGTTTGGGCGATGGTATAAAGCCAGGTGCTAAACCGTGCATCACCCCGGAAGCCTGCCAGCGACCGGTAGGCTTTGATAAATACGTCCTGCGCCACTTCCTCCGCATCTTCTCTTGACTTCACCAGGCGAAGCACCAACGAAAATACATAGTCACGGTATTGGTTTACCAATAAGGCATAAGCCCCCTGGTCACCACGCAACACCTTGCTAATGATCTCGTTATCATTCAGTCTGGTCAACATCCGGTTATTAAGACTACAAAAGAACCCGCCCGGTTACAGTACAAATAAAGTGTATTTTTCCGGCCGGGCCTGTAACCGATGTATCCCGGGCATAGTCCTATTCCCGTAAGCCATGAAAAAATGCCGGAGATTGCGGTAACCTGGTACCAGTTACTGTGGTCAAACCGGCAAATCATGAAAATTTAACGACTAAAACGAATAGTATGCACGGAGCTGAATCATTGATCTTTATCGTCATGTTTGGCGGTGGATTCGCGATGATCTTTGGTATTTATTACCTCAAAACGCGGGAGAATCTCGCGATGCTCGAAAAGGGCTTTAATCCCAAGAAATACAACAACCGGCCGGCGCCCTACAAAAACCTTAAATGGGCGATGCTGTTGATCGGCGCGGGATTGGGTCTCTTCCTGGCCTACCTGATGGATACGCAAATGTTGCGCAACGATGGTTACGGACCTGATCATAATGTACCGGTGTATTTCTCGCTGATCGCCATCGGCGGGGGATTGGGACTGTTTGCATCCTACAGGATGGAAAAGAAATGGTATGATGAAAACAGGCATCTCTGGGATGAACAGAATACGAGGCAAAAAGACCAGCAGGATTTAATTGGATAAGACAAGAGACAGTGGTGCCCGGGCACCACTGTCTCTTAATTAATAGTGAATAGATAAAAATTAAAAATGGGAGACGGAAGCAAGGAATTTCATTATCCCTATGTCTATTTCGAATTTCCACATTTGTATTTGCTTTCCCATTTCCACATCACTAGTGTCCGGGAAAAAATTTATTGCACAACCGAATTATTATTGCTTTTGAACAAGGGAATACTGATTGAATGAATTTTTATTGCGGCCTTTGCGAAACCTTGGCGGCCTTTGCGTTACAAAAAAGTTCTTCATAAATGCGGTATCGCCAGGAACGCCGGGAACCGCAAAGAACGCGACGCGATCAACGGTTTATTGATCATTAGTGCCCGGAGAAAATTTTACAGAAAAGCCGAAATAAAACTTCTTTTGGATATGGGGCTTTCTTTGAAATTAGACAGAAAGCGGGTTAAATAATCTTTGATATTCAGGCTAGTAAAGAGGTCCGGAGTTGAATTTTTATTTTCTCCGGACAACAATGATTATCGAATCGTCGAATCATTGAATTATTGAATTAATTTCCACATTTTCACATTAGCACATTTCCACATTTGATTTCACATTTCCACATTTGTATTTTGCATTCCCATTATCGAATCATCGAATCATTGAATTATTGAATTATTGAATTAGTTTTTTCAATCGTTTCAACGGCCTTCCGGATGGCAGTATCATCTCCGTTCAATACCTGGTAAAAACCGGAATTGCGCCATTTGTACCGCGCCAGTAATGCTTTCAGTCGCTGTTGCAACGCAGTCTTCTCGCGGGTAGAAACAGCCTGCAGATTAACGGTATCGGCTTTTGCGGCATATTGCACCAGATCATTCCACATACTTTCATCATTAAAATGCCGGGCATAGTCTGATGCGCTCTTATAATTATTCAACTGGTTCCGGTGATCCATGAAATAGGCATGCACCACTTTGCTAAATCCATTGTCGAGGATCACTTTATTCACTGCCTGGCCATACGAGGCTGTATCAATCGGCACAAAAATATCCGGCATAATACCGCCACCGCCATATACAACCCGGCCAGATCTTGTTACATATTTTTTCCCATTACTAACTTTATTAGAATCTGCATAGAGCAACTCACCGTTGGAATAACGTTCCCACAACTCATCCATATACACCTTTTTCCCATTCGCATAAGACCGTTGGATGCTGCGTCCGAGTGGTGTATAATAACGCGCCACGGTAAGCCGGAGGGCAGATCCGTCAGACAAACTATATTGTTCCTGCACCAGGCCCTTTCCAAATGTTCGCCGCCCGATAATAGTAGCCCGATCCCAGTCTTGCAGCGCGCCGGCCAGGATCTCACTGGCGCTGGCCGTTAGTTCATCCACCAGGATAACCAGTTTACCGGTTTCAAATAGTCCGTCACGTTTGCAGGAATATTCTCGTTTTTTACTGTTCACACCTTCGGTGTAAACGATGAGTTTGTCGCCGCTCAGGAATTCATCGGCCATGTCTACGGCCTCGGTCATAAAACCACCGCCATTGCCACGCAGGTCATATACCAGGTTCTTCATGCCCTGTTTTTGCAGCATTTCCAGCGACTGCATAAATTCTTCGTAGCTGTTTTCGGTAAACTTGTTGAGCTTGATGTAGCCGGTTGTGCCATCGATCATATAAGCAGCGTCAATAGACGACACAGGAATGGAGCCGCGGGTAACTGCAAGTGAGAGGGGGGCGCCATCGCGCAGCAATTGCAGTGTTACTTTAGAGCCCTGGGGGCCTTTTATCGCCTTCATGATCTCGTTGGTAGTGAGGGTGTGTCCTACAAGGCGTGCTGTATCTGCTGCGAGGATCTTGTCGCCAATCTTCAGTCCGGCTTCATCGCTGGGGCCGGCAGGAATTACGTAAACAACGTTGACGGTATCATCAAACACATCAAACTGGACGCCGATCCCATCGAATTTGCCCGCCAGGTCTTCGTCTTCCTTCTGTCTTTTCACCGGTGGTAAATAAACAGAGTGGGGGTCGAGCGCATTCATCATGTCTTCAATCGCGGCTCCCTGTATGGAATCCAGGTTTACGGAATCCACATATTTGAGGCGGATCAGGTCAACCGCCTCCTGGAGTGAGCTTTTATTGTTGGTACTGAAAAATCCTTTTTGATTGCCTGCGTTATTTCCTAACTGGTATCCCATGATCATACCTGCTATCATCACTGCGGCAAAGACCAGGGGAAGCCAGATCTGCAATTTTTTATTTACCATCGGTTATCTTTATCGAAATTTGACGCAAATTAGCCAAAAGTTACGTGTCGGCCTCCGGCGGTTGAGCGAAGGCGATAAGACGGGCTGAACGGTTCTGGTTTTTTAAGCACTAACGATTTATGTCTTCAATAAAACTCATTGCAGATTCCGGGGCAACCAAAGCAGCATGGTGCCTGATCCAAAACGGGAAAACGAAACGGATCACCACGCAGGGTATCAGCCCTTATTTTCTTTCTACGGAACAGATCCGCCAGTTGTTGGAAAAGGAACTGCGCCCGCGTTTGAAAAATGTGGCAGTTGACGAAGTATTTTATTATGGCACCGGCTGCGCTACGCCTGGCAACGTAAAGATTGTAAAAAAGGCGTTATTGCAGGTTTTTGCAGGTGCAAAAATCGAGGTTACGCATGATTTAATGGGCGCCGCCCGCGCATTATGCCAACATGAAAAAGGAGTGGCCTGTATACTCGGAACAGGTTGTAATTCCTGTTATTATAATGGCAGCAAAGTGGTTAAAAACAGCCCGGGCCTGGGATATGTATTAGGCGATGAGGGAAGTGGTGCGTATCTTGGCAAAAAAGTAGTTCAATATTACCTGTACGGAACCTTTGATGATGAATTACGTGGACGATTCGACCTTACCTATGCCACTTCGATGGCGGAAATACTGGACAACGTATATAAAAAGCCATTGCCCAACCGGTACCTCGCTTCTTTCACGAAATTTCTTGCAGAAAACCGCGGTCACTACATGATTGAAAACATCATTGAAGATGGCCTGAATGATTTTTTCTTTACGCATCTTTGCAAATACCGGGAAACATGGACCTATCCCGTTAGCTTTGTAGGTAGTGTAGCGTATGGGTTCAGGGATGTGTTGCAGCAATTGTGCAACAGTTATGAATTTGAATTAGGCGTGGTATTAAAAGCCCCAATGAACGGGTTAATTGAATACCACCGTTAAACCGAAATGGAGTCATGGCATTTGAAAAACTAACGGAAGCAGCAAGTCACTACCGCCATCTTGAAAAAATGAGCATCGGCGAATTGCTTACCAACATTAATAAAGAAGACAGTACGGTTCCCACAGCAGTAGAAAAAGCAATTCCACAAATTGAAAAGCTGACAGAAACGGTGGCCGATAAAATGCTGATGGGCGGCCGGATGTTCTATATCGGGGCCGGTACCAGCGGCCGGTTGGGCATTGTAGATGCGAGTGAATGTCCACCTACTTATGGCGTGCCTCCCGGACTGGTGATTGGTATCATTGCCGGCGGCCCGAAAGCGATTACGTCGGCCGTTGAATTTGCGGAAGATGATCGTGAACAAGGGTGGAAAGATCTGCAGGAATACCAGGTGAGTGATAAAGATGTTGTAATAGGTATTGCCGCCAGCGGCACCACTCCTTATGTAATTGGCGCGCTGAATGAATGCCGTAAACGGGGCATCATCACAGGAAGCATTTCCTGCAACCCGGATTCACCGGTAAGTGCCGCTGCAGATTTCCCGATTGAAGTAGTAGTAGGACCTGAATTTGTTACCGGCAGTACGCGTATGAAAAGCGGCACGGCACAAAAGCTGGTGCTGAATATGATCTCAACCTCTGTAATGATCCAACTGGGCCGCGTAGAAGACAATAAGATGGTGAATATGCAATTGACCAATGAAAAACTGGTTGATCGCGGCACCAAAATGCTGATGGAACGTGTAAAGCTGACAGACTACGAAAAAGCAAAACAACTGCTGCTGAAACACGGCAGCGTAAAGAAAGCGGCCGACTCCTTTGTGCCGTAGTTTACACGTCATTTCCAAATGTTCGTTCGTATAAAGTATTGCTTCTTAGAATTTTATCAAAAAAAAGAAGTGATAAAGCGGTTGTTTCTGGTGTGTGCATCGTATCTTGTGCACCGAAACACGCAAGTGGTATATTCATTTAACCATACCGGCATTTCCGCTACTGCAACAACTGTTGCCGGGACTTCTATTGCCATTATTACCACCACAACCACAATCCGCGTACGCGGATTGTAATTACCATATCACCATCGGGCGTTTAACGCTGTGCAGCCGGCCGGGAGCCTGTTGTAATTATGCCTCGTATTTCTTTTATCCATAACTCGTATCGATCATGCAGGTTTTAAAATTTGGTGGCACATCCGTAGCCAATGCAGAAAACATCAGTAAAGTAATAGCCATTGTAAAAGAAGCAATTCAAAAAGACAGGACAATTGTAGTTGTATCCGCCCTTGGCGGTGTAACGGATCTCTTATTACAAGCCGCACAACTCGCTTCGGAGGGCCTGGAGAGCTACCGCGAAAAACTTTCGGAGGTGGAGGCGCGTCACCTGGAAGCGGTAAAACAACTGCTGCCAGTTGCGCAGCAAAGCAGCCTGTTGAGCCTGGTAAAGAAAAGTTGCAATGAACTGGAAGATATCTGCAACGGGATTTTCCTGCTTGGAGAACTAACACCACGCTCCAAGGACCGGATTGGCAGCTATGGCGAGTGGCTTTCTTCCCAGATCATCGCAGCTGCTTTTAATGCAGGCGGCACAAAGACCGCCTGGAAAGATGCAAGGGAACTGATTGTGACCAATGATGCATTTACACATGCTGAAGTGGATTTCGCCGTGACCAAAAAAAGGATCCGTCAATTCTTCCAGGAAAATGATGCGGCATTAACGATCATCCCGGGCTTTATCGCCGCCACCGCGGCTGGTATTACAACCACGCTCGGCCGTGGTGGATCGGATTATACTGCAGCCATTTTTGCATCTGCAACAGATGCTGCCGTACTTGAAATCTGGACCGATGTAAGCGGTATGATGACCGCCGACCCGCGACTAACTGTCAATGCGCGGATCATTCCGCGTATCTCATACCTGGAAGCCATGGAGCTTTCTCATTTTGGCGCAAAAGTTATTTATCCGCCCACCATTCAACCGGTGATGAATCAAAAAATACCGGTGTGGGTAAAAAATACATTTCGTCCGCAGGACGAAGGCACATTGATAGAAGCCATTTCTGCAATCAACGGCAACATCGTACGTGGTATTTCCAGTATCAATAATATTGCATTGCTAAGCCTGGAAGGAAGTGGTATGATCGGGATTCCCGGTTTTTCCAAGCGCTTGTTTGAAGCCTTGAGCCAGGAAAAGATCAACGTAATATTGATTACGCAAAGTTCTTCCGAACATTCCATCTGCGTGGCCATCGATGCGGGTGCTGTGGCCAGGGCTCAAGCTGCCGTGGATGCAGCATTTGCCAATGAAATTGCGCTTCAGAAAGTAGAGCCGCTGCGGGTGGAAACCGGGCTTTCCATTGTTGCACTCGTGGGTGAAAATATGAAAAGCCATCCAGGTATCAGCGGCCGGATGTTTGGCGGTATGGGAAGAAATGGCGTTAATATTCGCGCCATTGCGCAGGGATCATCAGAGAAAAATATTTCGGCTGTGGTTTCAACGGCAGACGTTCGCAAGGCGATCAATGTACTGCACGAAGAATTTTTTGAAGCCTCTTATAAATTGCTCAATCTTTTTATCGTTGGCACGGGGAATGTAGGCGCCAAATTGATGGGACAACTGCAACAACAGGTGGCCTATCTCCAGGAACATTTTCGCCTGCAGGTACATGTGGTAGGACTGAGCAATAGCCGGAAAATGGTGATAGATGAAGCGGGTATTGACCTGGCCAACTGGAAAGAGCGGCTGGAAAACGGGACTACCGCCAATCTTGGCGAATTTATCAATGGCATCCTGGCGCGAAACCTGCGCAATTCGGTGTTTGTTGATATCACGGCAAGTGATGTAGTGGCTACCGTGTATGAACAGCTGCTGCATAAAAGTGTATCGGTAGTTGCTTGTAATAAAGTGGCTGCTTCATCTGCATTTTATAATTATCGCGCGCTTAAACAGGCCGCGGCGGAATACAATTGCCAGTTCCTTTTTGAAACCAATGTGGGCGCTGGTTTGCCCATCATTGCCACCCTGGGTGATTTGGTGCGCAGCGGGGATCGTATTCATCGGATAGATGCGGTGCTGAGCGGAACGCTCAATTTTGTTTTTAATAATTATGATGGCAGCAGGCCTTTTGCAGACGTGGTGAAACAGGCGCAGCAGGAGGGCTACACGGAGCCGGATCCGCGGCTTGACCTGGGTGGTGTGGATGTAATGCGAAAGATCATGATCCTTGCGCGCGAGGCGGGTCACGAAGTAGAGATGGAGCAGGTCGGAAATGAATCGTTTATGCCGGCATCCTGTATGGAAGGATCGGTGGATGATTTTTATCGTGAGATGGGCAAACATGAAGCGCATTTTCGCGCCCTTTATGATGCAGCATCAGCGGCAGGTTGTAAATTGAAATTCGTGGCATCATTCAAAGATGGAAAAGCATCGGTAGGTCTGCAGCATATTGATCCGGAGCACGATCTTTATCACCTGTATGGAAAAGACAATGTCGTGTTGTTTTACACCGACCGATACCGGGAACAACCAATGGTGGTAAAAGGAGCGGGGGCAGGAGCGGAAGTAACTGCCAGTGGTGTGTTTGCTGATATCATGCGCACGATCCGTTAACAGAAAATTGGATACATGAAAAATACAGAGAGCCGTATCACCGTCAGGTGCCCGGGTACCGTAGCTAACCTGGTGTGTGGGTTCGACATCCTGGGGATGGCGGTGAATGCGCCCTACGATTTGATGCATTTGCGGTTGCTGGATGAGCCGGTTGTTCGTATCAAAAATCTTGATGCATTCAACCTGCCTACCGACCCGTTTCAGAACGTGGCAGGTGTTGTATTGCATGCTGTAATGGAGAAAGTGGGGGATAACATTGGTTTTGAAGTGGAGATCGATAAGCGCATCAAGCCCGGAAGTGGTATCGGCTCCAGCGCGGCCAGTGCGGCGGGCGCTGCCGTTGCGGCCAACCTGTTGCTCGGCAATCGCTTTAGCGATGATGAACTGGTGCAATTTGCCATGTTTGGTGAAAAGCTGGCGTCTGGCGTAAAACATGCTGATAATATCACGCCCTGTATAAAAGGCGGCGTAACCCTGATCCGCTCCATTCACCCATTGGATATTATACAACTCGCGGAGCCCGATCTGTATGTAACACTCGTTCATCCGCAGATTGAAGTGCGTACGGCAGATGCGCGGCAGATCCTGAAGGAGAAAATTGCGCTGAAGGATGCCATTCGCCAGTGGGGAAATATTGCCGGTTTGGTGACGGGTTTTATTAAAAATGATTTGGAACTGATCGGGCGGTCGCTGGAAGACGTGATCATTGAACCCGTAAGAAGTATCCTGATACCTGGCTTTGATGAGGTGAAATCAGCCTGCCGCGAAGCTGGTGCACTCGGTGGTGGTATTTCAGGATCAGGGCCTTCTATTTTTATGTTGAGTAAAACAGAAGCCACTGCACTTGCCATCGAAAAATTGATGCAGGATGTGTACACCCGTATCGGGATCGATCACCACACCTATGTAACTACGATCAACAAAAAAGGCGTGGAGTTATTGGAAGAACAACCCGTTTAATGCAGCAAAAAATGAACTATTATAGTACCAACCGGCAATCGCCGGTTACCAGTTTTCGTGAAGCGGCCATTCGTGGACAGGCGCCGGATGGCGGACTTTATTTCCCAGAGCACATTCCGGCGCTTGAGCGTAACTGGCTGGCAAAGCTTCCCTCACTATCGCGCGAAGCGATGGCATTTGATGTGATAAAGCCGTATGTGGGCGACTGTATCCCGGAGGAAGAATTGTACCGGATTGTGAGTGAAACGGTGCAGTTTCCGATACCGCTGGTGCGTGTGAATGAATCCATACAGGCGCTGGAGCTATTTCATGGGCCAACGCTTGCATTCAAGGATATTGGCGCGCGTTTTATGAGTCGCTGTCTTGGCTATTTTATGCAGCACGACCAGCAAAAAGTAACGGTGCTGGTAGCCACTTCCGGTGATACCGGTGGCGCCGTTGCCAACGGCTTTTATAATGTGCCGGGTGTGGAAGTGGTGATTCTTTATCCCTCGGGGAAAGTGAGCGATGTACAGGAAAAACAGCTTACTACGCTGGGTGGAAATATCCGTGCGCTGGAAGTAAAGGGAAGCTTTGATGATTGCCAGCGTATGGTAAAACAGGCTTTTTCAGACACCACACTTACCAGCAACCTGTTTCTCACTTCAGCCAATTCAATCAATGTGGCGCGCTGGTTGCCGCAGCAGTTTTATTATTTCTTTGCGCTGCGCGATTGGCAGGAGGGAAGTGCACCTGTCATTTCTGTGCCGAGCGGGAATTTTGGAAATATTTGTGCGGGAATGCTGGCGGCCCAATCCGGTTTGCCGGTAGGCCATTTTATTGCTGCCTGCAATGCCAACGATGTAATCCCGCGGTTTATGAATGGTGCTGAATTAGAACCCAAACCTGCTATTCCTACATTAAGCAATGCGATGGACGTGGGCAACCCCAGCAATTTTGTGCGCATCCTGGAATTATTCCAACATAAGTTTCCGGAACTGGCGCAACGGCTTTCTGCCGTCAGCATCAGCGACAGCGAAACGGAAGCAACCATTCGTGATGTAAAAGAAAAATATGACTACCTGCTTGATCCGCATGGTGCGGTAGGTTTCCTGGCGCTGCAACGGTACCTGGATCTTCATCCCGGCGAAAAAGGCATTTTCCTGGAAACGGCGCACCCGGTTAAATTTCCTGAGGCGGTGGAACGGATAACGGGCAAGCCGGTAGCAATTCCGCAAGCGATACAGGGGTTGATGCATCAACCCAAACAAAGCGTGGTAATAGACGCAGATTTTACAGCGCTGCGCGATTATTTGATGCGATGATTAATTCAATAATTCATTAATTCGGTGATTCGATAATGAAGAAAACGAGATAATGCGGAAATGAAAAATACAAATGTGGAAATGGGAATGCAAATGTGAAAACGCGAATGCAAATGTGAAAATTCGAAATAGACACAGGGATAATGAAATTCCTTACTTCCGTCTGCCATTTTTAATTTTTATCTATTCACTATTAGTTCGAATATGTGGAAATGATGATTATTTAGACCAGGTCAACCATTGCCGAATTAACGAATTATCGAATTACCGAATTGATAAAAAGGATTTTTTTTACATTCCTGTGGCTAACTTTGCAACGGAGCCCTGGAAGTTATGCACGATATTGAACCTTTTTACAACTGGCGGCATATTTATACCAGCGAAGAGGATCGTCTTTCGCCGTTTTATGGACGCCAATATTCGGAGTTTGAGTTTTCACAAACCGTATACAATTATTATATTCATCCCCAATGGGATGATTTTGGCAGCCGCACCCTGTACCTGAAAGTGCTGATGGCGGATTACGAAGAAAAATATGCCATTATTGAACTGATCGGTGAATGGAATGATGCAGTGGAAAATGACATCATGGAACTGAAGCGGGAGGTGCTGGAGAAGTTCATGTATGAGGGAATCACAAAATTTATCCTTGTAGCGGAGAATGTTCTCAACTTTCACAGCGGAGACCGGGATTACTATGAAGAATTATACGAGGAGCTGAGTGACGAGAATGGTTGGGTTGTGATCCTCAATATGCCGGAGCAAACGCAATATGATTTTAAAAAAGCACATCTGAACCGATACCTGGAACTGATGGAAATTGACAACTGGCGCACCTATAAACCGTTTCATCTTTTTCGAAAAATTGATACGGAACTTTCTACGCGGCTGGGCCTCTAATTTTCTCGTTTCCAAAAACTTTTATGCTTTTTGGCGATCCGATAGTATTTTTGCAGCAAATTTGATTACCTCCCAAGCACGAGCTTATGAAATGGTCTGAACTGTTTACTTCATCGATCGGAAAAAAGTGGGTTATGGGTTTGACGGGTTTGTTCCTCATCTCCTTCCTGGTAGTGCATGTGGGCGTGAATGCCTGTATCTGGGCCAATGACGGTGGTGTTATGTTTAACAAGGCAGCCCATTTTATGGGTAGCACCGTTGTAATCCGCATCCTGGAAGTGGGCCTTTTTGCCGGTATTTTTCTACACATCATCCAGGGTTATGTGCTGGAATTTTCCAATCGCAGCAAACGCAGCATCGGTTATGAAATAAAAATGGGCAACAAGGGCAGTAAATGGTACAGTCGCAGCATGGGCTTGCTGGGAACGATCCTGCTCCTGTTCTTTATCATTCACTGGTACCAATTCTGGATCCCTTCCCGGTTTACCGGAATTCCCGAGCCGGAAATGGATTTACCCAATGGCTCATCTGTTCACAATATGTATGCGCTGATGCAGGAAACCTTCTCGCAACTGTGGGTGGTGATTGTATATGTATTTGCGTGCTTCTCGCTATGCTGGCACCTGGTACATGGCTTCCAAAGTGCGTTCCGCACCATCGGCGTTCACAACAATAAATACCTGGCACTGATCAATACGATTGGCATTGCATTTTCTGTGATCGTGTCGCTGGGTTTTGCCATGATGCCCGTTAGTATGTACCTCGGCTGGTTGAACTGATCCCGGCCATCAATTTTTAATTCACGTACGAGAAATCACTGGTTATGCTCGACTCAAAAATTCCAAAAGGCGCTTTAGAACAAAAATGGACTGAATACAAAGGTCACTGTAAACTTGTGAACCCGGCTAACAAACGCCGGCTGGAAGTGATTGTGATAGGTACAGGATTGGCCGGTGCATCTGCTGCCGCCTCCCTTGGTGAATTAGGATATCGCGTAAAAGCATTCTGCTTCCAGGATTCACCACGAAGAGCCCACTCCATTGCCGCCCAGGGAGGTATCAATGCAGCAAAAAATTACCAGAACGATGGCGACTCCGTATTTCGCCTGTTCTACGATACTATTAAAGGCGGTGATTACCGCGCCCGTGAAGGCAACGTTCATCGCCTGGCTGAAGTGAGTGTAAATATCATCGATCAGTGCGTGGCACAAGGCGTTCCCTTTGCCCGTGAATATGGCGGCTTGCTCAACAACCGCTCTTTTGGCGGAACACAGGTAAAACGTACGTTCTATGCTGCCGGACAAACCGGTCAGCAATTATTAATTGGTGCCTACCAGGCCCTGGAGCGCCAGGTGGCATTGGGGAATGTACAGATGTATTCGCGCCATGAAATGCTGGAGCTTGTTATTATTGAAGGAAAAGCGCGTGGTATCATTTGCCGCAACCTTGTAACCGGCCAGGTAGAGCGGTTCTTTGGTCATGCCGTATTGCTATGCAGCGGCGGCTATGGCAACGTATTTTATCTTTCCACCAACGCCATGGGCAGCAATGCCTCCGCCGCGTGGAAGGCCCATAAAAAAGGAGCCTATTTTGGCAATCCCTGTTTTACGCAAATCCACCCCACCTGCATCCCTGTTACCGGTGACCACCAGAGCAAGCTGACGCTGATGTCTGAATCGCTGCGGAACGACGGCCGGATCTGGGTGCCCAAACAAAAAGACGACCCGCGCAAACCGAACGATATTCCCGAAGACGAGCGCGATTATTACCTGGAACGCCGCTACCCGGCGTTTGGTAACCTGGTACCGCGTGATGTGGCTTCCAGGGCCGCCAAGGAGCGTTGTGACGCCGGCTACGGCGTAGGTACTACCAAACAGGCCGTATATCTCGATTTCAAGTATAACCTGATCAATAAATACGGCAAGGCCGAAGCTACCAAACGCGGTATTGAAAACCCCGACCTGGATACACTGATCGCACTTGGGAAAGAAGTGGTGAAAGAAGAATACGGCAACCTTTTCGATATGTATGAAAAGATTACCGGTGAAAATCCCTACGAAGTGCCGATGCGCATTTACCCGGCTGTTCACTACACCATGGGCGGCCTGTGGGTGGATTATGAGCTGATGACCTCTGTAAAGGGACTATACGCGCTGGGAGAATGTAATTTCAGCGACCACGGCGCCAATCGCCTGGGCGCTTCTGCATTGATGCAGGGTCTCGCGGATGGTTATTTTGTCGTTCCCTATACAATCGGTAACTACCTCGCAGATGAGATCAGCGTAAAACCGATCCCCACCACCCATGAGGCGTTTGACGCTGCTGAAAAAGCCGTGAACGAGCGCATTCAGCAACTGATGGGCATCCAGGGGAAGCAATCGGTGGAAAGCTTCCACAAACGCCTTGGAAAAATAATGTGGGAGAAATGCGGCATGGCGAGAAATGCGCAGGGATTGCAGGAAGCCATCCGGGAAATTCAGGCGCTGAAAAAAGAATTCTGGAGTGATGTGCGCATCCCCGGATCAGTGAATGAAATGAATCCCGAACTGGACAAGGCGGGTCGCGTAGCGGATTTTATCGAGTTGGGAGAACTGATGTGTATTGATGCGTTGCAACGCAATGAAAGCTGCGGCGGCCACTTCCGTGAAGAAAGCCAAACCGAAGACGGCGAGGCCAAAAGAAATGATGCCGAGTACAGCTATGTTGCCGCCTGGGAATTCAAAGGCGACAGCAACTGGGAACTGCATAAAGAAAACCTGGAATTTGAAGTTGCAAAACCAACGCAACGAAGCTACAAATAGGAATTTGACAATTCGTTGATTCGCAAATTCGATGATTGGCGGATATGCAAACTGTCGGGAAAAGGGCGTTAGTGAGCGATGAAAAAACGTTGATTTAGTTCATTGATAGAATTAGCTTTCCTGCAAAAATGCGGGTGCTAAGAGGAAGGGATAATCCGATCCTGGATAAGACAATCGAATTTTCACTTATGTTGATCAAATACGTTGAGCAGCTTGAGGCAGAGCGAAAATTTGTGATTGCCCGGCAGCTACTTCGTGCAGGCACGTCAATTGGAGCTAACGTTCACGAGGCTCAACATGCGGAAAGTCTGCTGGATTTTATCCATAAATTTAAGATCGCGGCCAAAGAAGCGGAAGAAACAGCATATTGGTTGGTTTTATGTTCTTCTGCGCCATCTTACCCCGCGACCGAGCAGCTTACGGAGCGGTTGACCCAAATAGCGAAAATTATTGCCAGGATCATTAAAAGTAGCCGTTTAAGAACATAGAGCTCAATTATAGAATTATCGAATTATCGAATTATCGAATTATAGAATTAGTACAATATGGAACATTACAACATGAACCTGACGCTGAAAGTGTGGCGGCAGAAAAATAAGGACGACAAAGGACATTTTGAAACCTACCAGGTGAAGAATATCTCCTCAGAGATGTCGTTTCTTGAGATGTTTGATGTATTGAATGAGGAATTGATCCATGAAGGAAAGGATCCAATTGCCTTTGATCATGATTGCCGTGAAGGCATCTGTGGTATGTGTTCCATGTATATCAACGGGCGGCCGCACGGGCCCTGGCATGCAAATACCACCTGCCAGCTGCATATGCGTGCCTATAAAGACGGGGATACGATTGTAGTAGAACCCTGGCGTGCTAATTCATTCCCGGTTGTGAAAGACCTGGTGGTAGACCGGAGCGCTTTTGACCGTATCATCCAGGCCGGAGGCTATATTTCTGTAAATACCGGCAATGCGGTGGATGCCAACGCCACCCCGGTAGATAAACATAAGGCAGACCAGGCGTTTGCCGCTGCAGCCTGCATCGGTTGTGGCGCCTGCGTAGCAGCCTGCAAAAACTCATCTGCGCTGCTGTTCCTGTCCGCAAAAGTGTCGCACCTGGCGTTGCTGCCACAAGGGCAGCCTGAACGACGCACCCGCGCCGTAAATATGGTGGCACAAATGGATAAGGAAGGGTTTGGCGCCTGCACCAATACAGGTGCTTGCGAGGCTGTTTGCCCCAAAGAAATATCCATTTCCAATATTGCGCGACTGAACGGCGAGTTTATGATGGAAGGGCTTATTTCCGACGAAAAACAATAGGCAAATGCAGCACCATCCGCCTCGGGTGCTTTTTTACGCAATAAAAGCCCGAATTTTACGCTTTTGAACTAAAGACGCTGCTATTGAGAGGTTTATACGGGATAGGGCTTTTTTGCATCCTGCTGCTGGGTACACGCCAGGCGATGGCCCAGTTTCCTACCCCCGGTATGATCTCCAACCTCCGTGAGCGAAAATTGATCATTTCCGGCGACACCCTTCGTATAGACACCCTGAGCGTTGTTCCCGGAACACTGCTGGTAAAGGGCCTCCCGGATTCCATCTTCCATTACGATTTTGTAAGCTCACTGTTGGTGTGGAAACACAGACCCGCCCAGGATACTGTATCTGTCAGCTACCGCGTATTCCCATTTCGCCTTGATCCCGTGGCGCAACGGCTTAATTATGATAGCGTTATTAATAATTTCTACCTCAAACCCTTTGAGGTAAACGGGAATACAGCCGCAGAACGCGGTATTTTCAACTTTGGTACACTTAAGGCAGAAGGCAGCTTTGGCCGTCAAATCGGCTTTGGGAATAACCAGGATGCCGTGCTCAACTCAACCCTTAACCTGCAATTGAGCGGCATGCTGGGGGATAGTATCGAAGTGCAGGCGGCTATCACCGATAATAATATTCCCATTCAGCCAGATGGCAATACACAGCAATTGAATGAATTTGACCAGGTATTTCTCCAGTTTAAAAAACGGAACTGGCAACTGAATCTCGGCGACATTGATCTGCGGCAAAACCAGAGCTATTTTCTCAATTTTTATAAGCGACTTCAGGGCGTTTCGTTCCAAACAACCAATCGCATTGGCAAAAATGTGGTATCGAATACGCTGGCCAGCGGATCGATCGCCAAAGGAAAATTTACGCGCAATGTATTCCAGGGACTGGAAGGCAACCAGGGGCCTTATCGCCTTACAGGCGCCAACAATGAATTTTTCTTTATCGTACTCGCCAATACGGAACGGGTATTCCTGGACGGTGTGTTGTTGCAACGTGGCGAAGACCAGGATTACGTGATCAATTACAATACCGCCGAAGTGACATTTACACCAAAACACATGATCACCAAGGATAGTCGCATACAGGTGGAATTTGAATATGCCGACCGGAATTTTTTAAATGCCAATCTTTACCTGGCGCAGGATTTCCAGTTTGGCAGCAAAGTGAAATTGCGGGTGGGTGTTTTTAACAACGGCGATGCAAAAAATTCACCGATCAACCAGGTGCTGGATCCATCTCAGAAGCAATTTCTTTCTCAACTGGGCGACAGCATCCAGAAGGCCTACTATCCGTCTGAGGCGCGCGACACGTTTGCCGCAGGCAAGATACTTTACGAGAAGATCTATGTGGGCGTAGACTCTTTTTACCAATATTCAACGGATCCCAACCTGGCCAAATACAGTCTCGCTTTTGTTGATGTAGGCATTGGCAATGGCGATTATATTCCCGACTTCAATGGAGCAAATGGGAAAGTGTACAAATATGTGGCGCCGGTATCAGGTGTGCGGCAGGGGCAGTACCTGCCGGTGATCATACTTGTAACACCCAAAAAACAACAGATCATCAACCTGGGTATCGATTATGCGCTGGATAAAAATACGCTGCTGAAGGCCGAAGTGGCTACCAGCAACAACGATGTCAATACGTTTTCTACAAAAGATAATGGGGACGATCGGGGGTTTGCTGGTAAATTCCAGCTGAATAACCTGCACCGGTTTGCAACGCCGCGCAAATTGCAATTGGCTACGGCGCTGGATTATGAATACGTCCAGGATAAATTTAAACCACTGGAACGATTACGAAGTGTCGAATTTTCACGGGATTGGGGGTTGCCACTGGTGGTGAACCCGGCTACTGAACAAATTATCCGCGGCAGCGCGGGATTGAGCAATAGTGCGCAGCATTCGGTAAACTATCAATTTACAAGCTATCATCGCAGCGATAGTTATGATGGCTTTCAACACGACATCCGGCATAATGCAAACTGGAAGGGGTGGAAAATTGCGAACGAATGGGTTTCCACCAGTTATAACACGATGGCGGATAAAGGTGTGTTTCTTCGCCCCACGATTGATATCAGCAAGCAATTGAAAAAACTGCAGGGCTGGGAACTGGGTGTAAAATATGCGTTGGAACAGAATAAGGCGCGGAACAAGGCGACCGATACACTTACACCGCTTGCATTTTCATTCGACAGTTATTCCGTTTATCTCCGTTCTACACAGCAGAAAAACCATTATGGAATTACGTTCTTCACGCGATCTGACAAATACCCGGTGGGTAAAAACCTGGTGCGTGGAGATCGCTCACTGAATGCCAACCTGCAAATGGAATTGCTTTCCAATGCGCATCGCCAGTTTTTCCTGAACACCACATTCCGGAAATTGAAAGTGTATGACGCTACCATTTCCGGGCAGAAAGATGATGAGACGATCCTGGGGCGGGCAGAATATGTAATGTCTGAATGGAAGGGCCTGCTTACCGGGAATGTATTGTATGAAGTTGGGGCGGGGCAGGAGCAGCGCCGGGATTATGCCTACCTGGAAGTACCGGCCGGCCAGGGTGAATACGCATGGAATGATTACAATGGTGATGGCGTGCAGCAGTTGAATGAGTTTGAGCTGGCTGCCTTTCCCGACCAGGCGAAATTCATCCGGATCTTTACGCCAACCAATGATTTTATAAAGGCCAACTATATCACTTTTAACTATAGTGTTTCTATCAACCCGCATGCATTGCTTCGCAAAACGGATGTAAAAGGGCTGAAAAAACTGGTGACCAATACCAACCTGACGAGTTCGCTGCAAACAAACCGGAAATCCATCGCCAGTGGAAATTTTGAATTTAATCCTTTTAAATACAGTGTGAATGATACTGCATTGATTACGTTGAATACGGTTTTCCTGAACACTTTTTCGTTCAACAGGTTTAGCAGCAAATGGGGATTCGATTTCAGTAACCTGAGAAACACCGGGAAATCGTTGCTGACCTACGGTTATGAAAGTCGCAAGCTAAACGACTGGCTTTTAAAATCACGATGGAATATCAGTCGTTCTTTTACGCTTAATCTCAATGGAAGAAAGGGATTAAATGCATTGTATACGCCGCAGTTCAACAACCGTAATTATGAACTAAAAATTACGACGGCAGAGCCCAATCTTGTTTTTATCCGCGGATCGTTCCTCCGGGTGCAAACGGGATATAAATTGGAGACCAAGAAGAATAACCCGCTGTATGGCGGTGAGAAGTCGGTGTCCAACTCGCTCACGATCGATTCAAAATATAATATTCTTCAAAACAGTTCGCTTACGGCTAAATTCACCCTTAATTCCATTTCCTACAATTATCCCACTAATACAACGGTAAGTTATATCATGTTGGACGGGTTGCTGCCGGGAAAGAATTACCTGTGGTCGCTGTCATTTACAAAACGATTGTTGAACAACCTGGAGTTGAATATCCAGTATGATGGCCGGAAACCTGGTGCGGGCAACACGGTGCATACCGGCAGAGCCTCGATCACGGCACTGTTCTGATAACGGGAAAGGTAAGCGGGAATCCCGCTGTTATACGTTAAAACGGAAATGCATTACATCGCCATCTTTTACAACATATTCTTTACCCTCGATGCGGAGGCGACCGGCTTCGCGGCATGCGGCTTCTGAGCCGTATTTGACGAAGTCGTCATAAGCAATTACTTCAGCTTTGATAAAGCCTTTTTCAAAATCTGTATGGATAACGCTGGCGGCCTGCGGTGCCTTCCAGCCCTGCTGGATGGTCCAGGCGCGCACTTCCTGTACACCGGCCGTAAAGTAGGTAAACAGGTTAAGTAACCGGTAAGCGGAATGGATCAGTCGGTCCAGTGCCGGTTCTGTCATTTTGTATTCGTCCATGAACAGCGCTTTGTCGTCCGCGTTGTCCATTTCTGCAATTTGTGCTTCGATGCTGTTGTTCATCACGATCACTTCCACATTTTCATCTTTAACAGCAGCTTTCAATGCCTCGGAGTATTTATTGCCGGTGTGCATAGAGCCCTCGTCTACATTGGCAACATATAATACGGGTTTGTCGGTAAGCAGGAAGAGGTCGGCAGTAGCATACTTTTCTTCTTTTGCCAACCCCAGCTCACGAATATTTTTCCCTTTTTCCAGGTGTTCCTTGCAACGTAGCAGGATCTCCAGCTCAGCTTTCAGTTTGGGATCTGATTTAGCCTGTTTTTCCGATTTTGAGATTTTGCGTTCTACGCTGTCCAGGTCTTTCAGTTGTAATTCGGTGTCAATAATTTCCTTGTCGCCCACGGGATGAATGGCGCCTTCGTCGCGAAGGATATTTTCATCTTCAAAGCACCGGATCACGTGGATGATGGCATCTACTTCACGGATATTCCCCAGGAATTTGTTGCCCAGTCCTTCGCCCTTGCTGGCGCCTTTTACGAGGCCGGCAATGTCTACAATTTCAATCTGGGTAGGTACAATGCGGTCGGGGTGCACCAATTCTGCCAGTTTTTGCAGGCGGGTATCGGGTACGTCTACCAAGCCCACGTTGGGATCGATGGTGCAAAAGCGGTAATTACTGGCCTGCGCCTTGGCGCTGCTGCTTACGGCGTTGAATAGGGTAGACTTGCCAACATTCGGTAATCCGACAATTCCTGCTTGAAGGGCCATGGAGTAACGTTTTTTTGAGTTTGCAAAGATACGACAAAGCGGGATGCCGCGAATGCTGAAATAGGTTGCGGGTTCTTGCCCTTGCGGCATGGCGCTTAAATATTATCTTCACCCAAAACTCTACAAGCCATGGTATTAAGCAGGATCTGGACTGGTTTTATCGTGATTGCGATTTTTGTCGCTGCGGGTCGTTTTTGGTTTGAGCCCGGGCAGGGACACCTGTTCAATAACATGGTGGCGGGGAGTACAAAAGATACCGCGTATAGCAAAATAGTGGATTCTGCAACGGTGCCGCAGGCGGTGCATGTAAAATTACTGGCGGGTAAACCGGGCATTTGGGGCCACAATCGCGTAAAACGTAATGAAGACGGCAGCTTCCTGGTGTACCAGATGCTCCCCACCAATGGCGTTTTTGAAACGGCTAAATCGGCGGTTATTGATCTGTGTATTCCGCTGATTGGCATTATGGCGCTGTTTATGGGTTTTATGGGCATTGCGGAGCAGGCGGGCGGCATTCGTTTTTTGGCGCGGATTATCGGTCCATTCTTCTCAAAAATTTTCCCGGAGGTGCCTAAAGGCCACCCGGCGATGGGACACATGGTGATGAATTTCTCTGCCAATTTAATGGGGCTCGACAATGCGGCAACGCCGTTTGGGATCCGGGCCATGGAAAGCCTGCAGGAGATTAATCCCGATAAGGCGCGGGCCTCCAATGCGCAGCTGATGTTTCTTTGCCTGCATGCTTCGGGGCTTACGTTGATTCCTACGGTGATCATTGCCGACCGGGTGGCGCGGGGTTCGCAGGATCCCACCAGCATTTTCCTGCCCTGTATGATTGCTACGTTTGCTGCAACGGTGGCGGTGCTGGTCATTGTTTCGATCCGGCAGAAGATACGCTTGCTCCAGCCGGTAATCCTGGCCTGGTTACTTGGAATTACTGCGTTGATAGCGCTGCTGGTAAGCTATGTGCATTACCTGGCCGGCGGCGTTGGCGGTTCAGACCGGGTGCAGTTTTTTTCGTCTAATTTGAGCAATGGCATTATTCTGCTGGTGTTTTTGCTGATTGTTTTAGGTGGTCTCTATAAGAAGATCAACATTTTTGACGCATTTGCCGAAGGTGCGAAGGGCGGTTTTGAAACGGCGGTAAAGATCATTCCTTACCTGGTGGGATTGTTGGTAGCAATCAGTTTGTTTCGCAACAGCGGCGCTTTTGATTTCCTGCTGGATGCGATAAAAAATGTTTTTGCCTGGTTTCATGGTGATGCGCGGGTGGTGGATGCATTACCTACGGCGATTGTGAAGCCGCTGAGCGGTAGTGGGGCAAGGGCCATGATGCTGGATACAATTGATGTGCAGGGGGCGGATTCATTTGCCGGAAAACTGGCTTCGGTGTTCAGGGGATCGGCAGATACAACGTTTTATATTATCGCTGTTTACTTCGGCGCGGTAAACATAAAAAATTCCCGCTATGCGGTCTCTACCATGCTGCTTGCAGACCTGGTAGGGATCTTAACGGGAATCTGGGTGGCGTATATTTTCTTTTCGCCTTAAACGCTTATTTGATCGTTCTTTCCAGGTGGATCAACTTTCCGTTGGCATCCATTCCTTCAAGGGTGATTAATATTTCTTTGGTGACATCACTGGTATAAAAAGAAATGGATGTGCGTCCCCCTGCATCTATTTTCAACTCCGGGTTCCAGTAAAGTGTGGTCCGGTTGTCCGTTTGAATGGAATCAGTATCAACCCTGCTGTAATTGGGCGAATAAAACTCACGCTGAACGGAATAGCCGGTTCTAAAAGCTGTGTCAAAAGATTTATCACGCGGATCCGGCGAAACGTCTTTTCCTGACTTTGTATAAATAGCGATAGCGCCCTGACCCGCACCCATGGCCCATCCTGTCAATCCTTTATACACTTTTATCAAAGAAACGTCATTCACCGCCAGCGACTCTATCACGTCTTTTGAAACTTTTACTTCATTTAAATAGTAAATGATTCCGGTTTCAGTTTCATCGTCTTCACCGGAACTGAATGCATTGGAAAGATGCGCATAGCGCTGGAAGTAAACATCCGGGTTATTGGGATCACCTTCAACCACAAGACCTGCAACACGGGCTTTCAGCAACGTCCAGATACTAAAATAAGTTTTGGTGTCATCCAGCAGAATCGTATTATCACTGTTGGCAAATAATGCGGACGAATAAAGCTTGGTGGCCGAGTCTTCGGGCGACATGCGTCTTGCCGTAACGGTTACGTTTGAAAGGATTTTCCCGGATTCATCGGTATAGTTGAACGTGATCGGGTTTTTGACAATTTTTGATAGTAGAAGGGGATCCGCTGGCAAACCAAGTGTGGGATACCAGCCGGATTTTATGTTACGCAATGTGTCTATATAGGAGGGCAGCAGGATAGTAGCTGTATTGGCATCTTCATGCTTGTTGTTCGTCCCCTGGAAATAGACTTTTGCGCGTTTTGTAAAATTCAGGTTGGGAATAAAGAATTCTCCTTTTGCGTTCAGTACGGCGGTATTGAGAATAATGGTAGAATCTTCTCCTTTGGTGATGATGTCTATTTTGCCATTGGAAATTGCTGCATTCTGATTGACGATTTTTGTTACCCTGCCGGACAAAGAAATACCGGGTTCAACAATGTACTGGAGCGGAGGGAATTGCTTGGCTATAATTTTATCCCAGGTAAAGCGTCGCCAGCCATTGGTAAGCATGAGCAGATCAAGTGCGTTGAGCGTTGCACTATCGGCATCTGCCAGGTAGTAGGATGGGTTATAGATATAGCCATGCAGATCAGAATTGAGCAACAGTTCTGCGACGATATTATTTTTATCCGTGCCCTGGGTGGCAGGATCAGTAACACTTACTGATGCCGACATTGCCGTAGCATCCTGGAATAGAAATGAATACTGATTTTTCTGGCGTGGAGCGAGGTTTAACGTATCTGTTTTTAGAATTACATCTTCTCCGGCCAGAATATTTTTTACAAAGACCAATCGCTCAGAAATAGGGCGTTTGTCCTTTGTGAACAGCGTAAGCTGAAGGATGCCTGGCAATAAATCTTTTTTATAAATCAGTGCAGAGGTCTGGCCTTCGTTGAAGTTGACGGTGGCAGCGTACACTACACGGTTGTTTTGCTGTCCAACTACATACAATTCGTTGTAGGCATCTTTGTTTTGTTCGCCGCGATTAACCTGGAAGAATATTTTTGTTGGAGAATTATTGGTGATCTGGAGGTTGGCGCCTTCTGCCTTTACTTCGGGGAGTTTGTATCTTCTTTCTACGTTATTAATAGTTGTAACCAGGACATAGGTTTTGCCCGATTGGGGAGTCAGTTGAAAGCTACCCATCCCGTCGTGCACTGTATTGGCATTGGCCACAAGGTTTCCTGCGCCGTCAGTTATGCGCCCTGAAACATTCACAGGCTGATCCCGGCTGTCTTTTGCCTTGAATGCAACGGTAGAAGGTACGCCGTTGATCAAATCACCACCTTCAGGATAGAAACCAACACTGTAGGATAGTTGCGTACGATCACCAGAGCTGGGATCTGTCTTACCATTGATAAGTACTTCTTTTGAAAAAATAAACTGGGGGAAATTGAGCATCCAGAGGGTGTAACCGCGGAGCATATATTTGCCGGAAGGAAGTCCGGCAAGCTCGATTGAATTGTGGCAAACACCTTTCTTCAGAGGCATCATTCGTTTGGCAACTACGCTGCCTGTTCTGTCAACAAGATCTACATAGGCCACCTGGCTAAGGAGTGAGGGTTCGCCATCCAGCATGCAATACAATTTAAACCAGATGGATTCCATATCTCCATAAACGGCCTTGTCTGTATGTACAAAAACCTTTTCCTGCGGGTATTGCACCCTGAAACTGTCCAGGGATGATGTAGCCGTGCTAACGATCGGATTTTGTGCACTGGAATGGGCGGTTGCCAACAGCAGGCAGCCGGCAAATACAAACAGGCGTAATTGAAGATTCATAGCAAAAAATTATGGGAACGAAGCAATATAAAAATACTGCTTCGTTCCCATTGAAAGTTCATCTTAAAGGTGAAGAATAAGTGAAACCGTCGGTTTTCTTGCATCCGTAACCCCCGAATAACCCCGCGCCATGATCGTATAGACCCGCGTGTTGGTCAGGACAAACGTTGCGGAAGTTGGGTAGCTGGCCAGTACTGTAGAACTACCAGCTGCTTTGATCTGAAACTGACCGGGATTATTTGCAATTGATATATTTTCAAAAGCGGTTGCGGTTTTAAATGCAACATTGGCTTTGATCAATACACCATTTTGATAAAAATCCACAGCCGGCACGTTTGGCATCAGATTTACAAATCGCAACCCTGCATAGCCGGAATCGGGTCTAACCAGGACATCTTCAGCCAGGAAAGCCGATACCGTTGGTACACTGTCTGTTGTAAACAATGTGTACTTTTTGTCGGCCTGCAGATCAAAGCTCTGGTTATACACCACAACTGAATCCACGCTGGTTCCCTTTTTGGGAATCGAAAGACTGATGGCCGCATTGCCCGGCGTTATCGCCACGTAGTCTGAGTTATTACTACCACCTGTATTGTACCCACCGCCCGGGAACGGAGTTCCGTAGGGGATCAGGTAGCTTACACGGTTTCCATTTACATTAAGCTGAACACTTGGGTTCAGTAAACTGGGTGAAAAATACACCAGTTTAAACTGCGCCTGTCCGTCGGCGACGTCGGCATCCGTCAGCGTGATCTCGTTTTTCTTGCAAGACGAGAACAACGCCAGCGCCATGAGGCCGATCATGAATTTACCTATGTTTTTGCGTTGCATACTTGTTGGTTTTGGGTTATGGCATCGACAGCCAGGTTTGTTTGGTGTGATAATCCTCCGCAAGACCGCCATATATATCCAGAGCGGCCTGGTTCCATACATATTCAGAATTGTAACGTGGGCGCATGCGGTAGGCCGGGTTGTTTCCTCCATTACCTGCATAATATATAGTTGGCAACTGGAAGTTCAGGAAAACCTGTTGGCCGGTAGCAGGATCCAGGTCAGTATAGTGATACCGACGTAGATCCGTCCATGTTTCCAGGAAGCCCCATCCCCAAAGCGCAATATATTTTTGCAACATAATGTCTGTCAATGTAAGCGTTCCAGCTGTCTGCTTAACTGCAGGACTAGCCATGTAGGCATTTATTTTAGCAGTAGAAATGGTGCCGTTTGAATAAAGCGCCGTATTTGATCTTGGATAAGAGCTGCGATTAATGAAATCAAAATGGGCTCGAATACCGTTAAGATAAGCCGTATAAGCAACTCCTGCGAGGCCACCTTTACGAAGGGCGGCTTCAGCTTTCAGAAACTGAAGTTCAGAATAGGTCATCACAGGCATCACGCATTTATCCCTGAAAAGATAATGTCCGTAATTTGTAGAAAATGCAGATGCACTCGGATTGGTATAGATGCTATCGCCCCAAAACGCAGCAATGCGTTTTTTCTGCAGGGCTGTATTGGTAGTGCTAAAGTTAGGATCGCCACCGGCGGTAACATCAAGACCGCGGAAACCTCCGTTACCATTGGTGGTATCCTGGGATGCTGTCAACATTTGTGGTAAGCGAGGATCCCGGCTGGAGTAGTTTGAGTTTCCTACAAAGGTCGTTCCGTCCAGCAATTTGACGATAAAATTAGACTGCCCAAAATACAGCAGGTTGTTCCGATAGGTACCGAAGAAATTAGTATCATCATTTTTTGTAGCATCAAAGGGGATCAGGAAATCATCAGCACCACTTGCAAACGCCAGGTCAACATATTTAATGCAGCTATCGGCATATTTAGTATTGAAGTCGGCTTTGCTGGTCAGATGGCCGTACAGGCGTGCCATCAAACCATATGAAAATTTTAGCCATTTGGTGCGATCTCCATCGTAGACATAGTCGCCTTTTGCAAGGGACGCGGTAGATACCTTACCATCTGTACGGCTCAGGTACTGAGATGCCAGCCGCAATAATGAATCGATACCCTTGTAGGTTACATCCATGTCTTCATAATTGAAGTACAGGGTGTTGGGCTTAAAGGCCTCGTGAAAAATGATCGGGCCGTTTTGATCAGCCGATTGCATAAACTGGTAGGCCTTTAATGCGTATGCAGCACCTACATAGTCCCATTTTTCCAAAACAATACCCTTATCGATCATATAGTTCAGGTTAGCACCTAAACCATAGTAGGTCTGCCTCCAGATATCGCCTCCGTTATCACTGCCTGATTGATAGCCATGCTTTTCCCAGTTATAATAGGCAACATAGGTAGACGTCGACGTTGCAGAACGCATGATCCAATTCTGGGTATATAAACCCAGGAATCGCGCATCATATTGATTTCCGCGCGGTATTCCTGCCAGCATAGCCGGCATCACTGAAGACGGATCGGGCTCCTGCGTCGTGTCAGGATCCGTGTTGATGTTAAGGTACTTTTTACAGGATGTCATACTAAATGCCATCAGCAGTAAAAGACCAAAACCTATATATTTTCTTTTCATAAAATGTATTGAGTTATGGTTTAAAACTGAGCTTTTATTCCAAATACGATACCGCGAGGATTTGAAAGAGCGCCGTAATCAAATCCCTGGCCACCAAATCCGCGGGCACTTGCTGTAAGTCCGCTAACATTTGGATCGGCACCTGAGTAGTTCGTCATCAGGAATACGTCAGTTCCTGTAACAAATACGGAAGCGCTTTTAAACACCTTTTGTGATTTAATGAATTTAGTGGGTAGACGATAAGAAAGCGTAATGTCACGAAGACGAACCCAATTGATATCATGTTCAATAAATTCACTTTCACTGTAGCTGGTGATGTAATAATCATTACGATAGAAAGGCTGAATCGCGATGGTATTAACAGTAGGGTGATCTGTATTTTCAAGACCATCCTGCAATACCCCTTTCACTACTACTGAAGTTTCACGGCTAAGCGTCTTTTTGCTCAACCCAAGGTTGTAGGTGTACAGCTCATTACCGTTATAAATATCACCTCCGATACGAACATCAAGATTGAAGTTCAGATTGAAGTTTTTGTAGGTAAAACTATTGATGATACCAAACATACATTTAGGCTCGCGGTTCCCGGCAATATTGGTAAAAGTAGAAGCGCTGGCCTTAATAGGAAGACCGGTAGTAGGAGTGATCAACACATCTCCGTTCTTATTCCGCAGGAAATCATCAGTGGAAATATTTCCAAGACGACCGCCGGCATACGACACGGAGCGTGCATTACCATACAGCCATGTATCCGAATTATAAAACTGGGGAAGTCCACCAGGCATGCTCAACACAGTTCCTTTGTTAAAGGAAAAGTTGATCGTTGCATCCCAGTCGAAGTTCTTATTGGTAATAGGAGTTCCGTTCAACACAATTTCCATACCCTTGTTCTCAACTACACCGCCGTTAATATATTTCAATACATAACCTGTTCCGTAGCTGGAGCGAACAGCAAGGATCTGATCCTTACTGCGCAGGTTGTAGTAAGACACGTCCAGTCCCATCCGGTTTTTGAAAAACTTCAATTCAGCGCCTACTTCAACATTCTTAGTGATCTCAGGCTTCAGATTTTCATTACCGCCGGTTACGCCCAACGCATAACCACCACCTGTAGTAATCTGGCTGGCAAATGCATAGTCGATTTTATAGGGGGAAACAGGACCTTTACCAGTTGTAGATAAGCCTGCACGAAGTTTACCACCACTCAGCCACGTTATACCATGGAACATCGGAAGATCAGTAAAGTTGAATGCCAAAGAGGCCGTCCCATAGCTGAAATACGGTGATTTGTCATAAAACTTTGAGGTCATCCGGGAGTCTCCTTCAATACTACCACCCAATGTCAGGTACAAAAGCGATTTGTATCCGGTGGTCAACGTACTAAACCAACGAACTTTTCTAACATTTGAAATTGTAGTAAGGTTAGCCACGGTCAGTGGATTCACATTGTTCATAGAGTAGAAATTGGGCTCAATGAACTGTTCGCCGCGTTGTGATTCAACCCGTGTCTGGTTATCTTCAAAGTTGAAACCGGCAACAAATGTGTTGTTTATCTTTCCGAAGTTCTTGATAACGGTTCCGCGGAAGTTCCCGGTCAGGTTAGCTGTATTCTGCGTGTATTGACTCATAAAGCCATTGGTTGCTACGCCATAACGGGATTGAGGATTTGTAATATAATTTCCCTGGGTGGAATATACATCAGCGCCCAGGTTTGCAGTCAACGAAAGCCATTTCAACATTGCGTAATTGATCGTGGTGGTCATCGTTACCCGGTCAGTTTTGTCGTAGCTCGTATTGCGGTTTACATCCCAGAACGGATTGTCCGTTTCCGACGTTAAAAGGCCGCCACGTGCAACGCGACGTGAACCGTCGGAGTTTTGCCACATAGTAACATCATCATCTTTTGGCCAGCTTAAAAGGGTGAGGAAGTAACTGCCCGCACCCTTACTTACCTTGCCGGTTTTGGATTTCACATAATTAGCACTGGCACTTACCGTAAGTTTCTTTGTGATCTGTGAAGAACCGGTAAGACGGATGGAAAGGCGGTCAAATGAAGAAGTCGGGATCACACCATCCTGGTTTGTTGATGAAATACCAAAACGGAACGTGCTTACGTCCGATCCGCCTTCAAAAGTCAAGTTATGCTTTTGCGTAAAGCCGGTTTTGAAAAACGCATCGAAGTTGTCATACAACTGCGTGTTTTCAGCATATTTATCACCGAAGAAATAGGATGACGACAAATCTGTAATACCATTCCGTCCGCGTGCATAAGTTTCCTGAACCTCAGGGAAACGGTATACATTTTCAAAACGGAAAGAATTGTCATAAGTTACAGTACCACGTCCTTTCTTACCTTTTTTGGTTGTGATGATTACCACACCGGAGGCGCCGGATGCACCATACAACGCAGTCGCTTCAGGTCCTTTCAGGATCGTAACCGTTTCAATATCGTCCGGGTTAATATCCATGGCGCGGTTACCATAATCAGAGTTACGGTTCGCGAAGGTGATACCCGATGCGTTACTCGCGGGCAACAGCGATTCCTGGTTCAGGGTCTGGTTGTCGTAGGGAACTCCATCCACCACAAACAAGGGTTGGTTATCGCCATCAATAGACACGGCACCGCGGAGGATGATCTGTGCAGAAGATCCGGGGGCACCCGTTGTAGATGTAACCAGCGCTCCTGGCACACGGCCAGCCAGTGAATTCAGGAAGTTGTCACGCTTTGTTTGAGCGATATCTTCACCTTTGATCTCAACCGGTGAATATCCCAGCGATTTGCGGTCGCGTTTGATACCATAGGCAGTAACAACAACTTCTCCCAGGTCACTCTGACCACGGGCCATTTGTAATGAAATATTGTTTTCATCACCAACAGTTACTTCTTTGGTGCGGAATCCAATAAATGAAAACTGAAGTACATCACCTTTTTTTGCTTTGATCGTGTAGATACCTGAAGCATTGGTTTGTGCTGCAGCGTTTCCGCCTTTGATCTTAACCGTTACCCCTTGCATGGGCGAATTGTCTTCCGGATCAATCACCGTTCCGGTGATGGTTCGATCCTGCGCATGCAAAACAGTCGGTAACAGGAATAGCATTAGCGAAAATGCCACCAATAAGCCGAGCTTTTTTCTCATAGCTGTTTGTTTATAAAATTTAATAAGCAGTTGCCAAAATTTAGGGGATCACAGTACGCGGATACCGGCTTCCACGTAGGGCTTCAAACGCGGATCATCTGCCGGCAGCTCTGTGATTAGAATATCGATACGGCCCAGCCCGGCAATTTGCAGCGGCTGAAACGTATCCACTTTTTCTGCAATGGCCAGGCATACCACCTTCTGAGAAGATTCAATCATCGCCTTCTTCAATTGCACTACTTCCCAATCGTTATCGGTAATCCCGTGTTGCAGATCAATTGCATTGGTGCCCAAAAAACAGATATCGGCCTTCATCTGTTTGATCTTCGCAATGGCTTCCGTACCCACCGTGATCTTTGCCTGTTTGGAAATCCGGTCGCCCACCAATATCACATCAATATTCGGATGATGCATATACTCCAGGATCGCTGGAATAGATCCCGACACAAAAGTTGCCTTCAACTGCGGCGGCAGCAAACGAGCCATCTCCAGGATAGTTGTTCCACCACTCGTCAACACAAACATGCCATTGTCAATAAGACTCATGGCCTTCTGCGCAATCTTTTTCTTCTGGTTTTGTGAATAAACTCCGTTGGTAGGAAAGTGAACCTGGCTAAACGCATGGGAGAGAGCACCGCCATGTACCTTGATTACTTTCCCTTCCTCTGCCAACTCCTGCAAATCCCGCCGAATCGTATCCTCAGACACATTAATGTCCGAACACAGCGAAGAGGAAAGTACTTTGTTGTGCAGGTTCACCTGGTGAAGGATATATGCCTGCCGTTCTTTCTTTAGCATCCGTCAGTTTTGTGGAAACTAAAATAAGGGTTATTCCGGCACAAAAACGCACAAACCGGGATATATGGGCAAAAAAACCGCAAAACTGGGAATGGTAGGTAGCGATAACATATTGAGTTAGAAGCTGGTTATTAGGCTAAAAATAGCCAATATTTTTTTCTTAACATCGTATTAACAGTGCCACAAAACCCGCAAACCTGCACTTTTTTCATCCCGCCGGCATTAATACCCGTAACCGGCCAACACAAAAAAGCTTCCCCTGAAAGAGGAAGCTCTTAACCGTCCGTATCCTATCCCTAAAAAATAATGTAACCGAAGGTTGTTTATACTTTCATTATCAATTTTCGCGTCACTTGAACGTAAACCGCGCCGTTAATCCCACCGCAGCCGGTTCAAAATTGATGTCCGTTACCAGGTTTAACTCCGGTTTCCAGTCGATGGAAAGATTCACCGGTACGTTGCTGAATTTATAATCCAGCCCTAACACACCCTGCGCCCCAAAATTGGTATTGGTTTCATTTTTATCGGTATTTACATTGTAACTCTTCACAAATCCCAAATAAGCCCCACCGCCATAATACCAACGCAGACCCGGCGTACCCAATTGCTCATGAATCTCCAGCAACGCGCCAATCGCCAGCGGATCACCAAACGACAACAATCCTTCAATAGCAGCTTTTTCCGTAACAAAATGTTTGATGGAAATCGAGTTGTTGACAATAGCGGGGCTACTGCTAAGCCGTATCCCAAGCGCTGTTTTATAATCCTGGGCCATAACCCGGGAGGAGGCACCCGCTAATAGCAGTACCGCCAATACCGTACATAATTTCTTCATTGGTTATTCAGTTTTTTGATGCTTGTGAAAGAGTCCGCATGCTAGAACGGAAAACTGTGCCCGGAAAGTTTAAAGAAAATGTAAAAAGAATGACAAAATGGAGTAGGGGCTTCCCGGCTAACGCATCGCGGGCAGCTTGTCATTCAAACAGTTCATATTTTGTCTTCGGGCGGCGGGCTTCCAGCCAGTGAAAACCTTCCAGCCGCATTTCCGACGGGGATTTCTGCTGAATGGGCCATATCGTACCAGACACTGCTGTCCTGAACACAACTTTCTTCAACTCCTGTTTTTCAAAGTAGATGTCCATAATGTCCGACTTCGACTGGTTGATACCCGTGTACGCGCTGTCTTCATCCTGTATGAAATAGATGCATTCGGCATAACCTCGCGCTCGTACGGAATCAATATCCCCATTGATAAAATAGCCATCCATCCGCAACGATTTCACCTGGTTATAAGCACCCGGGCTCGATTCGTTGATCATAAAGGCATTGTCGATCACCTCAAAATGATCCGCCTTTTTATTACGGGTATGCAGGTATAATGTATCGCCGGTTACCTGGCTGTTCCTTGCCCAGATTACCGGATCGTAATACATCCGGAAGGTAGAATCCTGGAAGGAATAAAAAAGACTGTCACACACCGCCTGCGTTGAATCTGAAAAGATTTTTACATTCCGGTATGCTTCAAAATAACGATCGGCACTGTCGCGTTTCTGGTTGGCCTGCACTACCTGTGTTCCCCGCAATGTATCCTTCACCAGCGAATCCCTCTTCCCATATAGATCACTGAGATGCGCAGAAAACAAGGTATCGGCCGTGATATAGATGGAATCTGCATCCTGCTTCACGATCATCAACGGCTTTTTTACCGCCAGCAGTGCGTCTTTATTTCCATCCCGAAACATTTCACCGGCAATGATCGTTGTTTGCTGCACGGAATCTATTACAATAACTCTTCCTATTGCATGCGTAATCTTGGTGCTGTCATTGCTTTTTATCGTATTGGCCGATACACGCAACCCCTTATCAGTTATCACGGCATGACCGCCAAATTCAGCTTCGCCGGTATTCAGGTTGTAAAAACCGTCGCTGGTCTCAATCACCCTCCCCGTACTGTCACGTATATAAGTTTGCGCAATAAATCGCGCCACGCGCGTATCTGAATTCACCAGCAACGAGTCACTCTTTAAATAATAAGCGGGGTCTTTTAATACCACATTCTTTTTAAAGTATACGTCCTTCAAATCCGAATAATAATAGCCTTCCTGGCTTGTTACAACCGTTTTGTCGCGCACCAGTGTTCCGCCGTGTTTGTAAATACCAATATTGGTATTCATATCATATTCCAGGTCGGGCGTAGTCAGCGTACCCTTACCGTCTGTCATCCGCACTGCGCCATCCAGGTAAGCCAGCTTTTTCTTGGTGTAATAAAGCAGGTGATTAGAGTAGATATTAGTTGTGTCGGAGTCGTTAATATGCACATGTCCCCACGCTTCAAACGTGTTGGTGTTGCTGTTAATCACACAACTGTCGCAATCGAACAGGGATGTACCTTGTCGCAGTTTCACATTTCCGGCCAGTATTTGTAGTTGGGTGGAATCGTTCACTTTGCGGATCTCGAGTTTGCGTACACCAGGGAGAATTTCTACCGCCACCAGCGTATCACTTTGCGTAGCCTGCGTTGTAGGCGGCATACCTGTTACCTGCGCCTGCACGTGCGCAGCGCCAGTCAACAGTGCAAGGAGAACAATCCAATAAAAAGCTCGGTACCTCATTCGCTCGGGATAGAATCTTTTTTCGCAGGCGAAGTTAGTGGCCCTGTCTTATCTTTTCTGTTAAAAATGATATTACCGGTATAGCGTTTTGGATGTACCCGAAGATCATCCAGCAGAATTTCTGCACTCAGCACGGTTGTGGTCAGTTGGTTATACAACTGTTTGTCGTTGATCAGCGCGCCCAGCGTACCGTCTTTGCTGTCTATTTTGGCAATTACGCTTTTCAACTGGCCAACGGCCTGGGTAAGCGTGTCAATCACCGGCTGCAGTTCCAGTTTGGCGAGTTTTTGCGTAGCCGTTTTGGCATTGCTGATGATCGCGTTGATGCTGTCGTTATTATTTTTCAGGTTGCCCGTAATCGAGCTCAGGTTGTTGAGGCTGCGGGAAAGGGCGCCATTGTCTGCATCCATCAGTTTGCTTAGGTTGCCGCTTGCTGCGCTCAGGTTTGATAACGTTTGCTGAAGATTGGCGCGGGCATCGTTGGTAAACAACTTGTTAACGTTGCTCAACAGCAGCTTCAGTGAATCTATTCCTTCGCGAACGCTGGTCAGCGTGGGGTTCATCTGGGCTTTCACATCATCCAGCAGCGATGCATCTATCCGTGTGTTCAGTGTGTCCCCGTCTCCGAGGTAGTCTGAAGAAGTTCCTTTGTCAATTACGATAAATGAAGAACCGATAAGGGGAGAGGAAATATAACCTTTGGAGTCTTTGGGAATATTTACATTCTCAGAAAGATTGATCGTGGCTACAATCCCAGACATATCTTTGTCTTTGGCCTTCAGATCGTACACTTTCCCGATCACATAACCGTTGATCTTTACTTCATTTGATTTTGCAAGGCCACCCAGGTCGTTAAAAACCATGTAGATTTTCCGGCTCCGGTTAAAGACATCTTTTCCTTTCAAAAAATTAAATCCCAGGATAAGTAAAACGAGCGCCGTGATGGTTAAAACGCCAACCTTGGTTTCATTACTGATCTTCATGCATGTTGGTTTATCGTAACAGCCAGCAAATTAGCTAATTATTTAGATAAATAAATAATGTGCCAAACCGGCGCTTTGCGGACGTGACAGGGGAAACCAACGAAGCTTGAAGCACGGGGTGTTTCAGATCCGGCGAAATAGATCAGCGAATTGTCGTAAAATGGAGATCAAAAAGCCTTCTTTTCTTCTTTTTGCTTGGCTTTGCCGTCAATAGATTGGATATAGGTTCGTAACGCGTTCATAATATTGGCCACAATCGTGTCCTGGCCTTTGTCGCTATTGAGATATTCTTCTTCATCTTTATTCGTAATAAAGCCAATTTCAATCAGGATACTGGGCATACCGGTAGCTTGCAGCACCCATATACCACGGTCATTCCGTTGTTTTACGCCACGGCTCACACGGCCGGAGTCGATAAATTGTCTTTCAACCAGGTTGGCCAGGTTCAGGCTTTTTCTGAAATAATTAAGTGTGTAAACTAATTGCTTTGCTTTTTCCGCCGGATCGGAAGGATCGGGTAATTCGATGGTAGAAGTGGAATCTATTTCCCCATAATAGTCATTATTATGACTCATGGAATTGATCTTGGCGTCATTCTTATTCACCGCCCAGATATAGGTTTCGGTACCTTTCACCTGGTTTTCTACCCAATATGATTTATAAACCGGCTTTTTATAGGTGCGTGTTACCCATTTCTTTTTCACCTTCACTTTTTTCGTCGCCGTTTCGTAATGGTCTACGCGTTGTGCGTACCATCCGCCAGCCTTTTTCCCGGCAGAATTACAATGTACAGCGATAAACAGGTCACCGCCTGATGAATTGGCAAGGTCTGCGCGATAGCGCAGCGCCGCATCTTTATTGGGCTTGTTCCCGGGAAGCTGATCGGTGGTTCGTGTAAACACCTGCTTAATGTCCGGAAATTCCTGCGCCAACGCTTTTCCAAGTTTGAGGGAAACTGCAAGCGCCACCTGCGCCTCTGTTGAAAATGTACCGGGAGCACCAGGATCAAGTCCACCATGTCCGGGATCGATAACAATGGTCTGTATTGATTTTTTGGGAGCCGCTTCAGTGGTCTGCGCCCACCCGGATTTTCCAGTGATAAGTGCCAGTATAAAAAGCCCTGCTCCAGCCAATCGTTTCATATCTAAGGTTCCTGGGGTTAGGTGTTCAACAATGGGATGACCCGTAAATTTACGATGCAATCGCAGAAAATTAAAATCCCT
>JBEHYT010000031.1:0-45296 GCA_048498035.1 Bacteroidota bacterium | reverse complement strand
ATAAGGGGGCTACCCTACTAAAATAGCGCCTCTAAAACCCCTAACTTAATCATTGTCAACCCCAGTAAAATCAAACCTGACTTTTACCGGACAACAGTGTTTATTGAATTTACGAAATTCCACACCGCTACGGGATCAGTTTAAACCCGGGACTGAGATGCACAGATTGGGGAAGAATGAGGACGCGTACCGGCAATTTTCGCTTTAAAAAAAGGAGGTCTGTTTTTTGAACTATACTCGGTGTTAATATATTGTTCACTTTAAAATATATAAAAATGGGAAAGCTGAATGGAAAAAAAGTCGCGATACTGACTGAAAACGGCTTTGAAGAAACTGAATTGACAAGTCCCAAAAAGGCACTTGAAGAAGCGGGTGCCACCGTGCATGTTGTGTCACCACAATCGTCAAAAGTAAAAGGCTGGGCGCATGATCATTGGGGACAGGAAGTGGCTGTGGACGTACAACTTGATACGGCTAAAGCCGACGATTATGATGCGCTGATGTTGCCTGGCGGCGTAATGAATCCTGACCAACTTCGTATCAATAAAAAGGCGGTTGCTTTTGCGAAAAAATTCCTGGAGGCCGGAAAGCCCGTGGCTGCTATTTGCCATGGTCCACAACTCCTGATTGAAACGGGACTGGTTAAGGACCGGGACATGACTTCCTATCCGTCTCTGCGGACTGACCTGGAAAATGCCGGCGCCAACTGGATGGATAAAGAAGTAGTAGTGGATAATGGGCTCGTTACCAGCAGAACGCCGAAAGACCTGGATGCATTTAATCAGAAAATGGTGGAAGAAGTAGGGGAAGGCGTTCATTCACCGGCAAATGCCTGATACGGGCATTTTGTATGAAAACGGATATTGGGGCAGTTTCGCTTTAAACGAGTATGTAATATATTGATTATAAAATAGTTGATTAAAAGTTGGTGTTCCGACAGCGAAAAATGCACAGGTAAAAATCCTATGCCGGAGCGGTAGTTTTGCTCTTGTAAAGTGACCCTTTGCGGTTGTATGTTTGTATTGAAGTTGATTGATACCAACAATCAATGTCCTTTATCCAATGCAAAGACCGTCCGTTCAACGTCCTTAAAAAGCCAAACGAAAATCCAATATCAGTCAACTTCAATTTTTGCCCTGAGTAAAAAAAGCATTAAAGCCCTGGCCATCTGGCTGGGGCTTTTTGTTGTTTCTCACCCAATGATCTGCACCATTGTGCCGGGAGATGTATTGATCCACTGGATTGTCCAACCCTCACTGTCCGCCCTTGTTTGCATATTATACAAGCCATTACCAGGATTTGTTCCCGGGGTAAAACCCTTACCATTATCCAGTACTTCGATTTTCCAGCCATTGCTGTGGCGCAGGGCGTTATTAATGGCTTCCTGGATAATGCGAAACAGGTGAAAAGCCTGTGAGGGAAGAAGGACGGTATCTGAAAGAATATCTTCAAACACTTCGATTGTTACCTGAGGATAACTGGGTTGAATACGACGGATAAACACTTTGATCCGATCACTTATGGTAGACAACTGTAGCGCTGTCTTGTTTAAGGCCCAAATGGTATCGGCAAGTTCGGCAACAATGGCGTCTGCATTGGCCCGCAGTTGTTCCATGGCTGTTTGATGCGGGTCCCGTTGCGAGGCATGTGCCAGCTGATCAAGATTAGACGAAATAGATGCAGCATAGGCGCCCAGGTTGTCGTGCAAATCCGCGGCAATCCGTTTTCGTTCTTTCTCTTCCGCAGCGCGGATTCCTTCCTCTGTATTCTTTTTTTCCGCCTGCATGGCGAATTGATGTTTAAGCACCTGTTTTTTTCGATAGTTCATGAACAGGAAGGCGCCAAAAATGATAACGAGTGCGGTAAAAAGTAATGAGCCATAAAAAATATAATTCTTTCGTGTGAGGTCAAGCCGTTGCTGAATGATGGTTTTTTCTTTTTTTTCAACATCATATCGCGTTTGCATTTCTGCTATCGCTTCTGCCGAATTTAATTTGTAAAATGAATCTTTTGCTTCAAGCAGGTTTTCGAGCGTAGCGCGGTAGCTGGTCATATCACCAATCTGGCGATAACATTTCGCTAGCGCATCGTAATAAGCCAACCGGATGCTGATGATATTACTCAGCGTTTTGCCGCCGGAAGCAGCTGTTGTATCATAAATATTTCCCTGTACCAGCTTTTCCTTGCAGAAGGCAATTGCTTTTTGAAATTGTCCCGTTTCCATGTAAAAGTCGATCAGCTGCAGGTTGTCGTCTACGTACATCGAGGCATCATTGTTTTGCAGGGATCGAACATCGATCATTTTTTTCAATGCCAGTTCCGCAGTTGTATAATCTTTTCGTTTGGTAGCAATAGCTGCTTCCGTGCGCAGCGCCGAAGCCAGTATATTCAGATTTTCAACCTGCTGCGACCATGCTGCCGCCTGGTGCGCCAGTGTTTGCGCCGAGTCTAATTTTCCATTTTGCAGGAAAAGCGAAGCCATATTGGTATAAATGGCGGCTTTACTGGCCAGGAAACCGGCGGAGTTGCCGGTGTATTGCAGCGCGCGTTTTAGCCAATCCATTGCGCCGTTGTTATCACTCATGCCGATAAGCACGGAACCGATGGTATTCATATTGGAACTCAAGACAAGTGAATCATTTCTTTTTTCCGCGTTACTTACAATCGAATAGAGAATAGTAAGTGCATTTTTAAAATCTGATCGCCCCCCGTAACAAAGTGCCTGCAGGCGGGCTGCTTTAAAATACACATCCTGTTCATTCAGCGAGGAGCCAATTCCTTTTTCAACTAAGGGGTTAATAAAAAACAGGCTGCTGTCCATCCATCCCCAGCGATAATAGGCATTGGCGAGTGCAATAACTGCAAGATCTTTTTGATAAACGCTGCCCGACTGCCCGGACAGGGACACGGCTTGCTGCGCAAATGAAAAGAGCGTGTCGCGGTTAAGGCTTGGGTGTTCTTCGCAAAGGGCAAGAAGGAGTGACAATTTGGTTTGTGGTGATGTGCTATTGCGAAGCGTGGTTTCCAGGCTATCAATGATATGTGTTTGCGTACGGACAGAGCCCGGGCAACAAAAAATAAAACTGAGGATAATAAGCAGCTGTCGCATGGAAAATAAGATCTGCCTGGCGGTTTTTTTAGGGGATAAATATACCAGATAGGTGGATTGTTGGCGCATGGTACTACAAATTGAGTATTTCCCCTCAGGCCGGAATACACAACTTTTACATCTCCTGAATTCCTCTTCGCAAATCCAATTTCAACATGAATGGCTCCGGTGAGTTCGGGTGGGAGTGTTCCTGCCTGGTGCCCGGGAATTTTAGCAGAAAACCAAATGCTTAACTGATGGCAAAGATTTTTTACGTTCTATTTGTATTGCTGGTGCTGGGAGTAGCTGAAACGGATGCGCAGCAATTTGTTCAGCGTAGCTGGCCTGCCGGCATTAGCCAATTGCGGCAACAGGCAGGATCAAAGCCAATCGTCCTTTACGAGCGGGCTTCTGCCAGGTTAGCAGCGAGAGATTTCAGCTATGATTGTGATTCAATTGTGCTTCACAGCCAGGAAGAGGTTGATAATTTTCGTGTGGATCACCCTGGTTGCACAACCGTTCGAAAATTGCGTATTGATGGCGCGGAAGCGCCTGGGCCTATTACCAGGCTCGATTCCCTCAGTGATATTACAAGGATGATGGACCTGGTGTTATCCAATACCCGCGTTCCTAATCTTTCAGCATTTACAAATCTTACCCAGCTGGATGGGTGGTTGTTTTTTGAGTACGATGATGCTGTAACCACCATCGACCTCCCGCATGTAACAGGCATGGCATTGATCATCCTGGAAAGTTTACCCAACCTGACCACACTGGCGGGTCTTACTGATCAATTCACCAATACCGGGTTAGGAACGGTGGTGGTCAGTAATACGGGCGTTACAGATCTCACCGGTCTTGAGCGTATTGAAAGCCTGCCGAATCTTTACGTAACACGTAATCAACATATTACTTCTACCTACGGCCTTCATAACCTCAACTCTTGTGATTATGGCATCTCAGTAAATGATAATCCGCTTCTTACTGATCTGTCTTCGTTTCAACAAATTGAACATGTTAGTGAGGCTTCGCTGGAATGTATGGGAAATGCTTCTTTGACAAGTATGGCCGGCTTTTCCAATATTACCGACATTGGTGGCGGGCTGTATGTAGAACGAAATAATGTGCTGACGGATATGGCGCTGAACAGTTCGCTCGCCATTGAAAATAAGAATGCTTCAAATGAAGTGTCTATCCGTGATAACCCGCAACTGGCGGTCTGTTCATCTACGCCAATATGTTCATACATATCAGGCGGCGGGATAATTTCTATTGAAAATAACGCCCCGGGATGTTCAGATGTTAACGAGGTGAGCAGCCAGTGCACGTACTGTAGTACGAATGAAACAATAACCTGGAACGGATCTGATGATGACCGTTGGAATAATGCCGCCAATTGGGACCTGGGTCGTGTGCCTACGTTTTGTGATAAAGTGTACATACCTGATGGCACCCCCAACCAACCAGTTGCTGATTTACCCATCGTGATTCACGGACTTACAATGGACGCCAATACATCGCTGGATATGGCGGGTCACTCCCTTATATGCTATGGTGATGTGAATCTGCAAGACTGCTTTATTGATGGGTTTGGCAGTTTCCAGATGAAGAATAATGAATCGATATATATTCATGGAACAACACTCTATTCAGATGAAGTGGTCATTAGTAATTACACTGGTGATCTTGATTTGATTGGGAGTGAACTGGGTGGCAACCTGACCATTTCCGACAATGAAGAACGTACGGGTACTGCAACAATCTATGACAACTATGTATGGGGAAACATGGAAATGACCATGAATTCCATTCGTGGGGAAGCGCAAACGGATCTTGGCAATAATAACGGCTCGGGTGTTGACGGAAATGTGACGCTCAATTCAGTAACAGGAAGTGTTTTGAATATCGGAAATGCCGGCGCACTTCGGGTGGGTGGAGATTTACGTATTAACAGTATTATTCCCAATACACCTACTATCCAGGCGGTTGAGTTTTACGGATTTAATGATTCCCATATCCAGCAAACAGGTTCCGAGCCGATCCGGATGAACGAACTCCGCACAGAAAAATGGGGTACTGAATACAGCATTTACCTGGACCAGCCTGTTGAAATACTTGGCGATGCACGTTTTGGCGGAGGACTGGTGCGTACCGCAGCCAATGCACCATTGATATTTGCGCCGGGATCCTATGTTAGTCAATTTTCCAGCGGTAGCTGGGTAAAAGGGCCTGTAGTAAGGGCAGGAGGTCAAAGCTTCCGCTTTCCAACCGGTGATACGCAACGGCAGGCGGTGATAGACGTATCGGCCTCGGGTGATGAAGCTGATAGCCTGACCGTTGAATATTTCCAGCATGATCCTTCTGCTGACGGCTACGATGTTGGCCAGCATGAAAATTCCCTTACAGGAGTATCGCCAAATGAATATTGGTCGATGAAAATGAATCGGGCTGCTACCGTAAATGTTACGCTTCAATACGATAGTGCACGCAGTAAGAAGATTGCATCTCCTTACAGCCTGCGCGTTGCCGGCTGGAACGGGTCACAATGGGACAATAAGGGCGCAAGTAACATACAGGGAAATGGCGAAGAATATTTTGTTTCTTCCGGAGTTGCTGTATCGGCAGATGGCATTTATACGTTTGGTCTTATTGAGCCGGCAAGAATACCTGTTATATCAGTTGGTGAAACAGATACCGCGGTATGCAGGGGCACGTATGTAAAAGTCCCGGTTGATATAGACACCGCGATGCTGTCTTCAAATGTCTTTTCAGTGCAGTTGTCTGACGAAAATGGAAGTTTTGCTGCCCCCACTACCATTGCAACAAAAACAGCATACAATGCTGATACGCTCAACGCTTATATTCCATCCGCGATTACTTTAGGGGCGGGTTACCGCATCCGTATTATCGGATCAATGCCTGCAGACACCAGTGTTAATACAAGGGCAATTGCTGTTTATGGCATTCCAACCCAATCATTTCTTATTTCCGGTGCTGATACAGGTTGTGCAAATGCTGCGCCTCGCAAATATTTCATTAGTAATCGTGAATTTGGGGTTGAGTATAATTGGACAGTAAGCGGAGCCGGTGTTTTGAATTTAATAAATGATACAGCGTATGTAACCTGGCCTGCAGCGGGCGGATATTCCATTGGTGTAACCAGTAGTACACCATGTGGTGTGGGTCCTTCAGCTACCAAATGGATAACCGTATCCTATGGAGCACCGACCGCCGCTTCCGCGCTCGTTAAATCAGGTCGTTGGTTATATGCGTCTTCTCCTGCCCCGGAGCAGCATGCAACCTATTATAACTGGTATCGAAACGGCACACTGATACCGGCGATAGCAGGTGCCTCCTATTATGCGCAGCAGGCCGGCACCTACACTGTTCGCTTTGCGAATAATTGCGGGGAGGGGCCGGTTTCGAATAGCATTAACTATGCCGCCAATTCAATTGCTCAGGCCATCACGTTCGATCCAATTCCCGATATGTATTTCGGGGACTCTCCATATACACTTCATGCAGTGTCAAGTTCAGGATTGCCGGTAGCGCTTTCTATTATCAGTGGCCCGGGCAATCTTTCGGGATCCGTTTATACAACGACGGCACCGGGCACGGTAATCATTCGCGCTTTGCAGGCCGGAGACGATACCTATGATACTGCAATGGCGGTAACCCGTACATTCAACGTTGATAAGGCGACACAGGTAATCAATTTTGCAACCATCCCGGATCAATTGCTCAGCAATAATTCCGTTGCGTTGAATGCCACCGTATCATCAGGACTTCCACTTTCATTCAATATTGTATCTGGCCCAGCTTATCTTTCAGGTACCACTATCGTGTTCACCGGAATAGGAACCGTAACTGTTGCGGTCACGCAAGGTGGTAATGGGAATTTTGAAGCTGCACCAACCGCACAACAGTCGTTTTGTGTTCGTATTAATGACCTTGACCAAATCTCCGGGCCATTGTTTGTTTGCCCGGGGCAATCTGGAACTTATACTATTAATGCAGTGCCGGGACTTACCTATTCCTGGCGCCTTTCCAATGGAACAACCTATCCTTCTACCACCAATTCCGTTACCATCAATTGGCCTTCTTCCGGAACATACACGCTCCTGGTATCGGCAACAGGTCCATGCGGCATACCTACAGCTAACGATTCGCTGACGGTTGAGGTTGTAACAGCGGTAAGTCCCTCCGGCGTTAGTAATATGTTGCCGACAGATGCTGCAACGGATCAGCAATTGCCATTACCGCTTTCCTGGATACCGGGAAGCAATTCACTGAGTTATGATCTTTTTGTGTGGGATTCTGCAACCACACGCCCGGCGCAACCTTTTGCGGCTGATTTAACTGCGCTGTCCTACACTATACCAGCCGGGGCGCTGACGTACCACACCACGTACAAATGGCAGCTTGTTTCCAAGAATGGATGTTTACAAACGGATGGTCCCGTACAAACCTTCCGCCTGAAGACACTCCCGGACCTGGTAGTAACTGACGTACAAGCGCCGGCAGCTGCATTTTCCGGTCAAACGGTAACTGTAAGCTGGACCGTGAAGAATGCAGGTCCTGGCAATACAACAACGAACCAGAGTTGGACAGATGCCGTGTTCTTTTCATTCGACACGCATCCGAATTTCAGTATTTCCCCGGAAACATCGTCTTCGGCCTGGAGCCAGCTCACTTTCCCGGTTCGTCCGCTGCTGGCAGGTACGCGGCAGAATGTTAGCGCATTAGACAGTGGTCAGCAATATCAGAATTCGATCAATTTTACGCTGCCGTATAATTATAGTCAACCGATCTATGCGTATGTAATTACGAACTATCCGGCTGGCCAGGCTGCACCCGCACAGATGACGGTAGTGAATGATACTGCACAGGCGCCCCAACCAATTTCAGTTACGCTTTCGCCTACGCCGGATTTACGGGTTGATACGGTTTTTACTCCTTCTTCCACTTTCTCGGGAAGCACCATCAACGTTACGTATAAAGTGAAAAATTATGGCGCGCTAACACCGGCAGGAGCTACATGGAATGATAAAATTTATATTTCATCCAGCCCATTCTTCAGTGTGGATAATAGTCTTTTATTAAAAGTGCCCAAGCCAAATGGAAGCTACTATCCATTTCCGCCGGATGTTGTGTTGGTAAACAATGCGCAACTTCAGCAAGACAGTAGTTATACGCGCAGCGCACAAGTGGTTATTCCAAACTTTATCAGTGGTACGTATTTTATTTACGTTGTCACCAATAGCGGAAATTCTGTTTATGAGGGAACAGCTTCCGGCAATAATGTAGGCCAGGCACAACTTCAGTTGTTCCTGACGCCAACACCATTGTTGACGGTAAATAGTCTTACCGTTCCTGTCACAACAGCCAGTGTAACGCAGCCGATTGGCATCAACTGGAATATCTATAATGCCGGGTTTAATGACAATATTGAGAAAAGCAAGGGTCATTATTTTGTTGCAAACGGTATTTGTACAAATGCCCCCGGACCTGGCGCCAGCTACCGTGATAGCCTCGGATTTGGCTCCAGCTATTGGCTGGATCGTGTGTATCTCAGCACAGATGCTGTGGTTTTAAATACCAGCAGTGCCGTACAGGTAGGAGAGATTGCGCACGGCGTCCAGAACAGTGGATCCAGTTCACCTGACAATACGAAACCAGACGCGTGTTTGCCGACAGGAGCAGATCCGCAAACGTTAAACGTTAATACGGCGGAGGCAATAATGCCTGAGTCAAATTTTCCCAGGTCACTTACCATTACAGTTCCGAATGATTTACCTGAAGGAAATTATTATGTGTGGGTGCTAGCCAATGCCACTAAATCTGTATTTGAATACCCGGGCACACCGCAGGCAAAACGAAGCGCGTTACCGTTAGCCATTCAGCGGCCCGACCTGGTGGTATCGCGGGTTGATATTCCTGCTTCCGTTACGGGTGGTCAACAATTTTCAATCAGCTATGATGTAAAAAATAATGGAGCGGGCGGCATTTTCAACACACTGAGAAATGACCGGTTCTACAGCAGCACTTCAGCCGTATTTGATGGATCTGCACAGTTGATTGGTAATGTTTCATTTACGGAAGATGTTGCGCCAGGCGCCACCACGACGCACGTATTTTCGTATACGTTTCCACCTGCTACTTCAGGTGCGCGATACATTTATGTGCAAACGAATTACGATAGCACAGTACGGGAAACCGTAATGGCAAATAACATCAGTGCTGCTGCAAGTACGATGGTAACAACGGCCACACCGGCAGACCTGGTGATAAGTTCTTTCCCACTTGCAGATACTGTTGCTACGATTTTCCCGGTTCAGTTTAAATATCGCGTGGATAATAATGGACCCGGGATTGCTTCAGGGAATCGAAAAGACAGCATTTTCATCAGTTGCAGTCCTGTCTTTAATACAGCAACAGCCTATTATGTTGGGACTATTACTGACAATGCTGTGCTGGCGCCAGGTGCATCCATTTCAGATTCGGTTACGTTGTCGCTCAAGTTCGGTTTTGATATTAATAACTGCTTCCCTAAGCAACTCTATTCAACGGCTTATTTCTTTGTAAAGTTGAATAGTAATAACAGTATCTACGAGGGAGGCAATACGGCTAACAATATAACCGCTTCCGGAGCGCGGGTATTGTTTAATCCAATGCCGGATCACCTGGTTACAAAAGTAACCGCAGCGGCAACCGCAACAGTTGCGCGACCATACGCGGTAAGCTGGACTGTAAAAAACATCGGTTTCAACCCAGGTGCTCCTTACTATACAGGGTGGTACGACAATGTGTATTTTTCACCGGATTCACTGTTCAGTGCCGGCACAGCCGTGGCGTCACCAACCTACACGTTTGAGACGACGAGATTAAACACTGGTCAGACATATTCAGACACAAAGTCGATAGTTGTTCCTGACCTGCCTACCGGCGATTACTATGTGCTGGTCAATACCAACGCACTGCTTTACTTTTCCGAACCTGACCTGGTAAATAATGTAAACGCAATTCGAGATGGAAGCGGCAAGGCGATTAAAATTCATGTAACGCGACCGTTGTTGCCAGATCTTGTGGATAGTATTCTCTCTTCACCTGTTACCGCAGCAACAGGTCAGCCGCTCAGGATAATTCACCAGGTAAAAAATAGCGGGCCTGGTGAAACGTTCCCGGGCAACTGGGGAGGCGAATTGTGGTTGTCGGCAGATCTGATACCTGGAAATAGCGGTGATATACAATTGGCCGGCGTGAATCACTCTGGAACGTTGCAGCCAGGAGAAAGTTACCTGGATACATTGATTGGCACGGTACCACTTAATACAGTGGCTGGGAATTATGCACTGATCAGCGTTGTTAACAGGAATCGTTCACTCATTGAGACAAATTTTGAAAATGATACTTCTTATCGGTTTGTGACGGTGTATGCGCCCGCACCTTCCGACCTCCTGGTGAGCAGCATTGCAATCCCCGACACGGCTTACCTGGGATACAGTATTGATTCAGTTAAATGGGTCATTGTTAACCAGTCGGCCAATGCCGCAACAGGAATATCTTCTGATGGACTTTATATATCTACCAGCAACGTACTGGACTCTACTGCCCGGTTATTGACCGTAGTAAATAAGAATATGGCAATCGGTCCGCTGGGTAGTGATAGCCTGTTTGCGCGGCCATTGGTGACGACTGTGCCGGAAGGCGACTATTACGTTGGTGTGCGAACTGATTTGCGAAGTAATATCCCCGAAACGAATAAACTGAATAATGCATTGGTGTCTGCAAACCGGATTTCGATACGGGCAAAAATGTTGGTATTGGAGCAGCCTGCAAGTAATACATTACAGCAGCAGGCGAGGTATTACCGGCTAAACATTCCGCCGGAATTGCGCGGGGCTACCATACTGGTTACGTTGAAATCCGGCGATTCGCTGACTATGAAGAATGAAATGTTCATAGCGGGGTCTTATGTTCCTTCGCCGGCGCAGTTTGATTACCGGTTTGAAATTGCCAATTATGGCAATCAGCAAATCCTGATGGATGCAGTTACGGATTCCATTTACTATATCATGTATCGCTGCGTATCAAGCAACCCGGTAGAGCAGCAGGTAACCTTAAAAGCTACCGTACTTCCGTTCAGTATCCTGCAGGTGCAGGCAAACTCAGGAGGAAATATTGGTAATGTAACTATCCGGATCAATGGGTCACTTTTTGTACCGGGAATGCAGGCATTTCTCACTAACGGAACCGGGGTGATTGCCTCATCTGCGGTCTATTATACAAATAGTACAACTGTTTACGCCACATTCAATTTGCAGGGACGTCCGCTTGGTGTGTACGATGTAAAACTGGTAAAGTCAGATGCAACCGAAGCCATTTTACCCAACAGCTTCACCATTGTTGCTGCAAACAATGGCGGGTTGCTGATGGGTGGAGGAAATAATACGGGACAAAGCGGATCGGGCAATTCACCAGGATGCGATCCCGGAGCCCCGGCGGGCTATAATTCACAACTTGTTACAGAAGTGGTGGCGCCGGAAAAAGTATTTGGGGGCTGGCCGTTTATCATACAGATTAATTATTCCAATCCCACCAACTACGATATCCCTGCACAGGTACGAACGCTGTATGCTGATAAGGGAGTGTTGTTGGGAATGACGAGTGCAGATCTCGCTAATGGCAATAGTTCACTGCACCTGGAACTGTCGGAACAAGGCGGACCGCCGGGCATCATCCGGGCGGGAGGCAGTGGCGTAATTACTGTTTATGCAAAGGCGCCGCTCAGTATTCCCGGCCATACGCATGTCATTTTTACACTGAAATAAAGCATTATAAAACGATACGCATGATCCGTTTTTTAAAAAATAGCAAACCCGTTCAAGAGTTGGCGAAAGCTTTTGGTATGGTGGCCACGTTGCTGCTTGCGGCCTGTGGTTCGTTTGCCCAAAATATCAATTCACCTAACCGGCAGGGACCGCTGGGCGCCGAGGTAAATATGCTTACAGGTAATATGTTCCTGTCCCGGACAGATTACCATGTGCCTACGCCCGGATTTGACATGAAGGTGAAATTCTATTACAGCAGCTATAATTATGATGAGAACCTTGGATTTGGTAATGGCTGGAGATTTCAATATTGCATACGTTATTATAGCAACGGGGAAGGGGCTAAAATGATCAGCTGGGGTGATGGCCGGGAGGATCGCTATGATTCACTTGGAAACGGCAATTACCAGGCTGCAAATGGGTTCTTCAGCGTGTTTTCAGAATATGCAACAGGAAAATATAAATTGTCAGAGCCGGAGGGTATCACTTATTATTTCGATAATGCAGCTAACAGGAAGCTCACCCGCGTTGAGGATTACAATCATAATTTCCTTCAATTTAATTATACTGATACGCTGCTCACGTCAGTTACTGCTAATTCCGGGCAAACCATTTCGTTTACGTACACAGATGGATTGCTTACTACGGTTAGCGATGCGATAACCGGCACGCCTCGCAATTTCACATACATGTATGATGGTAACAAAAATCTTAAGCAGGTCCGGGATCCATTGAATAATACCTGGCAATATGCATATATCGTAAATGGACCCTTACGCGAGATAAAGGATAAAAATGCAAACACTGTTGATCTCGTTTACTTCCCTGATTTGAGCCTGAGTGAGATTGTTGGCTGTAACCGGCGGATGAGCTTTAGCTATGACACAACACAGTTGGTGTCCTATGCAACAGAACATATGCAGGCTGGCAACCAGGTTACAAAGTATACCTACAAGAAACACGGAGAGGTGGCGTGGCTGACGAGTATCAGCGGTAATTGTTGCGGTTATAATACCAGTTTTGAATTTGATGCGGCAGGAAATAAAATCAGCCAGACAGATGCAAAGGGACAGGTTACCAGGTTTACCTATGACGAACGGGGTAACGTACTCACTATTACGGATGCGTTGGGCGGTAAAATTACTTACACATATTCCGCGGATTTTAATCGTATCACCAGTTATACAGATATGCGGGGTGCTACAACAACGCTTGAATATGACGGCCAGGGCAATATGATAAAAGTAGTTACGCCCGGTGGGCGTGAATTTACAGCCAGCTATCTGCCTAATGGACGTCTTGCGTCCAGCACTGATCCGCTGGGCAACGTTTATACCTATGGCTACGATGCAGCGGGCAATCCGCAGTCCGTTAGCGGACCGAATGGGTTTACTGCTTCGGTTGCATATGATGCCAGGGGAAACCTGGTGTCGTATACGGACGCACGGAATAATGAAAGCGCTATTGAGTATGATATCCTGGATCGTGTAAAGAAAATCACCGATCCATTAAATAATACATTACAGTTTACATACGATGCATCCGGGAATATTATCGCCTTTGCCAACCAGGCGGGAACAGCGATGTCGCTCAATTATGATGCATCCGATCGGCCGGTAAAGATCATCGACTTCAAAGGGGCTGCAACCGAAGTTGGTTATGACGAACTGGATAACGTAACGTTGATTAAAGACCCGCTTGGAAATACACAAACGTTTTCCTATGACAATCGGAGCCAGCTTTCTTCAATAACGGATGCTGATGGAAATTTGCTCAAGGCGACGTATGACCCAAATGGCAATCCCACGCAGGTAACATTACCAACCGGCCAGGTGATGGTGATGAGCTATGATGCCACAGACAGGCTGGTTCACATCAATGATCAGCTGGGCGCCATGGGTGATATGACTTACGACCCGGTGGGTAATATTATCAATTATAAAAATGGTACCGGTGCTTCTTATACCGTCGAATATGATAGTTTGAGCCAGCCGCGAAAAGTAACGGATCCGCTTGGAAACACCGTTACGGTAACCCGTAATAAAAAAGGGTACCCGGTTGCGTACACGGATCGTAATGGTAAGACGACGACAATTACCTATGATGCATTTAGCCGGATTGAATCTGCCACCGACGCTCTGGGACACAGTATTCAATTCGCGTATGATGCAGAAGGTAACTTGACCAGTTTGACCGACCAGGATAACCATATTACATCATATACCTATGACGAGCTAAATCGTGTAAAGAGAACAACATACCCGGATGGTCGCTACCTGGAATTTATCTACAACCAGAAAGGAGAGATCAGCAGCAGGAGACAGGCGGATGGTACCATGATAAACTACACATACGATGCAGATGGAAAACTTCTTTCAAAATCGCTTCCGGGTGGAGAAACACTCACGTATACCTACGATGCATCCGGCAGACTACTGACAGCTGCCAACAATACGGGCGTGGTTTATTTTACCTACGATAATTTGAATAGGATAGCTTCTGAAACATTCAATGGAAGAACGACTTCGTACAGCTATAATATTACTGGCAGACTCCAGCACATAACCTACCCGGATGGCACCGTGGTTGTTCGTGCGTTTGATACAAGGGGACGTTTAACCGGCGTTACGAAAAATAATTTACCAATTGTTGGATACCAGTATGACAATGCGGATAAGCTGATTCGCAAAACTTTCGGAAATGGGGTAGCTACCGTGTATGAATATGATAACTCCAACCGGCTTTCCGGTATCAGCACGGGAAATGGTACGATACAACGTTCTTTATTTACGTACAATAAAGAGAATAGAAAAACACGGATTGAAAGAACGCTCCATACTTCCTGGTCTGAGCAATTTGACTATGATAATACTTACCAGCTTACATCGTATAAACGCGGTGATCTGGCCGGCCCGGCCTTGCTGCAGAATACCTACCAATATGACGCCATTGGAAACAGGGTGGCTGCGGTGCTGAATGGCGTTGCAACCAGTTATTCAATTAATAATCTCAATCAAATTGGAACTATAACCAACGGCGGCACTACGTCTTATGCGTATGACGAAAATGGAAATCTTGTTTTTGACGGGCGGTTTTATAAAGCGTATGATGCGGAGGGGCGACTTGTTGTTGACTCTGCGTCTCCAACGCAGGTAACTCACTACCAGTACGATGCGCTAAACCGACGTGTACGCGAAAATGTGAACGGTGCTTTTAAGAACTTTATCTTCTCCGGTTTTAGACCGGTGGAAGCTATTGACAGTGCCTCCGGGATGCTTGTTGAGCGAACCGTTTTTGATAATGCTAATCACCCGTTATCATTTGATAAAGGAAGTAATAGCTATTTTCTGCACAGCAATGAGCAGCATAGTGTTGAAGCAATTACAGATGCGGGGGGTGGTGTTGTAGAACAATACCAATATGAAGATTTTGGAAAATGGAGTCGGTATGATGGTGCCGGTAATCCGCTTGCCTATTCAAAAGTGGGAAATCAATATGGATTTACTGGCCAGCGACTGGATACGTTATCTGGAAACTATAATTTTTTCTACCGGGAATATGATCCCGTTACCGCTTCTTTCAACCAGCGTGATCTTATTGGCTACAATGATGGGATGTCTCTCTATCAATATGTACACAATGACCCGGCCAATGGAGTGGATGTGTTTGGACTTGATGACTGTGATCCGCCTACTGATGAGCAGGGCCAGAATGTGATTGACATCATTGACTATTACAATACACTGCTCAACAACGTGCTGTTTCATGCAGGTCGTAGGATTGAAAGTAAATATAATCTTACTTATTTGCGGGAGTCAAATGCATCCATGAAACTTCAAAAGCAAATCCTTGACTACCTTAAGCAGGGTGAAAATTTTGAAGCCCGGAAAGCGCTTGGCGAACTGACACAAGTAAAGAATATTTTAAACAATCTTGGTCCGCTTGCTGACGGACTTACCAAAATCGGGAACGTAGCAAATGCGGTGGATGTTCTGATCAAGGCAAAGCATATGTATGATGTAGTGAATGACCCGAGCACAAATGCAAGTGAAATGCGCGTTGCCGGCGCAGACTTTCTGCTGAGCCTCGCCAGTTTCACCCCGCCGGGTGCGGCGTACGGCGCGATCGATTTTGTGCAACAGAAAATTACCGGCCAGTCGCTGACGCGGGTGATGGCGTATAATGGGTATTTCTATGGAAACCTGTATTCGCATTTTATGTATGGCGTGCCGATGGATTATAGTGATCCTGATGAGCATTTCAAATCAGAGAACGGCTGGAAGCCGCGTATTACGGATTGTCCGCAGGATGGCTCCGGTGGTCCGCGAACACGCCGTCACTGGCATTTTGAACCCAATGGGGATTCAACGGAAGTAATTACCTCGCTTGATCCCAATGAAATTATCGGTCCGGATGGTGTGCCTGATAAAGCGTGGGTAAGTATTAACGACCGACTGCCGTACACAGTATTGTATGAAAATGCGAAATCTGCATCTGCGCCTGCGAAATATGTGAAAGTAACCGCTCCCATTCATGTCAATATGGATCCGGGAACGTTCCAACTGGGCAGCTTCGGATTTAATAATTTGACCTTTGCAGTACCGCCGGGCACTTCTTCTTATTATAAACGCCTGGATTGTCGCGATTCGTTGAATTTGTATGTGGATATTACAGCCGGATATGATGTTGTGAACAATGAGGCGTTTTGGGAATTGCAGTCTATTGACCCGGTTACGCTACTGCCTCCTTCAGATCCGTTGCACGGGCTATTGTTGTTACAGGATTCAGTTAATAGCGCATCCGGGCATGGCTTCGTTAATTTTAGTATTAAACCCATTTCCTCGGCGCATACATTGGATACAATAGGAGCGCAGGCCGTCATTCGGTTTGATAGCAATGATACCATTCCGACAAATATCGAGTCAAATACCATTGATGCGGTGGCGCCCGCCAGTCACCTGAATTCACTTCCTGCCAATTCAAACAACCCTGTTATTTTAACCTGGGGCGGTACGGATGATTTGAATGGCAGCGGACTTCAGTATTACACGTTATATGTATCTACTGATGGTGTGAATTTTAATATTATACAATCCAGGATGACCCGTACTGATACTGTATTCACCGGTGCGCCCAATACCTACTACTATTTCTTTGTATTGGCAACCGATAGTGTGGGTAATACGGAAACCTTGCGTCCGGGGGAAGTGAGATCAACGTATATCACTGGAACAGTTGCGTTACCGGTTACATGGTTGTATTTCCGCGGCAATAACAGGGATCGTGATAATGTGTTGGAATGGGCTACGGCAAATGAATTGGACAGTAAGGAGTATCAATTGGAACGGTCGCTAACCGGCTTGAACGACTTCCAGCGTATTGCAACCATTCCGGCAGCTAATACAACCTCGTCTACCAGCAGGTATCAATACGTTGATCAAAACATTGACAGGCTGAATAGTGCAGTGATGTTTTACCGGCTGAAGCAGGTGGACAATGACGCTCGGTTCCGTTATTCGAACGTGGTGCGTTTAAGTTACCGGGAAGATGAGAAGCAGAAATCGATCGTTTACCCAAATCCTACCAACGGTATGGTTACGGTTACGATAGGTGATCAGCAGTTGTTGGGTACGGTGGCAAATCTTTACGACCAGGGTGGCAGGTTATTGCAGCAGGTGAAAATCAGCGCGACCAGCCAGACGCTTGACTTATCGCAGTACGTAAATGGAATGTATTATTTGCAATTAAAGAATAAAGAGGTGCTGAAAGTCATCAAGCAATAACAACCCGGTGGGTTTAGGGGAAATGAGCAAATGAAGTCATCTGTTCCCCTAAACCCACCAGGATTTATTGAATTAATAGCTTCAGCGCGTTGGAATTTGCTTTCACAAGATAAATTCCAGCAGCAACCCGGCCGATATCAACCGAATGAACGCCGGCCGGCATCCACTGTTCAAAAATCCGCACACCCTTACTGTCAAATATTTCAATCTTTGTGGAACTCGCAGTAGCAACCTGGAATTTTCCGCCAGTTGCAGGATTTGGGTAAATGGAAAAGCTATTTTCCTGCGCATCCAATTGCACAATCCGGATTGCACTATTGTTTATTCTGCCATTAAGATCCGTTTCCACAACGCGATAATAGTGCGAACCTGCACCCGGTTGTAGATGTACATAATTATATGAAACCGGCTGCTGGCTATTACCTGCAGCAGCTACTGTGTAAACTGCCTGCCAATTAACGCCGTCATTGCTATGCTCAAGTGAAAATGATTTTGTTTGCTGTTCCTGCAGCGTTGTCCATTGCAGCCGGATATTTTTTCCTTCGGGCGCAGCCGTAAAACTTCCCCATGCCAGCGGCAATGTGGATTGTACGGTATAGCGAAGAATCACTATACCTGAACCGCCGGCGCCTCCCGATATCACGGTTGTCCGCGCATCCAACGCAGCACCGCCGCCACCACCTCCTGTATTCGTAGTTCCACTTGCGCCAGAGGGAGAGCCTCCGCTTGTCCACGACTCCTGTGTCCAACCACCATTTCCGCCACCGCCGGTACCACCAGCGCCCTGGTTAGCAGGTGTGGGCGCAGAACCTCCGGTACCTTTTTGAAATCCGCCGGCGCCACCGCCTGCATAATATTGTGCAACACCTGTTTGATAACTATTACTAATACCGGCTCCGCCATCACCTGCTTTTGATGATGATCCATCTTTTCCCGCAGCAGTGGCGCCGCCACCACCTCCGCCCGCGAATGAACCGCTCGAAAAGCCCTGATCAAAACCATTACCTCCCATGAAATTTATATTTCCCTTCGCTCCATTTTGTCCGGGATTATTTCCGCCACCATAGGCATTAACGCCGGGAGTAGTTGCAGCCTGGCCGCCGCGGCCACCACCCTGGGCGGTGATCGAATTAAATGAAGACGATAAACCATCACCAGCCGGACTTGTAGATGTACCTCCCCAGCCACCGGCACCAATTACCACCGGCAACACCTGTCCCGGCGATACAGCCAATGATCCGGCAACTACTTCGCCGCCGCTACCGCCACCACCAGTTCGATTACTTCCTTTTCCGCCGCCACCACCACCGGCAACAACCAGGTAATCAATATCTGTTACGCCCGAAGGGACCGTAAAACTTCCCGGTCCGGTAAATGTTTCAATATGGAACTGTGTTGTGTTTTCTGTATACTGGGTACTCGAAACGGTGCCAGTCTCGACACTTACGACATTTGAGAAAGCCGTTGTACTGGCTTTTGTGAGTACCGCACGATAAAAAGTAGTACCTGATAGAGAACCCATTTGTGCACCCGTCAACGTAGCGCCGGTGGCACCGGAAATATCAGTCCAACTGCCAGTGGCACTTGGTGCCGACTGCCACTGGATCGTACCGGAGTAGCTGGTCAAATTGATAGATGAAGGAGTTCCACCGGTGGCAATCACCTGGTTGTTACTTGCCGTTCCACCTACAGCGCCATTTGTAATTGCTGCAGCAGTAACCGGGGTTAAACTCGCTGAACTGAACTGGATCACCTGGTCGCCACTACCTGTTAGGTTAAGATCATTAAATGTTGCAACACCACTTGAGTTTGTTAAACGTGTGCGTGTACCTGTTAGAACACCGTTTCCATTAAAGATGGAGGCAACAATGGGAATATTTGCCTGCGGCACCACCAGGCCTGATCCGTCACGAACCTCAACTGTAATATTTGAAGGAAGGGTAACCGTACTTGTGTAAAGACTTGGTTGCGACGTAACTGCCAGGTAGGTAGCAATGCTTACTGAAGGTTCATTAAATGCAACAAAGGCCGGATCGGCGGTTCCACCAGTTGTGTAAACCAGTTTTACAGCATCCGTGTAGTTGGTAGCATTTATTCCAAGATCAGAAAGATCAACAGCTAATACGGCAATCGGACGATCTGTACTCGTCAACGCAATAGATCCGCTGGGATTGTAAAAGTCGGCAGTCCAGTTAGCTACGGCAGGAAAATTGGTGCTGTTAGTCAGGTCAAAAAGATATTCGGTTCCTACCGTCTGGTTTGAACTATTTACAAATTTTAGTTTATCACCACCGGCACTTGGCGTAGCAATTTGCACAAATAAAATGTCAGGTATTCCATCGCCAATCGCCGAAGGCGTTATTCCATTTGCACTTAATGAAAATTCAAGCACAGATCCTCCGGGAATATTGGCTAATCCAGTTCCGATATTTAAGCCATTCACACCATCGGTAAGAAAGCCAGACAATGCCGTTACTGAATTACCTGTGAAAGGAGTTGCACCGCCGCCACTTATACCATCATACATTTGACCCAATGCCGCATAATATTGGGATCCGGACAACGGCACTGAACTAATCGGAAATGCGCGAAATTTTTTAGCAGTAAAACTAACGCCATTGGAAATTAGTTTGGCGTCATCCACACCGGTAGAAAAAATTGTGGCTCCCTTTTTAAATGCAAGGAGATTATGACTATTGTCCGGTTTGGTACTATTGATACTTGAACTTGACGAGGTCCAAAAGCCCTGGTAGTCTGTCCAAATCTGGGTTACCTGTGAAGAGGCGTGAAAAGCGAGGATACAAATCACCGCCAGCGTTAGCAGGTTTTTTTTCATAGTTATTGATTTTTCATTGCAGCTAAAATGAAGCTGCGGTTTAGGATATCAAATCAGTCACAAAAGTAAAATCACGGGTGAGAAATGAAAGAAACCACGGGCATTCACCTTGTTTATTTGACATTTGTCGAGGGAAATCTTATCAGTACTAAGAGCAATAGTGAATATCCTAAGAGTTTATTCTTATTTATTTGTGAGATGTTCCAAAACGGCTCGTTTATATAGACGCCCAATTGGAACCTCAACATCTGAGAGATGAACGGATAATGTGTTAAAGCCGGTTACTCTTTTGAGAGAAATAATATAGGAGCGATGAACCCGTAAAAACAGGTGGTCAGACAGCAGGTTTTCCATTGCGCTGATCGATTGCTTCACCAACAGGTTTCTGTTGTGTGTTAAAAAAACTTTTACATAATCTTTTGCGCTTTCTATATAGATGATCTGGTCCACAACAACTTTTCGCATATCCCGATCCACCTTCAGGTAAATAAAGGGATCGGAAGCTACAACGGGTGAAGTAGCTTCGGGAAGACTTTCGGTACCAAAAACGCGATGTAATTTAGAAACGGTTTTAAGAAAACGTTCAAACGATACGGGTTTTACCAGGTAGTCAATTGCGTCCAGTTCAAATCCATCAACAGCATATTCGCGATAAGCAGTTACAAAAACTACTTTTGGAGGCTGGGATAAATTTTTAAGAAATTCCGTGCCCAGGATACGGGGCATTTTGATATCGAGGAACATAATATCCACACGCCTGGAACGCAATACCTCCATTGCTTCAATCGCATTATTACAAAGACCCGCAATTTCAAGCGTGCCTATTTCCGAAATATAGCGAGATAGTACCCGCAACGCAGGTGGCTCATCATCAATGAGCAGGCATTGCAGTTTCATATAGCTGGGGTTGGACTTCCAATTCGTTTCTAACGGGTCTTAAATTAGTTGCGTTTTCCAGTTCGATACTGAGAGAAACAACAAAAAAATTGCCTTCGTCATTTATCTTTAATTCATGGCTGCCCGGATAAATAAAGCCAAGTCTTTTTTTCACATTAACGATACCAATTCCGTTCATACGACCGCCATCCTGGCCAAAGTCGTTTTTGCTATTCGCAATCTTTGCTTTTAATCGATTTTCGTGCAGCCATACATCTACACTAAGCCAGGAACGATCGATCTGCTCGGACGTGCCGTGTTTAAATGCATTTTCAATAAATGGTAGCATTAACAAGGGTGCGATAGCTACTGTTTTCAGATCTTCCGTTACATTCCAGGAAATATCAATCTTGCTTCCATATCGCTCCTGTTCCAGCTCAATATAACTTTTCATCACCGCCAACTCTTTTTCAATTGGAACTAGCGGCTCCTTACATTCATAGAGCATATAACTCAGGAGATTCGAAAGCCTTAATATCAAACCGGGTGTTTTTGGAGAACTTTCGAGCGAAAATGAATAAATGTTGTTCAATGTATTAAACAGGAAATGGGGGTGTACCTGGGCTTTTAATAACTGCAACTCTGCCGTCATCTTGTCCTGCTGCGCCCGCAACCAGTCCTGTTGTTTGGTTTGCCAGGACTTAAACACCTGTATAATCATCGGGATGGCTGCTGAAGTGGTGAGGCACAAATAGCAAAAGGGAAGCGGACCTCTCGGGAGGATATGTGCAAATCCCATTTGTTGCTGCAATGGAATATAGATGTAAGCACGATACCATTGGTCGAGGTAAATACCCGCAATGCCCCATAGCGCGATAAGTAACAGGAATTGGAGCGCACGGTTTTTCATCAGCAACCGGGGAATAGCCAGGTAGGCCATGGGATAGCTATATAAAATAAATGCAGGTACCCACATGGCCATATTAATAACTTCCCTGCCAAACGTTCCTGGGGAACCGATCATAATCCAAAAAGCGGCCCATATCACCGTGTGCATACACCAATACAGGATGTGCCGCAGGATCCTGAATCGCGGCGAGAATACAAATTGGTAAAGAAAAGTATTGATAGATGTTAACAGCATAATGAACTGCTCTTCGATTTAACCCAAACTAACCAGCCAATGTCCATAACCGGCCTGCCCAAAGGTAAGGCCCTATCGAAAATACGGCTTTATAAAAAGACGAGCCGCCATTTTTTCCGACAAACAGCACCTATACAAGCTAAAATTCACAATGCTGCGCAGGCCGTTTTATATCCGGGATCACAGTTGTTGATCGACTATTTTCCTAACCGAACGAGGACCGGTTTAAATTTAAGAAAACACTATTTCTAAAATTAAAAATAATTCGAGATGTATTTCGGTAAACAGGGATCACCACGGGCGGTTGCCGAAGCTATATTCGATGCGGCGAAAAGCGGGAGGTTTCAACGGTTGCCTGATTTAATTGATACCTATGCCGATGGCAACAGCCGAAGAATTGCTGAAGCAGAAGTTGATGCTGAGATTGCCCGCCAATTCCGTCTATATTTTTCTGATGCAAGAGTGGATGGCTCGGCAAAGATTGTCGGCAACCAGGCGAGCGTGAAAATATACTTTGGACTTGGTGGCGTTCATGAAGAGACGTTGGGAATGGTGCGAAGAGGTGGGAGATGGTATCTTCAGTCGTTTTGACCAGCCAGTGATATTGTTTATGACTAGAGTCAATTCATAGAGCAGGGCGGCGGAAAAGGCTAATCTAGAAAACCCATGAATGCAATTTTGTAGAATAATTTCTTACATTATGTTGTTCAAAATGAATAAACTAGCCTGTTTCCCGGTCGTTGCAGGCACCGCCGGGGCTTGACCCGCAGAGAAAGACAGGTTATCTTTAAAATAGAAAGATGAACGATGTGCTGTTGGATTTCAACCTGCAAACATTCCTCAAAAGATTAGCTGTTGCCATGCGTTTCAACAGATTACTGAAAGTGCTGCTTCCTGTATCGGTCCTGATTTTTGGGATTACAACCAGTACAAACGCGCAGACGGTTTACAAAACACCTTCCGGTAAAAAATACCATACCGCAGCCTGCCACATGGTTAAAAATGTTTCTGAAGCGATAACGCTGGAGCAGGCGCACCAGCTGGGCCTGGAGCCCTGCAAGATTTGTAAGCCAGACATGAATTACGGCAGCGGGAACAAACAGCCGCAGGGACAAAGCAAAACGGTGCAATGCAAAGGCATTACAAAAGCCGGCACGCGATGCAAGCACATGACAAGCATCGCCAATGGCTATTGCTTCCAGCATCAGCCGTAGCCCTCAATCTATTAGTTGTAACGGAGATGCGCCTATTACTAGCGCGACGCGCTCATCCTGTTGCTTTCCCCTACATTGGCCAGTTTTCCCCGAGCGACCAAAAGCCACAGGCAGGTGCCAATTTCACCCGCGGCAGCCGGCAGCGTGATATAACCAGCAAATGAATAATTGTTAAAGCCCGGGACAAGCGTACCAAGGAACACACTACTTACATATCCCACACAACCAAGCATGAGCAATACACCGATTATTTTTGATACCGGGCTTAGCCGATAAATAAGCAAACCCAGCGGTAACAGCCACAAGCCCCAGAAGAGTTTCACAATGGTGATCCCCGAGCTATATAGCCGCAGATGTTCCATCAAGCGGTATTGCGCCTCCTGCAACGACAGTGCTGGTGAGTCTAATAGCGGTAGTATACCAAAGCGATGCTGTAGATTCAACAGTGAGATCGGCACACTAACTACGGCCAGCAACAACATCCAGCGCGCTTTCCACTCATTTACAGAGCGGAGGAGCCTGTATAAAATAACCGGCAAAGCCAGGAACGCCAGGTAGCACAGCAGGCTCGCGGCAATGCTACCGCGAAACAATTCCTCGCGTAGCGAAATGGCCTGCAGGGTTTTTACCGGATCATCCGGGAAAATAAGTTTCGAAGGAACATAAGCCAGGCTAAACATACCTGTAAGAATGACAACAAGATAAAGCAGCCCGGCCAGGCGCGCAGTACGGCGAGAGTTAGTCATGGTAAATCGTTTCAACCACTAAAACGGCCCTGCTATTTTTTTGTTACAGCCACAACTGCGGAAAGACGGTATTTTTTTTTTGCTGTAAAAAATGGAATTTCAACCATAAAACAGCATTACAGGTATGAAGCCAGTTGTTCTATTGTTATTTCTTCTATGCATCCTTAAAGTGAATGCCCAGCCCAAACTGCTCGTCGGTTTACCCAATACTACCGTCCATCTATACTTTGATTCACTTCTTCAGCTTTATGGATATCCAGGAGACAGTGTTGAACAAACGATAGACGAAAAGGGGAATCTAAAGCTGCACATCGACATAGATATAGCAAGGGCCGATTCCATTCATTTCAACGGATTATCCGCGTTTTTTGGGAATAACGGCCGCAACCGCGAATGCATAATGCAAATTACACTCGCTAATAGCGATTACCTTAGTTATACACTGGAAGCCATGAATAATAATTGGAACATGGTTTCCAAAAATCACTGGGTGTTGAATAAGATGCCAACAGGAGATAAGCCCGTCAAAGCTGAATATAAAGACTACGGCGGTGCCTATTTTGCAATGATCTTTAGCCGGGAAGAATAGAAACTTCCCAGTTGATCACAGAGGTATCTCAATTACTACGGAAGTGCCCTGGCCTTTAGTCGACAAAATATCAACACGGCCCTTTAGAAAATCAACGCGGTTTCGAATATTGATCCATCCAATACCGGCAGACTGCTCCAGCTCAATTGCGTCAACCCCCTTGCCATCGTCTTCAACCGTAACCGAAAGCATTTTTTCCTGCGACATATAATGCGCCTGTACAAGGATATTAGTTGCTGCAGCATGTTTGATCACATTATTAACCAATTCCTGTACCAGCCGGTACAATGTTACGGCAGTTGTTTGATCTGCTTTTGCCTCATCCATGTCAATTGCCTGGTAACGTGCGTCAATTACTCCACTGCGGCTAATTTCTTCACAAAATTCACGCAACGCTGTATCCAGTCCATATTTTAGTAACACTTCGGGCATCATATTATGAGCAACGCGTCGCATTTCGTTGATGGAATTATCCAGCATGCTGATACTCCGTTCCAGGGCTTCCGCCTGTTCTCCATTCACTACCAGGCTGCCCAGGGAATACCTAATTCCACTCAACATGCCGCCCAGTCCGTCATGCAGGTCCTTTGCTAAACGTGCGCGCTCCTGCTCTTCGCCCTTTAAAACAGCTTCCGTGGCGGTTAGTTTTTTCTCGGTCTCCAGTTCTGTGATTTTTACCTGCTGTAATTTCTGCCGGCTACGATAGTTACGATAAGTCAGCAGGAGAATTAAAAGCAACGCGATAGCGCCTCCTACGAGGATATAATTAATCGTTGTTTTCCGCCTAAGCTGCTCTTGCTGCAGGAGTATCTGCGCCTCCTTTTTTTCCGTTTGGTATTTTGTTTCCAAATCCTGCGCGTAAGCATTCAATTCCTCCAGGTTACGCATGCTGACAACCGAATCGCTTTTGAAACGATATAACTCTGCATTCTTCATTTGCCCCTGCATATAATAGAGCACTGTGTATGCATTATACAGGTTTTCCAACGCGCCGGTATTATTTCCCGCTGCAGCAGTGCTAACGCCTTTTGCTAATTCGTCAGCAGCCGCGCCAAATTGCCGCTGGCCGATAAAATCAAATGCCAATGCCGTATTTACCTCCGGTGAAAGCTGTTCATCCGGCAGCGCTTTGATAGCTGCTCTTAACTGACTTGCATATTTTGATACTTCGGCAGTATTGCCATTTCTGAAATTATTATAACAAAGGTTAACAAGTGCATAGTTTGTTATTACTACGTCCTGCTGTTCCTGCGCCAGCGCAAGCTGTTGCTTGTTGATTTCAATGGCACTATCAAGCTTATTCAACTGCGCGTACAAAACCGACAAATTATTCAGACCGTTCATTACCGAACGAATATCATTGAATCTTGTCCCATATTCTATTCCTCGCTTAGCATACATCACTGCCTTATCCAGCTGGCGCAGTCGGCCATAGGTTTCAGAAGCGCTTATATTAAAATTGGAAAGATCGGCGGTGTCCCTGGCTTTTTCAGCCAGGTCAAGGCATTTCAGTGTATAATCCACGGCGTTCTTGGGACGGTTGAAGTGATTATAAATACCTGAGATGTTGTTGCATATTCTAGCCTGCAGCCGCAGGTCATTTTTCTTCTCCGCAATTTCTTTCGTTTTTAATGCATGCTCCAGCGATTTTTCAAAATTGTTGTTGAAATAATAATAGATCGAATATTTATTATTTAGGGTGTAATCAAACTGGTCTGTTTTCAACTTTGTGGCAAGCGCCTGGGCGGCATTGAGATAATAAAAGGAACTGTCAAAGTTGCTGGTAGAATATAGTTTTTGCACCGCAAGCAAAACCTGCACTTTCGAAGTGTCTTCCGGGGCGGTGGCTAACAATTGCAGCAAACTGTCTTTCACGGCTGGCGACTGGCCATGTGCTAAAAAGCCGGTCAATGCAATTCCAAGAGAAAGAAATAGTTTCCGCATGCTAAAAATTGAATCGTGGTAATCGGTTGATGTGATTTCGCCCATCTCTTACTACCCGGCAGCACAGATGTATCCGGACGCTAATCACAAGCCCGCCGTTGCAGTTGCGAAAAAAAACACCGCCCATGAAGATAAATTAGGCCGGTGAAGATCAAAAATCATCTTTTTCGGGGAGGAGTTTTTTGACGCCAACGGGCGAAATTTACTTCTTAAATGCATGGAATGAAAGCTTTATTGACGGGATTATTGCTGCTGGCAACGGTTGGACTGTTACATGCCCAACGCGGAACAGATTCCTCTACACTTAAAAGAACCACACTACCGGCAAGGGGCAATAAGACGGTAGTACAGCAGCAGTCGCAGCCTTCCAATCCGACGCTCATGCCGCCTAAAAAAGTAACGCAAACCGCCACCGCGCAGGTGGCTGTATTGCCAACAGATGGAAAAGATGTGAAGATCCAGGTGGATCAAATGATGGATTCTTCGGGCGCCACCAATACGATTTACGTGGTCCGCTATTCTATCATTAACACGGGAACTCAAGATATTGATATTACCCGGGCCGGCTTGCAGGGAACAATTACCCAGGCAGGGCACTCTGCTATTATCCCATCCGGCGGCACAACTGTTATCGCGGCGGATCTCGGCAATCATCCTGTACTTCAACCCGGTGAAAAATTCTCTGGTAGAATGCTTGCCGGAACAGATATGCCACTGATCGGCTCCGGCTACACATATCGCCTGGCTTTAAGCGTTAGCGGGGATGTAAACGCCGCCAATAATACCATCGATGTAACCTTGCAGGGACACAAACAGCCGGATCTTGTACCCGATAACCTGCACGCAACATACACCGCCGGACATTGGGAAATCAGCTTTAGGCTTAACAATGCCGGAACAAATCCAATTGACCTGGCTAAAGTTTCTATGCAGGGATATTTTGTAGAAGTAGTACCTACAGGGCCTAATACCGGCGGTTGTGGTTTTAATGTTACAACGCAGTCTACAATACTTAATCCCGGACAAAGCTATTCCGGTTCTTTCAACTGCTCGCAAAACAATCTGCACAGTGGAAAGGACTATAATTACCAGCTTATATTTACCAGCTATTATCCGGTTCCAGAACTAAGCGCAACTAATAATACCGCCAGCGTTAGAGTCACGGCTCCATAGGTCTTGAGAGAACTGGCAACCAAAACTAACTGCTTTTTTCACCTGTAGCGCCGCGCTGCAAAATGGTCTTTGCGTTGTCAGGATCAAAGAAAATGGTTTGTGTGGGATACGCAAACTCGATTTGTTCCTTTTCAAATGCATTGTAGATGCCAAGCAATACCCGTTGTTGGGTATCCATGAAAATATTATAGTCGGCCGAGAGCAAATAATACACAAATTCAAAATTGAGACTTGAATCACCGAAGTTGGCAAAATGCCCGCGATCGAAGATCACGTTCTCGTTTTTTTCAACAATTTCTTTTACCATTCCGGGAATTTTCTCAAGTTGTGCGGAAGTTGTCTGGTAGGTAACACCTACGCTAAAAACAATCCGCCGTTTTTCCATTCTTTTGAAATTGTGAACGCGGGAATCCGTCAGGTCTTTATTGGCGCAGACCAGTTGCTCTCCGGATAAGGTCCGCAAGCGCGTTGTTTTAATACCAATGTATTCCACCACACCCATTTCATCTCCAACGATGATAAAATCGCCAATTTCAAAAGGGCGGTCAAAAAGTATTACGAAATAGCTGAAAAGATCACCCAATACGGCTTGCGCCGCCAATGCTATCGCGATACCGCCAATACCCAGGCCGGCGATGATGGAAGTAACGTCGTATCCGAAGTTGCTGAGCAGGAAAACAATACCAAAGATCCAGACCGCAATATTTACGATCACCAGCAGTCCGCGCGCCTGTTTCTGTTTTACTTCGCCATCATCCTGGTGTTTTAAAACCCCGAGTACAAAATATTGAATGATGCGTGTAATAAGTTGCAAAACAAAAAAAGTAACCCCCAGCAATAATGCAATGTGAATGATATTATCTACACGTTGCGGAAATACAAGATTCTGCAGCATCAAATACACCACTAAGAAATACGTAATGGGAATAAGCGTTTTTTCAACGGCAGAAACAATAAAATCATCAAGCGTGGTAACAGTTTTCTTCGACCAGTTTCTAAGCCATTTCAACGCAATCCTTTTAAACAGGCGTATGATAATAAAACCGAGTAAAATGCCACCAATCGTAATTGCCCAGTCTTTTACCGGGTTTCCCCAATATATTTTATCCCAGAATTCGTTCATAAAACCTGTTTTTGAAAATTAGCGAATGATAAAAAATCAAGCGGTGCGCTGAAAACAGCCGTTAAGTTAGTTTAGCAACAACCTGCCTGGAAAAAGCCCGGGAGCGATGCACGGGCTAACAGTGCAAAAGGCTGATTAGGAAAAGCGAAACAATATCGACCAATTGCAGGAAGCACAAAGGTAACAAAAACCATGCAGGTAGCCAGTTGATAACAGTAGCATAACAAATAATACATCATTAAAATCCTGTGAAAATTTTTAGGATAAACTGTAGTGGGTGAAGAAGAAGAGATTCTACAAAATCACCTTCAAAGGCGATGAATTTGTACTTTTACAACAGCAAATTGTTCGCTTCCTGATAAATGCCGCGAGGTTTTTTTAATGATCAACTATCATATCCGTAAAATCGCGATTGCAACAAATTTTTCAATTGAGTCGGAACATGCGTTGCAATACGCTGTGATGCTGGCTGAGAGATACCAGTCGTCGCTGGATATTATTCATGCCGTTTCTCCATCGGATTCGCGAAATAAAAAGGCGGAGTTTGTAAGCGCTGCTTACGAAAAGATAAAAGAACTTAAGTCGGCCATTCTGGCAAAAAACAAACTCGAGATCAAACCCTATGCGCGGGTGGGGGACGTAGAGTCTTTTTGTTATAAATACTGTTGCGATTTCAATATTGATCTGCTGATCATTGGTGTGCAAACAGGCGTAAAGAAATTTTTTGCCACTACCGAAGCTTATAAAATTATTATGAAGGTAGAATCCCCGGTTCTCTCGGTGCCGGCAAGTTTTACCCGCGACTATTTCAGGAATATTTTATTTCCCGTTAGGGACGTAGCGGGCGTTGAAGATAAAGTACTGTACACAAAGCCGTTTATCAATGAGGAGGGCGCTGAGCTTTGTATCGTAAACTTTGGCCAGATCGATGCCGGGAAGATAGGAGAGATAACACGTATTGCCGAAAGCCAGGGCGTTGCATTCCGGGTAAATGATTTGCAGGAAGTACCTCGCAAAGATGTTCCACAACGCGTAATTACAACAGCTGCTGAACACAAAAGTGACCTGCTCGTGATCAACGCCACATCAGAAAAAGAGTGGTACGATATTTTTGGTGAAAATTATACCGAGTATATTCTAAAAGAATCTGAAGTGCCGGTACTCTCCATTACACATTCCTTTGAATCGAACAGTTGAGGTCTGGCAAATCATTTGTGCCGAACTGAATACCAGGTCCAACTTTTCATACAATATACTTTAATAAAAAATCCCCGAAGCGCCGGTTGTTCAACTGCTTCGGGGATTTAGTTTTTAATAGTTTCACTAATTTCTACGGCACCAGTACCGTGCTGCTTTCTTTATTTGCCTTTATCGTATAAAGACCATGCGCAAGGGCTCCCAGGTCAACTGCCTGTGTGCCGGCTGGCATATTTTTTTCTAAAACAAGTACCCCAGTGGCATTAAACACCTGAACGGTGGTAGCAGTTGCCAGTTGTATATTGATCTTTCCACCCGCTGCCGGATTTGGATAAACTACTAATCCAAATGTACCCGCTTTCCAGGCGATGTTTACCACTTTGCTGTAACTGCTGCGTCCATCCAAATCTGTTTCCAGGATCCTGTATTCATTGTGGCCGTTTGACGGACTGTTATGTTGGAAACTGTAAGATTGGGTAGTGTTGCTGTTGCGTGCTGCCGGGAGCGTACCTATATTCTCCCAGTTACTACCATCTGTGCTATGTTGCACTGTGAAATTCTTTGTGTTTTGTTCGGCAGCCGTTTGCCAGTTCAGGCGAATATCATTTCGCTCAGATGTAGCGGTAAAGTTTACCCAGCTAAGCGGCAATGTAGAAGCTGCTGCGTAGGTAAAATCATCCAGGTCAACCGCAAGGTCATTTTCATAGCCAGCGCCGTTCTCGGGAGAAGCGGCAGTGGTTATGATTTGCACTTCATCAATGCTTCTCCAGTTAACGCTTACTGTTGCATCCGGAAGACCGGAAGTAGAAAATGGCCCAAGATCATAGTTGATTGAATACCCCGCAACAGGTGTGCCGGTGCGCAGCCCGATGATCTTGAACTGTTGTCGTGAGCCAACTGCATAGAGGTAGAGCGAGGTAAAATCGAATATTCCCGCGCTTGATTTCTTAATGGAAAGTTTTGCAACGCCAACGGATGCAGTTCCCTGTGTAGTTACCTCCAGGTAGTTGCCATGTGAATCACCATAGTCCATCTGGTAGCTGGTTGCATTAGTTCCGGTTACTGTAAATATCCAGGTGTCACTACCGTTGGGGATGGATTGTGTAGGAGATCCTGCGCCGTATGTGCCTGTGGCGTTGTCAAAATTCAGGGTTCCCGATTGGGAAAATGCAAGTTGAAAGCAGGGCAATAGGAAAGCGAGCAGGTATAGTTTTTTCATAGTTAGAATATTGATGAATAAAAATTACGAGATGCTGACGTAAAAATAGATGTAAATCCACCATGAAATCAAGGTATGTGGATATGTGATTAACTCTTTTTAGGCATTATTAATTTCTATCATGCAACAATAAGAGTTTGCACGTAGGATTATCACAACGAATCAACGGCACTGAATTTTTTGATAACTATAGCAGCGTTGTTGGGGAGTTTTTTCCCGACAGCTGGAAGAGCGATGCTGTCAAATAATCAGCACGGATTACTAATGAATGAAAGTTCTCTTGAGCCGGCGTTACAAAAGAGCTCTTCATAAAGGCGGTATCCAACGAACCCGGTTATGGTCTATTGATTTGTCAATCGCCAATGACCAAATCGGCCATTTGCCGGACAGCCAGGGTTCCCTGTGATCTTCATCAAGGCGGGCCGGAATTAGCTATTAACCCTGTTTTTGATACAAATTTTGTTGTTTTTTACCCTGTTTTTGTTACAAGTTAATCGAAAAATAACCCTAACTTTGTGACATGTTCAGGAGGGATATTTTGGGTCAATTACAAAAATGGCACCAGCGGGAAGCTCGCAAACCTTTGGTTATCAGTGGCGCACGACAAGTTGGTAAAACAACGATTGTGCGCCAGTTTGCCAATGAGTTTGTGCAATTTCTTTATCTCAATTTAGAGCTTCCAGAAGATAGAAAGCCTTTTGAAGAATTCAGCAATTTTGATACCCTTCTGCAGTCGCTGTTTTTCCTGAAAAACCTTTCGATTTCAAAAAGAAAAGAGACGCTCATTTTTATTGATGAAATCCAGGAAGTTCCTGAAGCATTACAGCAGCTCCGCTATTTCTATGAAGATGCACAGGATATACCAGTCATTGCAGCCGGCTCAATGCTTGAAAGTCTTTTCAATGCAGAAATCAGTTTCCCGGTTGGAAGGGTAGAGTACCTGGTAATACACCCGGTTTCATTTCCTGAATTCTTAGGAGCTATCGGCGAAGCCACTGCATTGGAACAACTGCAAAATATTCCTCTTGCCTCTTTTGCGCACGATAAATTAATGCAACTCTTTCGTACCTACTGCGTGATTGGCGGTATGCCTGAAATAGTTGAACAATATGCAAAGGATAAAGATTTGACTGCTTTGAATACCACGTATGAATCGCTATTGGTTTCGTACATGGATGACGTAGAAAAATACGCAGCGAACAATTCGCAGGCGAATTATATTCGACACGCCATCCGCTCCTGCTTTGCAGAAGCGGGAAAAAGGATAAAGTTTCAGGGCTTTGGCAATTCAAATTACAAATCGAGAGAAATAGGCGAAGCGCTACGAACCCTGGAAAAAGCTTTGCTTATTCATCTTGTTTACCCGCAAACCAGTGCAACGCTTCCGCTTCAACCGGATTACGGGCGGTCTCCACGCCTTCAATTTTTAGATACAGGAATGCTCAATTATTTTGTTGGTATCCAGAAAGAAATAATAGGCACCGAAGATCTTGATGCCGTTTATGGCGGAACGATGATAGAACATATTGTAGGACAGGAATTGCTGGCAAGTCAATACAGTGCGTTACATGGGCTTAATTTTTGGACCAGGGAAAAGAAGAGCTCGGTAGCCGAGGTGGATTACATCTACCAGTATGAAGGGAAATTGATACCTCTTGAGGTGAAATCAGGGGCAGACGGGCGATTACGATCCCTGCATTTGTTTATGGAAGAGGCGCCGCATAATATGGCGATACGGTTTTACGCAGGCGAGCAACATATTTCCGTACTCACCACACCTGGGCAAAAGACATTTTATTTATTAAATCTTCCTTATTTTCTTGTCTCGCAAGTTGAAAAATATTTGCCCTGGTTTGAGGAAGAAATAAAGAAACGCATTGCAGGTGATACGAAAGCGGACCGGAAATAAAAATGAGCGTAACAGCACGTTGCGGTCAAACCATCATTTTGTACCCCCTACCATGCACATTCACAATCTTAACAGAAGGGTCGGCGCTTAATTTCTTCCTCAGTTTGGAGATCAATACATCCACGTTGCGGGTGATCACAACAACACCATCATCTTCCCAGATCTCTTTCATCAGCAAATCCCTTCCCACCACCTCGTTCCGGTTTGACAGCAATATGCTCAATGCTTTTGCCTCTTTAGATGAAAGCTGCAGATTTTCGCCATTCAGGCTAAGAATCCCTTTGGATTCAAAGAATGAAAAAGCGCCCACATTGTTTACATCATCCACTGGCGGCAGTGAAGGAGCTTCATCCAACCGGGAATTGTCGGTTTCCATGACGGCCGGTTGCCGGGATTTTGAAATGCGGTTTTTTCTATAAGCGAAATACAGCGCTCCTAAAATAGCCGGGAGAAGAAGCAGTAAAAGCCAGCCGTAGCGGAATGTACTTTTATTAATAAATGAGATCTCTATTACATAGCAACCTTTTTTCTGTTCACGTCCCCGGCAGGGAGTCAGGTCGCCATTGGTATGATCTATTTCATACGCAAAAATGGTCTGGTTTTGTGCGCACTCGTTTACACTTACCGTATAGCCATCCAGTTTGTCTGTTTTTGCGAGTTGCCGGTGTACGATCTTCATTAACGTGTCCGGGTTAAACCCGAAACTATTTTCAAAAGAAATGAGGTAGGTGTTTGCATTTATTTTCCGAACCGGCAGCACCCGGGATGTGGAATCCCTGGATTGAAGCAATACCTCGTGACCAATGGTCCGGAGTACAATCTCCAGGTGTTTGGCAGGCTGTTCGTCCTTTGTTTTTACAAAGGCCATCGCAACCACTACCATGGATACTGACAGCACGGCAAATAAGGAATATCGCTTCATACTGGTAAAGCTAAGCAGTGACCACCAATGTAAATTCAATTTAAACAGGATTTACACTCTTTTACAGCTTTTTTACACTGTTTTGAGCTGCGCGGAGCGAATAACGGATAGGTTTGTTGGCTATGAAAAAAATCAGTTTAGCCATCCTTTTGTGCCATTGCCTCATCGCAGCCACCGCACAGCAAGATTCTTCTAAAACCGTAAACGAGCAAATCTCGCGAATAGAAAGCAGCCTGTCGGGCGCCCTGGTGATAGATGGCAAGCGATATACCCTCTCGGAGCGAATGGAACAATACCATGTAGCGGGATTAAGTGTAGCCGTGATCGACAATTACGAGATCGTATGGGCCAAAGGGTATGGCTATGCTGATAAAAAAGAAGGCCGGAAAGTAACCCCCCACACCCGTTTTGAGCCGGGGTCTATCAGCAAATCGCTGAATGCGGTAGGCATCCTGCTCCTGGCGCAGCAGGGAAAGCTGGATCTCTACCAGGATATCAATCAATACCTCGTTAGTTGGAAATTTCCTTATGACACGGTATCGCATGGAAAAAAAATAACAACGGCCCAACTGCTTAGTCATACCGGCGGCTTATCGGTGCATGGATTTCCCGGCTACGAGCGGGATAGCATCATTCCTTCGGCAACGGCTATCCTGGATGGGCGGGCACCGTCCAACACAGAAGCGGTGCGATCAGTAGATGAACCAGGTTCGGGATTTCGCTATTCAGGAGGTGGTATTCTTATCACGCAGCAGATGCTGATGGATATTACAAAGCAGCCCTATGAGAAGTTTATGGATGAGCAGGTGCTGCGGCCATTGGGCATGATCAACAGTTCTTACAACCAGCCTCCTGCTGGTAATCAACAGAAAAATCTGGCAACAGGATACAAAAGCAATGGTGATGAGGTGGTGGGCAAATATTTTGTGTACCCGGAAAAAGCGGCGGCAGGACTATGGACTACTCCCACGGATATATGCAACTATATCATTGAGATGCAGCAGGTGTACCGCGGTGGATCACCGAAATTGTTGAACCAGGAAATGGTAAAGCTGCATATAACGCCGTATAAAAATGATATGGCGCTGGGAACTTTTATACAGGGGAGGAACGGAGAGAATTATTTTGATCATACGGCCAGCAACGAGGGCTTCTCGGGTTTGTTTATTGGTGGATTGACAAACGGCAAGGGCGCTGCGATATTTGTAAATTCGGATGATGCTACTGTTGCATTTGAGCTGGTCAATAGTATTGCGCAGGCGTATAATTGGGTGGGATTTCGGAAGCCGGAAGAAATAACAACCATCGCGTTGAATGACACTACCGCTTCAAAATATGTGGGAGAATATATCCTGGGCGGATATTTATCTACGATAAGAATGGAAGAAGACGGGCTATACCTGTGGAGCGATGGTATTCATAGCAAAATGTACTTTACAACGCCGATCAATTTTCGCAACATTGAACTGGGTGGAACAAAGACGTTTGTTGTTGACAGTGCAGGGGTAGTGAGTGGCTATTCGAATACGATAAACGGGCGGCTGCTGGCAACGGGGCAAAAGATAACCGGTTTGGATACATTGAAGCCGAGGCCCGGGCAGTTGGGAGTATTGGGGCGCCATTTGCTGGAAACAAAAGAATATGATAGGGCGATTGCGTTTTTATCAAGAGGTGTAGCCATTGATCCTGCAGATTCGGTGCTGGTCAGGGATTTGGCCCATGCCTATCTTTTCAGGGGAGATGTTGACCATGCGATTGAACTATATAAGCAATATTTAAAATCGGGAAGCGAGGGGAGCGGCTTGAGTAAAAGTTTAAAAGATGATTTTGAGTATCTCCGAAAAATGGGATTGGATGCAGCGGTGATAAAAAAGTCGGAAGAAATGCTTTCACTATAAAATTATAAGCTATGAGACAGCTATTCGTATATGCGTTGCTGCTGGTATTGTTTTTTTGTACGTCCTGCGGACAAACCTCAACGGATGCGGCTAAAGAAAAAGGTCGTTCTAAAACCAATAGTCCAGGTTTTTACAAGCAGTATGAATATGCAGATGCCAGTGGTGCCCGCCTGGTGCTGCAAAGCGGTCTTCCACGCTGCGGAGCCAGGTTTAAGGCTCGTAATGGCGAAGAATATAGTTGGGTGGTGTTTTGGAGCAGGATCATCAATGAAACGGGTAATCGGCTTGATCTGAACATCGAATTTCCTGTTGATGAAGGTGAGGACACTTCTTCATCGGGTAACTATTTTAAGGTATTGGTGCCTCCGGATACCATGACTATTGCAAAAATGCCGCTGTACAACTACGGGCTGCAGGATATGGATTCGTTTTTGGATACGAGTATTCAAAAATCATTTGTTTCCCTAAAGCGTTCTGTTGACCCCAGGGACTCCACGGGTTTTTTGGTTGTAGTGCTTAGTCGTTTACATAATGTCCAACCCAATGCGAATTTGGGCTTTCTGCGGGCAGCACTTAGTCTCAAAGAAAGTTCGCTTTTTTATACTATTTCGCTCTTTGCCAGCAAGCCGGAGTTGCCTTTAATTGGCGAGACCGGGTTTGGGTTTGGGAGTGTGAATTGGAGGGGTGAGGCGATGAAATGATGTGGGCACAAACCGATGATTTGCGGCTTGGGCCTCCCTCGCATCCTTGTAATTATAACACTGAGTGTTCGATTTGCAAGGATGAGTTGATGCTTAAAAAACGAATTAAAAATATAAATTATTGAAAAATACATAGTTATAAAAATTGTGGACAAATCTTAGGTCCAGGACCGGAATTCTTTCTCGGACTGTGCGCCAGTCAACTAATTTGGCTACGTTGGTTTCTATAGAACAGGCAGACATCACTGCTAATATTTAAAGCTGCTCCTTCCGATATCGCATTGCTTCGAGGGCTTGTTGATTTTCTCTAAAGTGATATATTTACAAGTAACAAAAATGTTTACTAATAGAAAACTTTTCTTATTTTTATGGCGTGTTTAATATCATAACGAGAAAGACTTTGCTGGAATATTGTAAGATGTATCCGGCTGCTGCGACAGCATTGCGGGAATGGTATCATGAACTGGTTAATAGTGATTTTAAAAACTTTAACGACTTAAAAACGGTGTACGGGAATGCAAGCCTTGTTGCAGATGACCGGGTGGTTTTTAATATCATGGGAAACAAATACAGGTTGGTTGTGAGAATTGTGTTTGCTTTTAAGGCCATACAGGTAAAGTGGTTCGGAACCCATGCCGAATATGATAAGATAGATGTTAAAGTGATTCAGTTTAAAAAGAAATAATATGGAACTCAGGATAATCAAAACAAAAAAGCAATATCAGGAATACCTGGATTGGGTTGACAGGCAATTTGACAAGGATGTTAAGCCCAACAGCCCTCAAGGTGAAAAAGTACAGATTGCACTTTTGCTTATAAAGCAATATGAAGATCTCCATTACCCTGTTCCTGCTCCTGATCCTATTGAAGTAATTAAGCTTAAAATGCAGGATCTCGGGTTGAAAAACAAAGATTTAGTTGGAAAGGTTGGCAGCAAAGGATATGTTTCTGCGCTACTTAATAAACGCAAACCGCTTACACTGGAATTGGCAAAATTGTTTCACAGGGAGTTGAGTATTCCTGCTGAAGTGCTGTTAGCGTAACAGGGTCATCGTTTAAGAATGCGGTAAGAGGAGTAATAGAATCCATGTAAATAATTTTTTAACGGTTTCATTTGCTCGCTCTCGGGACGGGCTTTGAACCAGCGACCCTCTGATTAATCCCATACGTACAGAACTCTAACCAACTGAGCTAAGTTACCTGTGGAAACAAAAGCCGCTCCCTCCCGCTATCGCGATGCTCATGGGGATTTCGCTGCGCTCAACCTGCTGGATCCCGAATCGCTTTGCTCTCGGGACAGGCTTTGAACCAGCGACCCTCTGATTAATCCCGTACGTACGGGACTCTAACCAACTGAGCTAAGTTACCTGTGGGAGTAAAGGCCGGATCGCAAAGTAATTCCAGGAGTTTCCGACTCTTTTGGTTTTTAATGAATCTTTCAATTTTCATTGCCTCGGCCTCGATAGGACCGCATTCAAAAATTGCTTTCATTATCCATGGACGGCGCCTACTAGTATAAGTATCCAAAGAAGTAGTGTTATGTTCTAGAAGCCTTCTGTAGGGGTCGGATGAATAGCCGACATAAAATCTGTCGGCGCTGGCTGAATAAATGATATAGATATAAAACATAAAAAAAGCCAATTTCGGATTTCTACGAAATTGGCTAAAAAAAGCCAGTCTTTCGACCGGCCTTAAAGCTGCTCCCCCTGCTGGACTTGAACCAGCGACCCTCTTACATGATTATCAAAGAGTTATAAAAGCGAATAGTTTTGTGTCCACCAATTGGACACCTATTGTAAGCTATTTTTATTTATATGTGCTACCAAACCCATTTGGAAGAAAATACCTCCCAAAACTGGCTTTTCTGGCACACCATCGTTTTTACACCTCTCATGCAGTTATTTTTATTTTTTTCTTAGAGGCAATCCAGCATCTTCCTTAACTGCTTTTTTCAAAGATGCCGTCTGCCCCCTTTGCTACGCAAAAACACCGGGTGTCGTTGTAGAGGTACTGGTTACTCTCACATACATCTTAGAAATTTTCATTCCGCTATATCAGTGGCAAGCCTTATACAAGCCAATAAGAATTATGGCAGCTAAAGCCAAATATGAAAAAACTTCCCAGTTATTATGTATTCGTTGGCCTTCTTCTTTACTGATTAGCACTTTTATACTAACGATGTCATCACCCTTTATCGTAATATGGTTGTCATGTCTGCCCTTTGCATCAAAGTATATGTAAGATTGCAGTGTGTTATGAGTAGGGTTAAATGTGAAGAAGTTTTGATTAGGCAAATCTGACCAAAACGTTATTGCATTACCATCTTTCAGGGTCACTGTGAATTTACTTGCTTCATCAATCCCTGACCTTTTTATTTCGCTGGCTGTCATGTAATCATTTTTATTTGATGTCATTTAGATTAACTTGAACAGTTGGCCCAACACCCATAAATTTATCTTCAACACTTTTTATTAGATTACCATTTACATAGATGTTTACTTTTACCCATACTTTTTTCATACCACTTTCAACTCTTTGTATAAAAAGATTTACGTTTTGATTCTTGTCATTAGTAGTGAATGAATATGTCCATTGTTCGCTTGCAGTTACTCCTGCATTTTTTCCATCTTTATCGAAGAATCCGATATTCACCTTTTCACCCTTTTTAGTGAGGACTTCATACTTAACTAAATACTCTCTTTTGGTTGTATCCAGTTGGGCATTACTGAATAGAAATGCAAATACAAGGAAAACTAATACTGTACTTTTTTTCATATTATGATTTTGACTTAATGATTTCACAAAATATAGAGAATTCTCTATTGTTCCAAGCCTCTCATATTCTTCACTTTGGATTGTGAAGAAACCTACTAAAAGGACTTATTACATTAATAAAACTGCTTTACTACTGGTTGGTACAAAAATCAGGGAGGTAATAATTGCAAAAGACCTAACTATTGAGAATTTAGCATATAGTTCTGGAATGGACTTTTCACAATTAGTTCGTATGGAACTTGGACAAGTAAATTTCAGTATCTCATATCTTTTCCGTGTGGCTGAAGCTCTCGGAGTTACTCCCAAAGAATTACTACCTTAATCAATTTGATTAGGTTTTTCAAGCCTTCACTTTTTTAATGAGAAAAGCAGCAGTCATATTTCAGACTACTGCTTTGCAGAAATTGCAATTTTTGCAACTACTCTTTTTTCATATACTTTCCTTTGCCAGTTACGTCAACAAGCCCTTTATCCTTAAAAGTTTTCAAACAGGAATCTATTGTCCTTTCGCCAATATCTATTTTTTCCCCTATTTGTACTGCTTGCGCTCTTGTAAACTTTGGTGGTAGTTCGGAAAATAATCTTTGTTCATTTACTTTTAATAGAGCTTTGCTTCTTGTGGGTAGCAGCTCATAGGCTTTATAACTATGTTTTAGATTTGCTTGCATCAAATTAATAGCTGTTTTCAAGGCAATGTCTGAGCAATTAATTTTACCAGTCAAACTCCCAGTTTCACATTCCTTCAAAAACGTTAAAAGTGTTGCCATTTTTAAAGCTATGGTAAATGACCTATTAATATTAGCTCTTAGCTCTGTTATACTGGCTATTCTGGCTAATTCATTTCTTAAAGAATCTTGAATTTCACTAAGCTGTTGTTCGTCAAACATTACTTGTACCTTGTCATGTTGCAAGTGTTTATTATAATAGTCGTTTGCAATATTTGCAAAATCTGCAAATTGCTCGTTCAAATCCTTTCCTGTTACATTATTCAGCCTTCCGAAACAAGTTAAAGGAGAATTGGAATTATCGAATATATAATAACAGCCTCTGCTAAATAATCCATTCTCAACTGAGAACATTAAAGTTTTAAACTGTCCAGGCGTTCCCGATATTGCTAATGACATTTTAAGGTTTTCCAATTCTATATACTCCTTTTCTGTCTTTCTATACAGAGATGCTTTTTCATTGTCAAAAGCGTTCCTTAGAATATCCGAATAATGTCCCCAATCCTGCTTATTTGCATTTATAAGGGTATCGATTTCTGATTCCACCATTATTCCGACACCATCATTTTGTTTAAGTAGCTGGATCAAACCAGATGCGCTACTATTAGCAGGAGTGAAAAGTTTATTTGTGTCTTTTGACCCTAATGTTTTACTGTTTACTGAAAAAGTGTGTTTGATTTCCTCGGCTAATTTCCTTGAATAATTTAATACTCCTTTCCCGCTCGCAGGAGGGGCAACTATAAAAGCAAGCAAGTTGGCTGCTACCTTCTTTTTGTCTACATTGTTGTAAGCAAACAGTCTGTGAAAGCATCCTCCAAGTACACTTAATGCCCCAAGTAAGAAAACGTCTTTCTCATATCTGTCATTAAACATATTGCATGATTCTTTTAAAAGTTTGGGCAGATTATCATAAACAAATTGGTCTATATAATCGTTACCCTCTATTGCAGAAGTTGCAGTATTTGCAGAACTGTTATCAGGTTTGGTCTCATCTGAACTTTTGGCATAAATGTTTGTCGGCTTTTGGAGAAAGCTGTTAGTATTTTCCATTGTATAAAAATTTTATTATCAAATATTGTTTCGTCAATCGTTGCAACTTTTTGACGAGGTAAAACTGATAATAAAATCAAAAGAGAAAAATCCTAACCTTATCCTAATAGGATATATTAGCCAACGAAATGCTTTGCTGTAAAGGGTTTCAGAGTATGGAAATCAATATTTCAGTTCTATCCTAACACCTTCTTTTGCTCTTTTTAAAGCCTTATCCTTATTCGTACTTAGGTAGTCGGAAATAGTAGAAATGGTAATCGGTTTTCCTTTAGAATCAATAAAGTTGTTAATTAAAAGCTGTTCCAATTCTTTCTTATCTGCTTTCAGCATTGGTTTTGTGCTTGCTTCTTCATTTTTTTCCTGACCTTTCCATAAGTCATAAATAAGCGTAGCCAGAACATTTGTTTTGCCGAGCCATTGAATTTTTGAAGTAGGTGAACTTTGAGGGCTTAAATAAATTTCAGTGAGTGTCTGAACGAGATAGGAAACCTTATCAATCAGGATAGGTTTGTAAAGTTCAAGCCTTGCAAGCAATGAGTTCTTTTCAATTGCATTTTGAAAAACTTGCAATTCTGCAACTATGCCTTTAATAAATGTTTCCTGCTTCTTAAAATCCAAATACTCTAATATTGCTTCATCAATTCTCAAACGGACTTCTTTTTCCAGCTTGTTATATTGTTCAATGAAGTAAGAGCTAAAAGTAATATGGCTGCTAAATCCTTCATTTGTGTACATATCATGTCCAGTTACCAGCAATCGGTTATTTTCTTTATCAATATCAACATAAAGCCCTTTTGCCAATTCTGAAGCATACTCTGTATAGAATTTCATTTCAATTTTACTTATGAAGTTCTTATTTGCTATTGCTCTGTAATTTTCTAAGGGGTGTGACATAAATTGAAACTTTTTATTCGCCAATAGTCCTAAAATAACAATATTCTCATATATTAGGATGTAAAACCTTATCACTTATACAAACAAGCCATTACAATGACACCACAAAAAGTAAAAGAAGGCATAGAGATTTTACAATCACTTGACCCTTCAGATTCTAATGCACATAATAAAGCAATGGAAGCGTATAGGCACATGGGAAAACTTCCCTTTTTAATTTTGGACTTGCCGAATCTTCCAATAAATATATTTCATACAAGAACTCATAATACGAATGACTATTTTGAAAATTTTTCGGACATAAGCCTTCCACCCGAGGAATTTGTGAAATCATTTGCCAGATGCAATGTTCCTCATCAGTCTGTTTTTTACTGTTCAGATTATCGTCCTACATCATACTTAGAATTGTTAGAATACTGGGTAGAAGAAAGGAAGGATGAATTTCTCTATGTTACTATTGGAAAATGGGTAGTGGAAAACTCACTAAAGGTTCTAATTGTAACAAGCCCGCATGAAGAAGATAGGCTTTCAGCTTATGACAAATCGCATGGTGATAAATTAGATCATTTTATCAGCCAACAAAGCGATGATATGAAGGAGGCAATGATCATGCTTTATAAATTTCTTTTTGACAGATTTAGGAAACCTGCGAAAAAAGACCCCCAAACTTATATAATAACTTCCGCCTATTGCAATTTTGCATTTAATCAAACAAAAGATGCGATAGATGCAATTCTTTATCCAAGCGTTCCCTATGATGGGAAAGGTGTTAATCTTGCAATTAAAACAAATTATCCTTTTGATAAAAACATGAAACTTGTTTTAGTGGCAAGAGATACCTTTAGGAGAATTGACAATGAACCAATGCCAACTTTTCAACAAGCAGACTTCCATCAAGCAAAGGGATTGGATTATGATAAGAAAAAAATACTTTGGTGGTAGAAATCCAAAGAAAAGAAAAGCCACCTTTTCAGATGGCCTTTCATTTTCTCATTGTAACCTTTCCTTTAATAGCTGCATATCTTCCGATAGCTTTAAATCAGTAACCACCGCATAGATTTGAGTGACCTTTGTACTGCTATGGCCTAATACTTTTGAGATAGTTTCTAATCCTATCCCGTTGGCAAGAGCTATGGTAGTGGCAAAAGTTCTCCTTCCAACATGGCTGGTAAGATTCTTGTTTATTTCGCATAGTTCAGCAATTTCATGTAGATAACTGTTGAATTTCTGTATGCAGGTACATGGTAAAAGTTTATCGCCTTCGTTGTCCCTGTATTTTTCAATAATCCTTAAAGCCTGTGGTAAAAGTGGAATTGCACTCCGGGTATCAGTTTTCTTTCTTCTAATGGAAATCCATTGATTGCTGTCTATCCCTTTGGAAATATCACCTTTGGTCAGTTTTGCCATATCACAAAAAGCCAATCCTGTATAACATTGAAACAGGAAAATGTCTCTTGCAATTTGCAATCTTTGCAGCCTGAAAGTTTTGGCCTCTATTGCCGCCAATTCAGATTTTGACAAATACACCCTGTCCACTTCCTTGTAACTGGCCTTATAGGCTTGAAATGGGTTAGATTCAATCCATTCATTTGAAACAGCCACATTCAGAATTTTCTTCAAATTCTTACAATACTTGGTGGTAGTGTTGTGGTCGTTCTTATGGACTGATTTAAGGTAATAATCAAAATCAGCTATAAATCTATGGTTAAGGTCTTTTAGCCTAAAATCTGGCTTCTTATAGTGGTCTAAAAGAAAACTTTCCAGCCTTCTGGCCATAATGTCGTATTTCTCGTAGGTGGGAAAAGCAAAATCAATTCCTATCCGGGATTTAAAGTTTTCATTGTGGTATCTCACCAATTGTAGCAGGGTTATAGTTTGTTCATCTTTCCCCAAAAACCTGTCTGCTAACCTGTCCAAAGAAATATCCTCATTCAAAACCATGTCCTTGAAAATGGATAAGATTTTGGCTTTGGTTTCATCAATGTACTGGTTAAGCTGGTTTGCTTCTTGGGTCTTGGCTTTCACCCTGTATCTGGATTTATCCCATTTGGAAGGCTCAATACTGAATCCTGTACTAAATTCTTTGCGCTGCTGATTATAGCTGATTCTAAGCATTAAAGGAGCTTCACCCTTTCTGTTAATCCTGCTGGTTTTAAGCCAAAACAGGATGCTGACATTGTTTGCCATATAGAGATTTAAAAATGTCCACCTTTTGAAGATGGGTTAAACAATTGGGTTAATTGTTCATTTTTAAAACCCTTGATAGCCTTGTAATTGGGATGGAAAAATGTACACCTGAAATTTTAGGTCTGTACACCAATAGGACACCTTATGAAAGGGTAAGTCTTATGCTATATTAGCAATTCTAAACACAAAAAAACCTGCAAGCATTAAACTTACAGGCTATTTCTTGTGTCAGCTCCCCCTGCTGGACTTGAACCAGCGACCCTCTGATTAACAGTCAGATGCTCTAACCAACTGAGCTAAGGAGGAATATGTTTCAACTTTTTAGCGTTGTCTGAACCAACGATCCTCTCTGATTAATCCCGCAAGTGCGGGACTCTAACCAACTGAGCTAAGGAGGAATATGTTTCAACTTTTTAGCGTTGTCTGAACCAACGATCCTCTCTGATTAATCCCGCAAGTGCGGGACTCTAAC
>JBEHYT010000030.1:0-46281 GCA_048498035.1 Bacteroidota bacterium | reverse complement strand
GTTGGGATATTCTCTTTATTATTAACTTTCAGGACTATATAGCTTTGGTTTTCTTTTTTATTTTGCTGTGTTTCTAAATTCACATCTTGAATGTCTTTACTAATTTTTTCTTCGTCAACTGTTATGACAGTACTGTTCTTTTGTAGCTGAGAAGTAGCTTCCTCACTTGCAGTGCCTTTGTTGTTTTTGCTTATTTCATCAAAAATATCCTTCTTTATAATTCTGATATCCTTAGTAGCAGCGCCGTCTTCACCCAGTAGTTTCCCCGTTTTACTATCAATATAAAAATCAGTTGGCCCCATCCCATCCGGATCTATAAACCTTATCGGATTATCAAACGCATAATTGTAAGGTGAAAAGCGCCGCATTTTATCCGCAAGCGGATCAATCACCATCCACCTCCCCACCTGATTATCATACATCCTTGCGCCATAATCCAGCCACTCTAAGCCTCCGCCATCACTAAACTCCTGCCGCTGCTCTTCCTTGCCATTGTACTTCATTTTATTGCCGGGATCGCCAAACGCCATGGCCTTGCTACTTATCCCCGCCATTGTCAAGCCGAAGGGGTAATAGTGCGTTTCTTCCAAGAGCGGGCCCCTAACATGGGTAACCTGCAAGTTATCAAAGAACACATCAATGTTAGTGGTTACATTGCTGGTATAAATATACAAATAACCGCTCTTCTCTATGTTGATACTGTTACTCACCAGCGTACTGTACACTTCACTGCCCTCCACCTGTTTAAAACCACTGCTGCCGGCCACATAATTAAACTGATCATCCAGCAACACCCAGTTTAAAAAAGCCTTTGGTTTTGTAGCCACATAGCCACCGTCCTGCGCAGTAAACTGGCTGTTTACAGCGTCTTCCAGCACATTGCTACCGGAAAGCTCCGTAGTGGTTACGCCCTGGTGAGAACCTGAAACAGCGCCTACCGCATTATTCATCGCCGATAAGAAATCAGCCAGCGGCGCTGTACCTGGGTTAGCCGGCGTAGTGCCGGAACCGCCCGGATCCTTCCACCAACTGTTGACCAATGCATTAAAGCTGTCACCCGCCATTACCTTTAAAACAATCGATGGACCCGTCTTTTGCACACCCGTTACCTCCGCCACCATGGCATTGCCGGAAGGGGTATCTGCCGGGTAACCTGTGGGGGCTGCCACCCTCGTTGTCGGCAGGTTGGCATACAAAGCCTCCTCAACGGTAGCATTCGCATTCTCCATAGTGGCTGCAGGATAGGCATCCGTTTTTAATTCATCAGTAAGCATTGAACGCACATTGCCCAGGTGATCCTTTACCATATAATCACGCACAAAATCACCACTGGCCAGTTGCCGCACCCTGCCCTCCTGCTGACCAAAAAACTGCAGCGCTTCCGCCGTATTAAGCCCCGCAAGACTACTATTGCTATAGCTCTTACTTTCATATATAAATGCGCCGCAATAGTTGGTAGTAGTAGTAATATTCGTGGTATAAGCCGTGCCACCGTACGTTACACTCGCCCCGTTTTCCTGTACCAGCTTCTGTAATTTATTGCCGCCTGCATCATAGCTATAGGTGATCGTTCCTTTTGCCGTTGTAACCTGTTCCGGCAATCCCAGGTGATTATAGGTGATAGCGCTGATGCCTTTGTTATTATCCACCGTCATGGCACCGCTGCTGTTATACGCGTAGTCAACAATGCCTTCAAAGGAAGATTGGGCATCGGTGATCGTTAGCGCGCTTTTGCCGCTGTACTGTGGATGCGTAGCGGCGGTACGGAAATCACCCAGCTTTGTATCGGCATCATTTTGAAAATCAGTAACGCTGATCAGCCGGTTACTGTTGGCATAATAGGCATAACGCATATTATCCAGCACCTGGCTGCCGCCCAGTTTCAGACCTGATTGTTTCATCAACAGGATATTGCCGTTTTCGTCATAGGCGTCAATCCCATGTGCGGCATCACCCATTGCCATATCAAAATCCACCGTGGCATCATCTGCATATGCCGAGCCATTGTACTGGCTAAAGTCGGCGCCCAACAACCGGTTTACTTTATCATAGGAAAATCCATAGGCCCGCTGCATCCCGTCGCTGGCGCCACGCCAGCGGGTGCCACCTATATTACCGTTGTACTGGTTTGTGCCAAAGCCCCAATCATAATCCAGTTCCATCCCAAACCAGTGATCATTGTTTTGGCCATCGGCATAGCCCTTGTTAATCCCCGTTATCCAGCCGCGGATATTATAATCGTACAACATCGTCTCCAGCGGTGTGCTGGTATATGCACCCGTTGCAACGTCACGTTTTTGCCCCGGGGACTTGGATTGCAGTTGTCCCAGTGCGTTATACTCGTTGCCGGACAGCTGTGTATGCGTAGCAGCATCGTCATTGATCGTTTGCCATGTTTCCAGTAACCGCCCACCGGCATCATAGCTCATCGTATTGAGGACACGCAGTTGTGTCATGGACGTATAGTCGTGCACCTGGTAGGTGCTCAGGACTTTGCCCGAAAAATCGTAACGTGTAGTCGTAATATCCTGCTGGCCAGAAGAGTTATCTGCATTTACCTGGATAACGCGGCCTTTGCTGTCGTAAAAATTGACCATACCCATCCAGCTTCCTGAGGATGGGTTTCCGCTAACCAGTTTACGTATCATTCCTCCCGTAGCAAGCGCTTTTACCTGTTTTGACTCGCTCGCTGGCAGCGTCTCTGCAAAAGGATTGCTGCCTGCATCCAGCAGGCTATTCCAATCATCGTTATATGCCCTGAAACTACTGAAGTCGTAATTATCAAAATAGTTCACACTCAGGGCTACAAAGCTGGCAGTTGAAGGTACCGGGTATTTATTCACCCAGGCATCTTCTACCGATTCAGTTTGATCAGCTAGATCGGTGGTATAGGTATCCACTGAACTTTGCAGGTCGGCCACTGTACCGCTGTATTGCATCAATCCCGTCACTGTAGGCCGGTCGAGGCCATCATAAAAACTGGCCATCCAGTTCCAGCTATTGCCTGCCTCACGGCCGTGCGCATCCTGTGTAAACACCAGCCGGTCCCGTTTATCGTACACCATAAACACCCAACCGGCTCCCGGTACTTTTTTGGCAATCATCCGCAGCCGGTTGTCGTATTCATACCGGAAACAGAGTTCAGGCACTGCACCCGCCATGCCGGTAGCAGAAAAATCCCATCCATTGGCAATTAAAAGATTCACCGCTTTGGGCGGGATTACAAACCGAAGCTGGTTCAGATCATCGTAAATATAATAGGTGCACAAAAAGCCGCTGTAGCCGGAATAGTCGCTTGCAATACTGCCGCTCTGCACTTTTTTCAGAATTACTTTTCCCGCCATGTCTTTATACTCTACCACTGCATTGCCACTTTCGTCAACGGTTACCGTTTTACTGAGCGTGGCGTTTTCATATACCGATCCTGATACCGGCAGGTACGGAATATTCGTAGATTCATCATTGTCTGCAATACCGGCAATGGAGCTACTTGCAATCTTCCACACTTTCACATCATCCGCCGTCCTGGTATTATTGAGGTAATGCATTTCGATGGCTTTGCCGGTCGTTGGCGTTGCGGGATCATAAGAACCGGCCCAACTGTTGCCCGGTGCAAATGTCTTTACCGGCCTTTGTAATGGAGAATTTTCAAACACTGTAACCCCATACAGCGCCTGCTCATTATCCAACATCAGGTTACCTGCATTATCCAGGTAGGTATTTTTATAAAAATAATCCTGGTCAGCAAACGCACTTCGTTTAAACAACCCATTATCTGTTCCGGTTACCTGCTGTACATAGGGCAGGTACTCGTACATTTTTCGTCCAAAGGCGTCATATACCACCGGTGATACGATGTCTTGCGGGGTGCTACCCGGGCTTGCCTGTCGCATTACTTTCTGCACCGGCCGGGCAAGACCATCCAGGTAGGTAGAGCTTTCCCGCACATACTGGTAACCGGCAGACAGCAGCGAGGCATCATCCTGGTACGGTCCCATCGCGTCCCACACCCGTATTACACTGGTTTGAGTTGTGGGCTCATAAGCCTCCGGCAATGATACAATCACCCCTGTGGGATTGGGAACCGTGGTAGCGGTGGAAGGCTTGTTGGAAAGTTGTGCTATTACTGGCATTGCCATGCAGCATACCACTACTAAACTTGTAATACGAATAACGATTTTATACATAGCGAAAGGTTGGTAGTAAGAAAAAACTATTCTTCCGTGGCTTCAATTGCGTTGGTGATCAGGCTGTCCATCGGATCCAGCCGCGGTGAAAATATACCCCGCACCTGCCCGTTGCGCCCTATCAATATTTTTTGAAAATCCCGTTGTATCTCGATATCCCCGGCGCCATTTTCTTCACCATTTGCCAGCCAGCTATAGATGGGCTGTATGCCAGTGCCCGCTACGGGCGCTTTCTGCGCCAGGGGAAAATTGACCTGGTATTGGGCGATGCAGAAGGTGTGAATCTGCTCATCACTTCGCGTTTCATTGCCAAAACTGTTGCTGGGAAATGCGAGCACTACCAGGCTATCTGCATATTTTGCCTGCAGTTGCCGCAGGGAAGCCAGTTGGTTTACAAACGGGCTACCCGTAGCAATGTTGACCAGGAGTATTTTTTTTCCGGCATAAGCAGACATGGGTATTGTATAACCATTGCCGTCCTGCATGGATAACGTGAAGAAACTCGACATTATCCAATAACATAAAATTCCAATTGCTTTAAACATAAATCAGTTTTTAATACAAACAAAGAGGCCCTATACAACTGCTGGCATTGCCAGTTGTGCTCCAGCTATAGGTACTATAAGACCCATCACTAAAACAATACTTGTAGGTGCATGTCCAGCCCCCACCTCTGCCAGACACATATACGCTGGAAATAAGCGCTGTTACGCCCGTTTCGCAAACACCGTCGATACATTTTTTATTATCGCCGGTACAACTGGTGCACACGGCAATGCAGGTGCCATTTGCATTGGCGTATGCCTGGCCGTTAGCGGATACATCTGCTGCAGCAAGCGCATCGGCCGCGGCCTGGCTTACCGTGCTACTGTACGTGTTTGCTGCTACGGTATAGGTAACTGTACTTCCGGTATACCCCTCATCACAACTTTTAGTAAAGGTGCCGGACTGCTCGGTGTTATAAAAAATGCCCGCGTCGCAACTGGCTATGTCACCGGCGTATTGGTAGCATATTTTCTTTACAATATTGCGGTCCACATCCTGTATTTCACTCAATCTTCCAAAATTGTCGTAACTATTGTATTGAATATTGCTGTTGGCATCACAGATATCACTAACACCAATATAGGGCCTGTAGGTGTATGTTGTCATCTGCGACTCGGTTGCGTAAAGTCGCGCTTCGTCAATTTGACCGCCCTTAATGGCGATATCGGTGCCGCTAAAATCATCAAATTGCCAGCGGTAAAGCGTCCAGCCCTGGTGGTGCGCTATAGCGGTGCCAGGCAGACTATTGCACTTCGGATAAAGATCCGCATCCAAAACCGCATCATTACTCCATACGGTAACCGTAAAATCCGGTGCGCCGGAGGGCGCTACGGCGGTTATCGTTCCTGAATAAGAATAATCCCCGGTAATACCGCCTTCGACAATCTCCCCTTTTTCCTCCCGCACCCAATTTCCATTATCGTCGCCTTCGAAGCTGGTATAGGCAATTGTTCCTTTTGCATTTTTTACCTCTGCAACCGGGTAGGTATGTTGGTAGTTCCACAAATAGGCAACATGCGCACCGTTATCTTTTGCAACTTCAAGCGGATTGGCATAATCGTCATAGGCATAGTAGCGAAGCCGTTCCTCCAGTGGGCCGCTTCCGTTTTTAATTTCCACAGATTCCGGCTTGTATGGCCCGGAGGCAATGGCCGCATAATTGGTCCTCACCTGGGAAACAGTATTGCTGTTGTTGGTGGTTGTCATCTCGATCAACGGCGTTATTACGTGATCGTTTACCATGTCTGAATATACAGTGCCGGTCATTTCAGCCGGATATTTCATAGCTTTTACAATCGTTTCTCCACGGCTGTTGGTGGTTGTGATAGCTGTTGGTTGCTGATGGATGTTGTTTGCAAAAGCATACTCGGTAATTTCAATTTTCGGATTACTACCGTTTTCATCATAAGTAAACGTTGTGTCACGAAGTGGCGATATCCATCCACTGATAAAGGAATAGCTATTTACATCAAACCCCTGGCATTTATCCGAGTACGAAAATGTACCGGTAGGCGGGTTCCAACGTTTCCGGATCACGTAATTTGTCAACAGGGGAACGGTGCGGGAATTATCGTTGGTAAATACATGTACCTGCCTGGTCAGGGGTACCATAACGCCTTCATCATTTTTATAAACGGTTGTCTGTAACTCTTCCCCATTATGATCGGGATGGAGAGCCCTGGCCGAAGTGCCGGCGATCTGCGTTCCCATATTCGTATATGTCTCATCTGAGAGAACGGCGGTGTAGAATTTATGTTCCGTGGCGCCATGCACGAAGGTGGAATCATCACTTTCCAGCACATAAGCATAAGCCACTGGTGAGCCGCTGAACGTGAAATTGTCGGAAAGTGCGCTGGAGCTGAGTTGTACCATTCCTTCGGGGCAGGTAAAAATCACGTCTCCCAGGAAATCAGGACTATTACAAATGCCCCCGGAACGATAGGAAGCTCCAAACGAAGGTTTCACGAGCCCCACACCCGATGATACTTCCGGGTGCGCCATCGATCCATAGGTATAAAAGCGAACCATCGCCTTTTGTGTCAATGGGTCAAAGGCCCGGATCTTTTTCACCCGGATGCCGCACCCTGTCACATTGTTGATTCCGTTAATGGTAGTGACTACCGGATCGTAGGAAACTGTTACTTTACCCCAGCTACCATACGCATAGTTATTAAGCCTTACACGCACTTCATAATTGCCGGGCGAGAGATCCAGGTAAGTAAGAGACCCTTCAAAGTAATGATGCTCCTCATCATATACAATGCTGTTGGTCGACAGGTCAATGATCTGTGCTCTCCCTGCATAATGAATTCCATCCGGTGTCCAGGTGCCGCCGGGATATGGGTTCGTTAAAAAATACACTTTCATGTGTGCAGCAGTTATTGTGAGGTTTTGAGAGTACACCACTTCAGAACTGGACGGATTTTCCGCGCTGCTAAGAGCACGTCCTTCCACCGACATGGTACTATAAGTTGTATCGTATGTTGTATAGGGAACACCAATAACATGAGGCTCGTACTCAAACTGCTCATAACCGCCAGTAGGGTAAATTACTTTAGTGAGCGCTCCGGCTTTGGCATAACTAAATACCGGGCTTCGGTCTACACAATCGTAGCCATCTACCAAATCAGCATAATTATCCGGGCGAGGTATAAAATTACCAGAAATCGCTTCCGAAGGATTCCCATCTGCCCGCGAATAGCCATAATAATCCTGGGTCAGCGCCTCCTGTTTACCAAGCGTGGACGGATCATTATATTCAAACTCATGACTGATCTTTTTGCCCGATCCATCGGTAGCGAGTTCATTTAATTTATGCAGGAAAAAACGCTGGTTCGTCGTATTGCTCGCCACGGTATAATCTGTGTATTCAAAGCTGTATGCTTTAATCGTATGTACTGTCGGATAGTCGGCGGATACCGTTAATCCTGTAAGGCGCTTGTCTCCGCTGATATCCGGTCGCGCGCTGTAATCAAATGTAATCTCCCGACCATCAGAGGTAGTAATACCAGACAGATAGTAAGTATCGTAGCTGATCTTGCTGTACCCTACGCCTCCCCAGTTTGGAGAACAGAGTCCGCCGCAGTTTGATCCCATGGGAACGCCGCCCGGATACCCGGGAGTCGTTGGCTGTAAAATAGCCGATTGATAAGGTCCCATTTGGGACACGATTGAAATGGTACTATAGATAAAATGAATAGTATCGCCTTCCGGTGATACAATGTCAGTAAGAAACCAGCCGGTAGTGGTTTCAGGATGCGTTCGCTGATTACCATTTGTTTTTACGTCAGAAGTCTTTTCCTTAACCGTTCCGCCAAATGTATACACCACCCCTTCACCCGTTGTAATGGTAAAAATGTCGCCGCTCCGCGTCATTTTCAGATTGTTCTGATCAATACATTGAATATCGCCACTTGCATCAAAATAAAATTTACCGGATAGTCCTCCCACCGCATACGAGTATTCATCGTCTTCCGTATCATAACCTTCAATCACTGCATGTTGGAGGTAATCAAGCGTGCTTGCGTCGGGTGTTACAAAATCAGGTACCGTTGTAAGTCGCGTAGTGTAAGGGCCATCGTCCTCTTCATCATGTATCGTACGGTTAACCGTTCCGCCCGCTACCAGGTTCCATCCAAGACCAACACGGCTCGGGATATCATTCACACGAATGCCATTCGTAGAATAAGCCAGCGAAATAGGATGACTGATCGTTCCCACTTTCAAATCATACAAAGGGATACTAACACTGGCAGCCCCAGTGTGTAAACTTGTTGATACACTCCCAATGCGATTTAAGGAACTAATTTCCGGCGAAGGAGGAATAATGGAAGGCAATGCACCCGGATTTTCAGCAGGATCCTGCGCGTACGCAGCAATTGTGAGCAGCATTAAAGCTGCCAGTGCCAGTTTTCTCATAACGTGAACGATGTTGACCAATTAGAAATTATATCCAACCCGAAACACAATCGGCTGTGTGCGTGGTACCTGGTCGTAACTCAGCAGGTCCCACAGCAATTGCAGTTTCGTTTTCTTGAAAAATTTACTTTTTACATTCACCACCTTACTCACGCCCAGTAACCCACTCCGCTGCCAGGCACTGAAGTCCTCCAGTTGCGCCACATGGTTGATACGACTGCGATAGTTCAGCTCATACCCACCACTCAGCCACCAGCCGCCTTTGATCTTATAATCAATAAAACTTCGCACTCCCACCCCTTCCGCCGTTACCGTAATATCCCGCCAGCCACGCCCCCAGCCCATCTTCATGCTTGCGCCAATACCAATGATGCTTTTATCATTCAGTTTATAGCCTGCCGATAATCCGATATCACTGGTAACCGGGAAAAAAGCCGTCGCCTTCTGCGACTGGATATTGGTACCCAACTCCATTCGTTTCCAGAATGATTTTGTCTTTTGACCGTTGGGTTTAAAATCAGGTAGTTCATCACTACTGCTGCTGCCACCGCCCTTCAGTACTTTATCCTTTAATGCCGTGAGTTGCGCCTGCGCCTGTTGCAGGTTTTGCCGCACCTGCTGTGCTGCGCCCGGGCCACCGGCTGCCACCTGCTGCTGGATCATCGCATTTACCTGCGCCCGCGTTTGCAAACCTGCCAGGCTCGCCATCGTAAGCGGTGTGCCATCAGCACCCGGCAGCCGAAACATCCCCGCCAACTGGCTATGTTTAGCCATAAAATCCTTGAACAGCTTTGTCTTTGCCAGCAGTTCCAGCGCCTTTCGCTCCATCTTTTTGGAGTCGTGCAACATTGATTTGTATTCGTTGAGTTGTGCGCTGTAGTAGTAAACTGATTTGTTGATGCTTTTTAGTTGCTTCAGCATACCCAGGTTCATTAGTCGCTCTTTCAGCCACTGTCGCCGCTCTGTAATGAAACCTCGCACCACTTCAGCCTGGTTAAACTGTCCCTGCAGCAAGTTAGCTTTTGCCAGCGCTGCTTTGGCCTGTTCACTTACTGCGGAACCGTCAAGAAATTTCAACGCTGTTTGAAGACTGTCTAATTTTGGAATATAATTACCACCGGCTGTTGCTACCGGGTTTTTCAATCCCTGCCGCATCGCTTCATATTTCGAATGCAGCGTAGCCAGTTGTTGCCGTGCCGCTACTGAATCCTTTGACGACAGCATTTTTTTCAATGCTTTCTCCTCCTGGCGTTCCAGGCGGTTCAGCGTTGCGGTTGTTTTGTGAATGATTTTTTCCTGGAGGCGGTCAGCCTTTTTACCAATAGCAGCTACCCATTTTTGCGGGTCCAGTTTGCCAAAAAGGGAATCAAGATGACCCTGTGCAGCCAGGCGGCTACAGGCGAGCAGTGTGCATATACAAATCACGAAGAAACGCCCACTACGGACAAGGTTTAGTTGGTTGGCGGAGTGGTTCAAATTTTCTCTAAGCAGGCATTTGTGCCCGGATAAGGTCAGTATGAATGTAGAAAACTCCGAAACTACCTTCCAAAAATTCTCTTTTCTTTTTTTCTCAAATAAGTATTTTCACTTAACAAAAGAATCACGCTTCAACATCAATGAATCAGTTATATAATTTAAAAAACATCAATATTAAATAAGTAACGCCGACGATCATCACCAAATCGTTTTACTTTTACCCATGCGCCAGTTCAGCGATCAGTGCGGCTTCACCATCACCATCACAAATCCGCCCCTGCGGATCGTTTCTATCGTTCCCTCACAAACCGAACTGCTTTATCACCTCGGTGTGGATGTAGCAGGTATCACACGCTTTTGCATCCATCCTGCCGAATGGTTCCGGACTAAACCACGTGTAGGCGGCACCAAACAGGTAGACATCAACCGCGTTGCCAAACTAAACCCTCAACTCATCCTCGCCAACCGTGAAGAAAACGTACAGGAACAGGTAAACGCACTCCGGCAACTTGCACCCGTATGGACCAGCGATATATCCAACCTGGCCACCGCGCTGGATATGATACTACAAGTTGGTTCCATTACCGGCACCGATCAACATGCAAAAGAACTGGCCGACAATATCCGCCTCCGTTTTGCTGCCATGCAACGCCCCACACACCCACTACGTGTTGCCTACCTCATCTGGCGGGAACCTTATATGACCGTTGGACATGATACTTTTATTCACGCGCTGCTGCAGGAAGCAGGTATGCAAAATGTATTTGCCGATAAAACACGTTATCCCGTTATTACAATAGATGATCTCAAACACGCCCAACCGGATTGCCTCTTACTTTCTTCTGAACCTTTTCCCTTCGCCAATAAACATATCACCGAACTTCGCCGGCAGGGAATCAATTACCCGGCGTATCTTGTAGACGGCGAATTGTTTAGCTGGTACGGAAGCCGGCTACTGCACAGCCCGGCTTATTTCGAAATGCTGAATCAACAGATCCGCGCAGGAAAATAGCACGATATGACAACCCAATTGGACAGGCCTTCCCGTAAAAAACCCATGTACCCGGTCAACAGCGATTTCCGGCACTACCTGCGTTCCAACGGCCGGGAGGTGAAGCTGCCCATCCGCTACGAAGATCTAATGCATTTTACCTGGTCTACCCCCATTCTTGACAAAAACGGGAATGAAACCCTGTGGGAAAAAACCTCCTACGACAGTCGCGAATGGGATCATATCCGTGACGGCCTGGTAAAAACCTATGCCATCCTGAAAACGGAAGGTGATTTCAGTTTTGCCAATCACCTGGATGTAGCGCGTGTAGACTATTGCACCTTTGGCAACTCCCATCCCTTCCGGATCCGTATCGTAAATAAATACAACGACAATTATGATCACTATTATATCAAAATAGCGGATGCCTCGCGGATCTACGGATTGGAACTGGAACACCTGCTTTCTCCCAACCGGATGACGTTTTTTACAGATGACAATACTCTTGTTGAAGAACATATTCCCGGTATACCGGGCGATACATTTATCCGCCAGATGATGCACGCGCCTGAAACCAATCGTATACGGCTGGCAAAAGAATTCGTCAAATTTAATGAGCGCTGTTTTGTTCGCCTCCTGGGCGATATGCGCAGTTATAATTTCGTGGTAGATATTACACCCGATGTGGAAGATTATCAATATCGCATTCGTTGTATTGATTTCGACCAGCAATCTTATGAAGGACGTAAGAACCTCTACCTGCCACAATTTTTCAAGGAGAACAATGCCTTCGTGGATTTGTGCCTCAACCACCTCAACCGCGAATCGATGGCGCAATACCAGGCCGAAGAACGCACCCTCATCACCTTCCGCCTTGCCTCATCCCGCTACCGGATCAAAGAGTTGCTGGACATCATGACAAAAGATGAAATATCAGTACCTGAAAAAGTTGCGCAGCTAAAACAGGAACTGGGCGCATTTATGCATAGCAACCAGTATGCACGTTGCCGCTCTATGGGAGATGTAGTGAAAACGCACCTCAAACAAACGTTACGGAAAAATTTGCTGCTGGTACAAAAAAACCTCGGTAAAGAACGCTAACTAACAGTTATTCACATTTTCATTTCCCCGAAGATTTCGGCGTTATCTGTCAGCTATTCTCTATATTAGCGGCGCTAAGTGATTGCCTGCTACATTTAATCACCTCAAAAAGGATTCAGCTTCATGAAAAAGTACAGATCCGGTGTGCTGTTTGGCGAAGAACTGCACGCGCTTTACCAGGATGCCAAAGACAACCAGTTTGCACTTCCTGCCGTAAATACCATTGGCACTAACACGATCAATGCCACCCTGGAAACCGCCGCAAAAGTCAATTCCCCGGTTATTATCCAGTTTTCAAACGGCGGCGCACAATTTATCGCCGGTAAAGGCATGCCCAACGATCAGCTGCAGGGTAATATTTCCGGCGCCATCTCCGGCGCGCTGCATATTCACAATGTTGCAAAATACTACGGCGTGCCCGTTGTATTACATACTGACCATGCGGCCAAAAAATGGCTGCCCTGGATCAGCGGACTGATTGACGCGGGAGAAACCTATTTCAACGAAAAAAAACAACCACTGTTCAGTTCACACATGCTGGACCTGAGTGAAGAACCCATTGAAGAGAATATCCATACTTCCGTTGAGTTTTTCAAGCGAATGAAGCCGCTGGGCATGGGTATCGAAATTGAACTGGGCGTAACCGGTGGTGAAGAAGACGGTGTGGATAATACAGATGTTGAGAATTCAAAACTCTATACCCAGCCGGAAGATGTAGCGTATGCGTACCGGGAACTCGGAAAAGTGGGCGAACTCTTCACGGTAGCTGCGGCTTTCGGTAACGTACACGGTGTATATAAACCCGGCAACGTTTCGCTGCGACCAGAGATCCTGCACAATAGCCAGCAATACATCCAGAAAGAATTTAAAACCGGCGAAAAGCCTGTTTACTTTGTATTCCACGGCGGCAGCGGCTCACCTCAGGAGCAGATCCGTGAAGCAATCTCTTATGGCGCCATCAAAATGAATATCGATACTGATCTGCAGTGGGCGTTCTGGGAAGGTGTGCTGGACAATTACAAAAAACACGAAGGTTATCTCCAGGGCCAACTGGGTAACCCCGAAGGAGACGATAAGCCAAATAAGAAATACTACGATCCGCGCGTTTGGCTGCGCAAAGGCGAAGAAGCATTTATCAAGCGACTGGAAGTGGCGTTTAACGACCTGAATTGCGTTAACCGCAACGCCTGATCGATCAGCAACTGCATATAAACAAGGCCGTCTTCCAATAGAGACGGCCTTTGTTTTTGCCAGGCTAAATGGGTTTTGAAGATGGACAGACTTCTGTATATTTGCGAACAGTTGTTAGTTCATTTATCAACCCTGATCTATGCCTGCAAAATCTATTATTGACCTGCTTGGCGACAAAGCCGGCTATCTCCTCGAACACGAGTCAAAAACCATTTCAAAAGACCAGTTGCACCTGCCCGGACCTGATTTTGTAGACCGGATCTGGAGCAATAGCGACCGGCACCCGCAGGTGTTGCGCAACCTGCAGCAACTGTATATGCATGGCCGGCTGGCCAATACGGGGTATTTGTCCATCCTGCCGGTAGACCAGGGCATTGAACACAGCGGCGGCGCTTCATTTGCCAAAAACCCGATCTATTTTGACCCGGAAAATATCATCCGGCTGGCCATGGAAGGAGGCTGCAATGCTGTTGCGACCACTTTTGGCGGACTTGGCCTTATGGCGAGAAAATATGCGCACAAGATTCCATTCATTGTAAAGATCAATCACAATGAATTTCTCACCTACCCCAATAAATTCGACCAGATTATGTTTGCGTCTGTTAAAGCCAGTTGGAACCTGGGTGCAGCCGCCGTGGGCGCCACTATTTATTTTGGCAGTGAAGAATCCACGCGCCAGATACAGGAAGTGTCAAAAGCATTTGAAATGGCACATGAACTGGGCATGGCCACCATTCTCTGGTGCTATTTACGAAATCCCGCGTTTAAGAAAGACGGCGTAGACTACCATGTTTCTGCCGATCTTACCGGGCAGGCCAACCACCTGGGCGTTACAATTGAAGCAGACATCATCAAACAAAAATTACCGGAAAATAATGGCGGCTATCTTGCGCTAAACAGCAAGGAATCTGCCTACGGCAAAAATGATCCACGCATTTACACGGATCTTACCACCGACCACCCGATTGATCTTTGCCGCTACCAGGTAGCCAATTGTTATATGGGCCGCGCAGGATTGATCAATTCCGGCGGCGCTTCATCCGGCGCAGGCGATATGGCAGAAGCCGTTACCACAGCAGTTATCAATAAACGCGCTGGAGGCATGGGACTTATCAGCGGCCGCAAGGCGTTTCAACGTCCGATGAATGAAGGCGTGGCCATTTTGAACGCTATACAGGACGTGTACCTGGATAATAGTATTACCATCGCCTGAGTGGGAAAAACGGCACGGCGTTGGTACCTTTGCCGGTATGACGGATCAACTTCGCAATTATGAAAGCATCAGTCCATCAGCCATCTCATTGCTGAAGGCAAAAGGATTAACCACCATCCCATTTGCACGTGAAGCAGCGGCGCTGTTGCAGGATCAACCGGATCCCCTGCACATTCGCCCGGAAAACAGCGGTATTGCCTGGGCACGTGTGATGCATTTTGAAAATCGCTATCGCAGTATTGACCAGCTGCTGGAAGATGTACCTGTGGAAAATATCCTGGAACTGGCATCCGGACTTAATTTTCGCGGACTTGCCATCACATCCCAACGCCCGGTGTATTATATTGATACTGACCTGCCATATATTATCGATATCAAAAAAGAATTTGTAAAAAGACTTCAGCCTGCAACAGCTTCACCTGGTACGCTCGAAATCCAGCCGCTGAATGCGTTGGATCAACAGGAATTATTTTCCCTTGCATCGCATTTTCCGGGCGGGCCGCTGGCGATTGTGAATGAAGGATTGCTGATGTACCTGGACGACGAAGAAAAACGAACGCTCTGCCGTAATATTCATCAATTGCTGTCTGAACGCGGCGGTTATTGGATCACGGCCGATATCTATATCCGAAAAGAAGCAACACTGGCCTCTCTTTACCTGGACGCGCGCGCCAGCCAGTTCCTGGCGGCACACAACGTGGAGGAGAAAAAATTTGCCAGCTTTGAATCGGCGGCGATTTTTTTTCGTGAAAATGGTTTTGAAATTGACAGGGTTTCTGAAATCGATCCGAAAACATTAAGCTCATTTCCGCAATTTCTCGCGCATATCAATGATGAAAAACTCGGCCAGTTGAAAAAAGCAGGTAAAATGCAGGCTACCTGGCGACTGCGCCCCATCTGAAAAAGCCGGGCCGGTTTATCATTCGGAAACTACCTTTGCAATATGAACAAGATTGAAGTGATTGCGTTTGACGCAGATGATACCCTTTGGGTAAATGAACCTTATTTCCAGGAAACGGAACGGAAATTCTGTGAGCTAATGGAAGATTATCTTCCACAACATACCACGGCAAAAGAATTGTTCCGCATCGAAATCCAAAACCTTTCGCTCTACGGCTACGGCATCAAAGGCTTTATGCTTTCCATGATAGAGACTGCGTTGCAGGTTTCTGATCACCAGATCCCAAACGCAGCTATCGAAAAGATCATCAATTACGGCAAAGACCTGCTGGCACGGCCGATTGAATTGCTGGATGGCGTTACTGAAGTACTCGATACATTAAAAGACCGCTACCGGCTGGTAGTGGCTACCAAGGGTGATTTGCTCGACCAGGAACGCAAACTCCGGAAATCAGGAATTGAACATTATTTTCACCACGTAGAAATAATGAGTGATAAAACGGAAGCCGATTATCGCAAACTCGTACAGCACCTCGATATCGACCCGGCAAATTTCCTGATGCTGGGCAATTCAATAAAATCAGATATCCTTCCGGTATTGGCAATGGGTGCACATGCCATCCACATTCCTTATCATACCACCTGGGCGCATGAAAAAGTGGAACAACCGGTAGAGCATCCGCAGTTTTCCACCATCAACACCATCCTCGACATTCTTCCCCTTTTATCCGCATGAAAGAACGCATCGACATAAATACCTGGCCAAGAAAAGATCATTTTAAATTCTTCAGCAAATTTGAAGAACCATTCTTCGGTATTTGCACAACGGTGGATTGCACAAGAGCCTACCAGGAATGCAGGGATCGAAATCTTTCTTTTTTCCTGTATTATCTCCATGCTTCACTGGTAGCGGCCAACAGCATCGAAGGATTTCGCTATCGCATTATGGATGGAGAAGTCTGGTTGTTCAACGAGGTGCACGCCTCACCCACCATCAACCGTCCCGATGAAACATTTGGGTTTGCCTACATGGATTATCACCCGGATTTTGCGCAATTTGCCGTGGAGGCAAAAAAAGAAGTTGAACGTGTACAAAGCAGTACCGGCCTGGTGCCGTCCGTATCCGGGCAAAATGTAATTCATTATTCCTCTATTCCCTGGATCAACTTCACCAGCATTTCACACGCCCGCAGTTTTTCATTTCCCGACAGTTGCCCCAAAATAACATTTGGGAAAATGACCACAGATGGGAATAAACAAATGATGCCTGTAGCCGTACATGTGCACCATGGTCTTGCGGATGGTTTGCATGTGGCCCGTTTCCTGGAGAAATTCCAGGAGCAACTATCCCGTTAAATGCCTGTGCCGGGAAAAGAAAATTCCTGCTAACTTGCATTTATTCCTGACAAAAAACAATGCTTATGCCACGCCCCGATCTTGCACAGGTTCCCGATCATTTTCATGTTTATATCAACCAGGCGCCCGGAGAAGATGTTTCAGCCGTTCTGGCCAGCAGTGGAAAAGATATCCTGGAGTGGTTGCAGGCTTTGCCTGAAGAAAAACGGGATCACCGGTATGCCCCCGAAAAATGGACGATCCGCGAAGTAGTGCAACACCTGCTGGATGCCGAGCGCATTTTTGCCTACCGCGCCCTTTGCTTTGCCCGCAAAGACGCCACCTCCTTACCATCGTTTGATGAAAACAGCTATGCTGATCACTCGAAAGCCAGCACCCGTACCTGGGAAGAATTACTGGAAGAATTCAGGCTGGTAAGAGCTGCCAATGAGATTATGTTTTCATCCTTTGATGAAGAACAACTGGAAACCGCGGGAGTTGCCAATAACCGATCAATGCAGGTAAGGGCGGTTGGTTTTACCATGGCAGGCCATGTATATCATCACCTCCGCATCCTGAAGGAACGCTATTAAAAGCTATTAAAAAAGGGCCGGTTGTTCCGGCCCTTTTCAATTCAATATGGTCATAGTTTAGAATGCCTTCTTGGGCGCATCATCCGTTTGTTTGGCCTTGGCCAGGTTTTGCTGGTTGATCATGTCATCCACCACTTTCACGGCCTGGTCGAGATAAATATCTTTCCGCAGTGATTTCAACCACAGGTTGAACCGTTCCTGCTTAGCCTTATCATTTGCCCAACGGTTTTCTTCGCCATTCAATGGCGATACATTCAGATCCGATTTCAACTTCAGCAAACGATCCATCTGCGCGTATGTGTTGCGAACCGCTTCCTGGTCTTTCTGGTATTCTGTGAGATTAAGTGAATAATCTTTGTCGTTGTGCTTATCCAGCCACTCTGTATTTTGCTTGATCAACTGGAATACAGTATCGTTGTCAACACGCTGGTTGGCGATCTGTTTTACAACATTCAAGTCATAACCGTAATTCCAGGTAGAATACGGGGATTTATTGATCTCATCCCAGGGCAATGCATCGGCATCATCTTTTTCACGCAGCTTCAGGTATTCCAGGTTGTCGGGCAATACCACATCTGAACTTACACCCTTCAATTGGGTAGAACCGCCATTGATACGATAGAATTTCTGCAGCGTCAGTTTCACAGTGCCGAGGTCAGAATTGGAAGAAGAAAAACCTGTTTTCGGATCCAGCCCGATATTACGTTGTACCGTTCCTTTTCCATAGGTAGACGTACTTCCGATGATTACACCCCGTCCATAATCCTGTATGGCCGCAGCAAATATCTCTGATGCCGAAGCACTGAATTCATTTACCATTACCGCCAGCGGACCATTATACAATACAGAACGATCCTTATCCTTTAATACCGTCGGGTTATTTTCACGATCTTTCACCTGCACAATCGGGCCATCTTCAATAAACAGTCCGGCCATCTGCACCACATCATACAATGAACCGCCGCCATTATTCCGAAGATCCATCACAATACCATCTACTTTCTGCTCTTTCAACTTGATGATCTCCTTTGCTACGTCCACATAACAACGGGCGCCGTCAGGATGCTCAAAATCAGCATAAAATTCAGGCAGGAAAATGTAACCGATCTTGCTGCCATTTTCTTCCACCACAGCACTTCGTGCAAAAGTCTCGTCCTGCACAATTTCATCACGGATCAGCGAAATCACTTTTACGGTGCCATCTACCTTCTTAACCGTTAACCGCACTTCTGTTCCCTTTTTACCGCGGATCAGTTTTACCGCATCCGTTACTACAAAACCCGTAAGGTCTGTAGGCTCCGCTTTTCCCTCTGCCACTTTTTGGATAATATCACCCGGCTGCAATTCACCGGATTTATAGGCCGGGCTTCCGGTAAGAATTGTAGCCACTTTAATATTGCCGTCATCATATTGCAGCGAGGCGCCGATACCAAAGAAGCGGCCACTCATTTCTTCGTCAAAATAGCGTTTATCTACAGGCGGGAAGAATTCCGAATGCGGATCCATCGTAGTGGTAATCGCATTCACGAAGAGATCAAATTTATCGTCGTCTGAAAATTTAAAGCGGAAACGTTCAAACGTCCTGTCCATCAGGCGCAGTACCTTTTCCCGCGCTTCTTTCTCCAGGTCGGCATCTGATTTCACTACAAAATTGGCTTTGCCTTTATTCTTGGCCCTCAGATCCAGCGCTTCGGCATAGCGCTCCAGCACCATAAATTTCAATTTCTTTCTCCACCTCTCCTTCCGCTCTGCGTCAGTTGATGGAAAATCCAGTTTGTCCGGATCTGCATTCACCGATTCATCAATGGTAAAATCAAAAGGCTTCGCCAAAATTGTCTTGCAAATAGCATCCGCCTCTTCCATTCGCTGGTTAAAAACTTTTCCGCTCTCGAGAAATGATTCAACAGGCGCGCCGTTGATCTCATCATCAATCTTATCCTCGTATTTCTTCGACAATTGTTTCATGTCGGCAGCAAGGAAAATATTCTTTTCCGGGTCCAGGTCTCCAATATATTTTTTAAATACTTTTTCCGAAAATGCATTGTTGATATCCTGCGGACTGTAGTGTCCTTCAGTCATCAGTTGTCCTACCAGCTTCAGTATCTGCTCATATTTTCCGGGAGGGTTTGCGTTTTCATGGGCGTTAACGGGATTTCCAATGGATCGGAAGGCCAGAATGGAACCTGTCAAAGCGAACATCACGACAATCGGGAGTCTTTTCATATCTGTCAGGTATTTATATGCTTTAAGCATCTTCAAAAATAACGCAAAAACGATGGATTTCGTGCTTTTGGATCGTTTTAACAGCACGTTTATAAAGAGGCTGTTATACAGGATTAACGGTTGCCGGGCGGTACCGGCGTGTTCTTTTTTATTAAATATTTCCCTATCTTTGCATTCCTAAAAAATGGTGGTTGTAGCTCAGTTGGTTAGAGCATCAGATTGTGGTTCTGAGGGTCGCCGGTTCGAACCCGGTCATCCACCCTTCTTAAGTCTCCGTCCTGGCCCCCGGCCGGGACGATTTTTTTAAGATCCCGATGAACTATTGGCTTTTCCTCATACCCATTCTCACTGCATTTACCGGCTGGTTCACGGTTCAGGCACTGGCGTGGCTGCTCTTCCATCCCACAACGCCAAAACGCATTGCCGGCATCCGGATGCACGGATTTTTTTTCCGGCAACAAAACCGGTTGGCAGCGCAATTAGGCACCTCCCTGCAACAATCTTTTCCCGTGGAATGGCTGCAGGATAAAATCAGCAACCCGGCCAACCTCCAACAGGTAATGCCGCTGATTGAGGGCCAACTGGATGAATTTTTCCGGGTACGACTCGTGAAAGACCTGCCTTACGTGGCGCCATTCCTGGGCGAAAAAACGATCCAGTCGCTAAAAGAACTGTTTATCCGGGAGCTAACAGCCCTTTTCCCGGAAATGATGCGGCAATTTGCCGGTGGTTTTTACCGGCAGTTTGACCCAACTGCCGCCATTCAGCAGCGTTTTTCTACTCCCGAAACCGCCCGGGAGATCGGGCGGCGGCTGAGGCCCCAATTCCACAAGGCGGCATGGATCGGCTTTTTTATCGGTTTGCTGGTTGGCGCCCTGCAATTTGCACTTGCCGTTCTTACCAGCTAATAGGAGTTCATCGATAATTCCTGCCCACTGGTACCGTTTTAGCACACTTTCACATATTTATCGCCTCTTTCCGAGCAAGTTAGCAGACCTTTGCGCGTCTAATGACCAAACTTAATAGAATATGAGAAAAGGATCTCTCGCGCTGGCCCTCTTATTCCTGGCTTTTGCGGCTTTTGCACAGCAACCCGGACGGGGCGCAGGCAGGGGAAATGGACAGATGCCCACTGGCAGGTTTTATGGAAAAGTAGTTGATCAAAATGGCAAACCCATCGAATATGCATCTGTGCAATTGCTGCAGTTCCGGATGGATTCTGCCAGCAAAAAACGGAAAGAAACCGTCGTAGCCGGGATGATCACCCGTTCCAACGGCGAATTTAGCCTCGAAAACGTGGCCGCTTTCGGTTCTTCCAAACTTAAAATCACCGTAGTTGGATTTAAAGACTACGAACAGAACGTGTCGTTCGATCTGAAAATGCCAGGCCAGGGCGGTAATACGGATATGAGCGCCATGCTCAGCGCACTGGATAAAGACCTGGGCAATATCAAAATTGATGTTGAAGAAAAAGTGCTGGGCGGCGTAACTGTTTCTGCCTCCAAACCCGGGCTGCAACTGGGCATCGACCGGAAAGTATTTAACGTAGATAAAAATATTACTTCAGCAGGCGGAACAGCAGTGGATGTGATGCGGAATGTGCCATCGCTCAACGTGGACATTGACGGGAATGTAACGATGCGGAACAATGCACCGCAATTGTTTGTAGATGGTCGCCCTACTAATCTTACACTCGACCAGATCCCGGCAGATGCCATCCAGAGCGTGGAACTGATCACCAATCCATCTGCAAAATTTGACGCCTCCGGCGGAACAGCAGGCATCCTGAACATTGTGCTGAAGAAAGAAAAGAAAGTTGGATATAATGGTAATATCCGCGCCAACATCGACTCCCGCGCCAAAGTGGGCGTTGGTGGCGATATCAATATGCGCGGCCAAAAACTGAATGTTTTTGCAAGTGGTATGTACAACCAGCGCAAATCCATCAGCAATGGCACTACCGACCGGCATAATTTCTATACCACACCAGAGGTAGACATCCTGCAAACCGACCGTTCTGTACAAAATGGCGCGTTTGGATTTGCACGTGCAGGTGTTGACTATTTCATCAACAACCGGAATACACTTTCGCTGAGCGGCAATTTTGTGCGTGGATCTTTCAAACCCAATACCACCAGCGATATAGAATACGATTCCCTCTACCCCACTGCGATCAATGCACGGGACTACCGGGAATCCTCTACAAAAGGAAACTTTCGTAACCTGGGAACAACGTTGAGTTACAAACACAATTTCCCGAAAGCAGGTCGGGAATTAACGGCCGATGCAACCTATAACCGGAGCAAGAACAACAACACCAGCTTTATTAGTACCAACAGCTACAACGACCAGGATGTACTGAAAAGCATTTATCGCCAACAACAACAGATCAATGGCAACAACCAAAACCTGGTAGTACAATCGGATTTTGTAGACCCGATCACTGAAAAAAGTAAAATTGAAATGGGTGTTCGCGGACAATTCCGCAAAACCAACAGCACCAATGCATTTTTCCTGGATGATGGCAGCGGACATTACATCCTGCAACCCTCGTCCCAGTCTGACTATTCCAGCAACGACCAGGTGTATGCTGCGTATGCCACCTATTCCAACCAGTTGAAAAACTTTGGATACCAACTGGGATTGCGTGCAGAAAGCTCCAACTACGAAGGAAAAACGCCTTCTACGGGAGATGTGTTTAAGATCAATTTCCCCGTTAGCCTGTTCCCAAGCGTTTTCCTTTCGGAAAAGCTGGGCGAAACACAGAGCCTTCAACTCAATTACAGTCGCCGGATCAACCGCCCGAACTTCTGGCAGTTGACACCTTTTACGGATTCATCCGACAAACTGAATCCCAGCAAGGGTAATCCTGGCCTGAAACCGGAATTCACCAATTCCTTTGAGTTGTCTTATGAAAAAACCTTTAAGAACAAGGGCAATTTCCTGGCATCGTTGTATTACAAACATACCAACGACCTGATCACTCGGTACCAGACATCTGACAACAGCGGACCGGATGAAGTGATCCTGACCTCCTACATCAACGCCAATTCGAGTTATGTAACAGGTCTTGAACTTACATCACGCTTTAATTTGGCAAAATGGTGGGAGTTTACGCCCAACTTCAACCTGTATAATTCTGATGTAAAGATCAGCATCCCGGGTGAGCAGGATCAACCCAGCCTCACGAGCTTTTTTGTCAAGATCAATAACAATTTCAAGCTGCCGAAAAACTTCACGGTGCAATTGTCTGGCGACTACCAGTCCAAAACTGTTTTACCTCCCGGTGGCAGTGGCGGTGGTGGCGGACGCGGCATGGGCGGCATGTTTGGCGGCGCCAGCTCTGCAGCGCAGGGTTATGTACGACCGAATTATGGTGTGGATATTGCGCTGCGATATGAATTCCTGAAGAATCGCGCGGCATCCATTTCTGTAAATATGAATGATATCTTCCGGACAAGACGGTATGATGTACACTCTGAGTCCAGTTTCTTCGACCAGGATGTTTTCCGCCGCCGGGATCCGCAGGTGGTGCGTATTAACCTGAACTGGCGCTTTGGAAAATTTGATGCCACCTTGTTTAAACGCAAGAACATGCGTTCAAATGACAACAGCGGCATGGATGGTATGAACATGGGAGGAAATTAAGGGAAACGATCCGTTCTCAACAGAGCCGGTAGCATCAATGAAGCTACCGGTTTTTTTATGCCCCGGCCGCAGGTAATTCCGCTGGCGAACAGCGTATATTTGCCGCAATGGCCGTTTGTCCCCATTATTTCACGGCGTTATTTATGTTTTAAACAGGCAGTTTGAAAACAATTTTTTTTACAGTAACCAACGACCTGACGTACGACCAGCGGATGAACCGTATCTGCACCTCGCTGGCAACAAATGGATATGAGGTGGTGCTGGTGGGAAGAAGGCAAAAAAAATCGTTACCACTGCGGCAACAGCCCTACCGGCAAAAGCGACTGAACTGCTGGTTTGAAAAAGGAAAACTCTTTTACGCCGAATATAATTTCCGGTTATTCTGGTATCTGCTCTTTTGCAAAATGCAGGCCATCTGCGCCATCGACCTGGACACGATCGCACCCTGCTACTGGATCTCGCGAATCAAAAAAATTCCACGTGTGTATGATGCGCATGAATTATTTACAGAGTTAAAAGAAGTTGCCACGCGCCCCGCGATAAAAAAGGCCTGGACTCGAATTGAAAAGACGTATGTGCCGCGCTTTACAAATGGATATACGGTAAGCGACAGCATCGCCGCAGAATTTAACCGGAGATATGGAGTCAATTACAAAACGATTCGCAATGTAAGCAGGCTGCGGCCGTTTAGCGATTTGGAAAAACAGGAGCATTTTCTGCTCTATTCCGGCGCAGTGAACGAAGCCCGCGCTTTTGAATTCCTGGTACCTGCCATGCAAAAGGTAAATGCGCGGCTGGTTGTTTGTGGCGATGGGAATTTTATGCCGCAATTAAAAGAACTGATCAACCGCTATGGGGTGAGCGATAAAATTGAATTAAGGGGAATGCTGGAACCGGATGCGTTGTGGAACGTATCCCTGCAAGCGTATATTGGTGTTGCGGTGGCGGAAAATGAGGGGTTGAATCAATATCTCGCTTTGCCCAATAAATTCTTCGACTATATCCATGCCGGGCTGCCGCAATTGTGTATGGACTACCCGGAATATCAAAAGATCAACAACGAAACCGAGGTCGCTATCCTGATAAAAGACCTTGACCCTGAATTAATTGCATCTTGTCTGAACAATTTATTGGAAAATACTGTTATCTACACAAAATTGAGGGATAACTGTATGCAGGCAAGAGTGAAATGGAACTGGCAGGAAGAGGAAAAGAAATTGCTTTCGTTTTATCAATCCATTTTGGCGTGATAAGACGGGAATTGCATATCGTTTGCCTGGATGTACCCTGGCCTGCTGATTATGGCGGCGCCATTGATATGATGAACAGGATCATGATGCTGAAGAAAATGGATATCGGCATTCACCTGCATTATTTCTCCTATAATGATCGCGGTACTCCCAATGAATTGAACCAGTTTTGTGAAACGATCAATGTGTATGAACGCAAAACCGGTTCACGTGGGCTCTCGGCCCGCGTGCCATATATCATCGCATCGCGTATTAATGAAGAATTGATCCGGAATCTATCCAAAGACAATCACCCTATTTTATTGGAAGGATTGCATTGCACAGGCATTCTTTCGCAGTTAGATATCAGCAACAGGAAAGTGGTGGTAAGAATGCACAATGAAGAAAGTGCATACTACCGCGAACTGGCGCGATCAGAACATTCACTGTTAAAAAAGTTGTTTTTTCTCAATGAAAGCCGGCTGATCCGTCATTACACGGCGCATCTGCCACAGTCCTGCACCTATGCGTGCGTCTCAAAAGAAGATATTCGCGTACTGCATGATCGCTATCACCTGGCCAATACGCGCTTCCTTCCTACGTTTCCCAGCTGGCAAACCGTAACGTCAGAAGAAGGCATGGGAAATCTTTGCCTGTATCACGGGAATTTGTCCGTTCCGGAAAATGAAAAAGCAGCAGTATGGCTGCTGCGTGAAGTATTTACAAAAGTGCGCAAACCTTTTGTGATCGCAGGAAAAAAGCCGTCGCGCCGGTTACAAAAACTGGCGCATTTATGCCAGCATACCTGCCTGGTGGCAGATCCCACAGAAACGGAAATGAACGACCTGGTGCGAAAGGCACATATTAATGTGCTGCCTTGTTTTAATAAGGGAATAACCGGCATCCGGCTGAAATTATTACATGCGTTGTTCGAGGGTCGGCATTGCCTGGTAAATGAACCCATGGTAAAAGGAACAGGGCTTGAACCGGCCTGTCATTTTGGAGAAACGGCAACTGCATTTGCGTCTATCATTGCACAACTCTATCACCAACCCTTTACAGGAGAAGAGATACGTCTTCGCAAACGATTATTGGGAGATACCTACGATATCGAGAAAAATACCTGCCGCCTTACTCAATGGTTATGGTAGCATTGTCAAGCACACGGCCACGTTCCGTACGGATCATACGCGCCGGGAATTTTTGCACCACGATATAATCGTGGGATGCCATAAGGATCGTAGTATTATAGTCTTTACAGATGTGGAACAGGAGATTCATGATCTCATCTGAAGTTTCAGGATCCAGGTTGCCGGTAGGCTCATCCGCCAGTATCAACTTCGGCGAGTTTAACAGCGCCCGCGCAATGTCGATCCGCTGCTGCTCTCCACCGCTCAATTCAAATGGATATTTAAACCCTTTGGCCTTCAGGCCCACTTTTTCCAATACATCCGCAATTTTTTCAGTGATAAGCTTGTCGTCTGTCCAGCCCGTTGCCTTCAATACAAACTTCAGGTTATCATTCACGTTCCGGTCGGTCAGCAACTGAAAATCCTGGAACACCACGCCCAGGTTGCGACGCAGGTAGGGCACTTTTTTCCAATCCAGTCCACGTAATTGAAAACCAGCCACCATGCCATTTCCCTCTGTAAGCGGAAGCTCACCGTACAGGGTTTTCAACAGGCTTGATTTGCCGGTACCGGTCTTTCCTACAAGGTACACAAACTCACCCTTGTTTACAGTCAGGGTCACATCCTGCAGTACCAAACTGCCTCCCTGGTAAATATTCGCGTTGCTGAGTTCAATAATCGGTTCTGCCATCTCCAGTGCTTTGTTGCAAAATAAATGAAAATCAGGCGTTCAGCCCGTTTTTTTTAAATAACTAAAAAATTAGTTGGACAACTAAGTTTTTAGTTTTACATTCGATTTGTAAATCAAAATCATGAAAGTACTAACGAAAGCCGAGGAACAGGTGATGCAGGCTGTTTGGAAACTGGGTAAAGGATTGTTACGTGAGATAGTAGAGCAGATGCCCACACCTCGTCCGCATCAAAATACAGTGGCAACGCTGCTAAAAATCCTTTCTGAGAAGGAATTTGTTGGCGTTCATAATATAGGTCGCCTGCACCAGTATTACGCATTGGTGAGCAAGGATGAATATTCCAAGCGAAGCATGAAACAATTGGTGAAAGGATATTTTGAAGGCTCCTTCAGCAACGTTGTTTCCTTTCTTGTGAAAGAAAATAATATTTCGGTAGAAGAATTGGAACAACTGTTACAACAAATTAAAAAACAGCAAAACCAGAAGCGATGAAACCCCTGCTTTCTTACCTGCTACAGGTGATACTGGCCTCGGGCCTGTTGTATGGGTATTACCATTTTGTGCTGCGCAACAGCCGTTTCCACCGCTACAACAGGTATTATCTCCTGTTTTTACCATTACTAAGTGTACTGGTTCCCTTCCTCAACATCCCGGTGTATTTTTCGCCCAATGGCGCAAACCCCGCCAGCAGCCTTTTTTATTCGCTGGTGGGTAGTGATCGTACTTCGCTGCTTACACAGGGTAAAGAACCTGGCATAAACGCGGCATTTTCTTTATGGTCCGCAGTCGCTCTGCTCTATAGCCTTGTCGCGGCATTTATCCTCGTTCGTGTGCTGCTATCGCTATTCAGCGTATGGAAACTTCGCCGCTCAAATCCGGCTGAAAAAATTGAAGACCTCTGGTTTATTCCAACCAATGCAAAGGGAACCCCATTTTCCTTTTTCCGCTGGCTGTTCTGGAACCGTTCCCTGCCGCTTGATTCTTCAGGCGGTGAGCAGGTATTCAGGCATGAAGTGTACCATATCCGTAACCGGCATAGTTTGGACATCATCCTGATGGAAATTACCTGTGTACTTTTCTGGATCAATCCATTCTTTCATCTCGCCCGGAAAGAACTTCGCGCCATTCATGAATTCCTGGCCGATCGTTTTGCCGCCACGCCAAACCGGGAATGGGATTATGCAGAACTACTGCTGATGCAGGCGCTGCAAACCAACAATCCGCTTGTCACCCCATTTTTTCAAAGTCAAATAAAAAGACGTATAGCCATGATTACTTCATCTAAACAACCGAGGTACCAGTACCTCCGCAAACTACTGGTATTACCGCTGCTGGCAGTGGTTATGTTCCTGTTTGCTTTTTCTTACCACCAGCGCAGCGGTTCATCAACTGCAGGCAACCTGGTTCTTCAGCAACCGACCGACACACCACGTGTAAAACAGCCAAGTGTTATTACACTGGATGCAGACACCATTCGCCTCAAAATTGCGAATGATCAATCCATGAAAGCCACCCGCGATACGTTTGTAGTGAACGGCCGCAAGCTTTCCCAGGAAGAGATGGTAGGCAAATATGGAAAAACGATCCGTGTAACCGGCGGAAAAGTTCAGGTAACCGAAAAGCCGGCAGAAGATGGCGATGGCAACAGGCATATCGTGGAACTGCGGAATGTAAAAGTGGAATCAGGAGAACCAACTGTTGTTTTAGGTTACGCTCGTAAAAGAGAAGAACCTATGTTTATCATTGACGGGAAATCCTACATCGGCGAAGCAGGAAAACGTGCCATGGAACAACTGTCCCCCAATGAAATTGCGCAGGTAAGTGTTTTTAAAGATCAGAGCGCCGTTGAAAAATATGGCCCCGATGCCGCTGGCGGTGTGGTAGAGATCACCACCAAGCTTGCACTTAAAAAAGAAATACAGGAAGTAACCGTACTGGGCTACAAAGTTCAAAACAGGCAGAAACAAGCTGCATCCGACACCATCACGGTAGTTGGCTATGGCACGCGCAAATCCTCGCTGTTACTGCAAAAACAAAAGCAGGACATGGCCGACGGAAAAGAGGTAATAGTTGAAGGAAAACAGATTCCAAAATCTTTTGAACAGTTAAATGCCATTTATCCCAACCCCGCAACAAATGAAGCAACCATTTCCCTGAATGCCAGGGAGGCTGGAGAGGGCAACCTGCTGGTATATGATGTGAGCGGCCAGGTGGTGGCTAACCGTAAAGTAACGCTTGCAAAAGGTTCAAATACCCTGCCGGTAGATGTTAGCAATCTTAAACCCGGCACCTATATGATCAGCGTTCGTAATGGAAATGAGCCGGCGACAAATGTGTTCAAACTGATCAAAAACTAACAATGCCGCCCGGTGTGGTGAGCGTTAATTGCTGACCCTCATGCTCCGTTACACGCCCAATTAGCCGGGCATCCACTCCTAACTGTTTAGAGACGCCGATTATCTTGTCGGCGTCTTTTTCATTGGTATAAATCTCCATCCGGGTGCCCATATTAAAAACCTGGTACATTTCCCGTTCATCTGCACCACTGGCCTGCTGGATGAGACGGAAGATAACAGGTGGCGTAAACAGGTTGTCTTTGATGATATGAACGTTATCCGGCACGTATTTCATACATTTTGTTTGTCCGCCACCGCTGCAGTGCACAAGCCCGTGAATGGCCTCAAAATGCTCTTCGAGCAAAATTTTCATTACGGGTGCAAACGTGCGGGTTGGACTTAACAACAGTTTTCCTACTTCATGCATTTGCCCATCTTCTTCTACCTGTTCCGTCATACGATGCGGCCCGATATACACTACGCGTTCATCCAGCGCCGTGTCGAACGATTCCGGGAAGCGTGTTCCATACGTTTTATCCAGCACGTCATGACGGGCGCTGGTAAGACCATTGCTGGCCAAACCGCTGTTGTAGGCTGTTTCATAGCTTGCCTGGCCAAAGCCGGCCAGTCCAACAATTACATCGCCGGGCTGTATCCGTTCATTGGAAATTACGCGATCTTTTTTCCAGCGGGCGGCCATGGTGCCGTTTACCGCCATCGTCCGCACCACATCTCCCACATCGGCGGTTTCACCGCCCATAAAATGAATATCGATGCCAAATCCGCGCATGGTATCAAAAAATTCCTGGGTACCGTTGATTACGGTTTCCAGTACTTCTCCCGGTATCAGCCGTTTATTGCGGTCGATGGTAGAAGAAAAAAGAAGGTTGGTATAAATACCCACACAAAGCAGATCATCCAGGTTCATCACAATCGCATCCTGCGCAATTCCTTTCCATACAGACAGATCACCCGTTTCCTTCCAGTACAGGTAAGCAAGGATACTTTTGGTACCGGCTCCATCGGCATGCATCAGGTTCACCCATTCTGCATCTCCACACAACACATCCGGGTATATCTTGCAAAATGACTTTGGATAAAGACCCTTGTCCAGCTTTTGGGTTGCAGCATGAACTTCTTCTTTTTGAGCGGAAACACCCCTTTTTGAATACAACGACATAGGTCTTTCTTTAGTTGCTGCAAAAATAATTGAACAGGCTACATGGATTATTGAATAATGCGCATTTATTTTGCTGTTCCGTGCAGATCCATCGTGACATAGAACATTTACCTCATTTTCGTAATGCCGTGATTACCATCGGCACCTTCGATGGCGTGCATCGTGGTCACCGCCAGATCATTGATGGTTTAAAGGCAGAAGCAGCTGCTATTAACGGGGAAACGGTGATTATTACCTTTCACCCGCATCCCCGTAAGGTGGTTTCATCCACGATATTGGGCGTCCGGCTACTGACAACAATGGAAGAAAGGCTTGCCTTGCTGGAAGGCCTGGGCATCGATCACGTGGTGGTGGTGCCGTTTACAGAAGCATTTGCCAACCAGCCGGCAGAAGAATATATCCGCAACTTCCTGGTGGAGAAATTTCACCCACACACTATTATCATCGGGTATGATCACCGTTTTGGGCGCGATCGCCAGGGCGATTACCGCCTGCTGGAGGCAAAACGCACCGATTACAACTACGAATTGAAAGAAATACCCAGGCACCTGCTGGAGGATATCGCAATCAGTTCAACCCGCATCCGCGAAGCGATCCTGCACAATGATCCCGGCACCGCCAATAAATTACTTGGATACAACTTCTTTTTCTCCGGTACGGTTGTCCATGGCGACAAATTAGGCCGTCAGCTTGGCTACCCCACTGCCAACCTGCGGTTGGATGACGAGGAAAAAATAACGCCTGGAAACGGCATTTACGCGGTTTATGCGCGTGTAAACGGCCAGGATCCGTTGTACAAGGGCATGATGAGCATCGGCTTCAGGCCCACGGTGGATGGGAAAAAAAGGGTAATTGAAGTAAACCTCTTTGATTTTTCAGCCACTATTTATGATCAGCAACTAACGGTGTACGTACAAAAGTATCTTCGTGCAGAAGTGAAATTTGATGGGTTGGATGCGCTGATCAAACAAATTGACCAGGACAAATTGGACAGCCTGGAAGCGCTGAAATAGTTATTTTCGCCTTACATAAGCTAACGCAAACAGCCATGGAAATTTCCGTTACACTCATCATTATCGTAATTACTACGCTGGTTTCGCTGGGCGCATTTAACAATGGGCAGATCATGGGCGACCTGATCTTCCATCCCCCTTCTGCGCGTCGGCAGGTGTACCGTTTTTTTTCCCACGGACTAATTCATGCTGATTGGGGACACCTGATCTTTAACATGCTCGCCCTGTACCTGTTTGGAATGGGTACACGTAAATCCGGCCTGGAATATAACATGATCGATATTTTTGGCCCCAACGGACGCTGGTACTATTTACTGATGTATGTAATGGCGCTGGCCATCAGTGTGCTTCCCACCTATCTCCGTCACGCAAATGATTATCATTATCGAAGTCTCGGTGCATCGGGTGCCGTATCGGCCGTTATTTTTGCGTACATCCTGTTGCACCCATTGGCATTAATGGGGTTGATGTTTATCCCGGTATATGTGGCAGGATTCATTTTCGCGATCCTTTACCTGGCCGTTTCTTCCTGGCTTGATCGCCGCGGCGGTGATAATGTCAACCATTCAGCCCATATCTGGGGTGCTATTTTCGGGATCGCTTTCCTCATTGTATTATGCTGGATCTTTGATCTGCCGATCCTCCGGTTTTTTGTGATGCAACTGAAAGCGGCTGATCCTGCGCATTTCATACAATTGGGCTCAGGAAGTTTTTAATACCCGCAGTCGAAGACATTTTTGGGTACCCGGCACCACGCGAAACCGGTGGTCGATCCGGTGACCCACTACCCATATAATACGTTGCCGGCTTTCCAGCACCCACACATTGTCTTTTTCGTGTAGCGGAATACGTTGATCAATCAGGAAGCGCGCGATTTTTTTCTTTTTTGCCATTCCCAGCGGGTAAAAATAATCACCTGGCTTCCATTTGCGGAGAATTAACGGGAATTGGACAGCGCGGGCATCCAGGCAGGCTTCGGTTTGCGGAAGCCGGGGAATATCCCCGGCACTTCTCTCCTCCGTCCACTGCTCCAGCGTAAAGCCAGCCACGGCAACGCGCGCATCTTGTTCGTTCATCACCACCAGCGTATCATTCTCCTGCTGTACAGGCGCCAGGTACATCCAACGCTGGTGCCGGATCAAACGCCATGATCCCTGGGCCGCAGTGATAAAATGACCCGAATCACTAAGCAACAGGCGTTGCGCTTCCTCTGCCTGGCCTTCGGTAAATCCAAAGGGCCGCAGTAATTCATATATCAGTGTTACATTATCATGTTTTATCAATGGCAAAACCGGAATACGAAAAGAAGCGCCATGCGATTGCAGGAGTTGTTTCCGCAAACGTTCGAGACCCTGCTCATAAATATCCTTTGTACCGCGAAAGCGACGTAAGTTGGCAGCGAGATTTTCCCGCACCTGCGGGTATACACTGCTAATAAGCGGGAACAATTCATTCCGGAAAAAATTACGCGTGTATTTACTTTGCTGGTTGGAAGCATCTTCCAGCCATTGCAGGCCCTGCTCTTTTGCGTAAATGGCAATCGTTGCGCGCGAGAACGATAAAAGCGGTCGGCGCAGGTAATGATTGCGGGCAGGAATACCAAGCAAACCCTTTAGCCCGGTACCACGGAAAAAATGCATGGCACTGGTTTCAATCGCATCATCTTCCTGGTGCCCTGTAAGCACCCAGGCGCTCAGGCCTGCCGCTTTTTTCTCCGCGGCAAGTGTTTCAAACCAATCATAACGCAACACGCGCGCCGCTTCCTGGATAGAAATGCGGTTTTCTGCGGCAAACCGTGTCGTATCTACCGTCTTAACTAAAAAAGGAACCTGGTAGAGCGCAGCCGCCTGCTGTACAAATGCCGCATCGCGATCACTCTCAGCGCCACGAAGCTGGAAATTGACATGCACGATGGAAAAGGAAAAACCCGATTGAAAACAGAGCTGGCAAAGTACCATGGAGTCGATACCGCCGCTTACGGCAAGCAACAGGTGATCTGTGGTCGCAAACAGGTTTTCTTTTTTGATAACAGCGTTAAAATCATCCAGCAAGGCCATGCAATGCAATTAAAATGTCAATTCTTCATACGCACCACGCAATTCTCCCAATGCGTGTTGATCGCCCGCATTGCGGGCCTGTTCCATCCCCTGCTCATATACCCGGATAGCGCCCGGAATATCATCTGCCCGTTCCAGCAATTTGGCCAGGTGATAATAGCTGCCAATATACCCCGGCTCACGCTGCAGCAGGGTTTCAAATAACGCACGCGCACTTGCATCATCCCCGGCTTTAATATATTCCAGCGCAAGCGCATGTTGCACAAAGCTATCTGTTGGACTGGCAGCAAGAAAAGCTTTTAATTTATCAACACGATCAATGTTCATATAAAAAATTTGCGGGTATTTCCCCTGTTTTACCTTTGCATCACTTATCTTTGTTTTAGTTGCATAAACAACTAACCGGAAACGATCAATATAAAAGCTATGAAGATTTTAGTTTGTATCAGTAAAACGCCGGACACAACGGCAAAAATAGCCTTCACGGATAACAACACGAAATTTGACACCAATGGTGTTCAGTGGATTATCAACCCTTACGACGAATGGTATGCCCTGGTAAGAGCCATTGAGTTAAAAGAGGCTGATGCATCCACCATTATCCACCTCGTTACCGTTGGTGGCGCAGATAGCGAGCCCATTATCCGCAAAGCACTGGCGTTGGGCGGTGATGAAGCCATCCGGGTTAATGCCGACAGCCACGACAGTTTTTACATTGCTTCCCAAATTGCAGAAGTAGCCCGCCAGGGTGGCTATGATCTTGTATTTACCGGTCGCGAAACAATTGATTATAACGGATCATCCATTGGTGGTATGGTAGCAGAGCTCCTGGATATGCCTTATGTGGCGCTGGCAACCAAATTTGACATCAGCGGCACTACCGCAACTATTAGCCGGGAAATAGAAGGCGGTGAAGAAATTGTGGAAGCAGATCTTCCCCTAATAGTTAGTTGCCAGAAGGGAATGGCCGAAGCGCGGATCCCGAATATGCGCGGCATCATGGCGGCTCGTACCAAACCATTAAAAGTAGCAGACCCCATTGCCGTAGATGCACTTACCACTATTGCCGGGTTTGGTCTCCCCCCTGCCAAAGCGGGTGTAAAACTGGTACCGGCCGACAATGTAGAAGAACTGGTTCGACTGCTGCACGAAGAAGCCAAGGTGTTTTAATTCATCATCCAACAAAAAAGCTATGTCTGTTTTAATATTTATCGATACCGCGGAAGGCCATGTAAAAAAAGCATCGCTGGAAGCATTGAGTTATGGCGCTAAAGTGGCTGAGCAAACCGGCGCATCCGCAGAGGCGGTAGTACTGGGTTCTGTTCAGGAAGATCTTGCTGCACTTGGAAAATATGGCGTGAAAAAGATCTACCACGTAAGTGATGCTGCGCTGGATCATTTTGATGCCCAGGTATACACGAACGTTATTGCCCAGGTTACCAATAGCAGTGCAGCCTCCGTTGTTATTTTTTCGAATAATGTAAACGGGAAAGCGCTTGTACCCCGACTTTCTGCACGCTTGAGAGCAGGCCTCGTTTCCGGGGCCGTGGCATTGCCAGATACCTCAAATGGATTCGTGGTACGGAAAAATGTTTTTTCCGGGAAAGCCTTTGCTAACGTAAGCGTTAGCACACCGGTAAAAATAATTGCGTTAAATCCTAATGCGTATGCCATTCACGAAGGAACGGGCACCGCAGTTGTTGAATCGTTTGCGGCAACGGTAGGCAGTTCCAGGATACGCGTAAAATCTGTTGATAAAGCAAGTGGTGAAGTTCCCCTCACTGAAGCGGAGATTGTAGTTAGCGCGGGTCGCGGACTCAAAGGCCCCGAAAACTGGGGAATTGTTGAAGACCTTGCACATTCATTGCATGCGGCATTGGCCTGCAGCCGCCCTGTTGCGGATGCACACTGGAGGCCGCATCATGAGCACGTTGGACAAACCGGCGTAGCCATTGCTCCCAACCTGTACATCGCCCTGGGTATTTCAGGTGCCATTCAGCACCTTGCGGGTGTAAATCGAAGCAAAGTGATTGTGGTGATCAATAAAGACCCCGAAGCGCCTTTTTTCAAGGCGGCGGATTATGGCATTGTAGGGGACGTATTTGAAGTAGTTCCGAAAATGACAGAAGCAATTAAAAAGCTAAAAGCAAACGGGTAACCGTATAAAATGTTTGGCATTGCGCCGGGTAAATCTGCCCGGCGTTTGTTTTACAAAAAAACCTGGCTCTGATATGCAGAATTGACCGCATAACCTGCCAAATCAACGGAATTCCAGCGTATTATATTTAGCCGAAAAATAGTAGTTTCGTGGGATATTTATGAAGAAGATAGAACTGGAAATAGTTGCACTCTCCCATAGCATTACACAAACACATTCCTATGCGGTGGTCTTAGGGGAAGTAAGCGGTTTGCGTCGGCTTCCGATCGTAATCGGAGGCTTTGAAGCCCAGGCTATCGCTGTTGCACTTGAAAAGATGCAGCCCAGCCGCCCGCTTACGCACGACCTGATGAAAAATTTCCTGAATGCGTTTGCGATTGAACTTCACGAAATCATCATCTGCGACCTCCAGGAGGGTATTTTTTATTCAAAGCTTGTTTGCTCTTCCGACAACGATACCATCGAGATCGATTCCCGTACTTCGGATGCCCTCGCACTGGCAGTACGATTTGGATGCCCGATTTATACGTATGAAAATATTCTTGAAAGCGCGGGCATCCTGATGGAAGACACGGAAAAAAGCACCAGGAAAAAGAAGAAACAGGAGGCTGTTGTTACAGATGAAGCAAGCGGCTCGGGAGATGACGACCTGAAAACCATGTCAGTTGAAGAGTTGAATAATCTTTTAAATGATGTGTTGGCCTCGGAAGATTATATTCGCGCTATCGCGATACGTGATGAGATCAACAGCCGAAAAAGGAAATAAACCCTTATTTCCTGCGAGTATCTTCCCCAATTCTTGTTTTTTCTAGCTGAAGCCGCTATTTTACCAACTCATTGTTCACGTGTTTCACTACCCGTTTTTTGTTGTATGATCGTTTTTCCAAACAGCAAGATCAACCTCGGTCTTCGTATTTTGCGCAAACGGCCGGATGGTTATCACGATCTTGAAACCATTTTTTTCCCGATTCCACTCACCGATGTGCTGGAGATCAACCGCGATGATGATCAACCGGTAACACCAAAAATCCCTTTTTCCAAATCCGGTTTTGTGATCAATGGAGATCCCAGCGATAACCTCTGCATTAAAGCCTACCGCCTGTTGCGAAAGGATTTTCCGCAAATAGGCAGTATAAAAATGCACCTGCATAAAGCCGTTCCTTCCGGCGCAGGATTGGGCGGCGGAAGCGCCGACGCTGCATTTACGCTATTACTTCTCAATAAACAATTTGACCTGCACCTCAGCGAACAACAGCTATTGAACTACGCACTGCACCTCGGTAGCGACTGCCCCTTTTTTATCATCAACAAACCTTGTTATGCCACGGGTCGCGGGGAATTACTGGAACCGATGTCGCTCGACTTGTCCAACTATCGCCTGCTTCTCGTAAATCCTGGTATTCATATCAACACCGGCCGGGCCTTTTTAAATATTCGTCCTACAGTGCCCGAAATTTCGGTACGTGATATTATTGCAAAACCTGTTGAGAGATGGAAGGATGAATTATTTAATGATTTTGAGAAATGGGTGTTTAGTGAACACCGCGCCATTGTTGACATTAAGGATAAACTGTATGTAGCAGGCGCTGTATTTGCCGCCATGAGTGGAAGCGGCAGCTCTGTGTATGGTCTTTTCCGGAATGATCAACCCATCCCCTCGCTTTCATTTCCCGATCATTATTTTGTAAAGGAATTAGCCCTCGGCCAGCGCCAATAACTGCTGCAGGTCCAGGTGATCTGTCCGCATCTCCAGTGTGCCATCGGCCGAGAACGGCCATTGATCGCGTGGCTTGTCCCAATACAGCTCAACACCATTTCCATCAGGATCATCCAGGTAGATGGCCTCTGATACGCCATGATCAGCTGCACCGGTAAGGGGATAACCCGCGTCGTGCAAGCGTTTTAAGATCACAGCGAGGTCTTTTCGCTCTGCATATAAAATGGCGGTATGGAATAAACCCGCAGCCTGTTGCGGCGCCGGCCCGCGGCCCTTGCTATACCAGGTATTCAGCCCAATATGATGGTGATAACCGCCCGCCGAGAGAAAGGCGGCCTGCGTGCCGTATAACTGGGTAACTTCAAATCCAAGAAGATCACGATAAAAACCAAGTGCGCGTTCCAGGTCGCTTACTTTCAGATGAACATGGCCAATGCGCGTGGCCGCCGGAACTTTGTATTGCATTCCTAAAGATAGGAAGAACAGTTACATTTTCATATGTTGTAGTTCCCTGGCCTGCCATAGCCGCCCGCGTTCTCGCGACTAACCGTTCATCTTTTTTTCGTATCTTTGTAGTATCAACGCGATACACTTTATATCAATTCTTGCGGCCAATCTCGATCTGCTCAACCATCGATGACGCATCTTTAACCGGCCCGGCGGGCCGGGCCCATTGCCATTTTCATTCTATTTCCTGTTTTTCACGATCCCATCAATACCTTTCGTATGTCTGTAGATACTTCAACACCCGTCTCTTCATCCCATTTCCTGCAATTAGAAGAGCACTATGGCGCTCACAACTATCATCCCCTGCCGGTTGTTTTACAACGCGGTAAAGGTGTTTTTTGCTGGGATGTGGAGGGCAAACGTTATTATGATTTCCTAAGCGGCTATTCAGCCGTCAACCAGGGACACCTGCATCCCCGCATTGTAACGAGTTTCATGGAACAGGCGCAGCGCCTCACCCTTACCAGCAGGGCCTTTTACAACGACCAGCTTGGGCCTTTTGAAAAATATATTACGCAGCTATTCGGTTATGACAAAGTGCTTCCGATGAACACCGGCGTAGAGGCTGTGGAAACCGGTATCAAACTCTGCCGGAAATGGGCGTACGAAGTGAAAAAAATTCCCGTTCATGAAGCTGTCATCATTGTTTGCGAAGGAAATTTTCATGGCCGCACCAGCACCGTTATCTCCTTTAGCAGCGACCCATCGGCCAAAACCAACTTCGGGCCGTTCACCCCGGGTTTTGTTTCAATTCCGTACAATGATCTCGCTGCGCTGACCAACGCATTGGAAAATAAAAATGTGGCAGGTTTCCTCGTAGAGCCTATCCAGGGTGAAGCTGGTGTAGTGGTGCCTGATCCGGGTTATCTTGCAAAAGCAAAAGCGCTTTGTGAGGCCGCGAATGTTTTATTTATCGCCGATGAGATCCAGACCGGGCTGGGCCGTACCGGCAAAATGCTGGCCTGTGATCATGAACAGGTGCAACCCGATATCCTGTTGCTCGGCAAAGCGCTGAGCGGTGGCATGCTTCCCGTAAGCGCCGTTCTTTGTAATGACGCCATCATGCTACGCATACAGCCCGGGGAACATGGCTCAACCTATGGTGGCAACCCGCTTGCAGCCGCCGTTGCCACTACTTCGCTGCAGGTGTTGCAAGACGAACACATGATCCAAAATGCAGAGAAAATGGGCGCGCTTTTGCGCGAAGAATTAAAAAATCTCCGCTCCCGTCATATTGCTACTATAAGAGGAAAAGGACTCTTAAATGCAATCGTCATCAATCATGTTAACAGCGATGCTGCCTGGGACCTTTGCCTGCAAATGAAAGAATATGGCCTGCTGGCAAAGCCGACTCATGGTGATAAGATCCGCTTCGCTCCTCCCCTCGTGATCAACGAAAACCAGATCCGCGAAGCCGTCAGCATTATTGGCCAGGCATTGCAAATGCTCGACTAATTCGGTAATGGAGAAAAATGTGAAAATGTGATTAATGTGCTAATGTGAAAATGAGAGAACAAATGTGTAAATGCGATTAATATGCTAATTGATTCATTAATTCGTCGATCGCTGCTGTCCGGTAAAAGTCTCCCTTAATATCGGCGATTTGTAGGTTATTGAATTGTATTTTAACCTACCAGTTGCGCCGGAGCTGCAACTTGGCCCGCCGGCCGGGGAGGCAAGAAAGCCGCAAGCGATGCAATTGCCCAACTTCATAGGATATGCTAAAATTTTTCCCGGACATTAGTGATTCGCTGATTCGATAATACCTTGCTTCGTTTTCCCATTTTTAATTTTTATCTATTCGTTTTTACTTGGAATATGTGGTATTGCGAAAATGAAACCCAGAGAACCTCTCGTTGTTTTTTTACACTTTTAATTTTTATCTTTCACTTTTCATCTTCTCTTACGTTCTTGGCGATACCGCATTCTATTACCGAATTGCCGAATTATCGAATTACTGAATTATAAAAAGGCTGCCCTGGAAGGCAGCCTTTTTACTTTTTCAACTCATTATTTATTGAACCGTAAACCGGCGTGTCAGTTTCTGATCCGCATTTTCCAGCAACAAGGTATAAATACCCGGTGTTACTGATGCGGGCAACTCTACCGTTGTGGTGATAACGCCGCCACTGTGCGACAACGCCTGGCCATATACCTGCTGACCAACTGCGTTCACTACCCGAAGATTATAATCACCGCGTGGCAAACTTCCCGCCTGTAGCGTAAAGGCATGGCCCGTTACCGGGTTGGGGTATAATGAAACCACACCCGCGCCCTTGGTCTCTACCTGTACAATCAGGCTGTACTTGCGGTTATTATTGCGCTCTGTAGAAAGGATTCGATAAAAATTGCTTCCATTCAGCGGAGCTGCATCAACAAATGAATAATCAGCACGTCCGCCATTATTATGTAAAGCCGCTACTGTTCCCAAAGAAATAAAATCTCTTCCATTCGCAGAGCGCTCCACTGTATAGCTAACAACATCTGTTTCTGTAAGATTGCTCCAATCCACTTTAATTGCAGATCCCTGTCCATAAGCTCTTACAGCACCAAAATTAACCGGCAGTGCTGCCAGCGGGCCAAAACCGATCGTAAATGGACTAAAGCTGGTCAACTCTTTAGAGATAATAAACCCGCTTCCGGTATTGCCTGCCAGGTCGCCAAAGGCGTTGTTCTCATCCTGCCAGCAGGTTCCGTTGTAATGCGCTATCGTAAGCAACTTGGTTGCATCTGGTCCGGACACGGTTGTGGTTCCATCCGTCCAGTTACCTGCAACATCGGTAGCACGATAGTAAAGTGAAAGTTTGGCTGCTGTAGTTCCGGAGGTGCGACTTACATCCCAGTATTCATTTCCTGCATAGGCTTCCACACGGGAAGGATTACAGGTGGGAGAAGTAGTATTGCTACCGGTGTTGAAATATTCAGCCTGGAATGCAGCCGGGTCAACAGTAGATGGCGTTACAATTGCCGGTTCATACTGCCCGCTTTTTCCAAGTGGGAACAGGTAATCACTGGCGGCATCTGTTTCCCGGATCACTGGTCCATCGATGTAGCTTAAAGAGCTGCCCCCAACTACATTGCCCGTGCTCTTAATTGTCAACACATCAGTGCTATTGGTAACGATATTGCCGCTTTGGCTCATATCCAGTGTACCATTGATAACCGCAGGGCCAGAAGACAGGATTTTATCCGTCCCACCGCTGATTATCACATTTGCATAATCTGAGCGCGCGCTGAAGTCTTGCGAAAAAGCAGAAGCCCCGTACTCGATTCTGGAGTTGCTTCCGATCGTTGTTGTACCTCCTGCATTGGCGATAGTACCAGCGTTTGAGCCATCAATGCCCACACCATTCACGTTGCCGGTAACAAGCATTCCATTAATGTTCACGGTGCCGGGACCAGTAATTTGGTATGTTGAGGCATTCAAAGAGCCATCTACCGTAAAACTTCTTGCTGCTGCAGCAATAGCTACATCGCTGGCAAGCGTGTACGAAGCGCCGCTGCCAATAACCCAATCGATATTCCTGTAATTGGTTCCAAAAGCAGGTTCTGCAAGCGTTAACGTTTTTCCGGTTCCGGTAAGCGTAATCACCACCTGGTCTGAAGAAGATAACATACTACCCGCACTGTGTGTAAAGTTGCCGCCCACAGAAATCGCTGATGTTCCTGTAGCGCTGTTGTCAAAATCAACATTTGCAGCTATGGTCATGTCGCCGCCTACTACGAGATTCAAATCAGCAGTTCCGGTAAAGCGTAAAGTTCCACTGCCAACATTTTCAATATAAAGGTTACCGGCTACGGAGGAAAGATTACCGGTAAGGTTCAGCGTAGCGGTTTGTCCGCTGTTGTTCCAGGTAAAGTTACCAAAGTTTTGATTCGCGCCTCCGATACCGGTAGAACCAGCTACCCCGATGATCTCTGCGGTAGAAGCCGGATCCCAGGTTGCAGTAAGGATACCGCCGGAATTACGGTTGTGCTGGTAAAGACTGTTTGCATTAAATTGTACCGTACCGTTTGTAGTGATAGTACCTGAAGTATTGATCACCGTTCCATTAACCGTAAGATCGGTTCCCGCGCCGTCTGCCACTGTAAAATTAGCATTGAAACTAAGTGTTCCACCAGCATCAACTACCAGCTGGTCAGCAGACGCCGTGGCGGCAACGGTTACGGTATGGGTGTTTTGAATTTCAATTCCTGAGGAACTGGTAGTGGGAACAAGTGTGGATGCAGTCCAGTTCGTAGCGCCATCTACCGAAGTTTCCCAGGTAGATGCATCGCCCCAGTTACCGCTGGCGGCGGAACGGAAATAGTCTGTAGCACTGCTGCCAACTGCCGGGGTAACGGTAGTTTCTGTTCCTGCACTCCAACTGGTACCAGACCGAACAAAAAACTTCAGAAAATATTGCGTTCCATTCGTTAATCCAAGAATTGTTTGTGGAGAACTGTTGCCTTTATATACCACAACACCATTACCTAATGCTGTCCCCGCACCGTAATTAAGATCAAAAGAATAAGCAGTTCCATCTCCTGTTGGTACACCCGTATTTGTTGCAGTAGCTGCAACCACCATTATCTCATCATAACAACCGGAAGGCGTTCCCCATGTGATGGTAGACTGACCATTTCCAATCGATGCCGATTTGCTCGGCACATCATTGGGTACATTATCAATTATAGTCTTTGTGCCACCGGCAAAAGCGGAACCGGTTTTATTCCCAGACGAGAAGGTTAAATCGGAAGTGCTAACTGCATTTACTGAAATGGTATTCCCGGTAACAGCCGCGCAGGGCATATCAGCAGTCACAAAAAAGTAGCCGGAAGCGCCTGAAGCTATATTCTGCGAAAACGAAGAAAACGTGTGCGCACCCGGATCAAGACTTGATGAAACAGTAGAAAGAAGCATATCTGTTCCAGCATCAAAACTGGCATCCGCAGAATACCAGAGTTTCAGGTTGTATAGATCAGCAGCTGTATAACTACCAGCGGTATTAACCGTAACATCAGTAAGTGTAGCGGTGGCAGTGGTAACGGCAAGATCAAACCTGTAAAGAGGATTAGCGGACGACCCGCGCATTATATTGCCTGCAGCAATTGCAGGGTTGGGTGATGAAAGTGCAATATCCGGCGTTGATGCAGCGGTGTATGTTGCAGTAAAACTAATATCATCCAGGCCAAATTCATCGCGGGAGCCCGAACCTCCATTTTCAGCACCAGACCAACGGAGGTAAATAAAACCGCCAGGGGCAATATTCAGTGCATTCACAGTAGTCGTTTTCGCAGCGCCATCTACCAATACAACACCCAAGCCATCTGAAGTTGCCGCGGATGAATAGTCAAGCGCCGGAACAGGTGTATAAGTCGAATTATCTGATGAATAGGAAAAACTTATCGTGGTGCTTCTCCCCTGGTCGTTCCTTACATACAATTTATAAGAAACATCCAGCGCTGAAATATTCTGTGTGCCGTTATTAACGATCTTCAGCGTAAGCGTTCCCGACGCCCAATCACTTGTTCCGGGCTGTATCCAGAAAATAGGATTTGAAGCAGACGCCGGAGAACCGGTAAAAGCGTAAAATCCACCTGTAGTTACAGCCGCTGCTGTTGCTCCCCGGGAGTAATCTCCGGCTGTATTAGTACCACCGAAAGCCAGGTTACCATCGGACCATCCGGTAACAGCCCAGGCATTTGAGTTCAATTGACCAGCGGTAGTTGGATTGGGGGCAAAACCTGCTCCAGTATAAGCCGTAGAAGGATTTGATCCTGCCGTAGTTGGCATTGCGTTGGAAAAGTCGAGTGTTACGGTAGGTGACGCGTTTGAAACAGCTACCTGCCCAAAAGAACTATACACAGCAGCCATCAGCACCACAACGAGTACGTAAATCTTTTTCATGCACATGATTTGATTTAAAAATGCGGTTACAGTCCAGAAGGTCCGGAAATATCGCAGTTCTGCGCAGGAATGGATTTACAGTAACGAAACCGCACAAAATTATAACCAGTCTGAAAGACAACGCCAGGGACAAGGTTATCAAAACATGAACAATGCTTATTCCCGTTCCGGGAAACAGCACAAAAAGGTGTACCTATAAATTTAATGGAAAAATACTCCGAACAGCTTCAATGTGTAAAAAAAAATACGGTTGTGCAAAACATGTAGAAAACCGACATTACCGCAGCTACTTCTTTGCAACCGGTAATTTCATATCCGGGAAAAGAGTAGCCAGTAACATCAACACCGATGCGAAAAGCGCCAGGTAAATGCCAGTTTCACGGTGTGGACATTCACCCGCAATACATGCGGGTAAAAAAATAAAATTGCGGATAGCCCATGCCATGTTGATCGCTCCCACCAGCAGGTTACTCCGTTTGGCCCATACCCGCGGCACCAGCATAAAGAGCAGGAAAAAGAAAGAAAGGACAAAATGCAGGTAACCCGGTTTTCCGAACCGCGTTCCCGTACTATCTACCCCACTCACCACAATATGCCGGGCGGCAATCGTTACCCAGGGAGTAAAACAACTAATGATCAACAAAAGGGCGGCAGCAAATCCCACCCACTTAAAATAACGTGCAAACATGAGGATGTAAAAGTAAGCACCGGTATCCCAAAAATCAAATGTAAATGCTATAACCCGCCCGGGTCAAAAAAAGCCCCCGGCGAAAGCCGGGGGCGATAACTATCCGTTTTTAGTTGTTCCTACAGTTTAAACCCAAGTGTTACACTAAACACACGGTGTTTGTTATTATCGTTTTCAGAACTGTTACTGCCACTTTGCAATTTCGCAAGGCCCAGTCCATAATTGGCAGAAATAACCAGTCCACCCGTTTCAATACCAGCCGTTCCATTCAACCCGTAATCAAAACGTTTCAAAATGCCATATCCGGCGCCTTCTTCATAGTCAAGCGTAGTAGGATCATCATTTGACCATTTAATAGATTCTTCGCTGCTGAATTCCGAACCCAGGAACTTGCCGTTCACTTTGTTTTTACCGGCAACACCTACTGCTATGTAAGGACCTGCCCCGGCAAAGAACTTCACCGGACCTGTAGGCGTTTTAAACACCAGGTTCACGGGCACCTCCACATAATAAGGATTGGTAGTTGCCCGGAAATAAGTAGCATCATCGGTACTGCCCGACTGTGTTTTTGATCCCTTACCGGTAAATACGATACCGGGCTGTAGTGAAAGGAACGAAGTAAGATAAAGGTCTCCGATCAACCCTACCTGAAATGAGGTGAGCGTTTTATTGTCATCCACATTTCCATTGTTATCGATACTGATGTTGGCCAGGTTTACACCACCCCGGAGGATAGCTGATGATTTCTGTGCTTTTGCCGCTCCGGCTATCACAAGGCATACAACGGCGAGGCTTAAAACTTTCATTTTCATGGTATGTACAGTTTGTTTAACGGGGAGTTTTGCAACTACCTTGCCAAACTCCACATGCCAGGCGACCATCACCAGGAAAGGCGATCCGCCATATCGCCTCAACAGCCATATTAATCGTTATAAAACTTCAATACCGGTTCACGGAGCGCCGCAGCCGCATCAGAACAATATAAAACGATCATTTTTGCAATCGTTTCCGGTTTTACCCAGGTGGAAGTATCCGCCTTTGGCATAGCCGCACGGTTTTGCGGGGTATCAATTGTGGAAGGTACTACCACACATGTGACCACATTATGCCCCTTTCCTTCAGCATTAAGCAACTCTGCCAGCCGGAACAACAGCGATTTTGCCATTCCATACGCAATCAAACCCTTGCTATGCTCCATTCCTGACCCCGGCCTGGAACCAATTAAAAAGATCCGTCCGCCCCCCTGTTCTATCATCTGTGCAAACACGGGCCGAACTACGTGATAGGCAGTAAGCACATTCAGGTTCAACTGCCGAAGCAGATCGCTGCCGGAAGTGTCCTTTATTGATCCCATCGCGAACCCACCTACGGTTAAAACAGCAGCATCTATCCTGCCCTTCTTTTTCAGAATGTCATCAATCTGTAAAATCGTCTTTTCCTCGTCCAAAAGATCCACCTCTATCCCTTCAAAATGTTCAAGCCCCGGATCCGTTTCCCTGGCCGTTAATGTGCCGGTAACTTCATATCCGGCTTTTAAAAATTCGTCTACCACCGCCCTGCCCAGGTTACCACCCGCACCTGTTACTAATGCCTGTTTCATAAATTTTCCTTTAGGGCCTGAAATTAAATACAAATGCGGATTAATTCAATAATTCGATAATTCGCTGATTCGATAATGGAGGAAGATGAAAATGCAAATGTGAAAATGAGAATACAGATGTGGAAATGCGATTAATGTGAAAATTACAACGACAGAATTACCGAATTAACGAATCACTGTTGTCCGGGGAAAATAAAAATCCAATTCCGGACCTCTTTACTAGCCTGAATATCAAAGATTATTTAAGCCACTTTTTGTCCAATTTAAAAGTAAGGCCCCTTATTCAAAAACAACTCTGGTTTCGCTGTGCAGTAAAAGTTTCGCTTGATATCATCAAATAGCGTGTCGTAGAATTGTATTTAACCTACCAGTTGCGGTGGAGGCGCCTTCTTTTTGTGCGGTTCCGCGCAGCGGAATGGCGCTGCCAAGCACAAAAAACAGCGCCGGAGCTGCAACTCGGCCCGCCGGCCGTGGAGGCAAAAAAGCCGCAAGCAATGCAAATGCCCAATTCGTGGGACACGCCAAATTTTTCCCGGACACTAGTGATTCGATAATTCGCTGATTCGACAATGGAGGAAGATGAAAATGCAAATGTGAAAATGAGAATACAGATGTGGAAATGCGATAAATGTGAAAATTACAACGACAGAATTACCGAATTAACGAATCACTGTTGTCCGGGGAAAATAAATTGAAGGGTAAAAAAATGGGAGGCGAACCTCCCAAAAGAATGATAAGTTTGAGTTACCAGACAAAAACCCT
>JBEHYT010000029.1:0-46763 GCA_048498035.1 Bacteroidota bacterium | reverse complement strand
TACGGCTACATCAATCTTTTCCTGATCCCGATGGTCAGATGCACTCACGGCCACTCCTTCCTCAGTACCCTGTGTGATATAAACATCAAATGCATCGCTAACGCTGATACCATGGAAGTTTTTTGCCTCCCGCGGTTCTGCATTTGGATCATTAATGATTTGTGCATGCACTCCCACACTTACCAGGCATGCCGTGATGACCACAACCAGCTTTTTCATATTTTTTATTTCGAAGTTTTTTTCACGCTTCCACCGCCGCTGCTATGAATATTGCGAATCACGGCTGTACCCCTGTAATATACGTCGCTCCCTCCACTTGCTTCCACATTCAGTTCTTTATTCGCAGTGATGCTCACATCACTACCTCCGCTTGCGTCAATATCGCTCATATCCGCTACCATATCGTATCCGCGGAAATCGCTGCCCCCGCTGGCCCGTATATGAAGGGAGGATGCTGTGCCGGAAATGTGAAACTCCGCTCCGCCAGATGCATCAGTATGCAGCTCATCTGCTTCCACCGTTCCAAAAAAATCGGCTCCGCCGGAAATATCAATTCGCATTTTCCCCGCTTTCCATTTGCCTTCCACCTGTACATCAGAGCCGCCGCCGGCCACCAGCTTTTCCAGCTCGGGAGCTGAGACATAAGCGCGCAGGTTCCGCCCGGATCTCCAGCCGAGGTGCAGGGGCTTATCATAGCGCATATGAATTTTCAATACGCCATTTACCACTTCCGTTACAATCCGGTCCCGCATTTTATCGTCAGCAGCGCTGATGGCTACTGCTTCTGATCCCTGGGAGAGATATAAATCAATTCCTCCTGATACCTGGACGCTGCGAAAGCCGGAAACCTGGCGTACCTGGGCGTTGGCATCGTTAATAGGCTTCTGGGCGCTTGCGCCGAGAACTGCCAGCAGAAAAATGGGAGATAGTAACAATTTTTTCATTCCAGTTGGTTTTTAGTAGTACGTATAACTACCCCTGGATGTTACAGCAGGAGACAACAATTGGTGCAGCGTATTTACGCTGATTGTCAACTTTTTACGAATTTGGTTCAATTATGATGGCGGTGAAAAACCAGTTATAACCCCAGTTGGTCTGCCAATTCAGCCACCTGGCGGCTAAATGCGAGGGTGTCTTCTTCCTGCTGCGCAATAAAGGTGTTGTCTTCCAGCTTCCCAATTACTGCTTCCATTTCTTTTTCGGATTCATACAGCATTTTCCGAAATGGGTTTTCGTAATCCTTAGCGCGGGAATCATAGATGGCGCGGGCCATCCATTTACGTGTATCAATTGCTTTTTTGAAGAAGCTTTTCATTTTTGCACGACCAATATCCCCGGTTTCCAATTGTTGGGCCTGCAATAGTGCCGACCAGGCATGCATGGTTTTATGCTCCTGGTAAGCAATTGCCTGTTCCTGGTAAAACTGGTGAACGCTATCCCAGCTATTGATCTCATCGGAGCAAATATTGTAAACGAGTTTTTCCACTTCCGGTTTCGGGATCAACTGGCCGCCTACATTTAACCAGGCCGTGGAGACAGGTTTAGCTGGCAGTTGCGATAACAGTTCCTGTAAAGAAGAAAACTGTTGTTGCCGGGCAAAATGGAGTAACTGCGATACCGCGTAGAAGTTGATCAGTTCCTGGAAGACCCCGTATGCTTTTTCAGCTTTCAGCAGTTCCACCTTGCGGTTAGAGCATTCAATATCGTCCAGCAAAATTTCCAGGTTGCTGGTTTTCCCTTCTTCCAGGAGTGATCTTCCTGTAGATGCGAGATCTGCAGTTGCTATTTTTTTCTCTTTCTTTTTTTGCCAGGCTTTCCCGGTTGCTTCGCAGATCAGTTGCAGGGCCTCCAGTATTTCATTGATGCTATCCGGTGCGAGGTAGTCAAATTCAAGTTGCTGAATGCGGGTTACCCGTTTGTCCCTTGCGTCGTATTTACCTGAATTACGTGCCAGGGCATACATATTATAAAGAAACCAATAGGCGGGCATAATCACCAGGCGGTTTCGTGTTACATCATTGCTCACAAGCGAAAAAGGGATACGAATATCAAGTTCGGCCGGGAAATCACCTTTTGCGAGCAGCGTAAAGGAAGCAAACCGGGAATTGTGTTTGAGACTTACGCATAGGCCTGGCCAGAAACCTCTCCCTGCTACCAGTTCTCCATCCGCTCCGCGGGAATTGTGGTTGGAGCCGATGGTGGCTCCCGCAGCCATATTACTTTGACCCATCAGCGTTGCGGCGCAAAGAAAAGAGTTGTTGTGATGTTGCTCATGTGCAGGAAAGATGAGTGAGTTCAATACTTCGCAACAAGAGATGGTGGAGTTGTCGCCCAGGTAAGAGTTGATCAGTCTTGCGCCATATTTTAATTGTGAATGCGAAGCCAGCACAAAACGTACGGCTTTAACGCCATAAAAGAGCCGGCAGCCTTCCCCGATGATACCATTGACCAGTTCACAACCTTCTCCAATCTGCGATGGCGCTTCGGGAGTGGAGTTGATGGTCAGGTTTTTTAGCTTGTTGGCGCCTTTGATGTAGGCATCGCTTCCTATCCATGCATCTTTAATAATACCGCAGTTTTTAATTACGGTGCGGTTGCCGATCTGGCCGTAATAGCCGCGGCGTTTATCAAACCGGTCTTCGGTAAATGATTTGAATTTGGCCTGTAGTTGATCGTTGTCGCGGAATCTTGACCAGAGCCACGCGTCCCCGGGCAACATCCCATTGAATGGCAGGATGCGCCGGCCGGCATTTTCATTACATACTTCAATCCAGATGCGAACGGCCTCTTTTTCGCCTTCACAAATGAACCCATTTCCAAATTTGGGGTGGTCAGATCCGGCCAGTTCGTTGATGTTGGCAAGCAATACGTCGTCTCCAATAATGTAGTGGCTGAGATAGTTTACATTGTCGATGGCCACATTGTTGCCGATATCGCTGCTGATGATCGTGCTGTTATAAATACCAACCGCCATGCGGAGGTTGTTAAATTCAAGGAAGTAGGGCTCCAGTTTTCCAATGCGGATAAGGCCGTAAAATTTGCAGTTGCGAATCAGGCCGGGATAGAGGTCGCCCGCAATCTTCACCTGTTTCCAATTGTCAGATGTGTTGCCGTTTGCGATGAGTATCTCAATTTCTCCCGGGGAAAGATCGCGATAGTCGGTACGTGGATTTTGCCTGCGTCGCAGGTAATATTCATCTTCACCGGCGGGAAGGTATTGCGGATCAATAAATCCATAGCCAAGGGTTTCAATTTTGCGCTGGTTGATCCTGTTCATAAACTGGGTATTGGAATAACGGTTTATTCTACGGTTACGGATTTAGCAAGATTTCTCGGTTTGTCTACATCAAGTCCTTTGGCTACGCCGATATAATAGGCAAGCAGTTGCAATGGTATGACGCTTAACATGGGCGCCAGGATCTCATCGGCTTCGGGCACCACCATCACATCTTCTGATAGTGAAGTGGAAAGTGAATCTCCTTCTGTAATAACGGAAACAACGCGTCCCTTGCGGGCTTTGATCTCCTGCATATTGCTTACCACTTTTTCATGGTAGGCATCGCGCGTTGCTACAAACACTACGGGCAGTTGATCGTCGACCAATGCGATAGGGCCGTGTTTCATCTCTGCGGCAGGGTACCCTTCTGCATGGATGTAGGAGATCTCTTTTAGTTTTAAGGCGCCTTCCAGCGCAACGGGAAAGTTATAGCCGCGGCCCAGGTAAAGGAAATCACGGGCATCTTTATATTTATCTGCCAATGCCTGTACGGCTTTGCTTTGCTGTAGGGTCCACGCTACTTTTTCGGGAATTTCTTCCAGTTCTTTTAAAAGTTTCAGATAGCGTTCATTGGAAATAGTGCCTTTGATATAGGCCAGTTTGAGTGCGATCATTGTAAGAACTGCAAGCTGGGCGGTGAAGGCCTTGGTAGACGCCACGCCAATTTCCGGGCCTGCATGGGTATAGGCGCCGGCGTGCGAGATTCTTGCAATGGAAGAGCCCACTACATTAACAACGCCAATGATGATGGCGCCTTTTTCCTTTGCTTTTTCTATTGCCACCAGTGTATCTGCGGTTTCACCGCTTTGGGAAATGGCGATGATCACGTCTCCTTTATTGATAACCGGGTTGCGATAACGAAATTCCGAGGCGTATTCAACTTCTACATTTGTACGGCACAATTCTTCAAAAATATATTCGGCTACGAGTCCCGCGTGCCAACTGGTGCCGCAGGCGATCATAACGATCCGGTTGGCCGACATCAATTGCTCAGCATACTGTTGAATGCCGCTCATGGTGATAGTACCGGCGGCAGCATCGAGCCGTCCGCGCAGGCAATCGTAAATGGTGCGTGGCTGCTCAAAAATTTCTTTCAGCATAAAATGATCGTACCCGCCTTTTTCAATGGCCGCCAGTTCGATATCAAGTTTCTGTACATAGGGAGTGATCTTTTCGTTGCCCAGGTTTTTCAGGATCAGTTCGTCGGGCTTTACGATGGCCAGTTCATAATCGTTCACATATACAACTTCCTTGGTGTATTCAAGCATCGGCGAGGCATCGGAGCCGAGGAAGTGTTCGCCTTTGCCAACGCCGATAACGAGTGGACTTCCTTTTCGGGCGGCAATGATCGTGTCTGGCGTTTCGGCATCCATGAGCAGGATCACATAGGCCCCGGTTACGCGTTTCAGGGCGATGCGCACTGCTTCTTCCAGTGAGCAATCATTCTTTGTTTTGATCTCTTCAATAAAATTGAGCAGTACTTCTGTGTCGGTATCACTTTTAAACTGGTAGCCTTTTTTTTCCAGTTCTGATTTTAATTGGGAATAGTTTTCGATGATGCCGTTGTGGATCATGGCCAGTTTGCCGCTGGCGCTTTGATGAGGGTGGGCGTTGCGATCGCTGGGTTCACCATGCGTAGCCCACCGGGTGTGACCGATACCCACATGGCTTTGCAGATTTTTTCCGACGATAGCTTCTTCCAGTTCAGCCACTTTGCCTTTCTTCTTGTACACGGTTACACCGCTTCCGTTTTGCAGGGCAACGCCGGTGCTGTCGTATCCACGGTATTCCAATCGTTTCAATCCTTTTATTATCACGGGATACGCCTCCCGTGGACCGGTATAACCAACAATTCCGCACATGAATTTTAATTTTTTAAATATGTTGCCTAAAAAAAAGCAGGAAGCATTCCGCCGGTTGCGGCGGGCACCCCGCAAAAATCCGCAAAAAAAAGAAGAAAAGCAAGTGAAAATAGGCGGAATGCTATAATAATGAACCGCTTAGTATTGCAAAGGCAACGGTAAAATAGATGATCAGGCCGGTTACGTCCACCAGGGTAGCCACAAAGGGCGCTGAGCTCACCGCGGGATCGGCGCCCAATCGTTTTAGAATTAGCGGAAGCATACTTCCTGCCAGGGATCCCCACAATACAACGCCCAGCAGGGTGATAGAAACAGTAATCCCGATGGCCAGCCAGTGTACGCCATATAAGTCAGGAGAAATAGTATGCCACAGGAAGATCCGCAGGAAGCCGATGATGCCCAATACCAGTCCAAGCAACAGGCCGGAAATAATTTCCCTGCGCATCACGCGCCACCAGTCGGCCAGTGATATTTCACCCACGGCCATGGCCTGTATTACCAGTGTGGATGCCTGTGATCCGCTGTTGCCGCCACTGGAAATGATAAGTGGTACAAAAAGCGCCAGCACTACTGCTTTTTGGATCTCATTTTCAAAAAATGCCATGGCAGAGGCGGTCAGCAGTTCACCCAGGAAGAGCACGGTAAGCCATACAATCCGTTTTTTGAAAAGCTGGAACAGTGGCATTTCAAGATAGGGTTCATTCAGTGCGCTGGTTCCCCCCATTTTTTGCATGTCTTCGGAAAATTCTTCTTCGGCTACCCAAAGAATATCGTCGATGGTAACAATACCGAGCAGTTTATTGCTATTACTTACAACAGGAAGCGCCACGCGATTATTCATCTTAAATACTTCGCTGGCAATTTCCTGGTCGTCATAGGCATGAAGCGATACCACCCGGTTATCCATCAGTTCGGATACTTTTTTCTCGGGCGGATTTAAAATGAAATCGCGGATCCGAATATCGTCCAGCAGTTCACCTTTATCATTGATCACATAGATCACATTGATCGTTTCGCTGTCTTTTCCGTACCGGCGTATGGTTTGATAAACTTCTTCAATCGTATTGTAGGGATAAACATACACGTAGTCTGGCGTCATCAGGCGACCGATGCTATTTTCAGGATAACCCAGGAGTGAGAGTGTGATTTTGCGTTCTTCAGGGTCCAGTAATTTGATCAGTTCACGCACGGCATTGCTGGGAAGTTCTTCGAGGAAGTCGGTGCGGTCATCGGCGGGCAGTTCATTTAGCAGGGAGGCGGTAACACTTGCCGGAAGGTTGCGGATAATTCGTTTTTGTGCGGTGAGATCAACAATTTTAAAAACGCTGGCCGCGCGATGGACAGACATATTGGCAATGATCTGGCTTTCATACTCCTCAAACTGGTCTACAAGATCTGCCACATCACTGATGTTCTGGTGATTCAGAAAATCCCGGATCCGCAATTTGTCTTCCGTTTCAATAACCGCAAGAAATTGCTCTTCAATCGTATGGGGTTCCAGTTCCATAGACATGCGGCAAAAATAGCTGATAATTGACAATCAGCAGCCCCGTATTGTCGTAAACCGGATGTTAATTATCCATGCTGTTTTTGAAGCCGTTATTTATCTTGTGATATGATACTTCCGTTTTTATTTATTGCGCCAAGTAAAAGTCGTGGAAGGGGCGTATTTACGACTGAGCCCCTGGAGGCTGATACCCTCGTTGAAATTGCGCCCGTGATTGTGATGCGTGCTGCTGATCGTATTTTGCTGGATCAGACATTGCTGCATGATTATATTTTTGAATGGGGTTCAGGGCAGCAGGAAGTGTGTATGGCATTGGGATATGTACCCGTATATAATCATGCTGCACCTTCCAATTGTGAATATGAAATGGATTACGAGCATGAACAGATCCGGATTCGCACGGTGCGGAGTATTGCTGCCGGTGAAGAGCTTTTTATTAACTACAACGGTGAGTGGGATGATCCCTCGCCGGTTTGGTTTGAATGTACCTGAATAAAAATCCCCTGCAAATGCAGGGGATTTTTTATTTGGATCGGTGGTGGTTAGGTTTTTTAGTAGATCAGTTTCTGGCTACCTACCGGCAGGCCGTTGTCAGCTACCTGGACTACATACAGACCGCGGGCCGCCTGTTTGGGAAGTGCGTCAAAGGCGATGGTTTGACCTTTTTCGATGCGTCCCAAAGCAATGGTATTTATTTTTTGCCCGTTGGTATTGAATACCGTTACAGAAGCTTCAGTGAGTGTGGTACCTGTTTTAATATAGGTGCTTCCTCCTGTATAGGCGGTAGGGAAGATGCGCAGATCTTGCTGCCCCAGATCCGTTGTAATGATCATGATGATCTTTGAATAGGTGGTAATCCCGTTTGTGTCGATCATCTTCAGTCGATAATATGTTTTGCCCGGGTATGGATTATTATCGGTAAGCTTGAAATTAACCAGGCCGCTGGCCGCGGTGCCGCTATTGCCGGGAACAGTGGCAAAAGTGGTGAAGTGACTTCCATCGGAGCTGCGCTCCAGTTGAAAGACATCAGGGTTGCTGTCTGGTGTAATGTTCCATTCCAGGTCGGCCTTGCCCGTTCGTTCGCGTCCCGAGAAGTCAACCAGGTGAATGGGCAAAGGTGCGCCTGCCTGCAGGGAAAACGAAAGCTGGTTATCACCCGAATTCTCATAATAGTCAAGCACCATATCATGCGAACCACTGATGATATTGGTGTAGGTGGTGGATTCAAAGGAGTGGTCTGACCAGTTATTGATGACCCAGGTGGCGCCGCCATCGAGGCTAAAGCGGTAGCCATCATCTCCACCTACAATAAAGGTGTATTGCCCTGCCGGGAAATTGTAGGTAAGGCGATAGCGCACACTGAAGTCTTCGGTAGTGACGCTGCAGGAGCTGGTGGATAAATTAGCGGTGGCTCCACCGAAATTCTGCGTGAAGGATGGGTTAGAACCGCCGGGTTGCGATACCATGCCACGGTAAACATCGAGATTCATTCCGCTGTACACGTAACCGCGCCAGGTATTTCCCGTGCCGGAGGTGGCTGTATTTTCGGTGCCGCCGCAGGACGTGGAAATGTTGAAGCTAACCCGGTTATCGGCGGTGTTGTCGTAATAGTCCAACACCAGTTTGGTAGTACCGGAGAGGTGAACAACGACGGTGGTTTCCATATAGGAGTGGTCGTTCCACTCATCAATGAGCCAGGTATCTCCGCCATCTATGCTGAGGCGATAGCCGTCGTCTCCGCCAACGGTAATTTGGTAATAGCCATTGGTGAAACTTTTCTTAAGCCGGTAACGGACGCTAAATCCTTCCGTGTAGGCGTAGCAGTAATAGGTGCTATAGTTAACGGCGGCGCCTCCAAAGTTTTCATCAAAATTTGGACTGGTAGAAGAGCCTTCGTATACGTAGCCCCGATAGCCGGACAGGTTGGTATTGTTATACACATACCCGATCCAGGTGTTGTTTGTGCCGTATGTGCTGGTATTGCCGGGGGTGGAGTAGCAATACTGTGCATGAATAACATAGGCAGACAGGCATAGTAAAATGCCCATGGCGGTTCGTTTCATGGAATTGGTGGTTAGGTGCTTGTACTTAGTAAATCGACTGTAAGAAAATAAAATTTTAAGGATATCCTCTTATTTTATCCTTATAGTTTTCCATTCTAATCCTTTTTCGGGTAAGAACACGATAAAAAGAATCGGGATTTTACGAGAACGGAGGTTTCTCCGGCCGCTATGGGAAAAAAGCGAGCTGTTTAACGAAGCTTTTCTTTTATTTCCTGGAGTTTCAACAGGGCTTCTACGGGAGTAAGCCGGTTTACATCAATGTCTGCCAGCAGGGCGCGTATGTCGCCAAATGTTTCAGAGTGCTGATCGAATATGGAAAGTTGAAGACGCGGCGCGTTTACCTGTTTAATTGTATCTCCAAGTCCTTCTTCCACATGTTTGGATTCCAGTTGCTGGAGGATATCGTTGGCTCTTGCAATCAGTTCGGGGGGCATACCGGCCATCCTGGCTACGTGTATACCAAAGCTGTGTGTACTGCCACCGGGCGCCAGTTTGCGTAGAAAGATGATCCTGTTGCCAACTTCTTTATTGGTGATATGATAATTGCGAACGCGTGGTAATTTTTCTTCCAGTTCATTTAGTTCGTGGTAGTGAGTCGCAAACAGTGTCCTGGGTTGATGTGGTGAATTATGGAGGTATTCGGCAATGCTCCATGCGATTGAAATGCCGTCGTATGTGGAGGTGCCGCGGCCAATCTCATCCAGCAGGATGAGGCTTCGAGGCGTAATATTATTGATGATGGATGCAGTCTCGTTCATTTCCACCATGAAGGTTGATTCACCTCCGCTCAGGTTATCGGATGCACCCACGCGGGTAAATATCTTGTCGGTCAGCGCAATTCGCGCATCGCCGGCAGGCACAAAACTTCCAATATGCGCCATGAGTGTAATCAGTGCCGTTTGGCGCAGCAACGCCGATTTACCACTCATATTGGGTCCCGTAAGGATGATGATCTGTTGATCGGTTTTATTCAGCTCCAGGTCGTTGTAAATATAGGGTTCGCCCGGTGGCAGGTTGCGTTCAATTACAGGGTGGCGACCTTCTTTGACCGTCCAGCTTTCATCATCATGCAATAGCGGTCGTTTATACTGGTAATGCACGGCATTGTAGGCAAAGCAGCAAAGGCAATCGATGATGGCAAGCAGGTTCCCGTTCGCCTGCATCGGTGCGAGGTAATCGAATAGTTCATTCAGCAGCGCATCATATAGCTGCATCTCAAGCGCAAGAATTTTTTCTTCGGCTCCCGTTATTTTTTCTTCGTAGTCTTTTAGTTCCGGCGTAATAAAACGTTCTGCATTTGCCAGCGTTTGTTTACGGATCCAGTTTGAAGGCACTTTCTGTTTTTGTGCATTGGTTACTTCCAGGTAGTAGCCAAAGACATTATTGAAGCCGATCTTAAGCGACGTAATTCCTGTTTGTTCGGCTTCCTGTTGTTGCAGTTTGGCCAGGTATTCTTTTCCGTTTTGCGCAATATTGCGAAGTTGGTCCAGTTCTTCGTGAATCCCGTTTGCAATCATTCCGCCTTTGGAGGCCAAGGCAGGAGGGTTGTCGATAATCTCCTTGACGATCTTCCCGGCGATATAGGGACATGGATTGATGGCATCGCCCAGGCGTTTCAGGTAATCATTGCCTGCGTTGGCACATTTTTCTTTGATAAGTCCTGCCTGTTGCAAGCCGCGGGCCAGTTGTAATACTTCCCGCGGATTGATCTTTCGAAGCGGGATTTTGGAAACAAGGCGTTCAATATCGCCGCATAATTTAATGGACTGCGTAAGCTGGCTGCGCAGGTCTGTTTCACGGATCAGGTATTCGGTTAATTCCAGTCGCTCATTGATCTTGGCAATATCTTTCAGGGGAAAGATGATCCATCGCTTGAGCAGTCGCGCCCCCATGGGCGAAACGGTGTTGTCCAAAACGCTCAGCAGGGTTGCGTTGCCTTCGGCGTGTGGCTGCACCAGTTCCAGGTTGCGGATGGTGAAGCGATCCATCCATAAGAAATCATCGCGGTCTATCCGTTGCAGCGCAGTGATGTGTTGCAGGTTGGGATGTTCCGTATCCCGGAGATAATGAATAATGGCGCCTGCAGCAATACAGCCGTTTTTTACATTCTCTACGCCAAATCCTTTGAGGGAATGGGTTTGAAAATGTTTCAGCAATGTATCTTCCGCGTAGCTCGTATCAAAGATCCATTCATCCAGGGTGTAGGTGTACATTTTGCCACCAAATAGTTCCCTGAATTTCTTTTGAAACTGGCGTTGAAAAACGAGTTCTGCCGGTTTAAAACTTTGCAGCAATTTATCGGCATATTCCCTGTTCCCTTCGGCTACAAAAAATTCACCGGTGGAAATGTCCAGGAAGGCAAGTCCAAACAGGTCGTCGCCGGCCATGTGAATGGCTGCGAGGAAATTGTTGCTGCGGTGTTCCAGGATTTTATCGTTCACTGTGGTGCCGGGTGTGATCATATCTGTAACACCGCGTTTTACCACGCCTTTCGCCTGTTTGGGATCTTCCAGCTGGTCGCAAATAGCAACGCGATGTCCGGCTTTTACCAGCTTGTGCAGGTAGGTGTCCAGCGCATGGTGGGGAAAACCGGCGAGATCCAGGGAAGCTGCAGCTCCGTTGTTTCGTTTGGTGAGGGTAATGCCCAGTACGCGGGAAGCAATAACAGCGTCCTGCCCGAAGGTTTCATAGAAGTCACCCACACGGAACAGCAGTACGGCATCGGGATATTTTTGTTTAATAGCCCGGTGCTGCTGCATCATCGGAGTTTCAGAAGCGGAAGTTTTTGCCATGCTAAATCGGTCTCACCGGACCGCCGCAAAAGTAACATGAAATTCCCTGAAAAAAGGGCTTCTAAGGCTTTGGTGGACAACCTGTACGTAAAAGTCTTTGGTTATCTTTGCGGGATGCGAAAGCTGAGCATGGAAGAACTGGGCCGCAAAACGGTGGCTGATGTAAAACAGGCGGACAAATTGCCGATCATCGTTGTGCTTGAAAACATCAGGAGTGCGTACAATGTGGGTAGTGTTTTTCGCACTTCGGATGCATTCCTGGTCACTGCTATTTACATCGTGGGTTATTCCGCGCGTCCGCCGCATAAGGAGATCAAAAAAACGGCGTTGGGAGCGGAAGAGGCTGTGGATTGGCAGTATTTCAAAACGTCGGCTGAAGCGGTGGAGGAGTTGCGCCATGAAGGATATCGCGTTTTCGCAGTGGAACAAGCCAGTCACAGCGTGGCGTTGCAGCAATTTAGCTGTTCAACTGATGAGCGTGTGGCAGTTATATTTGGGAATGAAGTAACGGGGGTGGAAGATTCCACGTTGCTACTTTGTGATGGTTGTATTGAAATTCCGCAATTGGGTATGAAGCATTCTTTAAATATTGCAACGGCAGCGGGCGTTGTTTTGTGGGAACTTGTGCGTGGAAGGGTAGCGGCCGGTGGGGGAATTATAGAAAATAGTGCTTCGCAAAAATTGAGATAATGACTGCTGTAAAAAAATACCTGAGCCTGATTAAATTTTCGCATACCATTTTTGCGATGCCGTTTGCGTTGATCGGGTTTTTCCTGGGATGGAGTTATTTGAAACAATTGGATTTTGCTGTATCGGTTGTGCCGGGTTGGCACACTCCGGTATTTACGGCAGGATCGGTGGATCCGCATTCGCTGTCGGGAAGATTGTTGCTGGGTGAGCCCGCATGGCGTGTATTCAGCATTTATTTTTTCCTGGTAGTGGTGTGTATGATCACCGCGAGAAGCGCAGCTATGGCGTTTAACAGGTATCTTGATCGTCATTTTGATGCGAAAAATCCGCGCACCGCTGTGCGCGAAATTCCCGCTGGCGTTATCAAACCGGGCAATGCGCTACTGTTTACTATTATTTCCTGCGTGGCATTTATTGTAACTACATGGTTTATCAACCGGATTTGTTTTTATTTATCGCCAGTGGCGCTCGCGGTAGTATTGGGATACAGTTATACCAAGCGGTTTACACCGCTTTGTCACCTGGTGTTGGGCGTGGGGCTTTCGCTTGCGCCAATTGGCGCTTACCTGGCAGTAACGGGTGTTTTTGCGTGGTTGCCGCTGTTATTTTCAGTTGCTGTTATTTGCTGGGTTAGTGGATTTGATATTATCTATGCATTACAGGATGTAGATTTTGACCGTTCGCAACAACTTTATTCCATCCCTGCGAGGGTGGGGAAGGGCAAGGCGTTGCGTATTTCGGAACTGCTGCATGTGTTAAGCGCAGCTGCCGTGATTGCCGCAGGTGTGTATGGTCATTTTATGTGGTTGTATTGGATTGGGGTGCTGGTATTTGTTGGCATGCTGGTGTACCAGCATTCAATTGTAAAGCCGGATGATCTGCGGCGGGTGAACCTTGCTTTTATGACTGCCAACGGGATTGCATCCGTGGTATTTGCCATTTTTGTAATTACCGCGTTGCTTATTCATTAAATCACTATCATGTCCCGAATACTTTGTATCGATTATGGATTGAAGCGCACGGGGCTGGCCGTAACGGATCCGCTACAGATCATCGCCACCGGGCTTACTACGGTGGACTCCCGGCAACTGATCCCATTTTTAAAAAACTATTTTAGCACGGAAGCCGTGGAATTGATCCTGATAGGTGAACCGCGGAACTGGGACGATAGCGCCACCCATGCTACACCCCTGGTGGAGGCCTGTATTCGTGAGCTGCAAAAAAACTTCCCGGCGTTGCCGGTAAAAAAGGTAGATGAGCGGTTTACGTCCAAAATGGCGAAGGATTCCATGCTCGAAATGGGATTGAAAAAGAAGGACCGCCGCAACAAAGCGCTGGTGGATGAGATTGCTGCCACCATTATGCTGCAGGAGTACCTGGGCAGTGCTCTCCGCTAAAATTCGTAACTTTGTGAGTTAAAGGCAGAAAGAATGATTTTACCGATCGTGGCCTATGGCCACCCTGTATTACGGAAAGTGGCTGGGGATATTCCGGAGGACTATCCCGGCCTTGATAAGCTGGTTGCAGATATGTGGGAAACCATGTATAATAGCAATGGGGTGGGTCTTGCGGCGCCGCAGGTAAACCGGGACATACGCCTGTTTGTGATTGATACTGCCCAGATGTTTGAGAATATGGAAGACGATGAAAAGACAGATTACCCGGATGCACCAGGCCTGAAGCAGGTGTTCATCAATGCCCATGCCGTTGAATTGCAGGGTGAGGAGTGGGCCTACAACGAAGGCTGTCTCAGTATTCCCAAGATCAGGGAAGATATCTACCGGCATGAATCGGTCACATTACAGTATCGTGATGAAAAATTTGAATCACATATTCGCACATTCACCGGTCTTACTGCGCGCGTTATTTTGCACGAATATGATCACATTGAAGGCAAACTCTTTATCGATCACCTTTCGCCCCTGAAGCGAAAACTGATGAAGGGAAAACTGGCCGATATTTCAAAAGGAAAAATTAAAGTAGATTACCGGATGACCTTTCCCGGCTAACTTCCGCTTACTAATCCCGATTTTTTTTTGCTGCGTGATGCTGGGCATTGATATGGCCTGTTTGTGGTATTGTACAGGAATATTCGCCCGGCTAAATTTGCGGGAACCTGTGAATAGAGCACGGTATAGTCCATAATGGTGAAAAGAGGGTCGCAAAAAGACGCAAAAAAAATTCTTTTGAGGTTATGTTTTTTGTCGAAACCAAGTTTTAGTTTTGCTGTTACAAGCCTCCTTATTTATCCCATCACCTTTTTGATTGTAGCGTTCCGCGATGAATTCTTGCGCGGGAACTAACCTTCCAATTACGCCGACGGTTAAGTCTTTGTGTGTGTAGCATTGTTTTTAATTCTAAAAAAGAATGCTATGAGGAAGTATGTACTTTCATTACTGGCAGTGTTTCTTGCCATTTGTTTTTGTCGTGCGCAGGTTCCCTCGTCGTCACCGTGGAATGGAGTTACTCCTGCGGTGATGAATGCGGCGGGAGGGTCGTATGACAATCCGGCGTCTTATTACCGTTATGAGTGGAGTTTTGGGGAGATGGTGCTTGTTCAGGCCTTTGCTCCGCAAGACAGTTCGGTGTTATTGACCCAGGGGGTTCTTCAGCCATGTACGGATAAGGGACCATCTCCTTACAGTACGGTGTGGAATCCTGGTGAATACCGGATTTTTCCCAATCCAACTACTGGAGCTTTTGAGGTAGACTTTTTCGTGAATCGTCCCGGCCATATGCGGCTGGAGTTGATTGATGCGATGGGTCGTGTCCTTGAAGTTCGGGATTACCATTATGATGGTTGTTGCCGGATTGAGAATTATGATCTGAGCAAATACCCGGATGGAGTATATATGGTGGTGGCGAGTTTACGTCCCGACCAGAACCGTCCCGGGGATGGGGAGTCGATCATTCGTCACAGCGGATTACGTGTTGTTAAAGCGACACCGAAGTAATGCGTACTGACAGGGAACAAAAAAATAACACTACACCAAACAAAAAAATTACATGAAAAAGTTGATTTTAATGTTGATGTTGTTGGTAGCAGCATCGGCAGGTTGGGCGCAGGCGCCTGGTATCTTCAATTACCAGGGAGTTGCGCGCAATTCCGTGGGTAATGTGCTGGTCAATAAATCGATCAGTCTTCGCTTAACGATCCACGACGGTTCAGCAACTGGTGCGACCGTATATTCAGAAACACGTGGAGTAACCACCAACCCGTTTGGGTTGTTTAATGTACAGGTAGGGAGTTCAGGTGCTACAGCGGTAACGGGCACCATCACGGGTGTGAACTGGACGCTGGGTGCCAAGTACATCCAGGTTGAAATAGATCCGAATGGCGGTGCATCATTTATCAATGTGGGTACAGCACAACTTGTTTCCGTACCGTATGCGATGTCTTCGCTCACCACGGGAGATATTGTGCTGCCGTTTACCAAATCACAAGGCTCGGGAACAACGCTTTTTGGCTTAACCAATACGGGTACTGCGGGCGCTGGTTCTTTTTCTGTCAGCAATACGGGAAGTTCAGCTGCCGCACTTACTGCAGCCACCAATGGAACAGGTTTTGCGCTGCAAGCCAGCAGCAGCAATGCTACGCCCAAAGCATTGCGCACTATTGGAGGATTACAGTTTACAGGAATTGGAGAAGGTCTGAATAAAGTGCTTACTACGGATGCTGCCGGAAATGCTACGTGGCAGTCGGCCGCTGCTGTGGGTGCTGTATCCGGAACCGGAACGGTAAATTTTATTCCGAAATGGACACCTAATACATCCACGCTTGGTAACTCCCTGTTGTTTGACGACGGAAGTTCAGTGGGTTTGGGAACTGCAACGCCTGATCACCGGTTTACGGTATCACACGGAGGCAGTACCGGTATTTCTTCTACTTCTACAAGCGGATTTTCTGTAATTGATATCAATGCCCAGAATGGAGATGCAGCATTGCGTTTCCAGAGTGCCGGTGTTAGTCAATGGAACCTTCGCAATCGTCCGACAGATAACTATCTTGAATTTTTTGAACTCGGTGGTGGTGGTGGTAGCCGGATGGTGATCCAGGATGGCACAGGGAATGTAGGTATCGGGGAATCGGTGAATCCTGACCACCGCCTTACGGTTTTGCATAATGGCGCAACCGGGATTGTTTCCCGCTCCGCCGCTGGTTCAGGAAGTTTTTCCGTGATTGATATTGATGCCGATAATGGTGATGCCGCGCTGCGTTTTCAAAAAGCAGGCGTAAGTGAATGGAATATCCGCAATCGTCCTGCAGACGATTATCTTGAATTTTTTGAATTAGGTGGTGGTGGTAGCCGGATGGTGATCCAGGATGGTACCGGTAATGTTGGTATTGGAGAAACGACCAGTCCAGTTTATCGCCTCGATGTATTACACGGCGGTGCTACCGGTATTCGTAGCAGGTCCAGTTCCAGTTTCTCGCTGGTTGATATTGATGCAGCCAATGGTGACGCCGCTTTACGTTTCCTGAAAGCGGGTACTTCCATGTGGAACCTGCGCAACCGCCCCGCAGATGATTATTTTGAGCTGTTCGAATTGGGTGGCGGTGGCAGCCGGCTGGTAGTTCAGAATGGTACTGGTAATGTAGGCATTGGCGAAACCACCAATCCAATCTACAAACTGGATGTGCTGCATGGCGGCGCAACCGGAATCCGCAGCCGTTCCAGCAGCAGCTTTTCATTGATGGATGTTGATGCTGCCAATGGCGATGCAGCGTTGCGTTTCCTGAAAGCGGGTACCGCGATGTGGAATATCCGCAACCGTCCTGCCGATGATTATCTCGAAATCTTCGAACTGGGCGGCGGTGGCAGCCGGCTGGTAGTTCAGAATGGTACTGGTAATGTAGGCATTGGTGAAACCACCAATCCAATCTACAAACTGGATGTGCTGCATGGCGGCGCAACCGGAATCCGCAGCCGTTCCAGCAGCAGCTTTTCATTGATGGACGTTGATGCCGCCAACGGCGATGCGGCGCTTCGTTTTCTGAATGCCGGGGTGGGGCAATGGAACATCCGGAATAACCCGGCCACCAACGATCTGCAAATTTTTGAACTGGGTGGCGGCGGTGAGCGTTTTCGGATTGAAAATGGTACCGGCAACGTAGTGGTAACAGGTAATCTTTCCAAAGGTGGTGGTTCATTCAAGATTGATGACCCGATTGACCCGGAAAATAAATACCTCTACCACAGCTTCGTGGAAAGCCCGGATATGATGAATATCTACAATGGAAACGTAACCACTGATGCCAACGGAAAAGTAACGGTAGAAATGCCGAAATACTTTGAAGCGCTCAATATGGAATTCCGTTATCAGCTTACCGTAATGGGCCAGTTTGCACAGGCCATTATTTCCAAGAAAATTTCCGGCAACCAGTTTGAAATTCAGACTGACAAGCCGAATGTAGAAGTAAGCTGGCAGGTAACCGGTATCCGTCATGATGCTTATGCAAACAAGAACCGGATCCCGAACGAGGTTGAGAAAGAAGCAGTGAATAAAGGTAAATACCTGCACCCGGATGCGTTTAACCAACCAAAGGAAAAAGGAATCAATTATCTGCCTTCCAATGCCGCGGGCGAATCTATTAACGTCAATGTTAATACAACTCCTGTAAAGAACGAAAGAGCCGCCGAACCTGCTACCGGAAGCGTTGCAGCTACAGTAGCCGTGCCGGCAAAAAAAGTATTAGTTGAACCGGAGGCCAGCAGTACGAAGGATATGCCAAAAGCCGAGGCTGCAAAAGCAACGCCTGCAAAGGCTGATGCCGGTTCCACTGCGGATACAAAACCCCTTGAGGCTAAGAAAAAAGTAGAAGAAGACATGAGCAAGTCGTCTGTAGGCGAACCGTCCAAAGCAGACGATAAAACAGGGAAAAAGGCAGACTAATCACCCCGAGCAGTTTTATACCACATATCAGAAGCAGCAAGAAGGCCGAAAGGCCTTCTTTTTTTGGTTGCAAAAAACCGCATGAAATATCCGGATTCTTTTTTCTGATTTTTGTACACAATCCCTATTTTTGGCCTGCGCAAGCAGCCCTTCTATTTTTTGCCCTTACCAAATGTAGCATCGTACGACTAGTACCCGTGCGAACAGGCTAACCCGAGAACCCGGTTAAGACTTTGTATCAGTAGTATTTTTTTTAACTAAAAAGAATGCTATGAGGAAGTATGTACTTTCATTACTGGCAGTGTTTCTTGCCATTTGTTTTTGTCGTGCGCAGGTTCCCTCGTCGTCACCGTGGAATGGAGTTACTCCTGCGGTGATGAATGCGGCGGGAGGGTCGTATGACAATCCGGCGTCTTATTACCGTTATGAGTGGAGTTTTGGGGAGATGGTGCTTGTTCAGGCCTTTGCTCCGCAAGACAGTTCGGTGTTATTGACCCAGGGGGTTCTTCAGCCATGTACGGATAAGGGACCATCTCCTTACAGTACGGTGTGGAATCCTGGTGAATACCGGATTTTTCCCAATCCAACTACTGGAGCTTTTGAGGTAGACTTTTTCGTGAATCGTCCCGGCCATATGCGGCTGGAGTTGATTGATGCGATGGGTCGTGTCCTTGAAGTTCGGGATTACCATTATGATGGTTGTTGCCGGATTGAGAATTATGATCTGAGCAAATACCCGGATGGAGTATATATGGTGGTGGCGAGTTTACGTCCCGACCAGAACCGTCCCGGGGATGGGGAGTCGATCATTCGTCACAGCGGATTACGTGTTGTTAAAGCGACACCGAAGTAATGCGTACTGACAGGGAACAAAAAAATAACACTACACCAAACAAAAAAATTACATGAAAAAGTTGATTTTAATGTTGATGTTGTTGGTAGCAGCATCGGCAGGTTGGGCGCAGGCGCCTGGTATCTTCAATTACCAGGGAGTTGCGCGCAATTCCGTGGGTAATGTGCTGGTCAATAAATCGATCAGTCTTCGCTTAACGATCCACGACGGTTCAGCAACGGGAGCGACTGTTTATTCAGAAACGCGTGGAGTAACCACCAACCCGTTTGGGTTGTTTAATGTACAGGTAGGGAGTTCAGGTGCTACAGCGGTAACGGGCACCATTACGGGTGTAAACTGGACGCTGGGTACAAAGTTCATCCAGGTTGAGATAGATCCTAATGGTGGTGCATCATTTATCAATGTGGGCACGGCACAACTTGTTTCAGTACCGTATTCAATGTCTTCGCTTGTTACCGGCGACCTGGTGTTGCCATTTACCAAATCACAGGCTGCAGGTACGCCGTTGATAGGGCTTACCAATACCGGAACCTCAGGCGCAGGTTCATTTACTATAAATAATGCGGCCAATTCTGCTTCTGCCTTATTTGGTTCAACCAATGGCACCGGGGCGGGTATTTTGGGAAGTCATTCCGCAACTACAGGAACATCTGCTGGTGTACGCGGAGAAACCAATAGTGTAGATGCAAACGCCACCGGCGTAACAGGGGTTGTAACATCTACTGCGCCCGGTGGTTTTTCATCTGGTGTTCGCGGTATTAATAGTGGAACCAGTGGCTTAGGTATTGGGGTATACGGTTCACAAAATGCCAGCGGTTGGGGTGTATATGGTACTGCTCCTGACGGGATTGGCGTGTACGGGAATGGATCGAATGCCGGTTTTGGGGTTTATGGTAATAGTAATACCGGTGTTGGTGTAAACGGTACCAGTAATACCGGAATTCCGGGACAATTTACCAATACGAATGCCACCAATGTAAACCCTGCCTTGTATGCTTCTACAACCAGTGATGGCGTTGCCATTGATGGATCAACATCTTCAACCAGCTCAAGTGTAGCAGCTATCCGTGGTACGGTTACGTCTACAACTCCCGGTGGTTTTTCTTCTGCTGTTCGCGGGATCAACAATAGCACCGGCGGCTTGGGTATTGGTGTATGGGGATCACAGAATGGTAGCGGCTGGGGTTTATACGGGGTTACTCCAAATGGTATTGGCGTATATGGTAACTCCAGCAGTGCTGGCTTTGGCTTATACGGTAACAGTAATAGCGGTACCGGTGTTTTCGCCATCAGCACAAGCGGGGTTCCGGCTGAAGTAGCCATTCAAAACAACGCAAATAACAATTCGGCCCTGAAGGTAAGCTCTGTTGGTAACGGAAATGTGGTAAACGTAAGCACAACAGGAACAGGAATAGGCGTTCGGTCAACAACAGATGCCGGTACTTCCTTTGACGGCACTACGAACGCTGTGTCATCTGCCGCGTTCGTAGGAAGAAACAACGCAGGCGGTGAAGTTGTGGTTGGATTAGGAAACAGTGACATCGGATCTGCAGTTGTGGGTCGCCAGGATGGCAATGCAGCCGGCGTTCGGGGTTTTAATACAAACGCCGGTTATGGCGTATTGGGCCAGGCGGGTCTCAATGGAGGAACAGGCGTTGCTGGACGTTTTGAAAATCAGAATAATGGTAGCACTTCTAACGTATTGGAGGTAGACAACGTTGGCATTGGCAGCGGTATCAAAGTTCAAATGTCCAATGCCTCTAACGGCGGGCGTGGTGTTGATGTGAACCAAACCGGGGTTGGACCAGGTGTATTCGCAACTTCTGCCGGCGGCAGCGGCGTATGGGGAATTACTTCTTCCATTAGCGCTGCAGGTGTAATTGGTGATAATACATTTGGAGAAGCTGTTGTAGGCCGCAACCGTGGTGGCAATGGCGTAGGCGCCGTTGTAGGTAGAAACGACTCCACCGGTTACGGTGTACGTGGTTTCAATACCAAAGATGGTATTGGCGTACTCGGCCAGGCAGGTATCAGCGGTGGTACAGGCGTTGGTGGTCGCTTTGAGAACGTAAACGCCGCCAACACAAACACAGCCCTGCAAGTTGCAACCAATGGTATAGGTAGTGGTATTTCCGTACAGATGTCAAATGCTTCCAATGGTGCGCGTGGTATTGATGTATCGCAATCTGGCGTAGGCCCTGGTGTATTCGCAACTTCTGCCGGCGGCAACGCCGTATGGGGAATTACTTCTTCCATAAGCGCAGCGGGTGTAATTGGTGATAACACATTTGGCGAAGCAGTTGTAGGCCGCAACCGTGGTGGTAATGGCGTAGGTGCCGTGGTAGGTAGAAATGACTCTACCGGTTATGGCGTACGTGGTTTTAACACAAAAGATGGTATCGGTGTACTAGGCCAGGCAGGTATCAGCGGTGGTACGGGCATTGGCGGCAGGTTTGAAAATGTAAACGCAGCCAACGGAACACCGGTATTACAGGCAGCAGGAAACGGAACCGGCGCTACACTCCAGGTATCCAACAGTAACGCGGGAGCTGTAGACCTTGCCACCTTCAAGAAAAATAGCGGTAATGTTGCCCGTATCGACGATACCGGTAAAGGTTTCTTCAACGGCGGTACACAAACCGGCGGTGCAGACCTTGCAGAAGCCTTTGATGTAGAAGGTGACACTAAAGAATACGAACCCGGCGATGTACTGGAAATTTCAACCAATAGCGATCGTACTATTACCAAATCTTCCGGCGCTTACAGCACACTCGTAGTAGGTGTATATGCTACAAAACCCGGTGTGCTGCTTACAGAAGAAGGTGTTGACAGCAAACTGGAAGGTAAAGTGCCAATGGGCGTAGTTGGTGTAATTCCAACTAAAGTATGCCTGGAAGGCGGCGCTATTAAAAGAGGTGACCTGCTGGTTACATCTTCTATCCCCGGCGTTGCCATGAAGGCAGATCCTTCTAAAGTTCAGGTAGGCCAGGTATTGGGTAAAGCGCTCCAGGATTACGACGCCACAACAGTTGGTAAAATCAAAGTACTGGTAAGCATTAAATAAGGAACTACTAAAAAACAGACAATGAAAAATACACTGAAAATATCGATACTGGCTGCAGGCGTTTGCTTCCTGGCAAATGTGTCAAAAGCACAGTTGGCGAGTTCTGCACCGGCAATGACGGTAGCACAAATGGAAGCCTTAAAAAAGGCACCAGCAACCAGTGCCCCGGTCGCGGCGGTGCAGACGGCATCTTCGTCCAAGGCTTCAACCATGGAGACCGTTCGGACAGATGCTAAAACAAAGACGGCCACGACCGCCACTCAAACAGCATCTTCAATGAAACCGGAAGCGGCCAAAACCGCCCCGGCAACAGAAGCTTCGCCCGTTAAAATATCCGACCAGGGAGGCGTAAAGCCAGTTGATGCAGCACCGGTAAAGCCTATACTGCTAAGCAGTGAGCAGGGCGCGCCGGTTGAAGAAAAAGCTTCCAAGGGAAGCAAGAAAAACTAGAGCAGTTTTTATACCACATACAGAAGCAGCAAGAAGGCCGAAAGGCCTTCTTTTTTTCAGGTATAAACCAATAAAAGTTTTAAGTTAGCCAACAAAGCAATACCCCCAGCAACGATGGGCGCAACAGGAACAATATCAGAACACATAACAAAAACCGGGAAAGCCCTGGATGCTTATGACGGTCCCTGGACCGCCAATGAACTAATCCATCTCCTTAAGCGAACGATGTTTGGAGCGCGCCAACAGGATGTTGCCTATTTTTTGGGAAAATCATTACAACAAACCGTGGATGAACTGCTGCATCCACAGCCGTTTACACCTTCCTCGCTTCCACTGAACGACTTTGATCAGGTAAATATGTCAGGCATTGCCCTTGGCAAAACATGGGTGGACGCTCCTTACCGCGAAGACGACGACGGGTTGCGCATACAATCATTCCGGAAATGGACGATGGGCATCTTCCTGCAACAGGACCGAAGCATCCGGGAAAAGATGCTCCTGTGCTGGCATAACCATTTTGCCACGCAAACCAATATCGGTCACGCAGAACTGGTATGGGAACACCACATGATGTTGCGCAACAACGCACTGGGAAATTTTAAAACGCTGGTTAAGAATGTGACGCTCGACAGTCATATGCTCCGCTACCTGAACGGCGACCAGAATTCCCGGCTTGCGCCCAACGAGAATTATGCGCGTGAATTACAAGAGCTTTTCTGCATAGGTAAAGGTCATACCAATAACTACAATGAAGAAGACGTTCGCCAGGCCGCACGTGTACTTACGGGCTGGAAAATTGACTATAAAACACGAAAAAGTTATTTCGACGCTGCTGCGCATGACACCGGCGATAAACAGTTTTCTGCATTTTATGGCCATGCCGTAATCAAAGGCGTTGATGGAGATAAGGGCGGCGAACATGAATTGGACGCGCTCCTGGAAATGTTATTTAACAATGAAGAAGCCGCTCTTTTCATCTGTCGTAAACTTTATCGCTGGTTTGTCTATTATGTGATTGATGAAAAAACAGAACAGGAAGTTATAAAACCGCTGGCGGCCGTGTTCCGTAAACATCATTACGAAATCAGGCCGGTAATTCAAACACTGTTACTGAGTCGTCATTTTTTTGACAGGAAAAATAGCGGAAGCATGGTCAAAAGTCCCCTCGACTTCTGCATCGGTCTGCATCGTGAACTGGAAGTGGACCCCGCACCTGAAGCAAGTTTTTCCGCAAACTATAGCATGTATTCATTCCTGGTAGATTTTTGCGCAGACATGGGACAGGTATATGGAGATCCGCCCAATGTGGCAGGATGGCCAGCCTATTATCAAACCCCGGGCTTTTATCGTATGTGGATCAATAGCTCCACGTATCCCAAACGAAATGAGTTCGCATCCACGATGGTGAAGTATGGTTATAACCGCGAAAATTTTTTCTTCGTAGCCAACACGCTTCGCCTGGTGGCAGCATTAAAAAAGCCTTCAGATCCCAATAGTCTTATCAGCGGGTTATTACAATTGCTTTACCGTGTTCCGGTTTCGGATAATTCCATACAAACGCTAAAAAAAGAAGTGCTGCTGAGCGGTCAGTCGCAGGATCATTACTGGACAGAAGCCTGGAACGATTATCTCAATGACCCGATGAATGAACAAAAGCGCGCAGTGGTCTTAACAAGAATTCAAAACCTGGTTAGTTTCATCATCAATTCACCTGAATACCAATTGGTGTGATGTAATGCAACGTAAACAATTCATAAAACGCTCAGCCCTGCTTACCATGCCGTTGATCCTAAACGGTATGGGCGTGAAAGTGTTTGCCCGGCACAGCATAATGAACAGGTTGTTGGGATTTGCACCCCAGGGGCTTGATCGTGTATTGGTGATGATCCAGTTGTCTGGCGGCAACGACGGATTAAATACTATCATCCCGCTGAATCAATACGAGCGCTACGCCGCCGTGCGAAAAAATATCGCAATCCGCCAAAATGAGGTGCTGCCGCTTGCCGGAATTACAACCGCCGGCTTTCACCCTGCATTGAAAGGATTGCAGCAACTTTTTGACGAAAAAAAATTAAGCGTGCTGCAATCGGTAGGATATGCCAACCCTGATTTTTCTCATTTCCGGTCTACCGATATCTGGATGTCCGGATCATCTTCTTCGGAGTCGCTCACTACCGGCTGGACCGGTCGTGTGCTCAATGAGGCATTCCCCGGTTATCCCATTGGCTACCCGGGGCCGGATGCGCCTCATCCACTGGCGATTCAAATTGGGCTGGCCTCCTCGCTGTTGTTCCAGGGCCCGCGCATCCCAATGTCGCTCAACATCGCCAATCCTGAAAATAGTATTACGCTGGCAAATGGGTTTACGGATGCCGCGCCTGCTTCACGTGGCGGCGATGAGTTGAATTTTATTCGCCTTATAGCAGACCAGGTGCAATCCTACTCGGCGGTTATAAAAGAAGCAGCCGATAAAGTGAGCCTTCAATCGGAATATCCTGCCAATAATCCGCTGGCGCAGCAGCTAAAGACTGTGGCAAGGTTAATCAAAGGCGGACTTTCAACACGTTTTTATCTCGTTAACCTGGATGGTTTTGACACACATGGCGAGCAGGTAGTAGCAGGTGAAACCGGTAAAGGCCGTCATGCGGATCTGTTGCAACAGGTGGGAGATGCCATTCATGCCTTCCAGGCCGACCTGGAGCAATCGGGTGTTGCAGACAGGGTGGCAGGAATGACCTTTTCTGAATTTGGACGCCGCATAGCGGCGAACGATAGCCTGGGTACAGACCATGGCGCTGCCGCACCGCTCTTTGTATTTGGACAAAAAATCAGGGGCGGCAGGATAGGCGACAATCCGGAAATTCCTGAACAGGTGGGTGTTGAAGATAATCTGCCCATGAAAATTGATTTTCGTTCGGTGTATGCCGCTTTTTTGCGGGAGTGGATGCAGCTGCCTGAAACGCTGATCACAGAATTGCTGTTTAAAGACGAAATGCCCCTGAAATTATTCACCTGATCAATACAACCTCCAGGTGTTGTTATATTTGCACTCATGGTTCGTGTTGTAATGATCATCGTATTGCTGATAGCACGCCAGGCGACAATGGCGCAGCAGGATAGCCTGGACAACGAACAGTTGGCCCGCATGATCAATCTTTCGGAAGTAGTAGTGCGCGCTGATCTGAATGTAGCCCGTTTTTTGCAACATGTGAAAGATGATACCAGTTTTTACAAAGCGTTTCGCTCCCTGCACCTGGTGAGTTTTACTTCCCTCAATGATATCCGGATCCGCAACCGGAAAAACAAGCTGATCGCTTCCATGCACAGCAAAACGAACCAGTTTCGTAAAGGCAGCTGCCGGTATATGAAAACAGTAGATGAACAAACCACCGGTGATTACTACGATAACCGCCACCGTGAAAAATATTATACCGGCGTATTGTATTCCAATCTGTTTTTTACAGACGACACCGTGTGCGGGGAAACAAATATTGTTAAAGGCATCCGGTTTGACAAACCCGGGGGCGGCAAAACAGAACGCCGCAAAGAACAATTAAAGATGATGCTCTTTAACCCTGGCCGGAAGGTGCCGGGAATCCCGTTTATGGGAGATAAACTGGACATTTTTGATCCCGACAGAGCCTACCTGTATAGCTATTCGATAGACAGGGTTGAATATGAAGGACAGTCCTGTTACCTTTTTTCAATCCGTGCAAAAGACGGGCTCAACGATGATGAAAAGGACAAGATCGTTATCGACTCGATGGTAACCTGGTTTAATGCAAAAACATTTGAAGTGATGGCGCGGAATTATGATATGAGCTACAACGCCGGCGTGTATCATTTCGACGTGCACATGGAAGTACAACTTACCAGGTACGGGCAATACCTGCTTCCGAAGCTATTACGGTATCGTGGCAGTTGGGGAATGCTGTTCAGGAAAAAGGAGCGGGGAGATTTTACAGCCACGCTGTATAATTTTCATTGATCAAAGCGGTTTTCGCTCCACGTATTTTCGCCAGCGTTCAATCACTTCCGCCATATCATCCGGCAACGGCGATTCAAAATGCATATTCTCACCCGTTGCAGGATGTACAAATCCAAGTGTGCGGGCATGAAGAGCCTGTCTCTTGCAAATGTCAAAGCAATTTTCAACAAACTGTTTGTATTTTGAATAAACAGTTCCTTTCACAATCCGGTCGCCCCCGTAAAAGTCATCGTTAAATAATGGGTGACCGATGTATTTCATATGTACACGGATCTGGTGCGTTCTGCCGGTTTCCAACTGGCATTGCACCAGCGTTACATAACCGAATCGTTCCAACACGTTGTAATGGGTAATCGCTTCTTTGCCATGATCACCTTCCGGGTAGGCCTCAAATAATTTCCGGAACCGCTGGTGACGGCCTACATGTGCTACAATGGTGCCGGCATCATTCGCCACATCACCCCATACGAGCGCCACGTATTGCCTGCTAATGGTATGGTCGAAGAATTGTTTGGCCAGGTGTCGCATGGCCAGTTCTGTTTTTGCCAGGATTAATAATCCACTGGTGTTTTTATCAATGCGATGCACCAGCCCAAACCGCGGCAGCGTTGTTTCCGAAATTCCGGGATTTTTTTGCTGGAGGTACCAGGCAACGCCATTCAGCAATGTGCCGGTGTAATTGCCGCTTCCGGGGTGAACCACCATTCCGGCGGGTTTATTGACCAGCAGCAGGTGTTCATCTTCAAATACGATTGGAAAGGGAACCGGTTCGGGCACTACGTCCGTTTCTTCCGGGCTGATATCGGAATAAACGATAATCTCATCCAATCCACGCACCTTATAGTTAGGTCGCACCTCTTTCCCGTTCACCAGCACCATACCCGCATTAATAGCCTGCTGGATCTTGTTGCGCGTGGCATTTTCAATCCTGTTCATCAGGTATTTATCAATACGCAGTGGTTCCTGGCCTTTGTCCGTTTTAAAGCTAAACCGCTCATATAGCTCATCGCCGTTTTCAGCGCCGTCTGGCTGGGATATGGAAAGTTCGTCGTGCATAAACTACAAAGGTACACAAAATGCGCAGCAGCCGGGAGGTGCAGTTCCAGCGGTATTCGTAACTTTGCAATATGCCACGGCAACAGGTTTTTTTTGAAGATTTGGGGCAACTGGATTACCAGCCGGCCTGGGATTACCAGGAGCAATTATTGCAGGAAAATTTACAGGTAAAGGCATTGCTGCGCGAGCAGGAAGAGCAGGGGATACAGGCAGGAGGGTTGAATACCCGGCACAGCCTGCTGTTTGTGGAGCATTCACCAGTGTACACACTTGGTAAAAGCGGCGATATTAACCACGTATTGATCAACGAGGAAACACGCACACGTAAGGGCATTGAATTTTTTCGCACCAATCGCGGGGGAGACATCACTTTTCACGGCCCCGGCCAGGTAGTGGGCTATCCCATTTTTGACCTTGAGAAATTTTATACAGACATTGGTAAATACCTCCGCAATATTGAAGAAGTGGTTATCCGCATACTGGCCGGCTATGGAATTAGCGGTGAGCGATCTCCAGGAGAAACCGGCGTCTGGATTGAGCCGGGCGTGAAAGGCAGGGAGCGGAAAATTTGCGCCATCGGCGTCCGGAGCAGCCGCTGGGTTACCATGCACGGATTTGCGTTGAACGTAAATACCGATCTTAATTATTTCAATTTTATCATTCCTTGCGGCATCGCCAATAAACAGGTTACTTCACTCCAAAAAGAATTGGGCCGCGAGATTTCGCTGGAAGAGGTGAAAGAGCGATTAAAACAGGAGTTTGAAGCGGTATTCGAGGTTGACCTGGTAGCGCGTTAGAAATCTTTCTGAAGATAAAACCGGTATTTTTCAATCAGCTTCCCATCTTCATACAATTCAAATTTGAACCAGCCCGCATGATAGAAGTTTGATTTATCTACACGGAAGCTGCGTTCGGTAATATCTTTCAATTCAAATAAAGGCGAATCATCTTCATCAAAAAATTTGATGCTGTATTTTTTATCTTCTTCATCCGGCAGGTTTACGCGCACTGAACCATCACGATAGGTGAACACATGCATGGAAGGAGTAAATACCTCCGGCCGCCCTGTCTTATTCATTCCAAAATTAGGCGCACCAATGGAATCTTTGCCACCGGGAATGGTGGTCATTGCATCCTTAAAACCATTTCGGCGGGCAGTGTCCAACACAGGACGTTTAGACGGACTAAACAGGAAAACGCCACGTTCCAGCATGATGTATATCCTGTAAAACATGTGATCATTGGTGGCTTTACTGTCTACATAGCCGTTTTGCGGTGTTGTAGGATCCGGAACGGTAAGAATAGTCTTATATCCTGAAATACTGTCAAAGGAACGCTGAATACTGATCTGGCGGATATTTTCAAAACGGTTTACCCATTCAACAAGAATTTTGTTGTTGCCAATATTGCGCACAGAAAAATTGGGAAGTGTATCCTGGGCATGCAGAAAGTTGCCCGCAAGGAAGAAGACGCCAATAAAAGCCAGGACCTGTTTTTTCATATTCATCAAACGAAAAAAGAATTGGATTCTGTTGTCAATCCGGGCAAAGATAGGGTTTGAATGCGTAAACGTTAAAAGATTAACGTTCCCTTTGGCAGCGATATATTTCCCTGCAGCCCGCCGCTATGAATGCAAATGATGCTGGAACCAGGACGGAAAAAGTTGTTTTTTGCAAGTTGTTGCACGGCATAAAACAGTTTCCCCGTGTACACAAAATCAGAGGGGATGCCGGTGGCCTGGTACCAGCTATTCATGGCTGTAATTAATTCGGGTCTCCATTTGGCGTAACCGCCCCAGTGAAAATCATATTGGATTGAAAGCTGCGTAGCTGTATTATTTAAGAGGCCGCGCACCTGTTGTTCCATTTGATGTGCATCATCTTTTAATACCAGTATGCCGGTTACATCAAACCCGGCATTTATTAAACCTGCCATCATGGTACCCGTGCCTACGGCACAAACCAGTTGCGCCTGTTTGTTGGCGATCAATGAAGCCATTGTGCCTGCTCCCGCTGCACCCTGCGTACCAAAGCCGCCTTCCGGTATCAGCAGATCAGTGGACTGTAATGTAAACGGTAGTTTCTTTGCGGCATAATCGCTGCGCGAACTAAAGAACAGTTCCATTCCAAAATTGTGGGCTTGCATTAATGTAGCGGATGGTGTGGCCGCAGCTTCGCCGCGAATGATGCCGGCGCTGCTAAAACCAAATGCCTGCGCAGCAGCCGCGGTTGCTACAATGTGGTTTGACCATGCGCCGCCAAACGTGACGATCCTTTTTTTGCCGGAGGCACGTGCTTTTTCAAGATAGGGCTGCAGTTTAAACCATTTGTTACCGGATACAACAGGATGAAGCAGGTCTGTTCGCAACACCGCTACCTGCAATTCTTTTTCTGCAAACAGCGGAAGCTGTACGGACTGTACTATGATATGTTCCGGGTGAATGGATAGCATGCAAAATCATCGGGTAAGGTGGCGAATTTACGCTAATTTCGTGCGGCAATTTGTAGCATATGGAACCAACACTTGTAATTCTCGCCGCAGGCATGGCCTCCCGCTATGGAAGCATGAAACAGATTGAAGGATTTGGCCCCTCGGGCGAAACGATCATGGACTATTCCATCTATGATGCCATCCGCTCTGGTTTTGGAAAAGTGGTGTTTATCATCCGCCGCAGTTTTGCCGATAATTTTCGATCCATTTTTGATGCCAAACTAAAAGGAAAAATTGAAGTGGAATATGTGTTCCAGGAAATGGATCGCTTTACTGAAGGTTTTTCTATACCTGCAGACCGTACCAAACCCTGGGGCACTGCACATGCAGTCTTGTGCGCAAAAGATGCCGTGAAAGAACCCTTTGCCGTGATCAACGCAGATGATTTTTATGGCGATAATGCATTTGCCACTGCTGCCGGTTTTCTGAATACGGCTTGCAATCCCAATCGGTATGCGATTGTTGGATATGACCTGGTGAGAACGCTGTCTGACCACGGCACCGTTAACCGTGGTGTATGCGGGTTAAATGATAAAGGCGGACTGGCCACCATTACAGAGCGGATCAATATTGCGCGCAAAGAAGAGCGGATCATTTGTGAAGATGGACTGCAGCCTGCAGAACTGGCCGTTGATACTAAAGTGTCGATGAACTTCTGGTGTTTCGATCCATCATTTTTTGATCATGCCGAAAAATGGTTCCGGGAGTTTATGGAACAATACGGCAATGAATTAAAATCAGAATTTTTTATTCCGCTGGTAGCCGATAAATTTATCGCCGAAGGCGGTACCATTGAAATTCTTCCCACAAGCTCACTTTGGTTTGGCGTTACCTATAAAGAAGATGCGCCATTTGTACAGCAAAGCCTTAACAGCCTGATTGAAACCGAAGTGTACCCGCCTTCCTTGTGGGTTTAAAATCCTTCAGTTCTGCATCATTAAAAAAGGAAAGGCATGCGCGATTGCGCAACCCGCCATGCGTTAATCACCTTTTACTATAAACACGCAGTCTTGCACCTGTTTCACCTGGTTTTGTTTGGGAAGTCCGGCGATATGTGACCGTGTAGGAAGCTTTATATTCTTATAAAGCTGGTTCTTTTGCAGGTCATTCATAGCCTGGAAGATGTACTTTGACTGCACCGCAAATACGGCGCCGTCTACATCTGTTTCTTTGGAGCTAAGGATGCCTATTACCTCACCGTTGTGATTGAATACAGGGGCACCACTATTACCACGGTTAGCGGCCACAGTGATCTGGCAGGAGAGCGTATCACCGCGGGGACCGAATCTTGCGCTCAGGTAACCTTCGCCGTACACGATGCTATTGTCTTCCCTCGGGAAACCAAGCGTGAAGATCGGTTCTGCCAGGTCTGATTTTTCTTTGCGGATGCCGTAGGGCAGGGCAGCAAGTGGTTTGAACTGATCGTCGTCGATTTTAATGATCGCCACATCGCGGGGAACATCGAGTTTCAAAACAATCGCTTTGTATTGTTCGCCGCTATTACTTATTACATAAATGTTCTTGGAGCTGGATACCACGTGTGCGTTGGTGATCATCAACCCTTTATTGTCGATCAGGAAGCCGGTTCCATTTACCTTGGCAGCAAAAGGTGGCTTTGTTGCATGCTTCTTTTCAGATTCCAGTTGCGTTGTGCGATCTTCGATTTGCGCGGTACGATTGCCGAGCACGTCAATAGATCCTTTCAGATATTGTATATCGGAATGCTCAGAATTAGGTGTTACGTGCGTTACCAGTGCAGATACTGTGAGCGCGGTAATGCCTGCAATGCTGGCCGCAACGGCTGTAATGCGTTTGTATTTATTCCACAGGAAAACAATGCGGGATTTTTTTCCTGGCTCGGTAATATCAATTTCACCATTGGCAGCCAGGTTGTGATGGGTGTCGTGCAATGCCGACCGGAATTTCTTAGCCTCACCAAATTTCTCCAGTTGTTGCAAAAACAGGGTATGTTCAACCACCATCTGGTCAATCTCGGGGCTCGATTGGCGGAGCAACTCAAACGAACGTAGTTCTTCTGCCGGCATTTCTCCGCGCACGTACCGTTCAATCGCGTCTAAAATTTGAATCTCTTCCATCACTTTCCCTCGGTTTTATAGTGACTAAAAAAAATCTTTTTCAATCGCATCAGGCATTTGTACTTCTGGTTTTTTGCATTGTCTGCATTGGTGTAGCCAAATGCTTCTGCGATGTCGTGCATCGATTGTTTTTGGACGTAATAAGCCTCCAAAAGGCTTCTGCAAGGTTCCCCAAGGCTGGAAATGGCCTTGTTCATCATGTCAAATTCCAGGTTTCGCTGCTCCTGAACTTCTACATCTTCTTCTACCGGCACCAGGTTGTCTGTATTCTCCAGGCCATTGCTAAACCGGCTCATTTGCTGTAATCGTTTGAGCCACAGTCTCCTGGCAACGGAATACAGGTATGTTCTAATCTGGCAGTGCAGCTCAAAACCCTGTGTTTTCACCTTTTCATACAGCACGATCAGGGCTTCCTGGAACACGTCTTTCGCTTCGTCGATCGATCCGTTATTATTGACTATCAATGACTTTATCACATTGTAATGATCACGGTAGAGCGTTTCTACCGCCCCGGAATCATTACGGGCTAATCCTTCCAGTATGGCCTTTTCGTTCGTCGCTTGTTTCACGATCCGGTATTTATACGCGTTTTTCCAAATTGTAACCCGCCGGGGGCGAAAAAAAAATTTAAAAATACGGGTTACCTTTTTCCCATCCCCGTATTAATCTCTGAAATATTTCAATAAAAACCCAAAAATCGCAAACGAATGAAAAAGCTTTTTGTAGTTCTGGCTGTAGCTAGCCTGGGCTTTGTAGCATGCAACAACGACGCTGAAACTAAAACAACAAATGATTCTACAGCTACTGTAGCTCAGGATTCAGCTGCAAACACTCCTGTTGTAAATGATTCACTTACCGCTCCGGTAAAGGATTCAACTGCAAAAACTCCTGCAACTGATTCTGCAGCAAAAAAATAAGCAGAAAGGCAAGCAATCGATAAAGGCCGTCCGTGAAACACGGGCGGTTTTTTTATCCCCTTACTGGCTGCGAAAGGTTTACCTTTGCCGCCACAAATCTTACAATGAAACAAACTGATACAACAATAGTCGAGAATGGCTTTGCCGCGCTGGGTATTGAAGAAGGGCTATTGCAATCCATTGCTAACCTTGGTTTTGTAACGCCAACACCTATCCAGGAAAAGGCGATCCCGGTATTGCTCCAGGGCACGCGCGACTTTATCGGGCTGGCCCAGACCGGCACCGGCAAAACGGCAGCATTCGGACTGCCGCTGCTCCAATTAATTGATAAAACAAAAAAATACCCGCAGGCGCTCATTATTTGCCCAACGCGGGAACTTTGCCTCCAGATTACCAATGATCTGAATTCATTTAAACAGAAGAAAGACCATCTTTCCATTACAGCGGTATATGGCGGTACTTCCATCGGGATGCAGATCCGGGATCTTAAAAAAGGCTGTCACATTGTGGTGGCTACCCCGGGCAGGTTGATTGACCTGATTGAACGGAAAGCCATTAACCTCGAAGAGATCTTTTACGTGGTACTGGATGAGGCGGATGAAATGTTGAATATGGGCTTTAAAGATGATATTGAATTTATCCTTAAAAACACGCCCAACCGCCAAAGCACCTGGTTATTCAGCGCCACCATGCCAACGGAGATCCGCCAGGTGAGCAAGCGGTATATGGAAAAGCCGTTTGAGATCACTATTGGAAAAGTAAACGCCGGTAATGCGAATATCGACCACCAGTATTATGTAACGCAGCACATAAACCGCTACGAAACGCTGAAGCGCATCATTGATTTTAACCCGGGTATTTATGGTATCGTTTTTACACGTACCAAGGCAGATGCGCAGGATATCACTGAATCCCTGATCCGCGAAGGTTATGATATTGAATCCCTGCACGGTGATCTTACCCAGGCACAACGCGATAAGGTAATGGCCCGCTTTCGGGAAAAAAGCATTCAATTGCTAATTGCCACGGATGTGGCCGCCCGCGGAATAGATGTACAGGGTATCACCCACGTTATTAATTACGAATTGCCTGATGATACCGAAGTGTACACGCACAGGAGCGGCAGAACGGGCCGTGCCGGGCGAAGCGGCATTTCCCTGTCTATTGTAACACCACGCGAAATGTTCCGTATCCGTTCCATTGAACGGCTGGTGAACACACGCTTTCACAAGATGGATATTCCCTCCGGCAAAGATGTATGCCGCAAGCAATTTTTCCATTTTATTGATAAAATGTTGCAGGCAGATATCAGTCACGGTGAATATGAAACCTACCTGCCCGTATTGAAAGAAAAGTTTGCAGGCGTAGAAAAAGAAGAAATCCTGCAACGGGTGGCTGCCCTTGAGTTTGACCGCTTCCTGAAATATTATGAAAACGCCGCCGATCTGAATATGCGCGAAGAGCGTAAAGAGCGCGGTGCCACGCGCGAAACCCGTGGTAAAGCAGGTGAACACCGGGATACGCAGGGCCGCAAATTTGGTGGGCGCGGAGCTGGTAACTACCAGCGCCTGTTTGTAAACCTGGGTACTAAAGACGGTTTTTACAAAGCCAGCTTTTTGCAATTTATACTCGATATGAGTGACCTGCGAAAGGATGTATTGGGAAGAATTGATATGAAGGAAATGAACAGTTGGGTAGAGATTGAAGCCGATGCCGCCCGGAAAATGATCAAGGCAATTGATGGCAAAAATTACCGCGGACGGAAGATCAGGATGAACCCGGCTTGAGTAACTATAACCTCTTTTTCCGAACGTATGTACGTACCGCAGATCATAAAAAATAAAAAAATAATTGCAGGAATTGGTTTTTGATTCCAACAACAACTACATTTGTTTCCATGTCGATGACAAAAGCATATTTTGGTTTCTATTTTTACTTCTTCTTTTTTGGAAAGAGGCCGGGACTGCTTTTGTTGAACAGCAACTAAAAAAGAAACTCAACATAAGAATCCCGGCCGGTAAGGCCGGGATTTTTTTTTAATTTATGGAAAAGGAATCTTCATTACAGGGAGCAGGAAATACCTCTGGCAAAGGCTGGGCCATCCAGGGGTATGAAGGCAGTTTTCACCAGGTGGCCGTGCAACATTTTTGCGGTCGTGATGCGGAAGTGATTCCCTGCGCCAGTTTCCGGGACCTGGTAAAAGTGGCAGCAACTAAAAAAGAAAGTGCGGGTGGTGTGATGGCGATTGAAAATTCAATTGCCGGAAGTATCCTCGCCAACTACAACCTGTTGCAGAAAAGTAATCTTCGAATTGTAGGGGAGGTGTATTTGCAAATTCGCCAGCACCTGCTGGTAAATCCCGGTGTACAGTTGGAAGATATCCGGGAAGTACATTCACACACCATGGCGCTGCAGCAATGCTACGGTTTCCTGGACAAATACAAATGGAAATTGGTGGAAACCGATGATACTGCGTTAAGCGCAAAGCACGTGCACCAGCACAAGAGTAAATCGATTGCTGCTATTGCCAGCAAGCTTGCGGCGGAATTGTTTGAACTGGATATTCTTGCTCCCAATATTCACACACTAAAAAATAATTACACCCGCTTCCTGGTGTTGCAGCGGGAAGATCTTGCTTTGCCGGTGGAAGGAGCTGATAAGGCATCACTTAATTTTCATACGGATCACTCCCACGGAAGCCTGGCACGGGTTCTCAGCGCCATTGCGGATGGTGGTATCAATCTCAGCAAGCTGCAAAGTTTTCCTATTCCGGGAAGCGATTTCAGGTACAGCTTTCACGCAGATATGGAATTTGAAACCGTGGACCAACTGGAGCGGGTATTAGAAACCATACGCCCGCTTACAGAAGCGCTGCAGGTATACGGCGTATATAAAAAGGGCGCACGGAAATAACGATAACCGATTTTTATGGAACTACAAACAAGTAAGCGGCTGAATGGAATTGGAGAATATTATTTCTCTACCAAACTTCGCGAGATTGACGAGCTCAATAAGGCTGGTAAAAATATCATTAGCCTGGGTATTGGTAGTCCTGATCTGCCACCGCATCCCGATGTAATACGGGTGTTGCAGCAAGAAGCGGCAAAACCATCGGCACACGGTTATCAATCATATAAAGGGTCGCCCGTGTTGCGAACTGCCATTGCGGAATGGTACGCGCGCTGGTATGGTGTTGAACTGGATGCAGCAACAGAAATTCTGCCACTCATTGGCAGCAAGGAGGGGATTGTACATATCTGCATGACGTACCTGGACAAAGGCGATGAGGTGCTGGTGCCCGATCCGGGATATCCTACATACCGGAGTGCCGTGGCGCTTGCAGGAGGTAAATGTGTAAGTTATGAGTTGCGCGAACGTAACCACTACGCGCCGGATTTTCAAAAGCTGGAGAAAAGAAATTTATCGAAAGTAAAAATAATGCTGGTAAACTATCCGCACATGCCTACCGGGCAGGTACCTACCGCGGAATTGTTCAGTACACTGGTAGCTTTTGCAAAAAAGCATAATATCCTGCTGGTGCACGATAATCCCTACAGCTTTATTTTAAATGCGCGGCCGATGAGCCTGCTGGCTGTGCCGGGAGCCAGGGATTGTGTGCTTGAACTGAATTCACTGAGCAAGTCTCACAATATGGCGGGCTGGCGTGTAGGTATGCTTTGCGGAGCGCAGGAACGCATTAATGAAGTGCTGCGGTTTAAAAGTAATATGGACAGCGGCATGTTTTTGCCGCTGCAACTGGCGGCAGCTACAGCGCTTCGGTTGCCCGACGGCTGGTATAATGATGTTAACGCAGTATATGCAGAGCGGCGTGAAACTATTTTTTCACTGCTGCGCCTGCTGGGTTGCCGTTTTTCAACAAACCAGGCAGGCCTCTTTGTATGGGCAAAGGTGCCAGCACAATATAAGGATGGCTATGCCCTGAGTGATGCCGTTCTATATGGCGCGAATGTGTTTATCACACCCGGCGGCATATTTGGAAAAGGTGGAGAGAATTATGTGCGGCTTAGTTTGTGTGCAACCGTGGAAAAGATTCGCGAGGCAACCAACCGGGTCAGGCAAACAGGATCATTACACAACAAAACTTCTGCATAATGGAACGTAAGAAGATTGCAATTGTAGGTACGGGATTAATTGGCGGATCACTTGCCATCCGGCTGCACGAGAGGAAAATCGCGTCCCGGTTGGTGGGCGTAGATAAAAGTGCGACTCATGCCGCGCAGGCGCTTGAGCTGGAACTGGTGGATGAGGTGATGGAATTGAACGATGCAGTGGATGCCAGTGATGTGATCATTTTGTCGATCCCTGTGGATCAAATGCTGGATGTATTACCGTTAGTGCTGGACCGGATAGACCGCCAGGTTGTGCTGGACCTCGGTTCTACCAAATCTCAATTAACAACGCTTGTAAAAGATCATCCCAACAGGGGGAGATATGTAGCCACGCATCCTATGTGGGGTACCGAATATAGCGGACCACGTGCGGCAGTGCGTGGCGCCTATGAAGACAAGGCGGTAATTATATGCAATGCAACAGAGAGTGATGAAGACGCTGTAAACTGGGTAAAGGCGATGTATGAAAAGATCGGGATGCGGATACTGGAGATGGAAGCTGCTGCGCATGATCTGCATGCGGCATATGTAAGTCATATTTCTCATATTACATCCTTCGCGCTGGCCAACACAGTACTGGAAAAAGAAAGAGAGGAGCAGGCAATTTTTGAACTGGCGAGTGCCGGTTTTGAAAGCACGGTGCGCCTGGCAAAAAGTAATGCGGCGATGTGGGTGCCAATTTTCCTGCAAAACCGGGAAAATGTGCTGGATGTTTTGAATGAGCACATCGGGCAATTAACACGATTCAGGGACAGTATCGCCTCCGGCAACGAGGAACAATTGGGAGAATTGATCAAACATGCGAATACGATCCGCCGGATTATCCGCTAGGATACCCGCCGGGAAATGATAAATCAATAACTTTACAAATACAGTTAAGAAAATGCAGACAGCAGAACAAACGAGCAGTAACTCCGTGCAGGCAGCATGGAAAAAAAGACCGCTGATCATCAGCGGCCCCTGTAGCGCAGAAACCGAAGAGCAGGTATTGGAAACCGCACAACGCCTGGCCGCTACCGGCCGCGTGGATATGCTGCGTGCCGGTATCTGGAAACCGCGTACTAAACCGGGCATGTTTGAAGGCATCGGTGCCAAGGGTCTTCCCTGGTTGCAACAGGCCAAGCGTGCAACCGGCCTCCCCACTACCGTGGAAGTAGCTACCGGCAAACAGGTGCAGGACGCTCTTACCTTTGACGTGGACGTACTCTGGATTGGTGCCAGAACAACCGTAAACCCGTTTAGCGTACAGGAAGTGGCAGATGCCCTGCGAGGTGTGGATGTTCCCGTGCTGATCAAAAATCCCATCAATCCCGACCTCGAATTGTGGAGTGGTGCGGTTGAACGCGTGGCACGTGCAGGTGTAAAACAGATCGGGCTGATCCACCGCGGGTTTAGTTCGTATGGAAATACGGAATACAGGAATGCACCGATGTGGCACCTGGCCATCGAAATGAAACGCCGTAATCCTGAGTTGCTGATGATCAATGACCCGTCTCATATCTGCGGACGACGAGATATACTTGCAGAGGTGGCACAACGCGCCATTGACCTGGATTTTGACGGACTGATGATTGAAAGTCATATTGATCCCGATAAGGCCTGGAGTGATGCAAAACAACAGGTAACGCCAGAGCGGTTGAAAGAAATGCTGGAAGCGATGATCTGGAGAAAGGAAGACGTTAATTCAGAAGCATATCATGCAGCATTGGAAAAATTGCGCCAGCAAATCAATCACCTGGATGCAGAATTGATGCAAATCCTGAGCCAGCGGATGAAAATCGCTGAACAGATCGGTCAATACAAACGCGATAATAATATCACGATCCTTCAAACCAATCGCTGGAATGAAATCCTGGAACGTGCCTTTGTGGTAGGGGATAAGATGGGATTAAGTCGCGAATTTGTGACCAAATATTTCGACGCGGTGCACATGGAAAGTATCAATCACCAGAAAAAAGTGATGGACCAATAATGCGAGCCAATACATTTCAATTTTCAAGCGCGGCAGTTTCCTGTTATTTTAACCGGCAACTGGCAGATTTGAAAGAACTGGTAGAGCCTCGGCATGCCGTGTTGATTACTGATGAACATGTATATGCGGCACACCAGCGCAAATTCCGGGGATGGAATACCATTGTACTGAGAGCAGGCGAAACCCATAAAGTGCAGGCTACCGTAGATGCATTGGTCGAAGCGCTGATCGACATGGAAGCTGACCGCAAAACAACGCTGGTAGGCGTTGGCGGCGGCGTAATTACTGATATTACGGGTTATACCGCTTCGGTGTATATGCGGGGCATTCCCTTTGGCTTTGTACCTACCAGCCTGCTCGCCCTCGTGGATGCTTCTATCGGTGGTAAGAACGGGATAGATGTAGGATTGTATAAGAACATGGTAGGCGTAATTCGACAGCCTTCATTTTTACTGCATGATTTATCATTGCTGCGTTCACTGCCGGTTGATGAATGGAAAAATGGTTTTGCTGAGATCATTAAACACGCCGCTATCCGGGACGCTGCAATGTTCCGGGAACTGGAAGGAATGACACTGGCCAGGTACAAAAAAGGAGGTGTTCCATTGGCTAAACTGGTAGAACGAAATGCGCGATTGAAAATCCGGGTAGTCCAGGCAGATGAATTTGAAAACGGAGAACGTCGCCTGCTCAACTTTGGGCATACGCTCGGACACGCATTGGAAAATCAATATGCGCTATCGCATGGCCAGGCCATTTCGATCGGGATGGCGTATGCGGGTTATTTTTCAGAACAACTGACCGGGTTTCGTGAAGCGGACCGGTTGGTGCGACTGCTGGAGAAATACGGTCTGCCTACTGATGCATCGTTCGATCGGAAGAAAGCGTCTGCAGTACTCAAAATGGATAAGAAGCGGGAGCGATCATCCATTCATTATATTTTACTTGAAAAGATAGGAAAAGCAATGGCCAAACCGATCCCGATAACGGAATTTGAGGCTATGTTGCTTTCTGTGTAAAACGTTTATGACAATTACAATTCATCCTTCGGAAATAAGCGGCACCGTAACAGCGCCCGCATCCAAGAGTTCGATGCAACGTGCCTGCGCTGCCGCATTATTGCGCCGCGGCACTACGGTTATTCACAATCCCGGGAATAGCAATGATGACCTGGCTGCACTGTCGATCATCGAAGCCCTGGGCGCCACGGTGCGCAGGGACGGAGAAACAGTGATCATTGAAAGCGAAGGCCGCGTGACCCCGCGATTAACCGATGGTAAAGCAGTTATTCATTGTGGTGAAAGTGGTCTTAGTATCCGTATGTTCACACCCATTGCTGCACTGGCAACCGTGCCGGTCACCATTGTGGGTGAAGGCAGCCTGGCCACACGGCCGATGGATTTTTTTGACACGGTATTACCGCAACTGGGTGTGCAGGTGCAATCCAACCAGGGCCACCTTCCCATCACGGTGAGTGGGCCGTTGCAACCCCGCGATATTACGATCGACGGTTCACTGAGCTCCCAGTTCCTGACGGGTTTGCTGATGGCCTATTCCGGAGCCGGCGCTGCGGGTAACAGCATTACGGTAACCGATCTGAAAAGTAAGCCGTATGTGCAGTTGACGCTGGATACCATGAGCGCCTTTGGCCTTGCATTACCATCCGTGCAGGAGAATAAATACCTGTACCAGGATGGCACACAATCCGCGCAGGAGGATCCGCTGCATTTTACCGTGGAAGGAGACTGGAGCGGTGGCGCTTTCCTGCTTGTTGCGGGCGCTATTGCAGGGCCGGTGCTGGTGCGTGGACTGGATGCAACATCTTCGCAGGCAGATAAAGCCATACTGGATGCGCTGATGCAGGCCAATGCCGGTTTGGCAATTGAAGCCAAAGGCATCCGCGTACAACCGGCTACGATGACGGGCTTTTATTTTGATGCAACCGACTGCCCCGATTTGTTTCCGCCATTGGTGGCGCTTGCCGCTTATTGTAAAGGAAAAACTACCATCAAAGGTGTGAACCGATTGGTGCATAAAGAAAGCAACCGTGCGTTAACGCTACAGGATGAGTTTGACAAAATGGGCGTTACCATTGACCTGGAAGATGATATAATGGTAATACACGGAGGCGGAGAAGTGAAAGGAGCGGATGTACATTCTCACCATGATCATCGTATCGCTATGGCCTGCGCAGTGGCCGCACTGCGTGCCAACAGTGAAATGGTAATTGAAGAAGCCCTGGCCGTACGAAAATCATACCCGGCGTTTTACCAGCATCTGCGTGCGCTGGGAGCTAAAGTGGACTCCTCGTTTGAACTGCCGGGAGATCTTTCTGCTTTTAAACTTTAATTTTTTTCCATGAATGCATTTGGCACTTTATTCAGGGTTCAACTTTTTGGCGAGTCGCACGGTGAATCGGTTGGAATCGTTATCGATGGTTGCCCCGCCGGGCTATCACTTTCTGAAAATGATCTGCTGCCCGACCTGGAGCGTAGAAAAGGCGGGAAGCAAAAAGGAACAACACCTCGCCAGGAAGCCGACTTCCCGTTTTTCAAAAGTGGTGTATTCAACGGCAAAACGACCGGCGCGCCGATCATGATCTTTTTTGAAAATAATAATACCCGCAGCGGGGATTATGAAAAGCAACGAAGCATTCCCCGTCCGGGTCATGCCGACTGGGTAGCGCATGAGAAGTACGGCGGTAATGAAGATTACCGGGGTGGCGGACATTTTAGCGCACGCCTCACAACCGGCCTGGTAGCTGCCGGCGCCATTGCAAAAAAACTGCTGGCAACAATGGACATCGCCGCAGCTGTAATTGAAATTGCTGGTGAAAAGGACCTGGAGAAAGGCTTGCAAAAAGCCATCGATGCAAAAGATTCCGTAGGTGGGATTGTAGAATGCCGCGTGAGCGGGTTGCCTGCCGGCCTGGGAGAACCGTTTTTCGATTCGGTGGAATCACGCCTGGCACATATTGCATTTGCCATTCCCGCTGTAAAGGGAGTAGAATTTGGGGCCGGGTTTGCGGCAGCGAAAATGTTTGGATCCGAGCACAATGACGCCACCATTGATATGAACGGTACCACGCGTACTAATAATGCCGGGGGTATTGTTGGAGGGATTACCAATGGAAATGAATTGGTCTATCGTATCGCTATCAAACCAACCGCATCCACGCCAAAAGAACAAAACAGCCTGAACTGGGATAATGGCCAATTGGAAGATTTCGCGGTACGCGGAAGGCACGATCTCTGTGTAGCCCTGCGGGCGCCGGTTATCCTGGAAGCCGCCACGGCGTTGGTATTGGTTGACCTGATGCTGCTGGAACAACAGGTGAAAAGGGTAATCAAATAACAGGGAATAAACTGTTACGGGATTGCTTTCTTCAGGGATTTGAAAGGAATATCCAGTACTTCAAAACGGTCATTACCGGGAAAATAAAAATGCCACCATTCTGTATCCAGCACATGAAACCCGTATTTCTCCATTACGGTTTGCAGTAATTTACGGTTTTCCAATACGCTGGCCGGGAGCCCTTTGAAACTGGCGTGTGCGGTATCTGTAAAATTATCAAACCCGGTTCCCATTGGCAATTCTGCGCCGTTGGCGCGATTTACCAGTGTGAGATCAACCGCCAGCCCGCGATTGTGTCCGCTACCGCGGGATGGATTGGCTACATAGCGTTCGTCGTGAACCAATTCCCAAAACGCAACAGTGACCGAATAAGGCCGGTACGCATCAAATATCTTTAATCCCAACCCCTTTTCTGTGAGTTCAGCATCCACTTTTGCCAATGCCGCCGCCGCCGGGGCACGTAAAAAAGTAGTTTTGGTGCCTGCAGGGTACATCCTGCGGTGCATAAAGTTGTTGGTAGTGGCGTAGCGGAGGTCGTAGCGCACACCGGGAACGGCTGTTTTTAATTCTACCATTTTTTTTTCAGGGTCATGCAACACTTGCTCCCGGTATTCCTTCCAGTTATCGGTAAGGGGCGGCCGGGTATAGGTGGAATCCTGCGTAAAACTGCGGGTGGCGACCGTTGTTAATAAAATAACCAGTATTGCCTGGCGAAAACTCGGAGTATTTTTTAATTTGTTAACCATACCACAGATTTGTACCGCAGAAAGTTAATGTAAAAGCGGTTATCATCACACCATCTTCTGCTATGAATAAAAAACGACCGGTTCACTTTTTTACCGTTGCCTTTTTACTAAGCCTTGCCATGGCTGCTTGTAATAATGGACACAAGACTCCCGGGGAAGAAATTGTTGCCAGTCCGCAGGAACTGACCCAGCGGGCCGCTGAACTGGTACATACTATGACAGAAGAGGCTGCCCGGTCAGAAGGATTGGCTGCCGACTCTTTCCGCCTTCGAAATGTAACAGCCGTTACGGATCTCTACCAATCTCATCCCGGCGCGTTGCTTTGGAGTAACCTGGGCAACTGGCTTTCTCCGGGGATGCAATTGAAAGATGCTATTGATGCATCACGTCTTTATGGATTGTTTCCGTCAGACTATCACCAGCCGATGCTGGATTCCATCTTTCAGCAAATAAAGGATGATTCTACAGGAAAAAGTGCGCGGCTGGATGCGGTAAAATGGGCAAAAGCAGACCTCGCACTTTCAGATGCATTTGTGCAGATGATAAAGGATGTAAAGTTGGGCCGCTTGCCGTCAGACAGTGTGACGCTACGGAAAGATTCCGTTATTGCCGGCGATTTTTTTGGAACTGCGTTCAATGCACTGGCAAAAGGTGAAAAAGTGACAGATCTTTTTAATTCGCTTGAGCCGAAACTTACCGGTTACCAACAGTTAAAGGCTGCCCTGCCACAATTTCTCGCGCATGCCAATCCAAAAACGCTAACCCGCGTGCCCGGCCCGCGTGATGCAGGTTATCGGCAGGCGCTGCAAAAGCGGTTGTTTGAAGGAGGATATATTTCATTCGACAGCATACCTGCTGATTCAGTGCAGTTGGCAGCAGCCGTGAAGCGTTTTCAGAAGGAACAGGATATTGTTGTTGATGGCAAGGCAGGAGAGGGAACGATCAGGCTGCTGAACCTGGACGATCACGACCGGTTTGTGAGGATCGCTATTACCATGGACCGCTATAAGCTGTTGCCCGCAGAATTACCCGAACGGTATATCTGGGTAAACCTCCCATCTTTTTATATGAAACTGGTGGATCACGATACGGTTAAATTAATATCGCGTATTGTATGCGGCAAGCCGCTTACGCGGACACCGTTACTGACCAGTGCTGTCTCGGAAATTATTACTTATCCGCAATGGACTATTCCCACCAGCATTATTGTAAAGGAAATACTTCCAGCCGCAAAACGTAACCCGGGTTACTTTGCAAAGAAAGGATTTAGCCTGGTAGACGGAAAAGGGGATGAGGTGGATCCGTACAGTGTTGACTGGAGTAAATACAGCAAAGGAATCCCGTACCGGGTGGTACAGGGTAGTGGTGATGCGAATGCGCTGGGGGTGTTGAAATTTAATTTCCCCAATAAATACGCCGTTTACCTGCATGATACCAATCAACGCTACCTGTTTGGACAGCCAGTCCGTTCATTCAGTCATGGATGTGTGCGTGTTCAGGAATGGCAAAAGCTGGCCAGTTATATTATTCGGACAGACGCAAAAGATCCCGGGGCGGCTCATATTCCCATGATGGATTCGCTGAACAACTGGCTGGCCAGGAAGGAAAAACATAGCATCGGCATACGTAAAAGAGTGCCCGTTTTTATCCGCTATTTTACCTGTGAAGCAGGCCGTGACGGGATTAGTTTTTACGACGACATCTATGGAGAAGACCGGCAATTGGCCGCCCGCTATTTTGCAGGTAAATGATCCCAACTTTCAGGCTGTCAGGAATATAGAAGACTAACAAGTGTGAATATTAGTGAAATAAATTATTTTAGTGTGTAAAACTTACCAGCTATTTTTGCTCAGTTTTTAAACCCAAACTATCAAATTATGAAGAAGATATTGGCAGCATGCCTTGCTCTGTCGTTTCTTTCTACCAATATCCAGGCTCAGGATAATGAGATCAGGCCGCCGGCTCTTGGTATTAGCTTTTTTTTGAATGACTTTCAAACTCCCCAAAAGATCAGAACAACCTCATTATCAAGGGTTGTGCGGGATAAATCCTGGGCTCATATCAGTGAAATGACCCCGGGTATGTCTGTTAATTATTTCAAAGGGCTGCATAAGCATATCGATTTTGCCGGTAACCTGGAAGGATCCTTCCTGCGTTATCCCTTTGAAAGTCGCCCGGAACGCTCCAGTCATTTGTTACTGGCTGCCAATGCCACGTTCAACTTCAAGATGACAAGTGAAAAATATATCCTTCAGCCTTACCTGATCGCAGGTATTGGTGGTTCAGAGTTCAATACCTACTGGGGTGCTTATATTCCCCTGGGTGTAGGATTAAAAGTGAACCTGATGGATGAGACGCATATCTTCATTACATCGCAATACCGTGTTCCTGTAACCAAGGACAATGCGTCCTACCATTTCAACAACGCAATTGGTGTTGCAGCTGCGCTGTGGAAGAAAAAGGAAAAGGCAATGCCTCCGCCACCACCACCGCCACCGCCCGCACCTGTTGATACAGACGGAGATGGCATTACAGACGACCAGGATAAATGTCCTACCGTAAAAGGTGTTGCAAAATACCAGGGTTGCCCGATTCCTGATACCGATAAAGACGGTATCAATGATGAAGAAGACAAATGCCCTACCGTAAAAGGTTTGGCTAAATACCAGGGTTGTCCAATCCCCGATACAGATAAAGACGGTATCAATGATGAAGAGGATAAATGTCCTACTGTGCCAGGTGTTGCACGTTACCAGGGTTGTCCTGTTCCGGACACTGATAACGATGGTGTAAACGACGAAGAAGATAAATGTCCTAACCTGGCAGGTCCTGCTGAAAATAAAGGCTGCCCGGTAATTTCAGAAGAAGTAAAGAAAAAAGTGGAAGTAGCGGCACACAATATTCTTTTTGTAACGGGAAGCGCTAAACTGCAATCCAAATCTTTCAAAGGTTTGAATGATGTGGTAAAAATTATGCAGGAAAACCCCGATATGAAACTGGCTATTGATGGCCATACGGATAATGTGGGCAGTGATGAACTGAACCAGAAATTGAGTGATAACCGCGCCGCATCAGTGCGTACCTATATCGTAAGCAAAGGCATTGATGAGTCTCGTATCACATCCGCGGGTCATGGAGAAACGATGCCGATTGCTGATAACAAAACGGCAGCCGGTCGTCAGAAAAACCGCCGTGTTGAAATGACATTGAGTTATTATCAATAATCTCAACTTCTTACTAAATAATAAAGAGCGCCCCGGATGCCGGGGCGCTCTTTATTATATTACATGTTACTGTTAGTGGAATACAATTCTGTGATTCAACGATTCGTTAATTCGATAATGCTGTCATCTGTATTTTCCCGTCAGCACATTTCCGCATTAACCATTTTTCTCCATTATCGAATCACTGTTGTCCGGGGAAAATTTAGCAAATACGATCACCTGGACACCTGCATTCGCCTGCGGCTTCTTTGCCTCCACGGCCGGCGGGCCGAGTTGCAGCTCCGGCGCTGTTTTTTGTGCTTGGCAGCGCCATTCCGCTGCGCGGAACCGCACAAAA
>JBEHYT010000028.1:0-49292 GCA_048498035.1 Bacteroidota bacterium | reverse complement strand
CCTGCCGCGGGTGATAGCCATAACTATTGGGCCCATTATTTTCATTCAGGCGGGCCAATTCGCCAAGCCCGTTTTTTAATGCGACAGCGCCTTTGGTTTCATCAAAATCTCCTTCGTTATTCAATATCCTTGACTTCTGGATCCAGAGGCATTGGGTCTGCATCATTTTTTCTTCCAGCGTCATTCTTCCCAATAAATCTTTGGCCCTCGCTTCGGGGCTCAGTTTTTTATTCTTGTACGCCGGCAGTTGTGCAATACAGCTTCCGAAAGAAAGAACCGTGATCAAAAACAGCAGGTACTTCATGTCGAAAAGTTTCATTTTGGGAGTGTGTTAGCGGGCTATCCCCAATGGTGAAAAATAAATGAATACAGCTATAATAATTGCGACTACGATCAGGGAAAGGATAACATCCATTCTGTTCCAGCTGGCCCTGCTTGCCGCGCGGTCTTCAGCAACGGTAGTGGCAAATGTGAGGCCGCGTATCTGGTCATCGGAAGGTTTGGGTGTAAGCAGGCTTACGACGATCATCACACCTACTGAGAAAAGAAACAGGTAAATACAGAAGTACAGGAAATTGATGGATGCAAAATCATGTAAAACACCCGGAAGCTGGTTTTTGAAAAGACTGAGTGTTAGTTTCGCCAGTCCAACCAGAAATCCAGCCACCATCGCGCTGTAAGCGCCGGTTGCATTGATACGTTTAAAGAACACGCCAAACAGGAAAACAGCCGCGATTGGCGGCGCCAGGTTGGATTGTACATCCTGCAAATACTGGTACAGCGTGTCTGAAATACGACCCATCAGCGGAATCCAGACCATTCCTAAAATTACGATCACACCGGTGGCAATTCGTCCCACTTTTACCAATTCACTATTGGAAGCCTGTGGTTTCATTTTCTGGTAAATATCCATCGTAAAGAGTGTTGAGCACGCGTTATACACTGATGCCAGCGAGCTCATTAATGCAGCCAGCAGCCCACCTGCCAGCAATCCGCGCAGCCCAACAGGCATTACCTGTGTAACCATGGCTGGGAAAGATGCATTATAATCCGGGCTGCCGTCTGAATGCAAAGGCAATACCAGTGTCCCCTGTTGATGCATTACAAAAGCGATGAGACCGGGCACCAGGAAAATAAAAAAAGGAAGCAATTTCAGGTAAGCGGCAAAAATAGTTCCGCGACGGGCCTGGCGCTCGTTCCGCGCCGCCAGGCAACGTTGTACAATATGCTGGTCTGTACACCAATACCAGATCCCCACAATCGGGGATGCAAAAAGAATAGCCAGCCAGGGAAAATCCGGGTCAGACAGGGGCCTGAACATATTGAGGTGATTGGCCGGAAGCGATGAAACAAGTCCATGCCATCCGCCAACTTTATCAAGACCTATAAACAGCAGCACACCCGAACCAATCAGCAGGACGATCGCCTGTATGGCCTCGGTGTACATTACTGCGTGTAGGCCGCCAAAGATGGTGTACACACCGGTAACTATTACAAGAATTACGGCGCCCTGCCAGAAACCAATACCAAGCAGTTGATTGAAAACGATTGCGCCTGCAAAGATGGTTACGGAAGCCTTTGCTATTACGTAGCTGATTAACTGGATAATAGAAAGCAATTGCCTCGCTTTTGTGTTAAACCGGCGTTCCAGGAACTCGGGCATAGTGTACACTTTGCTTCGCATGTAGAAAGGAACGAATACCCACCCGAGAATGAGTACGATCCAGGAATGCAACTCAAAATGACCCATCGGCGTACCGTCTTTTGCCGCCACGCCGGCTAATCCAACTATGTGCTCCGAACCCACATTTGACGCCAGAATGGAAGCGCCGATAACAAACCAACCCAAATTTCGGTTGGCAAGGAAATAATCGGTGGGCGAGTTTTTGCTTTTCCGGATTGACCAGATAGCGATGCCTCCAATTACAAGTAAATAAATTGCAATAAACAGCCAGTCAATGGGCCCAAGTACATTGTTCATTCAGCAAGCATTTGAAGCCGGCAAACCGGCTATGATGAAAAAATCAGATAAAGCGATTGATTAAATTTTCCAGGTATTCCTGCTTTCCGCTGCGTACCTCCGGCTCACCAATTTCGATCGCGATGGCACGCAATTGCTCCAGCGATAATTTTCCTTCTTCAAAATCCTTTCCCTTCCCGCTGTCAAATGAAGCATATCGCTCCGAACGAAGTTGGCGGTAGTCGGATTGTTGCAGTACAGCATCCGCAACAAGCAATGCGCGTGCAAAACAATCCATTCCTCCAATGTGCGCATGAAACAGGTCGTCTGCATCTGTTGAGTTTCTACGGATCTTAGCGTCAAAATTAATTCCGCCTCCACCAAACCCACCGGCCTCCAGGATCACCAGCATCGCCTCGGTAAGTTCTGCCACATTATTAGGAAATTGATCCGTATCCCAACCATTCTGGTAATCACCCCGGTTGGCATCAATGCTTCCCAGCAATCCTGCATCCGCAGCTACCTGCAGTTCATGGGAAAATGTATGCCCGGCAAGCGTGGCATGATTTACTTCTATATTCAGGCTAAAGTCGGCCAGCAGGTCGTACTGGCGTAAAAACCCGATCACGGTTTCACTGTCGTAATCGTATTGGTGCTTGGATGGTTCACAGGGTTTGGGTTCGATGAAAAATTTACCTAGAAAGCCCTGGCGCCGGGCGTAATCCTTCGCGGTATGGAGGAATTGCGCAAGGTGTTCCTTTTCCCGTTTCATATTGGTATTGAGAAGACTCATATATCCTTCCCGGCCACCCCAGAATACATAGTTCTCTCCGCCGAGTGTGATGGTTGCATCCAGCGCGCTTTTTACCTGCGCAGCAGCGTGCGTAAGCACGGCAAAATCAGGATTGGTAGCGGCGCCATTCATATACCTGCGATGGGAAAACAGGTTAGCCGTTCCCCATAATAATTTCACCCCGCTTTCAGCCTGCTTCTTTGAGAGGTATTCAGTAATGTGTTGAAGTCTTCTTTCATTTTCCGCAATATCGTTGGTGAATGACACCGCATCCACGTCATGAAAACAATAATACGGCATACCCAGTTTGGTGATCATCTCAAAGGCTGCATCCGCCTTGTCTCTGGCTGCCTGAAGCGGATCTTTTTGAGTGTCCCATGGAAACAGGTGAGTAGGTTCACCAAAAGGATCGGCACCGCTACCTGTGAAGCTATGCCAATAAGCACATGCAAACCGGAGATGCTCCTGCATTGTTTTTCCGCCTACTTTCTTATTTGCATCATACCAGCGAAATGCCAATGGATTATCCGTGTCTTTTCCTTCGTACCTGATAACCGGTATCTCTTTAAAAAATTCTTTTTGTCCGATAGAAACTGCCATTTTCGTGTTGTTGTTAAATAGTTAGGAAATGTTCACGGGCAAAGCGTTCGTTATTGATTGTTGTAGTTGTAGTTCCAGTTTTTCTTTCCATTCTTCGTACAGCGTAGCATAAAGACCACTACTAACCGGGGTAATATGTTTGGTGGGTGTACGCACCCCGATCACATCTGATTTGGTGATGCCGGTTCCCATCGCAGCGCCTATTGCCGCGCCATAACTGCCATCTCCATCAAAGAACTCGATGGCTACATTGTTGACATCTGCAAAAGACTGCGCAAAAACCTCACTCAGGAAGAGATTAGTTTGTGCTGCGCGTATCACAGACGGGTAAATTCCATTCTCCCGCATAATATCGAGGCCATAGCGAAATGCAAATGCGATTCCTTCCTGCACGGCTCTTGCCATGTGCGGCAGCGCGTGCGTATTAAAATCCAGGTTATGAAAATGGGCGCCTACCTGGCGATTTCCCAACATCCGTTCTGCCCCATTGCCAAACGGCAGCGCAAAAAGCCCCCCGGCACCCGCTGGTGCTGCTGCTGCTGCGAGATTAAGCGCAGCGTAGGTAGTATTGGAGCCAGCAAAAGCCTTCATCCACCTGTTAAATATACCGGCGCCATTGATACAAAGCAATACGCCGATACGGGGATCACTATAAGAATGATTGACATGTGCAAAACTATTGATCCGTGATTCCGGATCAAATGCTAACCGGTCAGTAACGCCATAGATTACACCAGAGGTTCCTGCAGTGGCCACTACATCTCCCGGTTCCATCGCCTGTAACGCAAGCGCATTATTAGGCTGGTCACCCGCTTTATAACTAACCGGGATGCCGGCACGCAACGACAACCGTGCGGCCACGGCACTTTTTATCGTACCGTGAGTTCCAAAAACAGGTTTGATGTCTGGGAACAATCCCCGGTCAAATTCAAAATAGGAACAAAGTGCGTCAGCAATGGTTCCCGACTGAAAATCCCACCAGATCCCTTCCGACAGCGCTTCGGGTGTGGTGGTAATTTCACCGGTTAATTTCATGGCGATAAAATCACCGGGCAACATCACTTTGTCAATCCGATTATAAATAGCCGGTTCTTCGCGCTGTACCCAGGCAAGTTTGCTGGCGGTAAAATTCCCCGGTGAATTCAGCAGGTGTTGCAGGCAATATTCCGGATCAAGATCCGAGAACGCTTTCTCCCCTATTTCTACTGCGCGGCTATCACACCAGATAATTGAATTTCGCAATACATGCTGATCCCTGTCTACCAATACCAAACCATGCATCTGGTAGGCAATGCCAATGGCATCAATGTCGAGCGGATTGTAGCCGCCCTGTGCATGACATTTAAGGATCGCCTGTTTTACATCTTCCCACCACCGGTCGGGACTTTGTTCGGCCCAGCCGGGTTGCGTTGAAATAATTGGCGCTTCCAGGTCGGGATACTGTGCCGAGGCAATACACCGTCCGGTTTCCACATTCACCACGGAAACTTTAACCGAAGATGTACCCAAATCAATTCCTAAAACGATCATATCTTCCTTTTAGCGCTTTACTAATTTAAAAAGAAAGGAAGGATGAATGAAATCATCCCTCCTGTTTTCTACTAAGGAAACTGCTGCTTATTGCTACTTCGATTTAAGTTAATTATTGCTTCAGCCCTTCCAGGAATCCTGCATAGGCTGCCTTTTTCTCATAATTATCGTCATACAACAGCGGGTACTCTTTACCGCTATTATACAGCCAGCTATTTTTGTCGTTCACACCCCAAACCGTGATACCGGCCCGCTGTGTGGCAGGTACATTTTTAATGTACGAAGCAACAATGTACCGGTACATTTCCGCCTGGTAGGCCGATTGCGTAGGTGTGGGTGTTGATGCCGCGCTGCCGTTCGGGAACATCTTCACATCCAACTCGGAAACCCTCACTTTTAAACCCGTAGCGGCCAGTTTTATAAACATCTGGTCGATACCGTCTCTTGAGGTATTCCAGGTTACGTGCATCTGGGTTCCAATACCATCAACTTTGGCGCCTTTCGTCTTTAACTCATTAACAAGCGCTATCAGCGAATCTGTTTTTACACTGCTCGATTCCAGTCCATACTCATTGATAAAGAAAGTGGCGGTTGGGTCAGCTGCTTTTGCATAGGTAAATGCCTTGAGCGCGTAATCGCGTCCAAAATAATCCGACCACACAAAAATATCCGGTGCGGAAAGATTGGCAATATCTGACGAATTACCCGACGTACGGAATGCGCCGGAAGGGCTCAGGCACTCGTTTACCACATCCCACTCGTGTACTTTTGTTTTGAAGTGGTTTACCATATTCGTGATAAAATCACCAAAAGCCTGGTCAAGCTTGGCTACGATCTGCGGACCAGACGGAGCAGCTACCACTTCCTTCACACTTACATCATCAATATAATAGGTATTTGCCACCTGGCCCATATCAAAGAGAAACGTAGTTGAGCTGAGAGATGCGGTAATCGTCCAGGTTACCTGCTGCCACGCTGTGCCAATGGTTTGGTCACCCTGGTATTGCGCAGCGGTAGGCCCTGTTGATAACCGGATAGATCCTCCTGCACTGCCGGCTTTTACCCAGTAGGAGATATTGTATTGTGTACCCGGCGTTGTGGCAAATGCGGAGCTTGACACCTGCACTTTCCATTGGCTGCCTGTATTTGAATTCGGGTTCACCACTTTCATGGCACCTGTGCCGGTGCGTACTTCAGCAGCAACGTTTGTTGCGGAGATTGTGGCGCCGTTTGTATTAAAAACAGACCATCCCGTTAATCCGGATTCAAAGCCTGGGTTGGTGGCCAGTTCTGCCGGTGCGGGAATAGTGAGTCCTGAAAACGATTTGATGAATGTGGCATTCTGGTTGGCATGCCAGGCCAGGGTATGTCCGAATACATTCATGGATCCCACGGCCGCGATCAGGGCGTCGGCATTGGCATAATTATATGTGCCGTTATTCTGCACAATTGCACCATGTTTCATTTCGTACCCCAGTGTTACACCATCAAAATCCCGTTTGACTATATCGGCAAATTTTGTTTCGGTGGTCATGGGGCCGTAATTGATGGCCGTATTAATGGGAAAATCCGCCGCATCTTTCAGCGTAGCTGTCCGGTCTGAAAAATCACCGGCATTGAGCGTATTATGCTGATCGATATCTTTTTTGCAGGAGGCAAACAGGGTTACTGTGCCTATCACTGCGATCATTATTTTTTTCATGTCAGGCATGTTGAATTAACGTTTAGATTACAGGTAACCGGGATTTTGGTATTTCGCCTTATCGGGGTCGTTGGTCCTGTCCAGTTGATCCTTTGGGATAGGGCGTAATTCATGTTTGTTGGGCGTAACATTCGGAGCTCCATCGGTGTTGTATAACTTAACACGCTCCACCAGTTTGTTACGAACTGCGAGGTCCGGCCAGCGCATACTCTCGCCACACAATTCGCGTGTACGTTCATCCAATATAAAGTCGAGGGTAACCTGGCCCGCAGTGGTCAGTTTGATTGCATCATAGCGGTTGTTAATATCCGTCTGGGTAAGACCTGGCCTGTTTACAGCACGTAATTTAATTACATTAATAAGTGGCAGGGCATCTCCCGGCCGTCCATCTCCCAGTGCCGCTTCAGCCGCTAACAAATATGTTTCGCCCAATTTAGCTACCGGGAACGGGCGGGAACCTTCGTTGTTTGCGTCAATTTTGCCTGGGTCTTCATATTTGCTCAGCGACGGGTACATGTTCTGGGTAACGGTTGCTGAGATAGAACCACCGCAGAAATAAAATTCACGCGGCGCTACCACGCGATAGGGCTTTAACCGCGGTCCTGCTGGAAGAACTCCATTGAGCGAATCAGCTATCCGGTTGGTAAGTGCCATGATAAATGCCGTATCTGTACTGGCGGTAAATCCGCCACCGGTAACAGAGGCTATGTACACGGTACGAAAAGATCCCTCGTAACGGCTGTCATTGAATTTATCTGCAAACGCAGTGTTATAAAGCCAGGGGGTTGGACAATAGCGGCGAATAGGACGGCCATAGGTTACCGTACGCGTACTTACCGGTTTTGTAGAAGAACTTGCCAATGGTGCAGTTACCGATGTATAATCTCCGCAAAAATCATTGGCAGCATCTACGCCTTTTCCACCGCCAATTCCTGTAGGATTGCCCACTTCATCGGCGCCAAAATTTCCGGGTATGCGCTCCACTGCATAGAGAATCTCGGAGTTATAGTCATTTTCCGATTTTGCAACATCTGCAAAATAGGTTTGTAATGCTACGCCATATTTCGCCTGGTTGTTGATCACTTCCATTGCAGCCGTGTACGCCTTGCCAAAATCACCTGCCTGTTTTGCGGCAGAATAAGCGCGGTGCAAATATGCTTTTGCAAGCATATGAAATGCCGCCGCCTTGGAAAGACGAAACGCCCCCGCAGGTCTTTTATCAGGGAGGTTTTCCGTGGCAAATGTAAAGTCTGCAATAATTGCATCGTAGTCCTTCACAAATAAATCAGCAACCGGCAGCCGGTTAAAGCCCTGGTAGGGTTGTTGATTAAATTTAAGATCGCCGCTGCCCAGGTCCAGCGGAACGGCGCCAAAATATTGCACAAGGTTGAGATAGTATAGTCCACGCAAAAACCGGATCTCGCCAAGACCGATGTTTTTATCCACGTCACTAATGGGAACCTCGGCGGCGTAATCCACCAGTCCATTGGCCAGGTTGATATTATTAAAACTCCGGTTCCAGGGCGTAAGAAGAGCGCCGTTTGCATTATCAAGGGTATAATTCCCAAGCGTAAGCAAATCTGCCGTTCCACCTGCGTTGTTGCGCGGCTGTTCCGCATAGGTAAATTCATCTGTGCCTACACAGCCAACGCCGGTAGCACCTTCCGGCCCGTAGATATAGCGAAACCCGGAATACAGGGCATTGATACCGTTTTGGAAACCGGTTGAGGTTTTGAAATAATCCACCGTAAATACGGTGTAAGGATGCTCTTCAAGTTTCTTGTTACAGCCTAATCCAGTAAGCAAACCGGCAAGGCAAAACACCATTATTATTTTAGAATTGCGTTTCATATTGGTAAAGCTTTACTGGTTAAAAGGTTACATTGATGCCAAAGGTGAATGTCCTGCGTGGCGGTGTGCCAAGGCCAATCAAGATTGTGGCATTGGTACCCTGTCTCAAATTGTCTACCGCACTGCCCACGCCACGGTACCCGGAAGTAGTTCCTTCCGGATCAATACCGGTTTGTTTATAATAGGGAGACCACAACGTTGCAACATTATCAACTGTAAAATACAGTCGCGCTGATTGCGCATTTACACGTTTTACAAGGGCAGGCGACAGGGAATAACCAAGGTTGATACTCCGGAGCTTAACAAAACTTCCATCATAATAGCCCAGCGTACGCCATGCATCGCTTTGAGGACTTATTGCCTGGCCCGGCATCGGGAACCAGTTGGTAGGATTTGTTGGCGTCCAGTAATCAACTTTCAACTGATTGCGGCGCCCATCCATTACAGTAACGTAGGTGGCATTTGTCTGGTGCACCTGGCTCATCAGCAATCCGCCAAAACGACCATAAAATACAGCAGAGAGATCAAATCCTTTGAAAGAGAAGCGTTGCGTCATACCGCCCTGCAGATCTGCATCCCCATCACCTATTACATAGCGGTCGTAGGTATTATTGATCACACCGTCTGGCTTACCGGCAGGACCGCTATGGTCTTCCAGTTTGATCTGCCCCGGAACAGCTCCGTACAGTGCTGCTTCAGCCGCTTCTGACGACTGCCAGATGCCCAATTTTTTATAATCATAGATCGCAGACATCGGGTAACCCACAAAAAGCTGGCTTCCGATATCCTGGGTTACATTGTCTGTAAGACGAAGTAATTTATTCTTATTGGCAAACAGGTTCAGATCCATCGCCCATGTAAACCCTGAATGCGAGGTGTAGTTGATCGTGGAAAGATTAAATTCAAATCCATGGTTGCTCATTTCTCCCACATTGGTCAGGAACGAGCCTGCCACACCTGAAGTTACCGGCAGGTTCACCGTATAGAGAATATCTTCCGTTTTTGACCGGTAGTATTCAACAGAACCGGATATCCTGTTTTTTAACAATGAAAAATCAAGCGCTAGATTGGCTACTTTGGTAAACTCCCAGGAAAGATTGGGATTTGGAAGCGTAACAACGTTATAGCCGGTTACAATTGTTGGACCAAAATTATAACGTGTGATATTTCCCGGCGATGCAAGCCCGTTGGAGTTATTTACAAGTCCTAGCGACTGGTAAGGATTGATTGCCTGGTTAGAGGTTTTTCCCCAGCTAACCCGCAACTTCAGGTTATTGATCGCGTTCATGTGCTGCATAAAAGGCTCATCAGATATCTGCCATGCGGCTGAAAGGGCCGGGTAGTTAAACCACTGGTTTCCTTTTGCCAGCCGGGATGATCCGTCACGACGGAAAGTTGCAGTGATCATGTACCGATCATTAAAGGAATAAAACAGGCGAGCCATATAGGATAGCAGCGACCATTTTTGCTCGCCCCCACCCAGTGTGGTATTGGCAGAACTTACAGCATTGGACAGCGAGAGGCTGTAAAACTGGATGAAATTATCATCAATAGAATCCTTTTTCACATAGGTGTTGAAAGTCTGGTATTCCTGCGTACTAAACAAACCGGTGAAGCTAAACTTGTGCTTATTAATTGTTTTGTCGTAGAAAAGCAGGTTCTCCGCGGTATATCCCCATGACTCTGCATTGTCGAGACTGGCGGTATTATTCAGGCCGGTAGGCGTTGTATTAACCGGCGCTGCGCGAAAATAGCTCGGGTTATCTGTCAGGTCGCCTGCCTGGAACTGCGCACTCAATTGCTGTCCGAAATTCATTCCAAGATTAAAGCGGTAGCGAAGTCCTTTTATAAATTCATACTCAACATAAAAATTATCGATGGTACGGATCCTGCGTACGCGGTCAACCCAATTGTTCTGGTTATTTTTCAAATAAAGAGGGCTGTACCGGTCATTGCTGTTGATGTCATCATTATCTCCCCAGGGAATTTTGTACACATTGCCCGATGAGTCATAGCCGGGAGTGAGCGGAGTTAAAGCAATCAGTTTAAACAACGGCGCTCCGGACACAAATTGAGATCCCAGGTTGTAGCTTAGTATGTTCTGCGTGCTGAACCCGATCTTCATATGCTTGCCAATGCGTGAATCGATGGCGCCGCGTACGGTAAAGCGGGTAAAACTTTCACCAGGCAGCACAGACGTTTCACGGTAATAGCCTCCTCCAAATGAAAATGTATTACCGTCCTTTCCACCGCTCACGCTGATATTATGATCTGTACGATACGAATTCTGGTACATCAAATCCTGCCAGTCGGTATTTCTACCCAGCGCAATGCCCTTCTGTTCTTCTGCTGTGTAGGGATACGGATTTCCGGGAATCATTTCACGCATGGCCATATATTCCTGCGAATTGAAAACCGGGTATTTGTTAGCTACGCTGCCAATACCATAATAACCATTATAAGAGATATGAACTTCTCCATTGCGACCGCGGCGGGTAGTAACAAGAATAACACCATTAGCACCACGCGAACCGTAAATAGCAGTTGCAGATGCGTCTTTCAGGATATCCACGGATACTACGTCGTCCGGATTGATATCGTTTAAGCTGCCTTCAAAAGGAATTCCATCTAACACAAGCAGCGGTTCATTGGAACCGGTGATGGAACGTGTACCGCGAATCCTGATCTGCCCGCCGGCACCGGGCTGGTTGCCCACGCGCTGAATTTCCAAACCGGCGGCGCGGCCCTGTAATGCCTGGATCAGGTTTACAGAAGGCACTTCACGCAGCGCTTTTTCATTTACTGATATAACAGAACCCGTTACATCCTTGCGCTTTTGGGTACCATACCCCACTACTACTACTTCAGAAATGTCTTTGGCAACAGCCTGTAACGTTACCGTTAAATTATTTCCGGTAACCGTTACCTCGATCTCGGCATAGCCGATACTGGATACAACGAGCGTTGATCCAACAGAAGCGTTGATCGAAAATTCACCGTTCGCGTTGGAACTGGTGCCGGTAGATGTTCCTTTTACCTGTACCGTGGCTGAACCAAGGGGCGTGCCGGACTCATTCACAACACGTCCTTTAACCACGCCCTGGGCCATTGTGGTGGTAGCACCCGCAAAAAGCAGGAATAGAACCACCAATAGCCGGGACGGCCGCAACCGCGCCAAACAGGAAAAATGGAATCTTGTTGGATGGGCAAGTCTTTTCATACTGATCGTTTTGCAGTTAAACAGTTTTAGTTGTTTGTAAACAAATGAGGGAAGACGATGTGCCGGTTGAAAAAACCGGGGAAGATGAATAGGGAACTGCCAGGATGAAAATGCCTTTTACCGGAAGACAATAATTTGCCACGGGCAAACCAGCAAAAAACGAGGTTTTTGATCCAATCTTTTTCATATAGCAGTTGGAAAACGCACCTGTTTGAACGTGAAAAAGCCGCTTTCCAAAACGAATATACCGGAATTTTGAATTAATGCAACCGATTGCAATAATTTTTTTTAAAATTTCATTTCCATCCTAATCATACCATATTTATATAGTTGCAATAAAAAGAGAAGCCCCATTTTGATACGCCATTTATTGGCGCAATACCCAAAACGAACACGGTTCCGCCAGGCATAATGTATCTTTTTTCATTGGAGAACGCAAGAGAGCTAACTTTTAAACCCATCACAGGACGGGAATCTGCGACTTCCCCCGCCCTGTTTTCTACTTTCAAAAACAAATCTTGGCAATTCCCTATTTTTTACGATTTTTATGCAACCGATTGCAAAAAATGAAATCAAAGAAAGACGTTACGATCTATGATATTGCGCAGAAACTGGCGTTGTCGTCAGCCACAGTAAGCCGTGCCCTCAAGAACAACCCGGCAATTAGCAAAAACACCCGCAAAAAGATCCAGGAAGCCGCCCGGCAACTCGGCTACCGCCATAACACCTTCGCCAGCAGCCTCCGAAAACAAAAGACCAATACCATCGGCGTCATCGTACATGAGCTAAACAGCAATTTCATCACTTCGGTACTGGCCGGTATCGAACGGGTAACCACCGAAGCCGGGTACGACCTGATCATCGCCCACTCTTCTGAAAGCTTCGAGAAAGAATCCGCCAACGCACTTAACCTTTTTCATAAACGCGTAGATGGACTTATCGCTTCACTCGCTTTCGATACCGTAGGCCTCGATCACTTCCACTGCTTTGAAGAAAAAGGCATCCCAATGGTATTCTTCGACCGCGTGGAAGAAACATCAGACTATACAAAAGTGGTAATTGATAATTACAAATGTGGCTACCAGGCCACACAACATCTTATCGAACAAGGCTGCCGACGCGTTGTACTCGTAACCGCAAACCTCAACAGGAACGTGTACGCCCAGCGACATAAAGGCTATTCAGACGCACTCTTTGACAACAACATTGCCTATAATAAAGACCTGGTACTGATAAAAGATCTAAGTGAACAATGTGGCGTTGAAGCAGCCCTTCAAATTTTGAAGATGAAACCGCGTCCCGACGGCGCCTTTATCACCAACGATTTTTCTGCCGCCGTTTGTATGCAGACATTAAAAGATAATGGGGTTGAAATACCAAACGATATCGCTATAGTAGGCTTTAACAATGACGCCATCAGCAAAATTGTTGCGCCACAACTCAGCACCGTTCACTATCGTGGCACAGACATGGGTGAAATTGCCGCCCGCAACCTGATCAACCACCTTGGAGGCGTAAGCAATATCCGCCAAACCAATACAATTGTAGTACGGTCTGAACTGGTTGTACGCCAGTCTTCGTTAAAACGACCACCGCATTTATAGAAAGATTGCGCTATGAAAAAAAATTTGCTCTTCCTGCTATTGCTGCTGAAGATAGCATCAGCACGCGCCGACAATGGATACAACCTTTGGCTTCGGTACCCACCCTGCTCATCCGCCCAATTGGCCGCTTCCTATAAAAAATTAACAGGTGTTATTTACACCAATAGCAATAGCGAAACGCTTGCAGCCGCACTTGCCGAATTAAAACTCGGCCTTTCCGGTATGCTACAGCAGTCACCCCGTATTCAACCATCAGCAGATAATGCCACACTTCTCCTGGTAAACATACATAAGCCGTTGCCGGCCCATTTTACTCTTCCTGCTGCGCTGGATCAACTTGGCCATGAAGGCTATGCCATTCGTATCCTCGAAAAAAATAAACAGCCGATCCTTGTCATTGCTGCTAACAATGATATCGGCCTCCTGTATGGCACTTATCATCTCCTTCGCCTGCTGCAAACAAACCAATCACTGGTTCATCTAAACATCCTGGAGAAACCGTTGATGCCCCTGCGACTGCTCAATCACTGGGATAATCTCGACCGAACGATAGAACGCGGATATGCCGGCTTCTCCATCTGGAACTGGCATACTCTTCCCACTTATATCGACCAACGTTACACTGATTATGCCCGTGCAAATGCTTCCATCGGCATCAATGGAACCGTGCTCAATAACGTAAATGCAAACGCAACCATCCTCTCTCACGAATACCTCCAAAAAGTTGCCGCACTCGCAACAACGTTTCGCCCTTACGGCATCCGCGTATATTTGAGTGCACGTTTTAGCGCGCCGATAGAATTGGGAGGGCTTTCCACCGCAGATCCGCTGGATAGTTCCGTAACAGACTGGTGGAAGAAAAAAGCAGCGGAGATCTATACGCTGATCCCGGATTTCGGTGGCTTTTTGGTGAAAGCAAATTCTGAAGGTCAACCCGGCCCGCAAAACTACCATCGCACTCACGCTGAAGGAGCAAATGCTATCGCCGATGCGCTGGCGCCATATGGAGGAATTGTGATCTGGCGTGCATTCGTATATTCTAATGAAGTGCCCGTAGACCGTCACAAGCAAGCTTACAACGAATTCAAACCACTGGATGGAAAATTCAGGAACAACGTTATTTTACAGGTAAAAAACGGCGCTATCGACTTCCAGCCGCGGGAACCCTTTCATCCTCTTTTTGGCGCTTTGAAACAAACAAAGGTGATGGCAGAATTCCAGATTACCCAGGAATACCTTGGCCAGGGCACCCACCTTGTTTTCCTTGCACCGCTTTTTAAAGAATGCCTCAACGCCGATACCTATACCAACGGCCCCGGAACAACCGTTGCGCGGCTACTGGACGGCACAACAACCGGCACCGCCCCAACAGGCATGGCCGGTGTAGCGAATATCGGCACTGATCTCAACTGGTGTGGCCATCCTTTTGCCCAGGCCAACTGGTATGCCTTTGGACGCCTCGCCTGGAATCACGAGCTATCAGCCGATACCATCGCCGCAGAATGGTTGCGAATGACGTTTACAAATAATAGCAACTTTCTCAACATCGTAAAAAAAATGATGTTGCAAAGCAGGGAGATACTCGTTCACTATATGACCCCGCTGGGCTTACACCACCTGATGGCAACGGGACATCATTACGGACCCGGCCCTTGGGTAAACGATCTTCCCCGTGCCGACTGGAACCCGGTCTACTATCACCAGGCCGATTCCCTGGGGATTGGATTTGATCGCACCACCTCCGGTAGCAATGCACTTGAACAGTATGCACCTCCCATTCGCAACGCCTGGGAACAAACGAGTTCAACACCTGAAAAATTTCTGCTCTGGTTTCATCACCTTCCATGGACCTTCCAAGTGAAAAACGGAAATACACTTTGGGAAGAACTTTGCAAACAATATGATGAAGGCGTAGCAGGCACGTACTGGTTACAGCAACAATGGGCGCAAGTGGACACACTGATCGATGCAGAACGTTACAACCAGGTGAGAATGCTATTAAATATTCAATCTGAAGAAGCCAACTGGTGGCGCGATGCCTGTTTGTTGTATTTTCAATCCCGCTCCGGTCTACCCTTTCCAGCCGGATGTAAGAAGCCTGCGGAGAATTTGAATGAACTGGAAAGAAAAAAATTTCCATACGCTCCAGGAATGGGAAAATAAAAGACAGATGAACAGACTAACGATCCTGACCATATTATTTGCCGGGTTGCTTGCTACGATGCACTTGCATGCACAGTCATTTTGTACCACAAGCACAAAAGATCAATTGTTCCGGCTTTCTGCCGCAACTATTCTGATAGACAGCCAGGAAGCGATTGCTCTGCAAACGGCAGCACAACTCCTGCAGGACGATATTGAAAAAGTAACAGGAACCAGAATTCCCCTTTTAAAAAATCTCTCGGGCACACATACCAACGCTATCGTTATCGGCACTCTGTCCAATCCTGCCTTTAAATCGTTTACCAATTCCTGGCAACAGGAAGATAGCAGTCAATGGGAAGGCTACCGGATCAAAACATTCGACCAACCTGGAAAAACAAATCATTTACTTATTATAAGTGGTAATGACATGCGGGGCGCAATTTATGGCATCATGGACCTGTCGCGGCAAATGGGCGTTTCTCCCTGGTACTGGTGGGCAGATGTACCTATAGCGCGTCAACCGTTGATGGGGATTACAAAAAAACTATCCTTTACTGATGCACCAAAAGTAAAATACCGCGGAATTTTCATTAATGACGAAGCACCGTCGCTTGCAGGATGGGCAAAGGAAAAATTTGGAGGTTTTAATCACCTGTTTTATGAAAAAGTATTTGAACTCCTGCTACGCCTGAAAGGAAACTATATATGGCCCGCCATGTGGGGCAACGCCTTCTACGATGACGATAGCCTTAATAAATTCGTTGCAGAAAAATACGGTGTAGTTATTGGCACCTCACACCATGAACCATTAATGCGCGCCCATGATGAATGGAGACGCTACGGCCAGGGACCATGGAATTATGACAGCAATGCCGCTGAATTACAAGCGTTTTGGCGCAAAGGAATGACACGGGCAACAAATGAGAAAATAGTAACCGTTGGCATGCGCGGAGACGGCGATAAACCCATGAGCCGCGAAACCGCCACCGCCCTCCTGGAACGCATTGTAACCGACCAACGGAAAATTATCGGGGAAACAACTCATCAACCCGCCGCCAGTACACCGCAACTTTGGGCGCTGTACAAAGAAGTGCAGGATTACTACGACAAAGGCATGACGGTTCCGGATGATGTTACGCTACTCCTCTGCGACGACAACTGGGGTAATATCCGCCGGCTCCCTTCACCAACCCAACCACCCCGTACAGGCGGCTACGGAATCTATTACCATTTTGATTATGTTGGAGGGCCTAGAAACTATAAATGGATCAATACAAATGCGCTGCCACGGGTGTGGGAACAAATGCACCTGGCGTATTCATATCATGCGGATCGCATCTGGATCGTAAATGTAGGCGATATCAAACCCATGGAACTGCCTGCTTCATTTTTCCTGGACTATGCATGGAACCCTGAAAGAATAGGACCCACCGACATCAACCGCTACACAGAATCCTGGGCTGCGCAACAATTTGGACCGAAATTCAAAAAACAAATTGCAGAGTTGCTCAGCAAATATGCAAAGTATAATGCAAGACGTAAGCCTGAACTTCTTGATGAAAATACCTATAGCCTCAATCACTATAATGAATTTTTAACAAGCACCCAGGCTTACCAGTTGCTTGCCACCAAAGCCACCGCTGTTGCACATCAACTGGCGCCGCAATACCAGGACGCATTTTACCAACTGGTTAATTACCCAATACAGGCAAGCGCCAACCTCTATAATCTCTATTACAATACCGCACTTAACCACGCCACCGCCGCTTCGAACCCTGTAGTTGCAAACCAATCTGCACAACGCGCAACCTGGTGCTTTCAACAGGATTCCATTCTTTCCGCTACCTATCATAAACTGAATCACGGAAAATGGAATCATATGATGGACCAGGTGCATATCGGTTACACCGGCTGGCAGCAGCCAGATAAACAAATTGCTCCCCTACTCTACGCTCAACATGATTTAACGCCGGCTCAGCCGGCAAAATCATTGCCCGGCATAGCCGCGCCTTCTTCACATCCCGGCTACGTATCAATAGCTGCAGACCATTATTCGGGTAAGTCTTCTGCACCAAACCTGTATTGGCAAATTTTGCCCGATCATGGCAAAACCGGCAATGGCATTACCTCTTTCCCGGTAACTGCACCTTCCTCGAAACCCGAAACAGATAACACCTGGCTGGCATACAATTTCAATACAAGTTCAACGGACAGTGTAACTGTAAATCTCTATTGCTCTCCCACGCTCAATTTTTTACACAAAGAAAATGGCTTGCAGTTGGGCGTTTCAATAGACGACTCTCCTATTGAAATTTTATCGCTTAACGCAGATGAGCAAAATGTGACCACCTGGAATCAGTGGGTTAGCGATAACTGTATCGTGATAAAAACGAGATGCGGCATCACGGCACCGGGAAGACACCTCCTTCGGATTTGGCGTATTGATCCCGGCGTGGTGTTACAAAAAATTGTTATTGATCTTGGAGGACTTAAAGATAGTTACCTGGGGCCTCCTGAAACCAAAACTCCCGCAAAATGAAAAACAAAATAGCAGCATTACTTGCACTATTCGTTGTAACAGGGAGCCACGCGCAACAAGACACTTCGTTTACATTTCGCAACCCGGCACTCCCTGTTGAACAACGGGTGCACGACCTCGTTTCACGACTAACGCTGGAAGAAAAAGTATTGCAGATGGAAAACGCTGCGCCCGCCATTCCGCGACTTGGCATTCCCGCTTACGACTGGTGGAATGAAATCCTTCACGGCGTAGCCCGGACTCCGTTCCCTGTAACTGTTTTTCCGCAGGCTATTGGTATGGCGGCCACCTGGGATACAACCTCGCTGGCCACAATGGCCGATTACGCCGCACTGGAAGGAAGAGCCATTCACAATAAAGCAATTTCCCTGGGCCGTGAAAATGAAAGATATCTGGGCCTAACATACTGGACTCCCAATATCAATATCTTCCGCGACCCACGCTGGGGCCGCGGACAGGAAACCTATGGAGAAGACCCCTTTTTAACTGCGATGCTTGGAAAGGCTTTTGTACACGGACTGCAGGGAGATGATCCACATTATCTAAAGGCTGCTGCATGCGCCAAACATTTCGCCGTTCACAGCGGACCGGAGCCAAGCCGTCATAAGGATAACATTCGACCTTCCAGTTACGACCTCTGGAATACCTATCTGCCCGCCTTCCGGGAACTCGTGGTAAATGCAAAAGTAGCAGGCGTTATGTGCGCCTACAATGCAGTTGATGATCAGCCTTGCTGTGGAAACGACCTCTTGCTTACAACTATTCTTCGCAACCAATGGAAATTTACAGGATATGTAACCAGCGACTGCTGGGCGCTCAATGATTTTTTCGAATTTCATAAAACACATCCTGACGCCACCGCCGCTGCAATTGATGCCGTGATGCACGGCACTGATGTTGAATGTGGCGTGGACGTGTATAAAACGTTGCTCAATGCGGTAAAACAAGGATTGGTAAAAGAAGATCAAATAGATGCTTCACTCGCCAGGCTGTTCACCATCCGCTTCCGCCTGGGCATGTTTGATCCACCGGCGCTTGTAAAATATGCACAAACTCCTGCAAGCATACTGGAAAGTCCCGGGCACAAAGCATTGGCAGTAAAGATGGCCCAACAATCGATCGTATTGCTGCGCAATGAAAAATCAACGCTGCCTCTTTCAAAAAATATACATTCAATTGCCGTTATCGGGCCAAATGCTGACAATCGCATTTCGATCCTGGGTAATTACAATGGGACACCATCTTCTTTAACAACAATACTGGATGGTATTCGCCAAAAGACAGGAGATAAGGTTGCCATCACTTACGAAAAAGGAACCGATTTTACTTCCGACACATTATTTGTAGCAGACCCAACACTGGCAGATTGGACCACCGGCGATGGCAATGGTGTCACCGCACGCTATTACAATTCAATGGACCTGTCCGGCTCCCCCGCCCTTACCACCACCGAAAAAAACATCGATCATAACTGGCAGGAAGGAGAATCACCGGCGCAGGGTGTTCGATCCAATTATTTCTCGGCTGAGTTTTTGACTGATCTGCACCCACGCGAAACCGGGAAGCTTTTGTTTGAAGTAAGTGGAGACGATGGTTATCGTATTTTTGTGAATGATAGTCTCATCATCGACGCATGGAGCCGAAACAGATGGGGAGCAAGATCTTTTTCTATCCCTGTAAAACAGGAACAGGTGTATCACCTGAAAGTGCAATACTATCAAACCGAGGGGAGCGCTTCTATTCACCTTCAAACAGGTGCATATGTTGCCACCGACTTCCAGGCACTTGCAAAACGCGCCGCGGCCGCTGATGCAATCATCTTTGTTGGCGGCATCTCCCCACAGCTGGAAGGTGAAGAAATGAAGGTAGACCTGCCGGGATTTCATGGTGGAGACCGCACTTCCATTCTTTTACCCGCCGTTCAAACGCGGTTAGTAAAAATCCTTGAAGCAACCGGCAAACCTGTCATTTTTGTAATGATGTCCGGCAGCGCCGTTGCCATCCCATGGGAGTCTTCGCATATCCCTGCAATAATGGATGCATGGTACGGCGGACAAGCCGCCGGAACCGCGGTTGCTGATGTACTTTTTGGTGATTATAATCCCGCAGGAAGATTGCCGGTTACGTTCTATAAGGATGATACCGACCTGCCTCCTTTTTCAGATTATTCCATGCAAAACCGCACCTATCGCTATTTCAAAGGACAACCGCTCTACCCATTCGGCTATGGACTTAGCTTTACAACATTCCGTTATTCCAACATGCAGGTTGGAAAAAAATATGAAAAAGGACAACCGGTAACGATCGAAGCCGACATCCAAAATACTGGCACACGCAACGGCGAGGAAGTAGTTCAATTATATATTTCCTTTCCCAATGCCGACAAACAATTGATCCGTGAACTGAAAGGTTTTCAACGCATCTTTTTAAAAAGCGGGGAACGCAGGCATATCAGCTTTACATTGTCTTCACCGGAACTAACCCTGGCAGACAATAATGGAAATCCCTACCAGCCAACGGGTACAATGACGGTAAGCATTGGCGGCGGACAGCCCGGTCAGCCGGTGTCTGCATCATCAAACGTTCTCACCAAAACAACTATGATTGTTCCATGAAAAAAGTTTCACTTTTCATCATACTATTAGTTGCTATTAATGTAACGGCCAGCTACGCAACAATTCGTTTGCCAAAATTGATCAGCAACGGAATGATATTGCAACGAAACAAACCGATCCATATCTGGGGTTGGGCCAACGCAACGGAAAAGCTGACCATCCGGTTCAATAAAAAAGTGTACACAACTATCGCCGATGCTGATGGCAATTGGAGCTGCCTGCTCCCGGCAATGCCAGCTGGCGGCCCATACAGCATGCAACTCAATGAGCTAACAATAACCGACATTTTACTTGGCGATGTGTGGATTTGCAGCGGCCAGTCGAACATGGAACTTCCCATGGATCGCGTTGCGTTGCGCTATCCGCGCTATATAGCAGAATGTAATTACCCACAGATAAGGCAATTCCTGGTTCCCGATGCGTACAATTTCCTTCAACCCCAAACCGATCTTTCCGGGGGCAGTTGGCAACCAGCGCAACCAGCCTTTATCCGGAACTTTACAGCCGCTGGCTATTTTTTTGCAGTATCTATTTACAACAAATACAAAATTCCCATCGGCCTTATCAACACAGCACTTGGCGGATCTCCAGCGGAATCCTGGATCAGCGAAGACTCCATTGCAAAATTTCCGGGCTATTACCAGGAAACACAACGATTCAAAAACCAACAACTGATTGACAGCATCGAAACAACAGAACAGCATATCGCCAACAACTGGTACCACACGTTGAATGAGAAAGATCCGGGCGTCGCTGGTAACTGGGCCGATCAATGGCCCACCCAGGATAATTCCATTCAAATTCCCGGGTACTGGCGTAACGGACCACTTCAATCACTGATTGGGTCAGCGTGGTTTGAAAGAAAATTTGTCCTGCCAAACGCAGTAGCCGGACAACCCGCTTTCCTTGAATTGGGACGGATCGTTGACGCGGATTCTGTTTTTATTAATGGCCAATTTGCAGGCACCACCAGCTATCAATATCCACCCCGCAGGTATCATGTGCCGTCAGGCTTGCTACACGCCGGCGAAAATACCATCATTGTTCGCGTTATCTGTACCGCAGGAAACGGCGGTTTTGTTCCCGGTAAACCTTACCGCATTTCCTTCGTCAACGATACGATTGACCTTCAGGGGAAATGGGAGTATGCTCTTGGAGGTACAATGCCGCCTTTACCAGGACAAACATTTATCCGCTGGAAACCCGTGGGACTTTATAACTCCATGATCGCACCACTTACGCCTTATGCCGTGAGCGGGTTTCTTTGGTACCAGGGAGAATCCAACGCAAGTCACCCAAACGACTACCTGGAACTGATGAAGACACTTGTACGCAACTGGCGAACGGCCTGGCATGACGCTTCGCTCCCATTTCTATACGTGCAATTGCCCAATTTCATGGATCCCCGGCCAACACCGCAGGAAAGTAACTGGGCACTGCTACGGGAGCAACAACTTCGTTTATTAGCATTGCCTTATACCGGCATGGCCGTGGCTATTGATGTTGGCGAGGCGAATGATATTCACCCGGAGAACAAAAAAGTCATTGGTGAACGGCTGGCAAAACAGGCGATGGAATGGCGCTATGGAAATAAAAAAATCATCGCCAATGGGCCCGCGCCGCTGAAGATCCAACGTGCTGCGAAAAAGTTAGTCATCGCTTTTGCCAATGCACCTGGCGGACTGATTACAAAAGACGGCAAACCTCCGGCAGCATTTGCCATTTGTGGCCAAGACGGAATATTCAAATGGGCGAAAACGAAGATCAACGGTTCCACCATTGAAGTTTGGAATGATGAAATCCCGGAACCCATTGAAGTGCGATACGCCTGGGCAGATAACCCGGATAATGCAAATCTCTACAATAAGATGCAGCTGCCGGCTTCGCCATTCAGGCTTTTAATCCCGCAAGAGAAATGATCAACCAGGGCATTCCGTATTTTTAAAGAAAAAAAATGAAGATATACCGACTGATCAGTGGAATTGGCATCGAGACCGAAAATGGCAATTATATTCTTCGCGGTGCAGATTGGAACAGTTTTATCAATCGTGATGACTTGTACAAGCATACACAGGAATTAATTACAAAAAATGCATTGGAAGCAACCGGCTCCTTTGATCCGCATGATATTATCAAACCTATTGATAAACAGGAACTCTGGGCCTGCGGTGTTACTTACCTGCGGAGCAAGCTGGGCCGCCAGGAAGAATCCCAGGCGGCAGGAGGTGGCGATTTTTATGCCCGTGTATATGACGCAAAGCGCCCTGAAGTGTTTTTTAAGGCCGCTTCCGGCCGTGTAGTAAACCCTGGCATGCCGGTACGCATCCGGGCTGATTCAACCTGGAACGTGCCCGAACCAGAGCTTACACTGATGGTTACCAGCAGCGGCAAAATTATTGGCTACACTATCGGAAACGATATGAGCAGCCGCAGCATTGAAGGAGAAAATCCACTCTATCTGCCCCAGGCTAAAACCTACGATGGCTGTGCAGCTCTGGGTCCCTGTATACTGATCGTGAAAGAACCACTACCTGCTTCAACCGCCATCAGGATGACAATTAGCCGGAATAATGCCATCGCATTTACCGCTGAAGTTAGCCTTGCGCAAATGAAACGGACGCCGGAAGAGTTGGTAGACTTTGTGTACCGTGAATGTAGCTTTCCAGATGGCTGTCTTGTCATGACGGGCACCGGTATTGTTCCCGGAAATGATTTTACACTTCAATCCAACGATAGTATTGAGATCGCAATAGATGGTATCGGCACCCTTGTCAATCCCGTTTTGTAAAGCTGAAAAACTATAGTTATGATTCGCATCCTTGGCTTAACCTTCTCTTTTTTTATTACGTCGCTTGCTGTTGCACAGTCTACTGCGCGCGACAGTATCAGGCGACTAACTGAAGCCGATTATAACAATATGCTGATGCAATTGCATATTACTTCCATGAGGCCCGGTGCAAATGGAGGAAATCCCAAGGCTCCCAACGCCGCGAATTATGATGAAACAAAGGCAAACCCTTACCCCGATCCGCCAGATCCACTACAACTAAATAATGGCCAACCCGTTCAGTCGGCCAAGACCTGGTGGAAAAAAAGACGCCCTGAAATTGTTGAAGACTTTGATCGCCTGGTACTGGGTCGCGTTCCGCGAAATACGCCACGCGTAAACTGGCAACTTATCAATACCAAACAGGATTGGGAAGGATCAGTTCCAGTAACCGTTAAGCAACTGGTTGGCCACGCCGATAATAGTCGTGATACGTCTATTCATGTAGATATACAGCTTACGTTGGTAACGCCCACAGCAATAAAAAAACCGGTACCTGTGATCATGGAACTTTCATTTGTGTTCCCACCAGGATATACACCGCCGCCTGCACCGGCAAATGCAGGCCCATCCTGGCAATCGCAGGTGCTGGCCAACGGCTGGGGATATGCCACGCTGATACCGGTTTCTATTCAACCGGACAATGGAGCCGGACTAACACAGGGTATCATTGGTCTTACCAATAAGGGCAACCGCCGAAAGCCCGATGATTGGGGCGCGTTGCGTGCCTGGGCATGGGGCGCCAGCCGCGCCGTGGATTATTTGGAAACAGATGCTGCAGTGGATGCGAAGTATATCGGACTGGAAGGACACTCACGCTTTGGAAAAGCGGCGCTCGTGGCTATGGCTTACGACCCACGGATCAGTATTGGATTTATCAGCTCATCCGGCGAAGGCGGAGCAAAACTTCACCGCCGCAATGCCGGCGAAATTGTTGAAAATCTCACCGGCTCCGGCGAATATCATTGGATGGCTGGCAATTTTCTTCAATATGGCGGACCTCTTCACTGGAACGACATACCTGTGGATGCGCATGAACTGATTGCACTCTGTGCACCGCGCCCTGTTTTTATCAGCAGCGGAAATGTTGGTGACGGCTGGGTGGATGCACGCGGCATGTTTATGGCGGCTGCCGCCGCAGGACCAGTGTACCGCCTGCTCGGAAAAAAAGACCTGGGTAGCAGTTCGTTTCCACCCGTAGACAGCGGACTCGTTAGTGGAGATATTGCATGGCGACAACATAACGCCGGACATACACCGGCGCCCAACTGGCCCTATTTTATCAATTTTACTAAACGCTATTTTCCAACATATACGCTTCCCATAACGAACACAGCGCAAATTCCAGGTTTAAAAGATCGCTATCGCGACTATTTTCCAATCGGCGTAGCTGTTTCCCCATGGGCGTTACGGTCGGATGAAGCGAAACTCATCCTCCATCAATTTAACAGTCTTACCCCGGAGAATGCCATGAAAATGGGCCCTGTTCACCCCGCGGAAAACCGGTATAATTTTAAAGACGCTGATTCCATCGCCGCTTTTGCACGAAGAAATCATTTCAAATTACGCGGTCATACACTTTGTTGGCACAACCAGGTTCCGGCATGGCTTTTTACCGATGCCAACGGTGATACAGTTTCAAAGACGGTATTATTGGAGCGATTAAAAGAACACATTTTTACAATGGTTGAAAGGTATAAAGATGTTGTGTATGCCTGGGATGTTGTTAATGAAGTTATCTCCGACAAACCAGGTGAATATTTTCGGAACTCACCCTGGTACCGTATCTGCGGTGAAGATTTTGTGGCCAAAGCATTTGAATATGCACATGCCGCCGATCCGAAGGCGCTGCTTTTTTACAATGACTATAATGAGATCAACCCCACTAAGCGCGAAAAGACGATCCGGATGATCAAAGATCTTCAAAAAAAAGGCATCCCGATTAACGGTATCGGTTTGCAGGCACATTGGGCGATCAATGAACCGTCTGAACAGCAACTGGACAGCACCCTCAGGGATTTCTCCGCGCTCGGATTAACACTTCAAATTACCGAGATGGATGTTTCCGTGTATCCCAAAGAACACACAGCACGTGAACGCCGTCCGGAAGATGCAGACACGGCCTTTTCATCAGCACGGGAAAATAAACAGGCTGACGTATATGACTATGCGTTTAAACTATTTAGAAAATACCGCTCCGTTATTTCCGGCGTAACGTTCTGGAACGTCTCTGATCGACATAGTTGGCTGGATGATTTTCCGGTGACCAACCGGAAGGACCACCCGCTGCTGTTTGATGCATCACTGGCCCCCAAAAAAGCATTTTGGAAAGTTGCTAATTTTTAAAAAATGAAATACCTGCTACTGGCTGTTGTCTTCTTCATCCGATGCTCATTATCAGCGCAGGTGTTATTTACCAATCCCATTCTTGCAGGGTTTTACCCAGACCCTTCCATCTGCAAAGCAGGAAATGATTATTACCTTGTTAATTCAAGCTTCGCCTATTACCCCGGTCTTCCGATTTTTCACAGTACAGATCTCGTAAACTGGAATCAATTGGGCGCAGCTATGAACCGGCCGTCGCAATTGCCGCTGTGGGGTGCTGGCGTTTCCCGTGGTCTTTTTGCACCCACGATCCGTTATCACAATGGGATGTTCTATATTGTATGCACTCTCATTGATCATGGTGGCAATTTTATCATTACCACAAAAGACCCGGGCGGATCCTGGTCTGAACCGGTTTTCCTTCCTTATGTTGACGGCATCGATCCTTCTCTTTTCTTTGATGAAACAAAATTATTCCTGGTTTATAACAGCGTTGCTCCGGCTAATAAACCGTTGTACAATGGACATCGCACCATCCGTATGATCGAAATTGATACGGCCCGGTTTCAACCCCTTTCACCGGAACGGATACTTATAAACGGCGGCACCGATCTTGCAAAGGAACCTGTTTGGATTGAAGGGCCTCACCTGTTCAAAAAAGATGGCTGGTACTACCTGTTTTGCGCCGAAGGGGGAACGGCCTATCAACATTCCGAAGTTGTTTTCAGGGCGCGCACATTAACGGATTCTTTTACCGCGGCGCCGCACAACCCGATCCTTACACAACGCCAGCTTTCGCCCGCACGTCCTTTTCCGGTTACCACTACGGGCCATGCAGATTTTGTAATAACACCAGACAACAACTGGTGGTGCGTGTTCCTGGGATGCAGACCTTACGACCATGATTACTACAATACCGGCAGGGAAACCTGGATGCTACCGGTGCAGTGGGAAAACGACTGGCCCGTCATTTTAAAAGATACCGCATCGGTTCCTTACCATCACCCTGTACCCGCAACGTACACATCTGCAACAATCAACAATCCTTATTCCGGGAATATCCAGTACCACGACGATTTCTCCGGCCGCTCACTCAACCCGCGGTGGACATTCCTGCGAACCATTTACACGCCCTGGTATAAAACCGGGAAAGCTGGTTTGCAACTATCACTTCAACATTATACTATCGCGGGTAAAAGCAACCCATCTATGCTTGCCTTCCGGCAGTCCAACGCCTTTTGTACCGCAACCACGCTTTTACGATTTTCGCCAACCGACACTATGGAAAAAGCCGGGTTGGTGATTTTCCAGAATGAATCTCATTTTTACTGGCTGTGCCGCTCGCTCCAAAACGGTATCCCTGCAATCCAGCTATATAAAGGAAATGGCGAAAATGCCGGTGATTCCACTATGCAATTGGTTTGTAATAAAATAATACCCCGATTAAAAGACAGTGTGGTTTTGCAAATTGAGGCAGCCGGAGATCAGTATATCTTTCGGTATGCCCTTCCGGGCGATGCGTGGACCACGATTTCCACGCTGGATGGCAAATGGCTGAGCACCGCCGTTGCAGGGGGCTTCGTAGGGGCTGTTTTTGGCCTCTACGGGCACGATTTGCAAGGCAGCGGTAATACCGCAAACTATTGCTGGTTCAACTACAGCAGCCAGGATCGCGTCTACAACGATTTTAAAAATTATTTGCTGCGCTGACCGTTAAGAATGGTTTTAACGTATCTTTAAGCAAACAAAAAAGCAGGCCGGCTAGACAACCACCTGCGTTGGTCTTTTTGACCGTTCACATGAGAAAACAATGTATAGAGGTCCCGGGATAAACCCGGGATTTTTTTTATCCTAAATGTAAAATGAAATACGACAGGTTTCTTAGTTGTTTTACCCGACCATGAAAATTCATAGTCGTAATAATTCAGCCACGTTCATATCCTGCACGCAGACCGTTTATCATTGTTCCCTGTTGCAGGTGCACAAAAAAAGGGAACCGCAAGCTCAGCGATTCCCCGTTCTATAACCACTACTGCTAAAAACTATCTTGGACCGGTATACGTCCAGTTTTCAGTAATTGTAAACCGACCGAATACCGTGTACTTGATCTGGAATGATTTATCATCAGGACTGTTGATCGTAAACTGGTTGGGACCTGTTGGACTAATAACACCAGTTGATACGCCGCCGTCATTATCGATGATGTCAATACACTTGTTTGTTGTTGTATTGAATACAAATCTTGGTGAGAAGAGCAGTGCGGGTGAGCCGGAGCTGATCTCTTCAATCACGTAGAGGTTATTATACAATGGAGCGCCAATTGAATAATCGGGGTCCAGGTAATCCACCGCGTCCTGTCCTGCAGTACGAAGTGCAACATCGGCACGTGGATACAACCCGCCGTAGATACCGGCTGCATCTACGCAGGAGCCGGTTACTTCATACATTCCGTCATATTTATTTTTCACAGCGAGTGAAATAAAAATGCGACCGGCCAGTTCGCTCGGCTCTCCATTTTCCACCGTCGAAATCTTTAACCCGATTGCAAAATCACTTCCGAGCAAATCAGATGGGCGAAGTTTGATCCGCAACATTTTACTCCGGTCTGTATTGGTCAGTGTAACCGGGTTCGTTTCCAGTGTATAGGATGACGAAGGAAATACGGTATAGGCTGTACCGTTGTCATTGTTGTAATCGGCCACGGCCGTGGGATCTGGCACAACAGTAACCACAACATCCTGTTTGGTAACAGAACGCTGGTACAGGCGCAATTCCGTAAGATCTACGGTTACTTCACCGGAAGCGTAATCCATGGCTACGGCAGCCCCGGTTTTACCTTCGGTGAATTCTGCAATAGGACGATACACGTTAAGCTGCAGCCCTTCGATCGTTTCCTGTTTTTTACAGGAAACGATGGCGAAGAGTACAGCTAATAACACTAAAAAACGATTTCGTCCGGTAAGTTGTTTTAACATGCACAGTAATTTTGGGTGTTATCAATAACCTGGATTCTTATCCATGTTCTCGTTAGCAATTAATTCGCTTTGCGGAATGGGCAGATTCCAGGCCCTGTCGGTTGATGGCAATGTGCAATAGCCGGTGCAGTTCTGCGTCCTGTTTACCATTCTCGTAGTGCGTTTCAGATCGAAGAAACGATGACCTTCCACCACCAGTTCTTTGCGGCGTTCAGTTTGGATTGCGTCTTTCAGCGTGGCGCCTGTTTCAGCACCGGTAGCCGCATTTCGCGCGGCACGCAGGGCATTCAAATCCGCCAGCGCCGGCACGTCCAGTGATTTAGCCGCTTCGGCTTCCGCGCGGATCAGGTACATCTCTCCTGTCCGGAAAATTTTAAAATCAACAATTCCATCGCCTGAGGCGCCTTTGCCAAAATATTTATTCAGTACCGTGCGTCCTGAACGAACTGTCCAATAGGTGCTGTTACGAACATCTCCACCGGTATACAAATTCAGCAATGCTGTAACCGGTCTCCAGGATAATTTATCGCCGGAGGGCTGATAAATTTCGCGCGCAAGCGCTTCTGCAGGATTCTGGAATTTGATAGACCAAACTACTTCCTTGGTGCTCGCATCCTGCCAGATGGAAGGAAATTCAGCCGCGGTAGCCAGCGGTCTCGCATTGATCACATAGCTTGAATATTTGATCGCGCTGTCTGGTACATTCGCATACAGGTACATCCGGGCCAGCATCGCATCCACTACCAGCGTATCAATATAGCCGCGGGCTGTACCGCTTGTAGAGGTAGCAGACTGCACCGGCTTGTCGGTATTCGACAGCATCATCCTCGCTGTTTTAAGATCTGCTTCAATCTTATCGTAGGTCGTCTTTACCGTACCGCGGGAAGGTTTTTGCTCTACATCAAATTTATCTACATACGCAACGCCCAGTGCTGTTGAATTCCGGTCGTAGCTATCACACCACCAACGCAGTAATTCAAAATGCATAAATGCTCGCAGGGCACGTGCCTGTCCTTCAATGCGGTTTACCGCGAGCGGATCGCTCGACACGAAATTGTCAATGCCGCGCACCGAAAGATTTGCCTGTTGTATCACACGATAAGCTGCATCCCAGCCGCCTTCGGTAACGGCATTGTCGGCCGCATAATTCCACCGAAACATCGTGTTCAAAGATCCCAGGTTATCCGGCCCGTTGTAAAAATTGTCGGCAGCAATATCCACGGCACAGAGAAAAACGCTACCGCCATTTACACCGGCATACATGCTGTTCTGCTGTAGCAGCTGATACGCCCCTGTTAATGCAAGATCATAGTCTTCGATCTTTGTAAAAAACTGGTTGCCGTCAATAGTGTGAGTAGGATTCTTCTCCAACTGCTTTTGGCACGATGTCAGCAAACCTCCGCTCATCACCAGCAACAACGCATATTTTGTTATTCTTTTCATCTTACTTGAATTAATGGTTAATGTTACAGTCCAATACTCACACCGGCGGTTACTGCTTTCAGTGCCGGGTACACGGCGCCGGAAAGCACACCGCTGAATACTTCGGGATCGTAACCTTTGAATGTATACCATGTATACAAATTCTGACCCTGTACAAATACCCGCAGGTGTTGCACTTTCCAACGGCTGATCATTTTTGCCGGGATCTCATAGCTCAGCATAATATTGCGGAAACGCAGGAAGTCGCCTTTCTCCACATAACGGGTAGTTGAATATTCAAAATCACTGAAGGAAGAAGGGATGTCAGTGATATCACCCGGGTTCTGCCACTCACGCAATACATCTTTGCTCAGTTCAGAAAACCAGTATTGCGGGTTTTCAACATCGGCCCTTGCATTATTGTAGATTTTGTGACCATACTGGTAGGTAAACAGCGCCGTAAGTTCAACACCTTTGTAGTTTAGCGTTGTACCAAAACCACCGTAACCCTTAGGATCAAACGTACCTACAATCACCGCATCATCCGGATCATACACATTGGTGGTTGTTTTACCATCTTTTTTATAATACAACGCATCCCCGTTTGCCGGATCAACACCTGCGTAGCGAACAATGTAAATGCTGTTGGCCAGTTCACCGATCTTATTAATACTGATACCGGAGATCAGCTGGTCGTTTCCATCCAGTGCAAGAATCTTGCTTTTGTTAAAGCTCCAGTTACCATTGATGCTTGCGCTGAAATTTTTCGTCTTCACCAATTGGTAATCCAATGCCACCTCGATACCATTGTTGCGGAGCTTACCGAGGTTGGTAAGGATACTTCCTACACCATTCGTAGATGAAAGCGCACGATTCAAATACAAGCCCCTGGTAGTAGCGCTATACACTTCCACACTACCGCTCAGGCGGCTCTTCAGCGTACTGAATTCCAGACCGATATTCGCAGTGGCTCTCGTTTCCCAGCTGAGGTTGGGTTTTTCCAGGTTGGTCAATACCAATCCGCCAACACCATTGTAAGCCACGGGACCAAATTGTTCAATGGCTTCATAAGAACCACCGATCGTTGAGTTACCGGCTGAACCATAGCTGGCGCGGAGCTTCAGGTTATCAAATACATGCTGACGCTGCATAAAGTCTTCGGATGTAATCGCCCATCCAAGACCAATACCGCCGTATGTAACATATTTGTTACCTACCGCCAGGCGGGAGTTGCCATCGCGGCGAACAGTTCCGTTCAGGAAATATTTTCCTTTATAATCATAGTTGGCAATGGCAAAGAAACCGAGCAGTTCATCTTCAGTATGTCCGCCACCCACAACAGGGATATAATTGTTCGTAGGAGAGCCTGGTGTAATGCCGGCTGCATTTTTGAACGGACCTACCAGTCCATATCCTGCAAAACCTGTAGTATTCGTTTTACGTTTGATGATCTCGCTGTAAACACCGATACCAAATGTGTGATCCCCGATCTTGCGATCGTAGTTGATTGAATTGGTTCCGGTAAACCGTGCAATGCGCGTGGTACCGCTTTGGAATTTACCGTTCTGGCCTGGTTCTACCTGGCTTTGGGTTGTATTCCTGTCCACATACGATTCAGCCAGGTCATCCGTGAAATCGAGTCCCCACTGTGTGCGAAGGGCCAGGCCTTTTACTGCAGCAATTTTATATTCAATGCTCAAACCGGCCACTGCTTTTACCTGCTGTGTTTTATTCGTATTCAGGAAAAGCTCAGGCAATGGATTTGGGTTACCTCCGGGATCCAGCAGGTTATAGCTGCCGTCTGGAAGATAGGGGGTAATATAGGGAAGCGTCCAGCGATAGGCATTGAGCGGTGTATTGATCACGTTATCATTTTCAAACGTACCGCTTTGGGTGGAATAGCCGAATGTGGATGAGAAACCGATCTTGAGGTTTCCGGCAGTGTGATCCAGGTTTACGCGACCGGTATAGCGTTTCAGGTAGGTGGTACGCACAAGGCCATCCTGGCCAAAATAAGATCCTGAAATGAAAAACCGGGTGCGGTCATTACCACCGGTAGCGCTCAACACGTGCTGCTGGGTAACTGATTTCCGGAACATTGCATCCTGCCATTTTGCATCGATCTTGGAAAGGCTGTCTATTTCATCCGGCGACCATCCAAACGGGTTGAGACCATCCGGGCGGTCGTAATTCACTTCATAGTTCAGCTTCTCTGCGGAAGACATCAATTCCAGTTTGCTCTTGGGCAATTCCTGTACGCCGTATTGATAATCATAATTGATCACCGTTTTCGCATTGCGACCGCGCTTCGTTGTAATTACAATTACACCATTGGCGCCGCGTGAACCATATTGTGCAGTGGCAACGGCATCTTTGAGAATATTGTATGTTTCAATGTCGGCCGGATTGATCGTTGCAAAATCAGCAGCTGTGATTTGCACACCGTCCATAATATAAAGCGGCTGTGTGCCACCCAACACCGATCCCTTTCCCCGAATGGTTACAGAGGCCGCTGATCCGGGTTGTCCGCTCTGCGACTGGATCAACACACCCGGCGTCTTGCCCTGGATCAATTGCTCCAGCGATGCGATTGGCTGTGTGGTAACATCATCACCAGACACTTTACCTACCGACCCGGTGTATTGCTTGCGCGTTTGGGTGGTGTAACCCGTAATAACTACTTCACGCAGGCTCTGCTGGGCTACGTCCATCGACAGGACAATCTCTCCCCCGGAGGCTTTTACTTCTTTTTCTTCAAATCCCACGATAGAGAATACCAGTGTGGCATTAGCTGGCACCGACAGCCTGAACCTGCCGTCTGTGCCGGTGGTAGTGCCCGTACGGGTTCCCTTTACAGTTACACTAACGCCCGGTAACGGGGAATTATCCCTTGCATCCGTAACGCGACCACTTACATCCCGCTGTGCGAAAACGGTAGCCGTGGTTGCAAACAGTACAAGGAAAATCAACAGTAACCTTTTCATTTGCATACATTTTGGTTTTTGTTCCACAGTATAGCCAGCCCCTATCCTGTAGCGTATTCGATTGGCATTACACGCCGGCTGGCAGTCGTATTTCCCGACCGGGCCCTGCCCGATCGCTTTTCCATGACAATAAAGATGTTAGCGTTGCTTCACTTTAACAGACTAAATTGCCCGAAGCGTGAAAGAACAGTCCCGAAGCATTAAAAAGAGGCCCGAAGATTTCTGGAATCTCCGGGCCTGCTCCTCCGTGTGTGGTTCCTGTTAATTATAGCCAGGGTTCTTGGCAATATTGATGTTGGCATCCAGTTCAGCCTGTGGGATCGGCAGAATCCGGCGGAAGTTGCCAACCGGTAGTGTCAGCGGCACACCTGCCGCATAGTTATTGTTCAGGTTCACACGTACCACGTCTCGCTGCGTGCGCTGCAGATCATAGTAGCGGAAACCTTCAAACGCGAGCTCTTTCCTGCGTTCTTTCAGGATATCATCCAACAGCGTAGCGCCGGTGGAAGAGTAACCGGCAAAAGACGGATCACGGCCCTGCGCCAACTGGTTGAGCCGAAGCCTTGCATTGGTTTCATCGGGAATGTGATAATAAGCCTCTGCCAGGTTAAGCAGTATCTCAGACATCCTTACAATTTTTACATTGTCTTTGTCTGTATTGGATGCGTTCGAGAGTTTGTTATTCACCTTTACATTCTGACCGGCGCGCACTGCACTTGTAATAAGGCTGCGACGATAATCCGTTGCCGTGTACTGGTTATAGAGATCATCTGTACAAAGTGCATCGCCATAACCCGCTTGTGCATATATATAGGCCAGCGACGTAGTTCCAAGGTTGGCTACGGCATCTTCACTAATCTCAAAAAGTGTTTCCACCTTATCGGTGCGCGTGGCAGGATTTGCCCAATAGCTTACCAGGGATGAACCGGGCACCAGGGAATAGCCACTGTTATTCAATACATCCAGCGCGGCATCCCGGCATTTGGGCCAGTCGCCTTTCGCCTGGTACATCCTGCACAACATTGCCTTCGCTACATATTTTGTGATGAAGCCGCTGTTCCTGGAGATGGTCATCAGACCATAGGCGTCATTCAGATCACTTTCAATCTGGTTGTACACTTCCTGTACGGTAGCCCGGGCCGGTTTCAGGTTCGGGTCATACTGCAAAATAAGCGGAACTCCATCCGCTGCCGGGTTTACGGTGTACGGCTGTGCGAACCATTGCACCAGGCTAAAATAGCACAATGCTCGTGCCGTAAGGGCTTCACCCCGCAACTGGTTTACATTGGCCGTAGCGGTAATATTTGAATTGATCACTGTATTTGTCCGGAGAATAATGGCGTACAGGTCCTGGAAAAGTGACTGTGCATCACCATTGGAAATGGTGTAATTGATATTGTGAAAAGACGTGTACCTACCTGAATTTTGTGTAGAAATAAACACATTATCAGCCAGCAGGTCACCAATCAGCGGCATGGCCCTGCAAAACGATGCAGAGGAACGCATCCCGGCATAGATACCGGTAGTTGCGGCCTGCATGGATGCCTCATCTTTTACCGCGTCAGAAAATGGTACTCCAGTATAAGGCTTCTGATCCAGGAAACTTTTTTTACAACCCGCCAGCATCGCCACGGCGAGTATTCCTATAACTATTTTTTTCATTGCTTTCATGTTGTGAATTAAAAGTTGAAATTGACACCTGCAGAAATGATGCGTTGAACCGGCACCATGTTATTCGACAAACCGGTTACGGAAAGCTCCGGATCGATCAACAGGTTTTTGTCAAATGCCTTGGTAAACAGGTTGGTGCCCTTTACAAATACGCGCACCCCATTTATCTTGATCCGGTTTACCACCGTGCGTGGCAGATCATAGCTAAGCATCAATGTACGCAGGCGAAGGAAATCACCTTTATACAGGTAACGCGTAGAAACCGTGTTGGAAGTGGAGGCATTACCATATACATATTTCGGGATGTTGGTAATATCACCAGGCTTGGTCCAACGTTGCAATTGTTTGGTCGATTTATTCCTGATCGTATTAGCGCCGTCATCTGTAAAATTGGCTTCCCACTGATCATAGATATAATTACCATACTGGAAGTTCAACTGTCCATCCAGCGTAAAGCCCATATAGTGCAGCGTGGTACTAACGCTTCCAAAGCCTTTGGGAGAAGCAGAACCAAGCGGAACACGCAGCGCATTGGCCGGCGTTGTGGTGGTAGTTGTACGCGTTGCGTCTGTATACCAGAGCGCCGCACCGGTAGCAGGATCTACTCCGGCATACTGGCGCAGGTAGTAAGTCTGGTAGTCAAGACCTATCCTGCGGATATAAGGCGCAGCCACAATATCGGCGCCTTTTGAATCCAATGCCAGGATGCGGTTCTTGTTCAGCGCGAGGTTGAAACTCACATCCCATGTAAAATCCTTGTTGCTGACAGGCGTAGCTGATACTGTAAATTCCCATCCCTTATTCTCCATAGCACCCACGTTGGCAATAGATGTTGCGAATCCGCTGGTAAGCGAAAGCGGCACATTCAGCAACAGGGCGCTTGTTCTTCGACGATACCAGTCCACTTCCACCCGCAGACGATCGGAGAAGAAGCCCATGTCAATACCAAGGTCGAGCGGCTTGTTGATCTCCCAGGTAAGATCCGGGTTCCCAACAGTAGCCGGGCCAGATCCGGGCTGCGAGCTATAGTTATTAGCTGTTGTGTATGTGTACAGATCGCGCCACGCGTATTCACCAATATCCGCATTTCCATTCAAGCCGTACGAGCCACGCAACTTAAGAGTGGAAAAGAATGGCACCGATTCCATGAAGGATTCACGGTCAATATTCCAGCTGGCGCCTACCGACCAGAAATTCGCATAACGGTTATTTCTGCCAAATACAGAAGATCCATCCCGGCGGAAACTTCCGCTTACGATATATTTTCCGTGGTAGGCAAGGTTAAGTGTGCTGAACTGAGACAGGAAAGAATAGTCTGTTCCGTCCGTTGTAACAGACGTTGGCGTTGACGCAGAGGGAAGCCCCAGGTCAAAGGTGAGTGGCAGCCCCGTAGCAAGATTAACAAGCTCAAAACGTTTTGATTTTTGCGCTTCATAACCCAGTTTAGCCACGCCGGTGATATTTCCGTTCCATAACTTGAAGTTATAGTCCAGGAAGTTGGTCCAAACCCAGTTAGACGACCGCACATTGCTGGTCACGATCCGTCCACCAACCGTCCTGGCATCGCCAAAAAACGGGTTGTAGTTGAGGTATTCTTCAATGTTGAAAAAATCAACTCCGAATTTCGAGGTGAATTTCAGGTTGTTAGTGATACGGTATTCCGCAGAGAGGCTCGACAATAACTTGTAGGTATTGTTTCTCCGGTGGTCATATTCCGCAATGGCCAGCGGGTTAAACAGGTTGTTGAATTCCGTGGTGCTATAGTTAGGTGTGCCGTCTGCGTTATATGCTTCCTGGGTAGGTCGTAATAACTTGGCGTCATAAACGGGGTTACGGAAACCGGATCCTTCAGACTCTCCCACCTGCTTAGCATACGACAGGCTAAGGCTTGGATTAATGGTAAGCCGCGATGTAAGTTTTGATTTTACGTTCAGGTTGGCAGAATACCGCTCAAACTGTGAGCCGATGAAGATCGCCTGCTGTGAATAATATCCGCCGGAAAAATAGTATTGCGTGTTGGCATCACCGCCTGAAGCAGAAGCATTGATATTATAGGTTTTGGCAGGGCGCGTTACCAGGTCCAGCCAATCGTAATTGGCAGTTGAGTTGTATCCAAGCGCATTCAGTTGATTATCGATCTGTGTTTGACTGTACCCGGCATTTTGCATTCCTTCAATAGTGAGCCCTTTCAGTTGATCCCGCGAAAGCGGCTGACCCAGGTCGGGCCAGTAGGCCAGGCTACCGGAACCATATTCTGCATCCAACCGGAAGGTTGGTTTACCGGCCTTACCTTTCTTGGTGGTTACCACAATTACTCCATTGGCTGCGCGCGCGCCATAGATAGATGCTGCGGATGCATCTTTTAGTACAGTCAGTGATTCGATATCATTGGGATTTAATCCCGCAAGTGTATTGGCGCTATTGGTGGCATTTGAAAAATCGCCGGTATTTACGGGTATACCATCAATTACCCATAGCGGTGCGGCGCCTGCTGTAATAGACCCGATTCCCCGGATGCGGATCTGCTGCAGAGCGCCCGGCTGACCTGAAGGTGATTGCATTTGTACGCCCGCAATTTTCCCTTGTAACACTTGTTCTACAGATGTGAATGCTGTGTTCTCAAAGGCTTTACCATCCAGCTTTGCTACGGAGCCGGTGAGGTTTTTCCGACTTTGCTGGCCATAGCCCACTACTACAATTTCATCCAGCGATTTGCCTTCGGGCTTCATACTGATATTAACGACCGTTTGGTTGCCAATAACAACTTCTTCGGTGGTTTTACCCGAAAAACTAAAAACAAGTGTTTTCGCAGCATTGTCTACCGCAATGGAATAGTTACCGGCGCCATTGGCAACCGTACCTTTCCCGGTTTCTTTTACGGTTACTGAAGCCCCGGCAACAGGAAGTCCCGTGTCATCTGTAACTTTTCCGGTGATCGTTCGTTGTGCAAACAAGACGACGCCGGAACAAATGAAAAACAGAAGCGTGAAAATTTTTCTCATAATCCTTAAAGTGTTGGTTTGAAAATGAAAACCTGTGTCACAAGGCAACAATTTCGTAACGTACGCTCCCGCAAACCCTTCATTTATTACCAAAGCATGAATTATTATTTGCTAAACAGGATAAATAAAAAAGTAATTCGTTTTACCACCCAACAGCAAGAATCCGGGGGCGAACAACCGGAATCGACCACCGATTGCGGCAGCGGTTTCAACCCAACCATGAGTTTTAAAAGATGAAGCAGCGTTATTGAGAATTGAAGTATCTATAGTAGTACTGCTTTCTACTTCATCCCCAACCGGCCGTTAAAAAAAAGTGCGAGACACACTACCACTTGTAATGAATTGTGTCCGCGAAAAAAAATTTGCGATTGCTTAACAGCATTCGCAGATAGCTTTACGGCTGAATCGCGTTAATGCACATGCACATGAGAAAAATCGGAATACAAACAGGCTTTGTAAACCCTAACCGCTGCTTCTATGATCAAGGATGCCCATTTGCGTCTGATTTTTATCCCATTGCTCGGTGTGAGTCTCCCGGTTCTGTCGGGATCCATAACTTACGCCCGCTACTCAGTGTATGAAATAATCCTCGCCAATCTTTTCTTTATTATCACTTCCCTTTTTATCTGGACGGGCAGTAACTGGCTCCACGGGAAGATCCGCAGTATCTATGCGCCGTATTCAAACCCATTCTACAAGATTGCCACGGTTTGCTTTTCGGAAGCCCTTTATGGCGCATCAGTTGGAGGTCTTGCGGTTTTTTGCTGGCTGAAGTTTTCACGGGAAAGTTTCCAGTGGATCGCCGTTTACAAATTTGTATCGGTTTGTGTACTGGCTGTTATCATCTTTTCATTGATCTATGAGATCCTGTTCCTGAGCAAGGAACGTGAACTGGACAACCGGATTGTATTGCAATTAGACAGGGAGCGTAGCCAGGCAGAGTTGCAGGCGCTTACCAACGAACTTGACCCACATTTTATCTTTAATTCACTCAACACCCTCAATCATCTCATCACCACCAACCCGGAACAGGCACATTTGTTTAATAACAAGCTGGCACAGGTGTATAAATATTTCCTGATCAACCGGGTGCGGGAATTAATCTCTCTTGAAGACGAGCTGGAGTTTATCAACAGCTATTTCTACCTGCTGCAAATTCGCCACGAGGGCAAATTGCAGCTTACCACTGAACTTAACCCGGAAAGTCGCAATACCAAGATACCGCCCTGTGCGCTGCAGATCCTGGTGGAGAATGCCATTAAGCACAATGAATTTTCAGAAACAAATCCGCTGCATATACGTGTTGCCATCAACAGTCATTTTCTAAAAGTGACCAACAATATTAAACCCAAACCCTATTCCGTTACTTCTACCGGCATTGGTCTTAAAAATCTCAGTTCCAGGTACAAGATCATCTGCCGCAGAGATATCGTGATCGAAAGTAACCGTGAGACTTACACCGTCAAATTACCGCTAATCAAATAACCCAAACCATTCGCCATGTTAAACGCAATTATTATTGAAGATGAACAGCCCGCCATGCAAAACCTGCTGCATACGCTGCAACATGTTGCAGATGATATACAGGTGATTGCCCAATTGGACAATGTAAAAGACAGCATTTCTTTTTTAGCTACAAATCCCCAGGCCGACCTGATCTTTAGCGATGTGCAATTGGGAGATGGATTGTCGTTTGAAATATTCAACCAGTCGCGCAATCGCGTGCCCGTTATTTTTATTACCGGCTATGATGAATTTATGCTAAATGCCTTTGAATATAATGGTATCGATTACCTGTTGAAACCGATTGACGGCATGAGCCTGAAAAAAGCGCTGGCAAAATACCGGATGCTGGAAAAACATTTTGCCGATCACAATTCACTCAGCAACCTGTTGCAATATATCGGCAATCATAAAAAGAAGCGACTGGTGGTGCGTAAGGGCATGGAAAATATTTCGCTGCGGCTGGACGATGTCGTTTTATTTTATACAGAAAACAAGATCGTTTATACCATTGATAAATATGGAAAAAAGTTCCTGGTTGACCGCAACCTGGGAGAACTGGAAACTACGCTGGACGAACAAATATTCTTCCGGGCTAACCGTCAGTATATTGTCAACATCAATTTTATCAAGGGATTTAAGTCGTATGAAAAAGTGAAACTGCAGGTAGATCTCACCATACCTGAATTAAATCATTGCATTATCGTAAGCCAGGAAACGGCCCCGCAGTTCAGGGAGTGGATGTATAACGCCTAACCGAGTACCATCAGGCTGCAGCCGCGGATATCGCTGTTGTCGAGCCTGCCGAGTACTTCAAAACTACCGTCAGGATACAAGCGGCCTGCATCATCTGTAGCCAGGAAGCTGCATGAATATATATTGGCCAGGTCAATTACATTGATGGCGCCGGTGCGGGTTTGGCCTTCGGCCGGATATACCGTTAACGGGTCTTCTTCGTCGCGCAGCAGCACCCTGAGCCACGGTGGACTATTAAAAATGCCGTCGCCCGCGGAATAGCCTTGCGACAGCAGTTCCGTCATCCCGTATTCAGAATGAATATGTGCAACCCGGAATGCGGTCTTAAGACGGTCATGCACCTCAGCCCGGATCATTTCCCTGCGCCGCCCCTTCATACCACCGGTTTCCATAATGATACAGTTCCGCAGTGGCATGGGGAATTGTTCGGCCAGGTCGAGCAACGCAAAGGTGACGCCGAAAAGAAGGGTTTTCTGGCCTTTTGCCTCCAGTTCCTGCAGGGTGAGCGCCAGCCGCTGGTAGTCGTTCAGGTAAAAACCGCTTTGGGTATGCCCACTTTGCCGCACCAGCCGGTCTACCATATATACCAGCGATGCATTGCCGCGTTCCAGGTAAGACGGCAACAGCCCGATGATGCAATAATCAGTCACAGGGCCATAAAAACGTTCAAAACCGCGGTTAAAGCTCTCTTCGTAAAGGGCGGTGCTGCGGACAAAATGCCGGCTATTCACCGTTCCGGTGGTGCCGCTGCTCTCAAAAACGGCCTCCGGTTCAAAAATCCCGGACCGGATGGCGTGTGTTTTGAAAAAACGAATCGGTAGAAATGGGATTTCCTCCACCCGCTGCACCTGGCCGGGGTCAACCCCTAATTGGTTTACATAGGCCTGGTAAACGGGGTTATGGCGGTACTGGAACTGGAAAATTTCCAGCGCCAGCACATGAAAACTGGGGGCTGTAACGTTAAAAACTTTATGATTCCATTGCTCCTGCATACCCGGAAACATGCTTTTAAAAAGCGTATATTTGTTAACACGAATTTTAATGTATGATCAAACGCCTTGCTATTCTGTCTGTTGTGGCCGCCGGCCTCCTGGCTGCCTGCCAGAAAAACAAGTTTCAAACTACGCCGCAAGTTAAGATCAATTCCATTGCGCCCGCTGAAGTTAACCAGGGAGATGTGATTACTATGAAAGCAAAAGTGACCGACAAGGAGGGTGACCTGGATTCAATTTACATCGTTTATAAATGGTATGATGGCACTACGCCAGTGAAGAATGACACGCTCCGGTATGGCCTGGACTATTTCAATATTACCGACGGACTTAAAGACGGGGAGATTAATGTGCATTTTGGATATGGTTTTTTGGGCGACTACCCTATTTTACCCCAGTCACCGTTAAATTTGCGTGACACGTCTGCAACGCTCGGGTTGATTATTCTGGACAAGGAGAAAAACCGGAGTGAATATGCGGAGTCCGACAAGATCCGGCTTAAAAAAACCTAGTAGTTTGTTTTGATCCTGCGCATTACCCGATTTTTTGTTTACAGCAACCTTTTTATTGCCGTTTGTGGTATCCTGATGGTTACCCAAACTTCGCTGTTGTTATTGCAGCACCAGCCCAATAACCTGCTGCTGGCTTTTGTATTTGCTTCCACCCTCTGCAGTTATAGCTTTCACTGGTTTCTCACATCGGGTTCTGTATTGCCTTCCCCAAGGATTACCTGGTTACACCGTTTCCGGTGGGTACACGCCGTGTTTTTCCTGCTTTCCCTGCCCGTTGCAGCCGTTCTTTTTTTTGACCTGCGTGCTTATTGGCCCTGGCTGGGATCTGCCATTATTGCTACATTCCTGTATTCGGCTCCTAAAGTCCCGCACCCCCTGTTTCGCCAGCTACGCAAAGTGGCTTTGGGAAAAACGATTTTTCTTGCCTTTGTATGGACGTTTGTTACTGCAGTTTTGCCGGTAGTGGTAGATGGCGACCATTGGACCGGCGATCGGGTGTTGTATGTTATCAGCCGTTTTTTCCTGATCTATGCCATTTGCATCCTGTTTGATTACCGGGACAGGGCTGACGACCGGGTTGCCGGTATCCGCAGTCTTATTACTTATCTGAGTGATAAAGGCATCAGCATAGTATTCTTTGGTTCATTGTCCATTTTTACCATTACCACGCTCTGGCTATCATTTTTTCACTATACCGCCGGTGATATCGCGATACTGCTAACCCCGGGAATCATTACAGCGGCTCTTTATAACTATGCGAGAACGCATTTTGAAGATCTTTTTTATTATTTCGGGCTTGACGGACTGATGGCGCTTGCCGCCGTCCTGATGCTGATCGCCCGCATTTGACTATTTTTGTAAAACGAACAAATTAAGCATATGGCCAAATCGAAAAGCCAGCCTGCAAAAAACAAGGCTGTTACAACAGAAAAATCGCTCGAATTTCTTCGCTCGTATATTAATAATGCATCCCCGGTAGGGTTTGAAAGCTGGGGACAGAAACTTTGGCTCAATTACCTGCAGCCCTATATTGATTCGCACTTTGTGGATCCCTATGGCACAGCGGTGGGCGTCATTAATGCTGATCATCCTTTTAAAGTGGTAATAGAAGCGCACGCAGATGAAATCAGCTGGTTTGTTAATTACGTAACACCGGAAGGGCTTATTTACCTGAAACGGAACGGTGGTGTAGACCACCAGACCGCGCCTGCATCCCGCGTATTTATTCACGGGAAAAAAGGACCGGTAAAAGCCGTGTTTGGGTGGCCAGCCATCCACACGCGGGTAGGCACCCCGGATCATAAAGAAGCTAACCCTCGTACTGATAACCTTTGGCTGGATTGTGGTGCCAGAAATCGTAAAGAAGTGGAAGAACTGGGCATCCATATTGGCGCCGTAGTTACGTACCAGGATGGATTTGATGAACTGGCCAATGGCAACCTGGTGGGTCGCGCATTTGATAACAGGATCGGGGGATTTATGATTGCAGAAGTGGCGCGACTGCTGAAGGAAAACAAAAAGAAATTACCTTTTGGCCTGTACGTGGTAAATGCAGTGCAGGAAGAAATAGGACTGCGGGGCGCAGAGATGATTGCCCGGCGCATTAAGCCGAACATCGCCATCATTACCGATGTAACGCATGACACCACCACGCCACTTATTAATAAAAACATTGAAGGTGATGTTAGCACCGGTAAAGGGCCATCACTGTCTTATGCCCCTGCCGTTCACAACAAACTGCTCGCCATTGTTGAAAAAGTGGCTGCTGATAAAAAGATACCGGTACAATGGCGTGCGCTAAGCCGCAGCACCGGCACCGACACTGATTCATTTGCCTATTCCAACGATGGATGCCCTTCAGTGCTCATTTCAATGCCCCTGCGCTATATGCATACAACGGTGGAAATGATTCACCGGGATGATATTGATAATACCATCCGACTGATGTATGAAACATTGTTGACGCTTACGCCGAAAACAAATCTCAGCTATCTCTGATGCTCACACACCTGCTTTATATCGACCCGGGAAGCGGCAGCTATATCATCCAGGCTATTGTTGCCGGGGTGCTGGGCGCCGCTTTCTGGGTCAAAATGTCGTGGCACCGCGTGAAAAATTTCTTTTCCGGTTCCCGGGAAAAAAAAGCTGAAATTGACGAAGGGAAAAAAGAGATTTAGCAAAAACCTTTACCGGGCAAAATACTTCCATCCGGCATCAAAACTTTCCTGGCTATTATAAAAAAAATCGGATTTTATTCGCGCTGCGCGCGATGGAAATTCAGCGCGTAGCTGATCAAGCTGCTGCAGCGTTGCAACTACGGAACGCAACTGTTGCGGATGAACTGATAATCCCAATTGCGTACGCAAACTGTTTTCAATGGGCTCCAGCCCGGTCTTTTCCCAATCGGGATTTGTTTGTTTTAATGGTGTATCAATAAAAAGAACGGGGCGGCTACAACCAAATGCAAATTCAAAAGCAATGCCGGAACGATCGGTAACAAGCGTGCTTACTTGTTGCAGCCGGGTTAATACATTTGGTTCGGTGTCAATCACCAGCCTGGGATTTGTAGCCACCAATTTGCGGATGCGTCTCATGGCCGCCGGGTTTCGCTTCTCAAATTCGGGGTGCGATCGTACCACGATCGGCTGACCGGTTTTTAGCAGTTCGTCCAGCAACGGTTCCAGGCAGGCGTCAAATATTCCGCCGCTATACCAGGAAGGGGCCAGCAGGATGCAAGGTTCAGTAGCGGCCTCCACTTGCAGCGTATCAAATAAGGGATAGCCATACTGAACCAGGTTTTTTGAAGGCAGGCTTTCCAGTTCTTCCCGGCGTTTTATTTCCGTTACCTGGTAGTCACCCGTGCAGAAAATTGTATCAAAATGGTCAAAGGCGCCCGCGCGGTATTGCTGGTGGGTGCTAACCGCAGCATGAAACAGGTAGATATATTCCTGTACACCGGCAGCTTTTTTAAAAAGAAAATTACCAAGATCGGGCATTGTCATCACCATCTTTTCTGCCCGCAGGCGGGCCCATAAAAATCCGAGCATCCATTTTACATGATACACCTGCAATCTCGGACCTGTTTGCTTCAAAAGCGGATCGGCGGCATCAGCCGTAATATAACAGATGTCCGCATCGGTGTGTTGCAGGATGTCACGGATCAGGCGTTCAAAATAAACGTAATAATATCTGCTCTCCGCAAAAAAGACCAGCCGGTGCTTTTCTGAAAGAATTTTCTTTACGCTGCTGTATTCAGAAAATAATCCCATGATTGTTTACAAATATTTTTTGATCAGCGTAGTTAATGCAGCCCGGTCAAACCCCACGGGGTTATTGGCAAAGCGTTCTTCATTTACTTCGGCAAGCAACTGTTCAAGTATCGCATCACGATCTATTCCCAACCCATTGAGATCTGTTTGTAATCCCGCCTGCTTCATTTGTTTCGTAAGCCATTCCGCCGCTTCGTTGGCATTTTCAACATGCAACAATGAGCAAAGGTCATTGCCCGGCTGGTTGTAGCGGAAAAACAACGGTAAGAACAATGCTACTGCCTGGCCGTGTGTTACGTTGTACCTGGACGAAAGCAAATAGGACAACGCATGTGGACCAGTTGTTCGGGTAATCGCAATCGCCCTTCCCGCTTCGTAAGCGGCATAGAGCATATCAGATTTTGCCTGTGTATCGCCCTCAACAGCACGCTGAAACGAATGGATCCAGGTGGCAATAGCCTTTTTGGAAAATGATCGGGATTGCGAATTACTATTTTTACTCCAATAGGATTCAACCGCCTGGCTAAGACAATCCATGCCGGTGCAGGCTACCTGGTAAGCCGGCAATGAAAAAACAAGTTCAGGGTCGAGTACAACGATAGACGGCAACAATAGATCCTGCATCCAGGATTCTTTTTTGCCTTCTCTATATACAACAGCAAAGGGAGTTGCCTCGCTGCCGGAACCGGCAGTAGTAGGCACGGCCACAAAAGGAATGGCGTTCCCGGAAAGATAAATAATGGCTTTGGCAAGATCAATCACGCTACCTCCACCAATGGCAATGATGCCGCTGCACCCTGCCCGGGAAAACTGCTCCAGGAACTGCTCCGCTTCATCAACCGATACATTCACACCACTTTTAATAACGTGCTGCACCTGTATTTCCGGGAACAACTCACGCTTATACATAACCGTAAAATGATTTCCGGTCAACAGAAAAAACTTTTGCACGGGCGTTGCCTGCAATTCCCTCGACAATAAAGAGAGGCTTCCCGCCCCACGCAACACTTTTTGCATGCTACTTCTTTTTTCGAATGGTACGAATCAGTTCTTCTTTCCATTGAACCGGATCACCCGCCGGGCGACCCAGGTTTGGCCTGCTGCTGTTTTTTATCCGCACTTCAACAAATTGCAATCCGCGTATAGGTAGTATGTCCTGCAACCACTGATCTAATTCCTGCTGATCTGAAACCTGTTTCGCCTGGCTGTAGCCACAGGAAAAAGCGATCGTGCATAAATCGATCGCAAAGGCGCCGGTGGGTTGTCCACCAACTGACTCATGTGCACCGTTATTTAATACAATGTGCAGAAAATTACCGCGGTGATGTGTGGCCAGCGTAGGTAGTCCACCCAGGTGCATCAGTAGTGCACCATCTCCATCCAGCATCACCACTGTGTTTCCTTCTTCCTGTAGTCCCAGGGCGATATGATTGGCATGTCCCATGGCCCCTGCGCTTAACAAGTGTGCTTTCATTTTTCCGCCTGCGGCGCGATTTTGTTCTTCAAACTCCCGTCCAATCTTGCCAGTCGTACATATTACAATTTCATCACCCTGCAAACGGTTGATAAGGGAGGCGATGACAGCTTCACGCTCCAACATATACTGGTCTGGTATCGGTGAAGATGAATACGGTTCAAATATGTTTCCGCCTGCCAGCAATGCCACGGGACGCTGTGCTTCCTGCGCTGTAGCAATGGCTTCGCCTACGGTTCTAAGAATGGAAGGAGCATCGCCTTCCGGCAAAAAAACAGGAATTTCCAGCGCGTCCAGCATTGGCTTTGTAATACGTCCCATCTTCCGGTGCTGCGGCTCATCTTTTGTTCCGGGCTGGCCGCGCCATCCAATTAACAGCAGCATGGGTATCGCATACATTTCCGGATCGGCAAGTGATGTAACAGGGTTGACTATATTCCCCAACCCTGAATTTTGCAGGTATACCAGCGGAAGCTGTCCGGTACGCAACTGATAACCTGACGCAAGTGCAATCGCCAATCCTTCATTGGCCGTGATCACATGCTGCCCGGCATCGGCATTATCCTGTACAAAGGATAGAAACGGCTTGAGTAACGAATCGGGGACACCAGTAAAAAAGCGCACATCTTTTTCCAACAGGAATTGATAAAAGTGCTCAGCGCTAATCATACCTGGGAAGGGATTAGGTGAAGCAATTCCTGTACCGGTGCAATCTTTTCTTCAATTTCCAGCGTGCGGTTGTGGGTAAGAATGGCCTGCGCGGTTTGCACCATCGCCGGGTAGGCACTTCGAAGCAGGTGGTTGGCGTAGATCACGATGTTGAATCCCGCAGCAGCCAGCTCTGAAAAACTGTATTTATTATACGTAGTAGGCACGGCTACCAGCGGCACTTTCTTATCAAACTTCTGAAACGCTTCAGCAAAGGCAAGCACATCCGCTCCATCCCGGTTTTTACTGTGGATCATAATGCCATCCACACCTGCATCAATATAGGCTTTGGCCCTTTCCAGCGCATCAGCCAGGGTTTTACCCAGGACAAAACTTTCAATCCGGGCAATGATCATAAAATCTGTGGTAACACAGGCACGTTTGCCCGCACTGATCTTTTCACAGAAGGCAGGTATTGAATCCTGCTGCTGCGACGACTGTTCTTCCAACAATGAATTCTTCTTCAATCCCGTCTTGTCTTCTATCACTATCGCCGATACGCCGAGACGCTCCAGAGAACGAACTGTAAAAACGAAATGTTCGGTTTTTCCGCCGGTGTCACCGTCAAAGATCACCGGCTTGGTAGTAACTTCCAGGATGTCATGCAGCGTTTGCAGCCGCGAGGTAAGATCAACGGCCTCAATATCGGGTTTTCCTTTTGTCATGGAATCAGTGAGACTGCTCAACCACATAGCATCGTATTCTACCGTCACACCCTCCTCGTTGCGAACAGCAGTATTCTCTACGATCAGTGCGCTAAGACCAGTGTGCGCTTCCAATACGCGCATCGCGGGTTTTACTGAAAGAATACGCTTCAATCGCCCCAGGCGAACGGCCGGCGTGGTCCCGGTTTCGCGGATCGCTTTTTGAATGGCGGTTGAACTGATCCCCACCGTATAGGGAACTTCTACCAGCTCGCCGCCCCATGCTGCAAGCGTATCAATCACTTTTTGCCTCGTTTCTTTTTGTACACCTTCCCTCCAGTCGTCACCATGCACCACATAATCCGGTCGCAGACTGCGGAGATTCGCAGTATAATCAAGCGTTTCCTGTGCCATCACCTCTGCTACGCCAGCAATATTCTCGATCACCTGGCGGCGCTGTTCAAAATTCAGGTAGGGCACCCGTTTATAACTTGCAATTGCTTCATCTGTAAGCAAGCCAATAACCACACGGCCCAACTTGCGACCCGCCTGGATCACATTCAAATGACCCGGGTGTACGAGGTCGGCGCTCATCCCGATATAAACTGTTTTTTCCATACCTGTTTGAGGACGTAAAATAGTTCATTCTGCCGGAAATACGGAACCCCTGCAATTAATTGCAAACCAGAGATCAAACGGCGGCGCGTCGCTCAGTTGCTCGATTAGCCCGCCGATAAAAAATCATGCTTTTTGATGATCGCGGCAATCCTCCCTGCGATCTACTTTTATTCAGCAAAAAACTGCGTCCTTTTTGCCGAAATAATAAATCAACAGCTATCATTTTAAAATAAACCAATGAAAAAAACGATCCTCTTCCTGCTCGCCTGCTGCATGGCTTCCGTGCTTTTTGCACAAACAAAAGTCATCTACGGCAATTTTACCAAAACAGACGGATCTCGTATAAAAGGCACCTCGGTTATGAAGGGTTATGAAGATCAGCTGATCATCAACAACTATACTGGTGGTTCCGACAATACAGGTACGATTGAGATAGAAGTGCCAACTGTTGGCTACATGGCAACGTTCAGGGACCTGATGAATGCCGCGCAGGTAAAACCGCAGCTTACCAAATTACCCACCGCAACTACGAAACCTGTTAACACCAACCCTATTGCCACGAACCCGATTGCCAATGCGCCGGAAAGAAAAATGCCGTCGCAGGTAGTTGCCCCGGCTCCTACTACCATTGCCCGCGCCGTGATATCAGTTACCAACCGTGTTAGCAATAATCTCCCCAGGAATGTCAGCCAGGTAATCCTGGAAAATATTACCGTGGAAAGCTGTACCGACAACCCGTCTACCGGAATGAGCATAATAAAATTAAAAGCCACCCGCATTGGCTGGATCTATTACAATACCGATCCCAGAACCGGCTTAACCACGGCCGCAAGTAAAACCGGCTGGGACGTGGCCGCAGGGAAAGCGTGGAGCGACTTTTGACTAATTCAATAATTCGGCAATTCGCTGATTCGGTAATCATTGTTGTCCGGGGAAAATAAAAATCCAATTTCGGACCTCTTTACTAGCCTGAATATCAAAGATTATTTAAGCCACTTTTTGTCCAATTTAAAAGTAAGGCCCCTTATTCAAAAACAACTCTGGTTTCGCT
>JBEHYT010000027.1:0-50373 GCA_048498035.1 Bacteroidota bacterium | reverse complement strand
AATCACTAGTGTCCGGGGAAAATTTTAGCATATCCCATGAAGTTGGGCAATTGCATCGCTTGCGGCTTTTTTGCCTCCACGGCCGGCGGGCCGAGTTGCAGCTCCGGCGCTGTTTTTTGTGCTTGGCAGCGCCATTCCGCTGCGCGGAACCGCACAAAAAGAAGGCGCCTCCACCGCAACTGGTAGGTTAAATACAATTCTACGACACGCTATTTGATGATATCAAGCGAAACTTTTACTGCACAGCGAAACCAGAGTTGTTTTTGAATAAGGGGCCTTACTTTTAAATTGGACAAAAAGTGGCTTAAATAATCTTTGATATTCAGGCTAGTAAAGAGGTCCGGAATTGGATTTTTATTTTCCCCGGACAACAATGATTCGATAATGGAAGAAAGTCGGTAATATGGTAATGTGAAAATGAAACCCTGTGAACCCTTCATTTTTTTTTACGCTTTTAACTTTTATCTATTCACTTTTCACCTTCTCTTGCGTTCCCTGCGTTCCTGGCGATACCGCATTTATGAAGAACTATATTTGTAACGCAAAGGCCGCCAGGGTTTCGCAAAGGCCGCAATAAAAATTCATTCACTCAGTATTTCATTCTGTTGTTCGAAAACAATGATAATTTCGGTTGTGCAATAATTTTTCCCCGGACACTAGTGATTCGCTCATTCGATAATGGAAGAGAATGATGAATGTGAAAGCCTCTCGCAGGAGTGTGGGATATGGGTTCGCTTCTCTTCCAATCACGGTGGTTGCCCGCTGAATTTCGCTCTTACAAATACCAATAAGGTTGATCACTTCTTCAAGTCCCTCATGTTTTTCTGTATAAAAATTTAAGTATGCCTGTGGATTCGAATACACGAATTTTCTTTTCTTTTTTTTTGTTAAAACCTCAAACGAATAAATATCTCCATCTGTTATTCCAAGACCCTCTCCTGGATTCCCGGCGCGCCAACTTTTAATCACTTCCCGTTGCGATTTTATATTTAAAAGCCCATTTCGTAAAATGTATCGCCACTTATCATTCCAGCTGCTATCAAGTTCAATTGTAAAGGATTGTTTAAGTTTGAACATCCCAAGTTGATTCTTGTCGTAATTGTAGAATTGTAAATACCAGTGTTTATCTTTATTTAAACTAAAAATCGCTAGAGAAGCATTTGTATCCAGCACATTTTTACTCCATCTAAACCGTAACTGAAATTCAGTTTCATGAAAATCGATATCTGTCACATTTAAAGCAGAATCTCCCCCAGTAATCACCCGTTTATATCCAAACTGCCGTGAAATGTGATATGGATTACAGGCTGCAAACAAGACAACAATAGATGGAAGTACAAAAATATAAACTGCTCTTCTCATGATTTCATTTGCGATTAGTTAAAAAAACCACTCTGGTTCGAACCAGATAGTTTAAGATTGAATTCCTCAATCCCTTACTTTTTAGTATCCGAATACGATATGCCATTAAGTAAGATTTCGTACTGCCCCAGCCGACCCAACCTGAGGGGACGTAAATTAAATATACTTACCATCTTTTAAAAAGTGAAAAGCTGCAGGAAAATGATTAATGTAAAAATGTGATGATTAATTTCTAATGCGGCGATTCGCTGATTCGATAATGGAATGAGATGACCAAGTGGAAATATGCTGACGGGAAAATGGCGATGACAGCATTGTCGAATTAACGAATCGTTGAATTATAGAATTGTCTGACCCGGCTCATTTTCCATTTACCAGACTTTATGTAATTTTGCAACATCGTGAAACGCGCCATCGCCATATTCTTCCTAACCGTCTTCACGGTAACTGCTACCGAAGCACACCAGCTTTTGCGCGTACCGGTTATGATCCAGCATTTTAAAATTCATAAACAGGAAGATCCCTCCACTACCTTTTTTAAATTTATCGCCCTGCACTATTTCAGCGGTGATCCCGTGGATGCCGACTATGGCGAAGACATGAAGCTCCCGTTCCGCGATGCCAGCCATTGCCTGCCTGCCATCCAGGTGGTAACCGTGCCCGATCCCAACCCGGTGAAAATTAATCCCCCCTATTCATTTAGTGAAGCAGTCGATCATATCGTTAAAAACGACTGCTCTATTCCTATCGCCTACCTCGACGCAATCTTTCAGCCGCCACGGCCATAACTTTCCTTATTCAGTTTACAGCTTTAAAGTTCCTGCGCCAGCAGGCATGCCGCTTATTGCACATTTAGGTACGCAGTACGCGCAACGCGTTTGTGAAACAACATCGGTACACCTGCACCTGAGCACGCAGTGCCGGTGCAACCGTCATGCTGCACTGGAACCTGTAAACTGCCCGTGAATTTATTTTTCCAACCAACCCTGATTTTATGCTTCAACATATTATCCGCTTTAGTGTGCGGAATAAATTGATCATCGGTCTCCTTACGCTTGGCCTGGTAGCATGGGGTATCTATTCGGCTTCGCGATTGCCCATTGATGCCGTGCCGGATATTACCAATAACCAGGTGCAGGTAATCACCATCTCCCCTTCCCTGGCAGCGCCGGAAGTGGAACGGCTGATCACGTTTCCCATTGAACAGGCAAACTCCAATATCCCCGGTATTATCGAAATGCGCTCCTTCTCACGCTTCGGACTTTCCGTTGTGACTATTGTTTTTACCGACGCCACCGACGTGTATTGGGCGCGACAGCAAGTGTCGGAACGGCTGCAACAGGTACGTGCGCAAATACCGCCCGACGCCGGCAATCCTGAACTGGCGCCCGTGACTACCGGACTTGGTGAAATTTTCCAATACACCGTTAGGGCAAAAAAAGGCTATGAACAAAAATACACGCCCCTGGAATTACGTACCATCCAGGATTGGATCATCCGCCGGCAATTACTCGGCACTCCCGGGGTGGCCGATGTAAGCAGTTTTGGTGGCTATCTGAAACAATATGAAGTGGCCGTTAATCCCGCACAATTGCAAAGCCTGCGCGTAACGGTGAATGATGTATTTACGGCGCTACAGCAAAACAATCAAAATACAGGCGGATCCTACATCGAAAAAAACGGAAGTGTACTGTTTATCCGCAGCGAAGGCCTGGCAGGCAACATGGAAGACATCGGCAAGATCATGGTCAAAACACTGCCCGATGGAACACCGGTGCGCATCAGTGATGTAGCCGAAGTTCGTATTGGCAACGCCAACCGTTATGGCGCCATGGTTTATAATACCGATGGAGAAGTAGCAGGCGCCGTGGTGATGATGCTAAAAGGAGAAAATTCCTCACGCGTCATAAAAGCAGTGAAAGAACGTATTCGCCAGATTGAAAGAACATTACCCGAAGGAGTGATTATCGATCCGTTCCTGGATCGTACGAAAATGGTAGACCATGCCATTGGAACAGTAGAAAAAAACCTGGTAGAAGGCGCATTGATCGTCATTTTTATTCTTGTGCTTTTCCTGGGCAATTTCAGGGCCGGGCTTGTAGTTGCCTCGGTAATACCGCTCTCCATGTTGTTTGCGATTTGCCTGATGAACCTGTTTGGCGTAAGCGGCAACCTGATGAGCCTCGGCGCGCTTGATTTTGGACTGATCGTAGATGGAGCCGTTATCATTGTGGAAGCCGTTCTGCATCAACTCTATTATCACCGGCAGGGAACTGCAACGCAAATTGTGTCAAGGGAAGATATCAACAACACCGTTGAAAAATCGGCCGGCAAAATGATGGGTTCCGCGGTATTCGGGCAAATCATCATCCTGATCGTATACCTGCCGATTCTAACACTGGTGGGTATTGAAGGAAAGATGTTTAAGCCTATGGCGCAAACGGTATCGTTCGCACTCATTGGTGCATTCATTCTTTCCCTTACCTATGTGCCCATGATCACTTCAATGGTGCTGCGCCGGAAGATCAGCCACAAAAAAACCTTCTCCGACCGCATGATGGACGCGCTACAACGCGCTTATCAGCCCCTGCTCCGCAGCGCGCTTCGTTTTGCCAAAACAATTGTCGCCGCAGCACTGGTACTTTTTGCAGCGGCCGTTTTCCTTGCAGGCAGCCTTGGCGGTGAATTTATCCCGAAACTGGAAGAAGGCGATTTTGCGGTTGACACGCGACTGCTAACCGGCAGTTCTCTTTCGGCCACCGTAGATGCAACAACAAAAACGGCCGACGTATTGCTGAACAATTTCCCGGAAGTGGAGAAAGTAGTCAGCAAGATCGGTAGTGGTGAAATACCTACCGATCCCATGAGCCTGGAAGCAGCGGATATGATGGTGATACTGAAAGATAAAAAAGAATGGACCAGTGCAACAACGTTTGATGAGCTGGCCAATAAAATGAGCCTTGCATTGCAGCAGGTGCCTGGCGTTACCGCGGGCTTTCAGTACCCCGTTCAAATGCGTTTTAATGAACTAATGACCGGCGCCCGGCAGGATGTAGTGTGCAAGATCTTTGGTGAAGATCTCGATACTCTTGCGGCCTATGCGAAAAAACTGGGCGACCTGGTGACTACCATTCGCGGAGCAAAAGACCTGTATGTGGAAAGCATTACAGGTCTGCCACAGATTGTGATCCGCTACAACCGCGATGCGATAGCCATGTACGGTATTGCAATCGCCGATATCAACCGCGTAGTCAGAACTGCATTTGCGGGCGAAAGCGCCGGCATGATCTATGAAAACGAACGCCGCTTTGACCTGGTAGTGCGAATGAAGAATACATTGAGAACTGGCCTGGCGGACGTTCAAAATCTACTAATTCCCACCGGTCGTGGGTCTGTAATTCCTCTTCAACAGGTAGCAACCGTACAGATACAGGAAGGCCCCAACCAGATACAGCGGGAGGATGCCAAACGCCGCATCGTGGTTGGCTTTAATGTACGTGGTCGGGATGTGCAGACGATCGTAAAAGAACTTCAGCAAAAAATAGAACAGCAACTGCGGTTCCCGGAAGGCTATTATGTGCACTACGGTGGCCAGTTTGAAAACCTGGTAGAGGCCCGGGCGCGACTTTCAATAGCCGTTCCATTGGCGCTGCTGTTGATCCTGCTGATGCTTTATTTCGCGTTTCGCTCCCTTAAATACGGTTTGCTGATCTTTTCCGCCATTCCGCTTTCCGCCATCGGCGGCATAGTTGCACTATGGATCCGCGGGATGCCATTCAGTATTTCCGCAGGAGTTGGATTTATCGCGCTGTTTGGCGTTGCCGTTTTAAACGGTATTGTTTTACTGGCAGAATTCAACCGCATCCGAAATGGTGGGGAAACAGATATTCACACCGTAGTCCAAAAAGGTGCTGCCATCCGGCTGCGTCCTGTACTCATGACGGCGCTTGTGGCCTCACTTGGATTTTTGCCAATGGCCATCAGCAACGGCGCCGGGGCGGAAGTACAACGACCACTCGCAACCGTAGTAATTGGCGGACTCATCACGGCCACCCTGCTCACCTTACTCGTACTGCCGGTATTATATGTGTGGTTTGAACGCGCCCGGCCACGAAAGAAAAAACCGATAACGATGAGCATCATTATTCTGTTATTCTTAGTACCAACTACCGGTGCAGCCCAGGATACAGCAAAAAAGACAAATCTCGACAGCCTGCTGCAACAAGCCCGGCGCAATAACCTGGAACTAAAAGCGACGGCCTCGCAAACTGCCTACTGGAAACAATTGCAATCGTCGGTCTATGAACTTCCAAAAACGCAATTCGCAGGGGAATATGGTAATATTAATAGCCTGAATACAGATACTCGCTTCACGCTCACCCAGCCTGTTGCATTGCCCGTAATTTTCCAGCGACAGCGGGAATGGTACCGCACCAACGAGTTACTGGAGGAAAAAGCAACTACCTGGAAGGAGCGGGAAATTGATCTGCAGGTAAGGCTGGAATTTTATACCCTGGTTGACCTGACCGAGCGGCAACAACTGATAGCCCGCCTGGACACTTTATATAAACAATTCGCAGAAGCATCCGAACGGCGGCTGGCAGCCGGTGAAGCAAATATCCTGGAGAAAACAACAGCAGATGCGCAGCGCGCGCAGTTTACACTGCAACGCGACCAACTTGCAACGGCTATCAGCCTGCAACAGCAAAAACTGATGCTGTTGGTAAATAACACAACACCCGTTTTCCCGGATTATACCCAACCTAAAGCATCGATGCCATCATTTACCGATTCCCTGGCTATAACAACCCACCCGCAAGTAGCATGGATGCAGCAGCAGGTATCCGTAGCAAAAGCCGGCACCTCACTGGAAAGGAATAAAAAAGTGCCGGAACTGTTTATAGGCTATGGCAACCAGTCGCTGGTAGGATGGCAAACAAAAGACGGAACCACGCAGGAACTGATTGGTTCCGGGCGCCGGTTTCACACGGTGCAGGCCGGCATCAGCATCCCGATTTTCAACAGGGCCGTTAACAACCGGATCAAAGCCGCCACCATTAGCGAGCAAACTGCGCAGCTGCATGTTCAGCAAACTACTGCGCTGTTGCAATCGGAATTGAAACAATGGCAGCTTCAGTTTGAAAAAGCCAGGTCGGTCGTGGGGTACTATGAAACCACGGGCCTACAGCAGGCAGAAACCATTCTACGATCTGCCCAGCTCAGTTTTGAAAAAGGCGCGATTGATTACCTGCAATGGGGCCAACTCGTAGGTCAGTCGGTCAACATCAGGCTAAGCTACCTGGAAGCCGTCGGGCTGTACAATGAAGCAGTGGCGCATTTAATTTACTACTCATCTAACTAAATCAGGAAAAATGAACACAATTAAGATATTGATAATGCTGGCAGTGTTGGCGTTGACCGGTTCTTGTGGTCGCAAATCCGCTTCCGAACAAGAAGCAACCTCACCCGCAAGTGAAACCTCGGTTACGTTGACGGATGCTCAACTGAAAAACGCCGGAATAGAAATCGGTAACATACAGGAAGATTCGATCGCTGAAACACTGCAACTAACCGGTATGGTGGACGTGCCGCCGCAGAATATTGTATCCGTCAGTTTCCCTCTGGGAGGTTACCTGAAAAGCACGAGTTTGCTACCTGGAATGCATGTTTCACGCGGACAGTCCATTGGCGTAATTGAAGATCCGGCGTTGATACAGTTGCAGCAGGACTATCTGCTGTCGAAGTCGAGGCTTGAGCTCACGAAACTGGATTTTGAGCGGCAAAAGACGCTGAATGAGACAAGAACTGCCGCTGATAAAGTGTTGCAACAGGCGCAGGCCGACTATGAAAGCGCTAAAATAACCAACCTGGCACTCGCGGAAAAACTCCGCCTGATACACCTGGATCCCGACAGGATCAGTTCGGGAACTATTTCAAGGATGGTTGCAATTCCTTCGCCTATTAATGGGTTTGTGTCGCGGGTAAATGTCAATATTGGCAAATATGTGCAGCCGCAGGATGTGCTTTTTGAGCTGATCAACCCGGATGACATCCATGCCACGCTAACGGTATTTGAAAAAGATATTACGAAGCTAAAAGAAGGGCAACCCGTGGCCGTTAGTTTTGTAGACGATCCGGGGAAAACCTATCCTGCAGAAGTATTGTTGATTACGAAAAATGTGGATGAAAACAGGAGCGGTTTGGTGCATTGTCATTTTGAAAAAATTCCCGACAATTTGCGACCCGGTATGTTTATCAATGCATTGGTCACCTTAAACGCTTCAAAAGCAAATGTAGTACCGGAAGCGGCGGTGGTCCGGTTCAACAACCGGGAATATGTTTTTGAGAAGCGTGCTGCCAACCAATTTGAAGCGGTACCGGTAACAGTGGGGCGCCGAAGTAACGGCCGGGTTGAAATACAGGTTACGAATAGTGAACCACTTTCGCGGCCGATCATCATCAAAAATGCTTTTGCAGCATTATCAGCCCTGAAGAATGTGGGTGAAGATGAATAATTCAAATGGTTGTGCCTGGCGCTTGTCGGGCACAACCATTTATTTTAAAAAACTCTTGAAGTTCCATAACGACATGGATCAGTCATTGCTTTCCTATTTGCTGCCCGAATTTCCCAACGTCGAATCCGGCAACCCAAATGCCTGCCTAAAAAACACGTCCCTGTCAAACCCGTTAATACCATCATATAGCCACGCTGAATTAGGAGAATCGGGGAACTCGCGCTTTATATTTTCAAATTCCTGTTTACCCCTGACCGTATCTCCCAGCAAAAAAAATAAAAAGGCCCTGTTTGTTTTATCAAACTGTTCGCTTTTTCTCTTTCCGCTTGCGAACCTGGCATCGTAAATTGCAATAGATTTTTTATAATCTTCGTATGCTGACATCGTATCCCCCATCTGATATTTTAGCATGCCACGCATTGTTCTCAGAACCGGGAAAGTATCCGCCACAGCAAGTCCAGCATCCATCGCTTTGATCGCCTCCGGGAATTTATGCTGGCGGACGAGCGTGTTGGCTTTAAAAGAATAAAAATCCACATTGCCCGGATTGTAACTTATTGCATCATCAAGCAGCTCCAACACATTGCTCATGGAATCCCCGGTATCGATATTCCTGTTATTTATTTCTACGGCCTTTTGATAGAGCTCGTTTGCCTTCGCTACGCTTTTACCGGATTGGTTTGTGCATGCATTGATACAGCATAAAAGTAAAATAGTCAGGTGGGTATAGGTTTTCATTTTTTGCCTTTTTCAAATAAACGTTAAAAAAAGTTGATTATTAACATCAGGGTACATTTCCCTACCCACCAGCAACTACCACCTCACGACCCGCGATTTGCTATGCTAATAATCAAAACCAGCACGACCAACGCGCCCGACATAACGAAATACCGGCGTTGCGTAAGCAAAATTTGTTGCTGCTTGTCAGCCGAAAAAGATTGCAGCCGACTTTCAATCTCCTTGTAAGAATGGCCGCTGGTCCGGAAGAACCGCACATAATTAAACACAGCAAGTCCAAAATACAACGCCCCGAAAATAGTCGGAGTTTTTTCGGCAGGAAGCAAATTCTTAACAAATTGGTCAACTATCCAATAGAAAGACAACAGGTTCAACACTTGCAACATTGCTACGAAAGAGGATGACCCGATATCAATACCGTCTGATTTCTTTGTTCTGAATATCCCGCAAGCCGTATAAAATGAATAATCGAAAAAATAACGCATATACGTGATCGACTTAGTTTAAATTGCTCAGTTCTCAATAACTTCCACTCCTTCTTCTGTCGTCGACTCTTCACCCGGAACAGCCAAAAATCTTCTCATAAGTGCATCCCGATCAAAAGGCTTGCCGGGATCATAAAAGAAATCTGCGCTCCGAAAACCAGGATATTTGCTTTTTATCCGTTCAAATTGAATTTTTCCCGCCGCAGTATCACCAAGTAACATCAATAAAAATGCTTTATTAGCCATATCAAATTGTTTATTTCTGCCTGCTCCTGCTAACAGTCGGTCATCATAAATTGCTATGGCCTTTCTAAAATCCGCGTAGGCAGAAAAGGTATCACTAAGTTCATATTTTAAAATACCCCTAACTGTCCTAAGTACTGCAAGTGTGTCCGAAATATCCAGTCCCTGATCGGCAGCTTTCACTGCTTCGTCATATCGGTGCTGACCGATGAACACATTCGTTTTTAAATAATAGAAATTTACATTGTTCGGATCATAACTAATACCCTTGTCAATTAGCTCCAACACTTTGCCGATTGAATCTTCGTTGGAAACATTTTTTATATAGAGATTAAGCGCCTTTTCATATAGATCACTCTCCGTTTTAACTTTTCTATTAAAATGGTTTGAGCAGGAGTTAACCATCAATACAATGAACAGGAGAAAAAAAATATGTTTTCTCATATATTAATTATTTTAAATCTATTGTTTTTGACACAACCGCTGGAACTGGAACGGCTCTTCCAGCTCCTGGTTCGTCATACACGTAAATAGCATTAACTTTAATTTGCACACGTTCAGCGTTGACCGGGAGCCGGAATTCGGCTTCGCCTATGAAATCTACATCAGTCGGAAGAGCCAGGTCATATTTCGGCCAAACAAACCCTTTCGTTTCAATAACCTTTCCGTCGGCTATTAAATCTGCTGAACCAGCCCACGAAACGTGTCCGAAATTCGAGACCATTGTGGTTCCGAAAGCAGAAACTCTGGCTGTTGCGAATCCAAATCTACCATTATGGATATGTTTTACAATAATATCCCCTCTAATCGCCGAAGTTGCATTAAGCGCCCCTATGCCCTCAATGAGGATATAAGCAAACTGCCTTTTCCAATACTTAATTATGTAGTCTTCAGCTTGGCTTTTCAACGGGTCACCAGCTTCGGTCAATCCACCGGTTTCTAACAACTGCCGATTTGAAAGCGTAGTTTGTGTGGTGGTTGATGAGCGTATAAATTTAGACACGTTCAGAGCAGTATTTGCACCTTGAATGATCAGACTTGGGCCCAATTCTTTTGATACTCTACCGACTGCTTTTATCGAACTTCCAAAATCTAAATCGCCCAAAAGCCCTCCTAAAAATACGCCGGCAGCTGTGCCAATTAAAGCGCCGGAGACGGGATTTTTCCCATTAGCTAAGGCCACTATCCCGCCCGCAACAAATCCTCCCAATCCACCAATAACAGCTCCAGGAGCAGAGAACCCACCATTCCCGTCAATATTCATAATTGGATTCATTCCCATACTCAAATAACCACTCGCAAACTGATCATAAGGATCCATCTGCATCCACCGCCCGATCTGCGCATCATAGTTCCGCAGCTCAAAATCCGTCCAGCCCATATCAGCATCCAGTTCACTGAACGCACCCTGGTAGAGATAATTGTTTTTCAAAGAACCTTCACTGGCATTGGGCAACTTCTTACTACTGATCCCCGCTATCTTCAACCCATAGGCATAGTAATGATTCTCCTCGATAATATTGCCCGCCGAGAATGTTACTTTAAAGTTATCAAAAATCCGTTATGATCCTCTATACCTTATCCTTTGTCTTGCCGATCCCTCATCACTATTCATCAATCACTTTTGCAGATCCGGCATTCAGACTTTATTCTTTCCGATAAACTCGTCTCTTAGTTATATTAAAATGCTACTGCGGCACTTCCCTAATACTTATCTTTCCAGTATTGGTGCGGACAGTGGAACTGCCTCGCAGGTGATTCTTTTCCTTATCATATTCTGTTTTTATAATTTTACCGTTTTTAAAATATTCACACCCTAAAAATTCTTTTCCAGCCCATGTGTATCTGAATAGCAGGTCGCCAGTATGATCATTCAGTAAATTATTACTGACAATACCGTCCGTCTGTTCTCTAAACTTTTCATTTATGATGTTTGTCTTCTTGTAAAAATCCATATAGTAACCACCAAAATCAACGAAATCGGAATCACTACTAATCTTATTTACTACAAATTGATCTACGAGTTCGGCCAAATCGTCTGTTGCTTTATTGGCGCCTTCAATAAAAAAGTACTTTATAACGTATTCCTTATCTTTTATGTCGTCCGTTTGATAATAATAGGGCGAAGATGAATAAGGATGCAAGGGTTTAATTGAGATGCCGCTCCCATCATGTCCACAAGACAGCAAACTAAATGAAAATAACAATTGAAGAAAAAATATACGCATAGTGATATATCGTTTTTATGTTAGAGACCCGCAAGCACTCAGTGTAAAAAAAGCGCCTGACAACTACTCACCCTGCACTTTTTCGTAGCAGTTTTTACCTTCCACATATCCCGTACAAAACCGGACTTTCCCACCTCTACGCTCTACTGACACTTCCATCTGCATACTGGTGTCAGCCAGCAACTCAGGAAACCGGCTAATATCCCGGTCAAGATTTAGAAAAAAAGAAGACATGACCAAAAGGTCATTGTTGTATTCCCATCGCCCTCGCATGTCCAGGCACAATTTGTTATTAACATCATAAACCTTCCGGACATAAATGCCAGTCGTATTCAAAATTATTGTGTCATGGGTATTATTGTACCCAATTGCTGCGTATCTACCAATGACACGTTCAGTTCGCGAGCAACCGAATAAAAATGTCATTGCTAAAAAAAGCCAACTGCTCGCTATCATCCTATTCATATTTTAGGCCTTAATTTCTATGTGATTTTAAACACGCAAACATAGTGATAACTTTTCCCGAAAATGTCGGCAACCGATCTATTTGAGAACTCCGTTTAGATCCATCCAGTCATTTTGGATTATCCGGGTACGTTACCGAAAACCGAACTATTTGACATCGCAGGTTTGCGGAGATTACAATTTTCTGTAAACCAATTTTCCCATTTTTTCAAAATATCGATTGTAAGAATATAGGTACCCTCCTTATTCTCGACACAAACAATTTCTGTCAATTTATTCAAATACGAAATTTCTTTGTTTCTTTTTTTGACATTATATATGGGATTACCCCGGCTATCCGCCGTTATCACTACCTCTTTGGCTGGATACAAAAAGACTCCCCTGGAAAACGAAGACTGTACTTTGGAAAAATACCTAAACCCTTTTGCGCAGCTATGGTCCTGGTTCATCGAAGGCGTTGTACTCGCTAACTGACCAAAGGCAAAAGCTATTGATATGACAAAAACACTATTCATTTGTCGCCAATTTAGGAAAATTTTAGCCGTCTGATCTGCAGTCAGATTCTCGCAGCTCTCCATGCAAACCTCCAATCTGCGCATCATAGTTGCGCAGTTCAACATCCGTCCACCCGATATCGGCATCCAGTTCACTAAATGCACCCTGGTAGAGATAATTGTTTTTCAAAGAACCTTCGTTGGCATTGGGGAGTTTCTTACTTCCAAGTCCAGAGATCGTTACCTTAAAGTTATCAAAAGATACATCTTTATTATTTCAGTTGATTGCGCCTTCAAATTCCTAACCGCGCCCTGACAGTTAATTCAACAACACTTTCAAATTATCAACCATATATATAAAAAAACCAGCGCCTCCGGCGCTGGTCCTAAAAACTAACTAACTGCTAAAAGAAACATCAATCAATAATCGTAAATGTCTTTTTCAAACGTATATCTGCAGATGAGGCGCCGATCATTACTTCAAACTCACCGGGTTCCACCACCCAGTGCATGTCTTTATTCAACAACGACAGATCATCCGGCTCCAATACAAAATGTACCGTTTTCTTTTCTCCCGGCTCCAGCTTCACCCGCTCAAATCCACGCAACTGCATTTCATACGTGATCACACTACTCAATTTGTCCTTCACATACAATTGCACCACATCATCACCCGCTCTCCCACCCGTATTGGTAACATCCACCCACGCCTCCACATTGCCCTGCACGCCCTGCTTCTCCGGTGAAACACGGAGATTGCTGTAGGTAAAACTCGTATAACTAAGCCCATAGCCAAAAGGATACAACGGACCATTAACAATCGTATTACTCGCGCCATTACGCTGTATCGGTTCCTGGTCTGCCTGCGAAGCCGGCTTATAGGGGAAATTAAATTCAATTTGACCAACCGTCTTTGGCCAGGTCATACTCAACTTACCCCCGGGATTATATTCGCCAAACAATGTCTTTGCCACGGCCTTACCGGCAGATGGGCCGGGAAAACCTGGATTCAGGATAGCCGGTACATATTTGTTAGCCCAGTTGATCGTCAACGGCTGACCATTCATCAACACCAATACCACCGGCTTGCCGGTTGCATACAATGCTTCCAGTAATTGCTCCTGCCTGCCGGGTAAATCCAGCGACGTGCGCGACAATCCCTCTCCCACCGTTTTTTCATCTTCGCCCAATACCGCAATGATAATATCCGATTTTTTCGCCGCCGCAACAGCTTTAGCAAGCCCATCGCGATCTTCTTTATTCAACGGCGTATTGATGATCTCCGTTTCCGGCCAGCCTTCATTGGTAACCTCACAGCCTTTCTCATAACTTACCCTGGCAGTAGTACCCACATAATCTTTGATACCCTGCAGCACACTCGTTACCGGGTTGTTGTTCGGACCATACCGGCTCACCGCATATTTTGTTGCATCCGCCAGTGGACCCGCTACCAGTATTTTTTTATACTTACCCGCCGTTAGCGGCAATAACCCATTTTCATTTTTCAATAATACAATACTCTCCAGGTCAAATTCCTGGGATAATGCTTCATCTGCCGCAGTATGCACCAGCCCAGCCGCCGCGTCCGGGTCCCTGAACGGATGATCAAACAATCCAAGCCTGAATTTTACGCGCAGCACTTCGCGCACACACTGATTCAACAATTCCTGTGAAATCTTTCCTTCCTTTACCAACTCCCGCACATTTGTGATATAGGCATCGGGCATGGCAAAGTTGGTCCACACATTCAACCCCGCCGTTACCGCCTGCAATGTTGCACCTTTAAAATCTTCGGCTACGTGATGCTTACTGTAAATGTATTCAACAGCTTTACTGTCAGACACCACATACCCGTCAAAACCAAATCGCTGGCGAAGCAACTCCGTCAGAAAATAATGACTCCCCGTAACCGGGATGCCGTCCCAGTCGTTATAGCTGCTCATCACACCCATCGGGTGCGCCTTCTCAATTACACGACGAAACGGATAGAGATATAATTGCTCCATCTCTCGCGGTGCCACATGCGGATCCGTACGAACTTCGCCGTCACGTCCGCCCTTCGGAACACTATATACCGCGAAATGCTTTAACGTAGATGCAACACCCTGGCTCTGGATGCCCATTGTCATCTGCATACCCAACGAGGCAATTAGGAATGGATCTTCACCATAACATTCCACCACGCGTCCCCAGCGCTGATCACGCGCGGGATCCAGGATTGGTGCATAAACATTGGTATAACCCAGCGCATGCGCTTCCCTGCCTGCCGTTTGCCCGGCCCGGAACACGAGTTCTTTATTCCAGGTAGCGCCAATCGAAATAGGCGCCGGTAAAGACGTGGCATGATCACTACACAATCCATGCACACCTTCATTGGTAAAGTCAACAGGAATGCCCAACCGTGTTTGTTCAATAAACCAGGCCTGCACAGTATTGATCGCCTTTACGTGCTTATCAAACGGGAATGAATATTGTGAAGCCGCCTCCGGGTGAAAAGGAACACCGTTTAAATGTTCATCAATATTTGCAATCCCATCTTTCCAGATCGCCGTCTTCCAGGCCGCCGTAGGTAACTCATCTTTCAGCACACGTCCATACCCATACAACGTTGCAAGCTGGCAGGATTTTTCCTCCAGCGTCATTTGCGACAGCAGGTCTTCCACGCGTTTATCAACGCTCTGCGTGCTGTCTTCATAGATATCTTTTTTACCGTTCTTGTTGAAGTCGGTCCAGCCATTGTGATAAATCGGCGACTGTTGGGCAAAAATGGCATTACCGGTTAGCAATGCCGCTATAAACAGATGTTTTTTCATACGAAGCTATTGATATCAGGATTTTGTATCCGGATCATACGGTTTCATCTTCGGCGTAATCCAGTGAATCAGCAACCACGCCAGCAGGAATGAAAGTCCGCAGAAGATAAACAGAATATTATAACCGGCCGTGATGTTGCCGTGATTCTTATAGTAATCTAATACCGCACCCACGAGCATCGGGAAAAGTACGCCGCCTACTGCACCCGCCATACTGCCAATACCGATCACCGAGCTCACTACTTTTTTCGGCAGCATATCAGATACAATCGTAAATATATTCGCACTCCATGCCGCATTGCCGGCAATTGCCAGCGCAAGCAAGGCCACCACTACCCACATATTATGCGTATATCGCGTAGCAATGATTGGCATCACAGCTAATGCAGATGCCAATAGCGCAAATTTTCTCGCCTTGTACACCGGTTTTCCTTTCCGGATCAGGTAGGATGAAAGAAAACCGCCTCCTATTGCGCCAATGGTGGCGCCGGTATACACCAGAATCATCTCCAGGCTTGGCTTTTTCAAATCCATATTAAACGTACTTGAAAAATAAGATGGTAGCCAAAACAGGAAGAAATACCAGATTGGATCTGTAAAAAATTTTCCAACAATAAATGCCCAGGTTTGCTTCAGCTTAAACAACTGCAACCAGCTGATCGTATCTCCCGCCTGCTCCACTTTCTCCTCATCATCACTACGGATATACGCCAGTTCTGCTGCGCTAAGCTTTTTATGTTTTTCCGGAACCTGGTACAGTAATCGCCAACCGATCAACCAGATAAAACCAATTGAACCTGTAATGATAAATGCGGCCTGCCAGCCCCAGTGTTCCAGTATCGTTGGGATCACCAATGGCACCAGCAAGGCACCGATATTGGATCCGGAATCAAACAATCCTGTTGCCAGCGCACGTTCTTTTTTTGGAAACCATTCTGCTACCGTTTTTACCGCAGCAGGAAAATTGCCGGATTCACCCAGTCCAAGCGCTACACGTACCCCGATAAATCCCATCGTACCACGAACAGCTGCGTGAAGAATGGCCGCGAGGCTCCAGATGGTGATCGAAATGGTATAACTGACGCGTGTACTCAGTTTATCAATCACCCGGCCAAATACCACAAGGCCCAATGCATACGCTGCAGTAAAACCCATTACAATATGACTGTAGTCGGTTTCTGTCCAATTAAATTTTTGCTCCAGTATCGGCTTCAGCCATCCCATTACCTGGCGATCCAGGTAATTGATAGTAGTGGCAAAGAATAACATCACACATACCACCCACCGATAATTTCCAACAGGTTGATCCGGGTAAAGCGACTTTACTTGCATCTTGGATTTATTTATGACACGGCAACCTTGCGGAGGCCTTTAAAACTATAATACAAAAGAAAAATATACACGGGCAGCAATACAGCATACGCATACTGGTGCCCGATAACTTTAATTAATCCTGCATAGATCAATGGAACAATTGCCGCGCCGGCAATACCCATGATCAGGATGGCAGACCCTCTTCCCAGCGCCCTTCCCGTCAATCCATCCAGCGCCTGCGGCCAAATGGCCGGCCACAACATCGCATTCGCAAATCCGAGGCAGGCCAATGCAATCAATGAACCCGTACCGGGTAATACCAGCGTGGCCATTACAAGTACCAGTCCCAGCCAGGATGAATAATAAAATGCCTTCTGCTGCGAAATTATTTTCGGTATCAGCGCTACACCCGCCAGGTAACCCAGCATCATACCCGCAAGCGGAAACGATGCAAAATTTTTAGCAGTATCCAATGCAAACCCCTTCGATTCCCCATAACTTCCAATGGAATCACCAGTGAGTACTTCGGCACCCGTAGCCGCAAAGATGGCGATGAACCCAAGCGCATATTGCCAGTCGATCGACGACTTGCTAATCGCAACTGCGCCCTCCTTTTCCGTTTCGCTGTCTGCATTTAATTCCGGCAGATGTGCAAAACGAATCAGGAAAGCGATCAGGAAAAGAATGCCTGCCAAAACGAGGTATGGAACAATTACATCTCTTGCCAGTTCATTCAGTCGCGCCAGTTTGGCCGCCGGATCCATGGCTTTGAGTTGTTCCACCAACTTATCCGAATTTTTTAAAATAATAGCGCCCATGATCAACGGTGCAAGGATACCCGCCGTTTTATTACAAATACCCATGATGCTGATCCGCTTTGCGGCTGATTCAGCAGGGCCTAACATTGTGATATACGGATTGACGGCAGTTTGCAAAAGCGTAAGACCACCGCCTACAAAGATCAATCCCAGCAGGAACAATGCATACATCCGCGTAAGCGCCGCCGGGATAAAAATCAGGCAGCCAATTCCCATCACGGCAAGCCCGATGCTCATTCCCTTTACCATTCCCGTTCTTCGCAACACCGCACTGGATGGAATGGCCATAATTGTATAGGAGATATAAAATGCAAACGTAACCAGGTAGGCTTCCCATTCTTTCAGTTCACAGGCAATCCGGAGATACTGGATCAACGTTGCATTTACCCAGGTAGTGAATCCGAAAATGAAAAAAAACAAACCGATAAGCAGAATATTCCGCGTATAACTTTTCTTTATCGCCGCTGCATCTGTGATAACAACTGTCTGTTGCATACTTTATTGCTGGTTTAATGCGGCCTGTACACCGCCATAACGAAGTAAAAGCGATTTTGCTTCCTCGTAATCCGTCATCCCCGATTTTTCCATCAGCATCCTTGTACCACGATCTACCAGTTTCTCGTTGCTGATCTGCATGTGCACCATCTGGTTGTCTTCCACCCTTCCCATTTTGATCATGGCGCTGGTAGAGATCATATTCAACACCATCTTCTGCGCCGTGCCACTCTTCATACGTGTGCTACCTGTTACAAATTCAGGCCCCACGACCACTTCCACCGGGTAATCAGCTTCAGCCGCTACCGGGCTTCCGGGGTTACAAACAATACAACCCGTTTCAATGCCATTGGCCCGTGCACTCCGCAATCCTCCTATCACATACGGAGTGGTGCCACTTGCCGCAAGGCCAATTACAAAATCCCCTGAAGAGATCGAATGCGCCTGCAAATCCGTCCATCCCTGGCTAAAACTATCTTCCGCATCTTCAATGCCAAAACGCACTGCCTCTAACCCACCGGCCAGCAATCCATTTACCCAGGTTTCCGGAACACCAAATGTGGGAGCCCATTCACTGGCATCCAGGATCCCCAATCTTCCGCTGGTTCCGGCACCAATATAAAACAATCGCCCGCCATCCAGCATCTTTATCACCAGGGCGTCTATCAATTTAACAATTGCCGGCAACTGCTGCTGCACAGCCAGCGCCACCTTCTGATCTTCTTCATTGATATGCTGCACCAACTCGGCGGTCGACATCCGTTCCAGGTGCCGGTGCCGGGAAGGCAATTCCGTTATTTTTTGATTAACCATCTGTTCCTTTCATTTTTGCGCATAGCGCTTCTTCAGCAATTCCATCATTGCCACATTCAACTCCCACTGGTCGCGCACCGGTTTACCCGAATCCGGATGCAAGGGCATATAGGGTACCGGACCAAACTCAGGAGTAAAACCAAGCTGCGATCTTCCTTCTGCCCGCGCCGCTGCTACAGCCTTGTCCCAATAGGCCAAATGCACCGCCAACACTTCTTCCCATTGCTGCATTGCAGGATCAGCCACCTGCGAACCCTGCGAATGCCCCACCCGCGCATGAATATGGCCGGTATGGGCAGCCGCGGTATCCACCGCATCCTGCTGATCTTCCAGCAACGATTCCGCCACCACTATCCAGTGCGATACATCCCAGGTAATTCGTAAACCAGGATGCCGCCGAAAATAATCCAATGTAACATGCGCCGCGAAGCTAAACCGTCCGCGATGCGTTTCATGATACACCGGTACATTGAATGTAGTTTCAATCAATGCCGCTAATGCAATCAGCTTCCCATTTTCTTCCGCCGTAAAAAAATCCCTACCGGTATGCGAATTAATACACCAGGGTTTTGCTGCCGCAAGATGTTGCAACCGCTGCTCGTACAGCCGCGCATGCACATCAAACCGCGGATCCATTGTTTCCCAATGCTGTGCCACCATCTTGAGATCAAACCGCGCAAGTGCATCATATAATGCCTCCTGCTCCGCAGGCGATTCAGGAATATCCGTTTCAATTCCATCATACCCCGCATCATGCGCACGCTGCGCAAGTTCCTTCCAGGAAAGATGCGCATGTCCCCAGCGGGGACAAAAAAATAATATATCTGGCGCCTGTATCAATACGATTTATTCTATTTTACCTGTGCGGGATCAAATAACAACGGATAAAACTGTCCCTCCATTTTTTGTCCCTTCTGAATATTAGGCGTTCCGGGAAGAAGTTCCCCGGTAGAATTAGATTCTGTGCCATCTGCAAAAACATTCAACACAAATGCTCTTCGTGCACGAGGTGAACGATTGGCATAAGAACCATGCACCATCAATGGATGATGAAATGCCGCATGACCAGCCTTTAATTCAATCGGCACCGGCTTAAATTCCAGCTTCTGCTGCGGCGTCAGGTAATCCAGCACACCTTCCATATCACCTGCTAATTCCGGCTTATCCAGCAAACCCCAGTTCTGGCTTTTTGGAACATAATACAGGCACCCATTATCCGTAGTTGCATCATCCAATCCTACCCAGCAGGTAAGATGCTGCACGGGCACCGTGCGCGTCCAATACGAATAATCCTGGTGCCAGGCTACCACACCGCCATGTTTGGCGGGCTTGCAAAACAACTGGTCGTGCCAAAACCGCACCGCCCTATCACCCAACAACTGGCTCGCCGCCATTACAAATGCAGGATTCCACAGGATATCGTGAAATCCATTCGTAATACGCCATGCACCCAGTGCATGAAAAAGTACCGTATTGGGATCAGAAGATTCATTGGAAGCAAACTGGTAAAAAAGGCTATGACCAGGATGTGCCGGATCAGCAATTTCAGCCAGCTCTTCTTTCAGCCGCTCAATCTGCCAGTCGTCCAGCAATTTAATATTCGCAACATACCCGTTCTCATTAAAAAAATCCACCTGCTCCGTCGACAGCCGGTACTGCTCCCACTCTGCCCTCGAAGAGGGCCAGCGAAACAGGTCGGAGATCAACTGGTGAAATTTGGACAGATCACTTGCAACTGCGGGTGTTGACATAACCAGATTTTTAATTGGCAACTGATTTAATTTCTTCTTTCTCTTCCATCCAGCCAGACGCACTCTCGCGGTCAAGCAACAGTACCGCATTTTCGTGCGTACGTAAAATAGTGGAAGGATATTTTTCGCTGATCGGATCCTTTAACGTGTGAGTTACTGCCGGCGCCTTCAATATGCCGGGTACCATGCAATAAATTGTCTTTGCTGATAACAGCGCCGGTATCGTAAGTGTAAATGCATCCGGGGGTATCTGGCTGATATCATCAAAGCAGTCTTCATTCACCTGTTGCTGCTTGCAGGCTTCATCCAGGTCAACCACTTTTACCAGGGCCGTATCATTAAAGTTGGCAACATGCGGGTCATTAAAAGCAAGGTGTGTATTTTCTCCAATACCCATAAAACAAATATCGGTGGGATGCTGCTGCAGCAACCGCGCATAGCGCTCGCACTCAGCCTGCGCATCCGGCGCCTGGCCATTCAGGTAAAAAACCTCCTTGAAATTCAACTTGCCGAAAATCCGTTCGCGCAGCCAATAGCCAAACTGCTGCAGCGCCCCGGCCGGCAACCCGATATATTCATCCATGTGAAATGCATTCACGCGCGACCAGTCAATATCTTCATTGATTAGTGCGGCTAGGAATTCATTCTGCGAAGCAGCAGCCGCAAAAACAATATTCACCTCATATTTTTTCTTCAGCGTTTCCCGGATCGTAGCTGCGGCCATCGCCGCGGCGGCAGCGCCCAGCGCAGCCCTGTCTTCATACACGTTCACTTTCAATTTCCCGGCTTCAAATTCGTTCAACATCAGTTTAGTTTCATTTACAGATCATCAAATCACCGGTACCCCGGTGTGTTCAAATTTTCGCAGGATGTGTTGAAAAAAGACCCGGGAGCCACAGCTCCCGGGTGATCTTTATCACAACCTGAACTTGAGACCTGCACGGCCCCAGAATGAATAGAATTGTTTTTCGTAAATACGCTCGCGTTTACCAAAGTAATCAACCTGAGGTGCATTGGTCAGGTTTACCCCTTCCACATACACGGTAAAACGTTTGTTGATCCGGTAGTTCGCATTCGCATCAATCTGCGTACGCGCAGCACGCACCACATCCGTTGCCTCATCAGCACCCAATGCCACGGTATAAGAACCATTGTAATTCAAATTACCCTGGATCGTAAATCCGCCGATACTATAAGAAAGCGACGCATTCACCGTGTTTTCTGCCTGTCCGGGCAAACGAAGTCCCTTCCGGAATTGCGCATCGGCACTGGAGTGTGCATAGGTGTAATTCGCGAGGATCGAAATGCCTTTCAGGATGCCAGGCAGGAATGTCAGGTTAGCCTGTGCATTCAACTCAATACCGTACACATCTGCCGTATTACCATTCAGCGTACGGAACCACTGGTAACCAGCGTACAAAGCCGCATTGTCAAACTCATCACCCTGGATCACCGTTACACTCTTGTACTGGAATTTGTCGATCTTCTTGTAAAAACTTCCCACAGAAAGAATACCCAGGTTCGACAAATATTTTTCCAGAGAGATATCATAGTTCGTTGCAAACGCAGGCTTCAATTCAGGGTTACCATCCGTAACCGTCATCGCCAGGCGATTTGCTACACGACCCGGAACCAGGTCCACAAAATCAGGACGGGAATAACCAAACGTCAAACCACCACGCAGCACCAGGCTGTGCGTGATATCATACTTCGCCTGCAGGTTGGGCAGGAACTTGGTATAATTGGTCGTTTTCTGGTTGGGCGAAGTTGACTGCCACAAACCATTGGCATCCACATTCACGATATTACCCTTATAATCCACATTGGTTCCTTCCACACGCAAACCACCCAGCAACATCCAGCGACGGAACTGTATCCGGTTCATCAAATAACCTGATGTGATGTTTTCAATCGCATCATAATAATAGGTATCTGTAGTTGTGCGGATAGAAGAATTATCCAGCGGGAAGATCGCCGTGTTTCGGTTGGCATCAAAGAAATCAATCGTTTTGTCCTTGTCTACACCCAGGCCAAAATCGAAATTGCCATTCAGCAAACGCGGATCAACATCCGGCTTGCCGGCAAAATTGGTCAGCTTGCCATCAGCAGAAGCACCCGCATACGTACTGATGATCACCTCATCCGGGTAATCACGCATGCTGTGTGTATTCTTAACCTTGAAACCTGCTTTGAATAAGGCTGAATTCTTACCGATCTTATACGGCAATGAGAAATTGATACGTGCTACGAAATTCTTACCGCTTGTTTGATAATGCTCCCGCTCTACCGTGTTATAGGTAAACAGAGACGCAGTATTTTCCCAATCAGTACCATACGCTTTCAGGTAATCACCAGTAATATCCGTGATCGTAAGCGGAATATTGCCGGTAATGAAATTGTATGTTCCCGTATGCTCTTCATATTGAGAGTTAGCCGCAAAAATGCCCGCATCCAGTTTAGCTTTTCCTACCGTTGTTTCGCCTTCCAGGCTGAAATTGAGATTGCGGATATCATCATTAGCCGATTTGATCTCGTTGTAAGAACGTCCCTTTGTTGTTACATAATCCCCGGCACCATTCCGTGTAGTGCTCGACGTCTGCATGCGGGTACGTTTACGATAACGGGTGATATCAGTCAGGTAATCACTGTACATAAAGTTGGCCACAAGGCTCGACGTAGGATTGAAATTATAATCAACCGTAGCCGATGCGCCCTTGCGTGTACGCTCATTTTCTACATACAGGTACCGAACATCCGTAGGGAACCAGGTAAGGCCTTTGCCGTCACCAAAATCCTTTTGCTGCCACACCTGGGCATTCAGTTCATCATACCCATTCTTGGTATTGTAATAACTTCCATTTACCAATACACCCAGCTTACCATTTGGGTTTTTTGCATCGGCAAAGAAACGTTGTCCCAACGTCAGGTTGCCAATACCATTCAGACTGCTGCGAAGGTTATTATACCCCAATCCTGCATCCGCGCTCATTTTTAAACGCGTTGATGTTGCCGTTGGCGTCTTCAGGTTAATGGCACCCGCAATCGCATCTCCATCCAGGTCAGGCGTCAGCGTTTTTACAACTTCCATAGAGCTCAGCAGTCCAACAGGAACACCATCCAGGCTTACGCTCCGCTGGCCATTTTCCTGTGTACTCATGATCTGCTCACCGTTTACATTTACATTCGTAAAGTTGGCCGGCGTACCGCGCAATTGCACGGTAGAACCCTCACCGCTGCTATTACGTCCAATGGTTACACCCGGGAGACGCTGCATGGCTTCCGCCACGTTCAGATCCGGGTACTTACCCATCAGGTCAGCAGAAATTACCTGCTTGATGTTGTCTGCATTCTTCTGCTGGTTCAGCGCTTTCTGCTGTCCTTCACGAACAGAAGAAACCACAACCGCCTGCAGTTTTACAGCGTTTGACGACATAATCAGATTCTGTGTGGTCGTCTGTCCCCCGGATACCGTTACTTTCGCTTCCACGGGTTTATACCCCATGTAATTGATCACGAGCGTGTACGTACCCTCTTTTACGTTAATCAGTTCGTAGATACCGGAAAGGTTCGTTATCTCGGCCCGCGTGGTACCTTTCAGGGATACCGATGCACCGGGCAACGCGTTCCCTTCCGCGTCGGTGACTTGTCCCCGGATATTCCCGCTACCGCTTTGTGCAAACACAGAGCCTGTCACAAATGCGATCATGGTCATTACCAGGAAAAGCCTTTGCAATGTTTGTTTCATGCGCAGGTTTTTTTGATTGATAAAAAATTTAGAGATCATGGCAATCGTTTTTTGGCAGTTATTGTTTTTGTTGGTTGAACTTGTAGTTATAATAGTCTACGAAAAAGCGTACAGCAAACGAAGTCCCGATATCACGGTTGGTCATCCACACGCGGTCTTTCTTCATCCGCGTACGCGTTTCCAGCACAGCGCCGCGCAGGTTGGGATCAGGATGGTTTTGCGCATACCTGTTTTTCAGCAGCCATTCGGCCGCCTTCTCAATCGGCGTCTCAAATTCTTTATATCCTTCTTTCGCCAGGGCAATCCATACAATCCCGGCCAGGCCATTGGCCGATCCAGTTGCGGAACCGCGATCCGGGGCCTTGCCATCAGTATAGTTATCGTAGAAAAGAGTTCCGTTCTTTTGCTGCGCCTTTGCAAAAACACGGGCAGTAATAGCTGCAGCTTCCAGGTATTTACGATCGCCCGTCATCTTGTACGCTTCAATCAGTGATTCCGCATACCAGAGCGAGAAGCGCGGGTGAAACATATGATTCGCCGCATCATTTGGCATAAACCGCATCCACACACCCTCCGGACCCTGTTTTTCCACCAGGCTATTGCACAAATTGATAAATGCATTTTTGAACTTCACATCGCCTGAAAATTCATAGGCATCCTTAAATAAATAACCTTCCGTATTCGGCCGCGATACATCAAACAACTCCATCTTCTTCTTTTCGCGGTTATCCCAAAACGGGCTATATTCTTTCAATACCTCGCCGGTCTTTGCTTCAATATTATCATAGCAAACCCCGTGTACGGAATCATACATATTTTTCAACATCCAACTGGCGGCCGATGTTGCCACACGCGCATACTTCGGATCTTTGGTCACGCGGCTCAATTCATAAATACCCGGCGTGCCGTCAGACACCGTCGCGAATACAATAAACTCTTCTCCCAATACATCGCCATGCAATGCGTCCACCATACCACGCAACGCAGCAGGCTGGTCTTTTACTTCCATCGTGATCCAGTAATTGCCACCACGCTTTGCAGAAGCGAGGTAAGATTTATTACCCGTCAGTTTATACGCTGCCAGCAGCGCATTTACTGCCTGGCCCGTATGCCAGGGCACTTCATAGGGATACCATTTCCCCTCCATCATATTATAATCGCACCGTGACTTGCCTTCTTTATCCAGCATCACGTTGGCTACATAGCCTGCGGTTTCATTTACCGCCTGCTTTACCTGTTCCCGGGCCAGCTGCGCCTGCGCAGTTCCTCCCAGGAGGCAGACGCCAATCAGCGCCGCGCCCCAGCCTTTACTCGGCATCATGAGTTTCAGTTTTTGCATTTAACTGGTACTTGTGTTTGTGATTGGTTACGCGTTGGGACGGATCCAGCCGAAATGTAAAGCTGTTGTCCTGCCCAGGCAGTAACCTGTATTTTAAAAGAATCGCGTTTACTCCTTTTTTCAGCGATAGTGTCCAGGCTGTTTCTCCCGCTTTCGCGGCGCCATCACCATCCAACTGCATCACCCGCTCTCCATTACAGTATAATTCAGCCGCGCCTGTTAGTCCTAAATAAGCTGTAACCACGGCAGGCTCATCCGTATTGATGGAACAATATGCATACACCGCAGTTGCATTATTTACATCTGTATAATAATCACGCGCATCAATAATGCCTCCATTGTCTGATGCATATTTCCGCCACCTGTACATCTTTCCCTGGTATTGCGTCATGTCGCCAGGCTTCGGAGCTTTGTTATACGCCTCCGTTTCGCCGTATAGAAAAGCAGGCAATTGATCCTGTTTCATTGGAAACGCACCCACCAGCATCCAGTTCTGGAAATAAAAATCAGTACTCACCAAAATGTTCAACCGCATGGCATCGCGGTCTTTCCCGGAACCTGCAAGCGCAACCGCCAGCCCATCCAGGTCATTAATCTTTTTGTCAAATGGCTCCAGCGTTACATCCAGCCAGTAGCGCTGATTTTCGCGCAACCATTCAGCTCCGAAAGTCGCCCGCAACTGCCGGTAACGTTGCGCCAGTTTTTTAACCCTCGCCGTTGCTGCCAGGCGCCAGCGGGAATTATTTTTATTCACATCAAATTGCTCCGCCAATTGTGCTATTTCATTTCTCGTATCCAGCATCAGTTGGTATTGCGCAATAGCAAACCGAAGCGTCGCACCGTCCTCCGGATGCAACTTTGCGGCCGTGCGAGCAGCGGCTGGCGCCGCCAAATGCAGCAACGTGTTCGCCTCTCCCAGCCCTGTATTATTCAGGATCATCCTGCTGCCGGCATCGGGCAACAACTGCTGTTGCCAAAGCCGGTCGTTCAGATCATAGGTCAACGCCAACCGGCGAAGCCCCATCAGGTTATTTAATGCCGATACATAAGCGCCATTGTGCGTACCATAGGCAGCCATTTCAAAGCGTTGATCAAAATCATCATCACTGCCGGAGGTATTCCAGCTTTTTTCAGCCGCAACATATACGCCATACCAGTCACCGGAAAACAGGTAAGTGCCCCCGTCATCCCAAATGGTGGTCAATACACCGGAAGCACCCGCTTTTTCTCCTGCTGCCGCAAAATGCGCGATGTTGGCCCGCGCCATTGTCATGTCGGGAAACATGCGGTAACTATTGAGGATACCCGGGCATACCATAAACTGAAGCCCCCTGCCTGCAAAAGGATCGATCCATTTGGCAAATGAAGCCTGGTCACCATACTCCCAGGTGAGATAGATAATATCTTTAGGAAGCAGGTCAAGCACTTCAGGATGATCTACTGCAAAATCACCCCACATCATCATCTGCTTACCATGCTTTTTAACTACATCATATAAAAAACGAAGTTGTTCCGCATACAATTTCACTTTACCAAAACTATCCACGTAAGGCTTGGTGGTGCCCTGCCCAAGATCAAAGGTTTCATCACAGTTTACATTAAACCAGGGCGAATCAAAGGCATCACACAATTCACCAATCACATCTGCCAAAAACTGCCGCGCCCGCGGATCCAGTGGCGAAATAAGATTTGGCGTAGCCCCCAGCGATGCATATTGCGGAAGCGCCAATATCTTTTCAAAATGACCAAACGACTGGAAACTTCCGGCCAACTGTACATGAAACGTCTTTGCATAAGCGGCTAATTCCCGGATATCTGCAATGGTCAGCTTTCCATCTGCCGGTGCAAAATCCGGATGCGATGCCGTTTGCACCACATGCTCAATGTAAAAAGAAAGACAGTTTAATTTCAACTCGGCTATCCGCTCAATCTGCTTTTTGATATAAGCAACCGTCGAGATGGGACCGCGACTGATATCATCATAGATAGCACGCACGGGAAAAACGGGCCAGTCAACAATTACAATCTCTTTCTTCCAACCGGCACGCAGCAACTGTTTCAGTGTTTGCAGGCCATAAAAAAGACCAGCCTCTGTATTGGCAACCAACAAGCGCTCACCCTTGCGAACAACAAGCGCATATCCTTCTGTGCCGATATGCTGTAGTTGTGCGCCGTTCAGGTTGGTACCCGGCACATTTCCATTGCCCAGCAATTGCAATCGCAACGTGCCTGCGGCGCCTGCAACAGCAGGACGCGTTTTGGTCCAGTGATCTTTTAACCGTTGCCAGGTAGCTGCCGGAATGCTGGGGTCCGCCACCAGGGTGGCAGGAAGAGTTGCAATATCAAATACCTGCACCTGTTGCGGCTGTGGCAGTACCGGGATTCCGGTATTGCCGGTGGTATGAAAAAAGTTTCCAGGGTTGGGGGATGTAAAAACGGAACCAGTCTCACCTGCGCTGGCTTGCAGCCGCAGGAAAAACAGTATTGGCAATAATGCCCATGCAAGTTGCTTTTTATATCTAAAAATCGAATAGATCATTCCCGTTTCGCAATCGTTTTAAATTTTCCGGGTACGTACCCGAAAAATGGCAAAAAAGTTGAATTTTCAGATCCTTTTTCGTTCAGCAATGTGGGTTAAAGGGGGATAAGGAGGACAATTTCCGTGTACGTACCCTAAATTAGGGGAAAACACCGAGACACAGCCGGAATTTGTTCATTTTTTAATAACATTTCTTCATGATTTGGCTCTTTCATCCCGCACTTCACGCTCACCCGAATGATCAAACCCACGCTCCCGTTCATAGGCAATCATATCAGCCGATCTGAAATTGGTAATAAATGCGCGGCGCCGCAGATCTGTTGTATTCCCCCTGCTGTAATGTAACGTACCACCATGATGCCATACCGCTGATCCTGCTTTGATCTCCACCGGTATTGCTTCAGCCTCCGTAGCATCACATTCCAATGCACCACCACCCTTTCCCGCCGGGTGATGCTGCCGGATCGGCAACAGGTGTGAACCCGGTACATACCACATACAACCATTATCCAATACAGCATCATCAAGGGCCGTCCAGCAACTGGCCGCACGTGTATCCGGCAAATTGATCCAGTACGCACAATCCTGGTGCCAGGGCGTGGGCGTAGCCGAATGCGGCGCCTTGTCAATCAGCATATCAAAATCAAGCGCCATATCCTGCCCCAGCAATTGCTGCGCAATCGCCATCGTATTTTTATGCAGCGGCATCTCCAGCAACGACGGCATCAACCTGCTCACCAGCATGATCTGCGTTATATTCTCCCGGTTCTCCTTTTTCCTGTCTTCCAAATGACCACCCAGGTCAGAACGGTACCGCGACGCATCAATTTCATTCGACAAAAACTTCTCATACAAATTCCTGTAGAAATTGATCTCTTCCGGCGACAACACATTCTCAACAACGAGATACCCGTTCTTGGCAAAAAAATCTTCCTGGCTTGGACTGATCCTGATCATGATTTACAATTTCATTTCAAAAATATCCATGTACTTTTATATAATCTTTACAGATTGTAGCACCGTACGATTTTATACATGGCTAAAAAACGCACCAGCTCAAAATCCGTTCCTCCTGAACGCATCATTCTCAACATGCGCAGCGCCGGCTTCCCCGAAATAAAAACCATCGGGAAGTATCACTACAACAGCGCCCACCAGCAACTGGCCGCTCACTCCCACCGCCGGATGATGGAAATTGTCTTTTGCAGCAAAGGACAACAGGTGTATGAAGTGCATGATGAACTCTATCGCCTGCAGGGCGGTGATCTCTTTGTAACCTTCCCCGGGGAATGGCATGGCTCCGGTGAATTCCCGGAAGATAAAGGTGAACTATACTGGATCATCCTTGACCTGGAACCCGCACGCCGCCACCAACGTTTTCTCCAGTTTGAAAAAAAACAATGCAGCGAGTGGTTACACCAGCTGCAGCACCTGCCCCGCCACTTCAAAGGCAATGCGCAGATTCGTAAAACGCTCGAAGAAATTTTTGAACTCTTCCCGCAACGAAAATCGCCGCTGGCTGCCATCCGTCTTCGTCACGCCATTGCCGACTGCCTCCTGGAAATCATCGCCTGCTCAGGACGCGATGCAGACAGCCGCACCGGCTACCGGCTTCAGTCCATCCTTCATTTCCTGGAAACGCATCTTGATGATCCGGTATCACTGGACGAACTGGCACAACTGGCAGAACTTTCCCTTTCTCATTTCAAATACTGGTTCCGAAAAGAAACCGGCACCACGCCTCTTGATTTTGCGTTACGCTTCAAGATCAAAAAGGCACAGGAACTATTGCAAAACACCAATCATACCATCACGCGAATCGCATTCGACACCGGTTTTCAAAACTCTCAATATTTTGCAACGGTGTTCCGGAAATACACCGGCATTACACCCAGCCATTTCCGGCAACGTGCATCATAATCGCTTACTGCGCTGTCGCGCGATTATTTCGAAGCGTAAATTCCGGTGCCGCTTGTTGCAACCGCACTTCATATTTCCCATTATGCACAGCAGGTACTTCAAAGGTTACCACTACGCTGCGCGGAACAAGATCATTGGGCGCCGCAAGGCGATTCAATGGTTGCTCCGCAATCATTTGTTCACCCGCATACAATTGCACCTTCACCTGCTCTGCATCACGATTACCGATATTATGCACCCGGCAGGAAACCACGTTCGTCCCCGATGACGATTTTGCAATACTGATATCCCTGGCATTAATCGCAAGGTCGGCTGCATTCACAGGCGCAGGCACTCCTGCATGAAGCTGGCGGATCAACACCACCGTTTCTCCATTACCGGGAATCGTCAACGATAGTTCATTAACCCGCTCCTGCAACTCAACAATTTGTTTCGTACTATCGCCGTCTATCTTTCCATCATCATCCCTGTCGGCACCGGTAATAACTTCATAGGTGCCCGGCTGCAATTGCCAGGTATTGGCAGTTACCGTTTTTGTACCGGAGAAATTATAAAAAGAGATTTGCGCACTATGCGTATCACCACTGTTTACAAATATTGCAAGATCAGATCCCGTATGTTGCCAGGTAACAACAGGATTGGGATATTCATAGCCCGCCCCAAAATGTCCCGTATACATTCCCATCAATACATCACTGCCGGGCATGTACACCCTGTCGGTAAACTTTGCCTCGCTGGTGGCCAGCGGCCAGTTGTAGCGTGCATGATCCAGTAGTTCCTGCATACCTTCCAGCACCAGTTGCCGGTTGCCGGTAACGCGGTACTGGTTGTACGGCATCCCAAATAGCGCTATTAGCGAGTCATAGCGGTGTGAACCACTCAACTCCTTTGCCATCGCAAATAATTTTCCCATCGCATTATCGCGTGGTTCATGATCCACACCGCCATCCACCAGCAAATTCAGGGCCCAGCCGAGCGTGCCCGGTGCTGCTTTTGGATTTGGAGGAGATTTTACCGCGCCCGACATCAGGTCAGCGTATTTATTCAGCGGTGCCAGGAAGGCTTCGTTGTGGGTAATGCCATACATTCCCAGGATGTGATTGAATAATTCACCTACGTGACCAATATGATCCCATTGGTAATAATCGTAGGTGAGATGGGCATCCCACCACTGGTCAGACTCACCACCGATACGATCATTTTTAAATGCAACGGCAGACGGCATCAATCCCGCCGGTTTACCATTGTCGCTTCTTGCTGCATCTGCGATCCATGCTTTTGAATAGCGCGAAAATAAATCGATCAGCTGCGGATTGTGATTATACCAGGTTGCCCAAAGCCCTGGCAATATTGCCCGCGCATTCAATGCGGCATCTACACCAAACGGTGAATTGGGAAGCACTTCTGTGGCAGATAAATAATAGGATCGAAAATGCAGGTGTCCCAGCGGCGTCACGCCTGTCCACACATCCCGAAAATGCTGCATGCTCTGCAGGCAACGCTCCACGTATTCCGGATCGCCATATTGCATCATCAACATCGAAGGGTGCGTATCCCTGAAAAGTTCTGCCGAATGTTCCACATCATCAATCCTTCTCGCAAAACCATCCTGCAACGCATCACTTGCCCAAACACCATCCGCCAGCCTGCGATAGCCAAATTTTCCAGTGCTATCGTCCGCACCAAAAATGGCAGGTAGCCACCACCGCAGTATTTCCACATCGTCGCCGTATTTACCACCCATTTCTCCATTGTCGATCTGTCGCTGCGTAACCCACCACTTTATTTCCTTTTCAATTCGCTTAATACATTCCCGTTGCATCGATGCCCATTGTGGAGCGCCGTGCGCCGCCGTATCAAACCCTGGCTCATCATAAAACTGCTCACCGCTATACATCCGCAACAGTGTATCCTTCGGAAATTTCTGTTTTAATTCGGCAAAATAACTGTTGAATTTCTCCGTATGATACAGGTTATAATCCTCCTGGTCCAGCCAGTAATACGTTCGCGCCAGCAAATACAAAGCACGATTGTACAAGGGATCATCCGGGTCTGCACAAATCGGTTCCAGCAGATCAATGGCTGCATATAAGCGGTAAAAAAGACTCATGCCCGTTGCCTTGGAAATAGCAGACCATCCTCCACCATCATAATAATAGCAGGCCAACCGGTAATCATTTGTTGTATTCAGCTGGTTTTGCAATGCTGTATTACCCGGATCCTTTTCCAATTGCTGCTGCAGGGATCTGCTTAATGCACCAGCATCCACCGTATCTTCCTGCAAGGGTGAATTAAAATGAATGGCCTGCTGCGGCGTTGCCGCGCGACATTCAATACCATAGATCGCTGCGCCGCGGGGTGAAAGCGCCTGGATAAATACATCCAGCATTCCATCTGTGATTGTCATCTTGCGCGTTATCGTCCGGTACTGGATGCGATAAAACGGTATCTGCACCGTATCTGGCTGCCATTGCCCGTTGATGTTTACCCGCAACGATGTGGTATCGAGCGGCCGGCCACCGGCAACAACACGAACGATATATTCACCGTTGGCAACATTCGCGCGAAAGCGCATACTGTCTGCCGTCCAGAACCCCTCGTGCAATACCGGGTCAGTAAGTTTCACATTGGCAGAATCAAAAGCCACAGTTGGTGCTGTTATCCAGCCAAAACCCTCCTGCACAGAATAGTTACTATTCAGATGAACAGCCCGGTAACCGGGAAGCGTGTCCTGGCTGTTTTCTTTCATGTTGTACAGGTAATTGATCGTGTTGCCGGGAGACTTGCATCCGCCCGCGGCAAAAGCTGCAATTACGGGGATAATTAATAGTTTCCCGAAACCTGTCCGGTTGTTGTTGAAGAAACGGATCCGCATGAACATGTCATTTGAGTTTTGAAATTTCGATCCCCGCCATAATTACCGCCCCCAGTCCGCGTGGATCATTGTCGATGGTTTTGCGGTCCATATAAAATTTTTCATCATAGCCCATATCGGTACCGCGGCAAATGCCTTTTACCACACCGTCCTCACTGATATGCGCTGCTACCGCCTCCCATCCCCTGCGGGCAGCAGCCTTATATTTTTTGTCAAGCCATCCCATGCGTACGCCACGTGCCATTGCAAGTGTAAACATCGCAGTACAGGATGTTTCTTCATAGGAAGCCGGGTTATCCAGCACCTGGTGCCACATGCCATCCGCCGCCTGGTATTTCAACAAAGCCTGCATAAAATGCTGGAAATTGCGCAGAATAGTCTTGTAGAGCGGGTGCGTACCCGGTAATTGAGCCAGCAACTCGGCCGTTGCCCATGCAATCCATCCGTTGGCTCTGCCCCAACTGACTGGTGAGCGTTGCCGGGTTGTGCTAAACCAACCATGTGCGTACAGTCCGTTGGCCGGATTAAAAAGATATTGCTGGAAATGGATGGCCTGTGCCGCAGCATCATCATACAATGTTGCATCACCGGTAATCGCCGCCCATTGCAATAACAGCGGTACGCTCATAAACAAATCATCACACCATACCGTGTACGCTACCGGTTCAGGACGACAAAATGTACCATCGGCCAGCCGTGGCTGCCGGTATCGTACATAAGACAGGATAGAATCAAGCAACACCCTGGTTGCCGCATCATGCTGCCGTGCATTTACCCAGGCAAATGGCAGTGCCGGTGCTCCCGCATCATCCAGCATCGTTCGCCTGAAGATGCGATGATAACTGCCACGAAAGGCAAACAGGGAATCATACTGCCAGCGGAAATACGGGATATGCGTTATTGTAAAATCCGTGTACCGGTTTACAAAGTCAGCAAATTGTCCCTCTCCGTTCAGTTCTCCCAGCCTTCCGATCGTCCACATCAGGATGCCGTGGGAATACTGCCAGTCGGCATAGGGATCCCGCTGGTAAGCTGCAGATGCAGGCACTACCAGTTCCGGCAACTCCCGCACCGGGGCGTGAATCTTTTCAACACCGGGCATTAACGGCGTTAGCGCAATGCCCTTGCCGGCAGGAAGCGGCCCTGTATAGATCCAACCGCCTTCGGCGGGATGAAATGCGGAATCAAGATATCCCTCTGTGCTGATGGCACGAAGAAAGATAACAGGTGCTTGCTCTGCGCCCGATTCTACGCGCAACTGCAAGGTTCCCGCCGCTTGCACGGTTGTAAACTCATGGGCAAACTGAAAATGATCGTAGGCAATCTCTACGGGTGTTTTGTTATTCTCCGCACCCTGCTGGTACACCAGTTGATCATTGATATAGACGCGTACGGAATTTGCAGCACTGATGCCAAACCGAATTTCACCGCTACGTGAAATACCGGCGGCACGCTCCGCACGAAAAAATGAATGCTCCGGGATCTGCAAAAATCGCGCGTCGATCACCTGCATCCCCAACACTTCCTGTTGCGGTTGCCATTCCCATTCAAACCGTGTATCAGCCATTACCCGCCTGGCCACTTTTTCGGTAAGCTGCAATGCATCCTGCTGCGCAGAACAAAACACAGGCGCAAGGCCAAATAGTACCACCATCAATATGCCTGCACTTCTCCTCATTTGGAAAGATCTTTTGCGATAATGTGGATCGATTTTCTATCTGTCAGCAATCCCCGCACCGGTTGCGATGAGGGGAAAAAACTGATGGTTCCATTGCGGCTGTTGCGGGTATAGACGAGCGCCGGTGTTTGGCGCGTAACAACAGCCCGAAGCGATTGCAGCGAAAAATCAGTTACATCATCCAGCAGCACCGGCACACGATGATCTGCATTGCGTGAGCGAATACTGATATCAGAAAGATGAATGCCGTCTGCATGACGAACATAAAGACCATAAGCAGGCAATTTGCCAAACATCACTCCTTCCGGGTATTCCGCTTCTTTTTCTTCCACCACCATATCGCGGTTAAAAAGACTGTCGGTTCCGGCGGTTTCAATCGAAATATGATCCAGTGATACATCCTGCACACGTGCCCCCGGAATACCGGTGATAGAACAACCCGTAACATCTGCACCCGTAGCTATAACATTGGAGATGCGAACATGCTGCAATGTTCCGGGAGTTGGCGTGGTAGCTGTTGTCATGTACTTACGGGCCCTGTTGCCCAGGCGGATAAAGATGGGAACGCCGGCACCTTCTATCACCACATTGTTAATACTGATATTTTCCATGATGCCGCCATCCACCAGTTCCAGTGAAAGACCGCCCATGCCATCTGCTTTTCCATAGATCGTGCTGCGTTGCGCAGAGGGACGAATGACACAATTACTTACGACCACATTGCGAAAACCACCGGTGGATTCGGTGCCAAATTTTATCGCGTTACAATGACTGCTTACAATACAATTGCTGATCGTAATATTTTCCGAGATCAGTGGCGAAGTACTTTTTACAGTGATGCCATCATCGTCAGAATCACCGCGCACATTGGAGACGGTTACGTTCCGGCAACCGTCAATATCCATCATATCATTGTTCTTGTTGGAATGATTCCATACAGTAATCCCGTCAATCAATACACCATCACAACCAAGATAATGCTGCATCCAGAATGCCGAGTTCTGCAGGTGGACACCTTTCACCTGCACATCCTTACAATCTACAAACCACAGCAGGTACGGCCGGTTGCGATAGCGATCCGGCTTTTTGATAGTATTGACCACAAATTTGGCGCCCTGGCCATCAATGGTTCCTGTTCCTTCAATCCGCACATTATGTTGTCCATGACAAACGATCAGCGCCTGTTTAGCCCATTCTTCACCGTAAAAATGCAGGGGAGATGGCTGGTAAGGATATTGTTTGGGATCCGGATGGCCCAATAAAACGGCGTCACCGGAAAGGTGCAGCGTAACATTGGAACGGAGATAGAGTGTAGCGGATAGAAATTGCCCGGCCGGGAAAAAAACAGTACCGCCATTTGCTGCCGCACTATCAATAGCGCGTTGGATGGCGATGGTGTTATCCGTTGTCCCATCCCCCACAGCGCCATACGCGCGGATATCAATCCATTGTCCAAAACCGGTGAAGGCAGATTGAAGAAAGAGATAAATGGTTACTATAACGATCCGGGTACGCATAGCTCAGGGTTGAAGGATGGATGAATATTGTTCCAGTTGTTCCTGCAGCCAATCGGCACAACGAATATAGGCATCGGTAATATCTGCAATCGGGCTTTCGGCGCCGCCTACATCAATCCCAAAACGCCCGCGGTAGCCCGAGGCTGCGAGGGTTTCAAAAAACTGCGGCCAGTTGATACGGCCATCACCGGGAAGCAGGTGCTCCACGCGCTGGCCGCCGTTGTCCGACAAATGGATATAGTTTATATAATTTGCTGCGCGCAAAAATCCCAGCGACAGGTGATCATGAAAATAGAACTGGTTAGCAGTATCGAAATTGAAAAATAACGCGGGGTGATCTACCTGTCGGGCAAATAGCAGGAATGAATCCGTGTCTTTTACCAGGCTGCCTTCACAGGGATGCAGTTGGTATTGCAGTTGATGCGACGCGGCAATGGTACAGGCAGCGCGGTAGGTAGATTGCAGGTTGTTGAGATAATCATCCCACACCAATCCCTCCACCAGTGGACCTTCACTTCCATAATGTCGTTTTATCGGCGCATCGGCCGGTTTACTTACGGGAAGCAGTGGGCCATTGTCCAATACCGCTTCAGCGCCAATGGCGCGTGCTACGGCACAACCTTTTTCAAAATAATCCAGTGCGCGTTGTTGTAAGGAAATGTTTGGCGAAGCCAGTCCCGGCAGCACCAGGCAGAGAATAGGTACTTTGCAACCAGCGGCATCCAGGTGGTCTGCCAGTTGATCACGGTGGGTATGGAGATAATTGATATTCTGCTCATCAATCCCTTCCAGTTCGAGGGCACAAAAACCCATATCTGCCATCTCACGGATGTGTTGAGCAGTTTGACGGATATCCGGGGGATATCCATTCTGCGTGATCGTATGCAGGTAACCACATACAATCTGTTCGGAGTAGCGGTCTGTACGCATGGGCAACACGTTAGTTGAAACGAAACTAATGATTTTTCGTGTACGTACCCGGAAAAGTTGTTTAATTCATCAATTCGGCAATTCGATGATTCGATAATCATTAGTGTCCGGGAAAAATTTGGCATATTCCATGAAGTGGGGCACTTGCATCGCTTGCGGCTTTTTTGCCTCCACGGCCGGCGGGCCGAGTTGCAGCTCCGGCGCTGTTTTTTGTGCTTGGCAGCGCCATTCCGCTGCGCGGAACCGCACAAAAAGAAGGCGCCTCCGCCGCAACTGGTAGATTTAAATACACTTCGGCGAATCGCTAACCGCTGATAGCAAGTGAAACTTTTACCGGACAGCCAAATCAGAGTTGCTTTTGAATAAGGGGCCTTGCTTTTAAATTGGACAAAAAGTGGGTTAAATAATCTTTGATAGTCAGGCTAGTAAATAGGAACCGGATTTAGATTTTCATTTTCCCCGGACAACAGTGATTCGATGATTCGATAATCGGGCAAAATATGTAAAAACATTCCCAACTATACATGATCCATTATCAACTTACGCATAATTAATCGCCAAATTAATGACTTGTGGAATTGCCGAGCCGACCTCTTTCATCTTTCACTTTTCACCTTTCATCTCTATCTATCATCTATTATCTATTCTCTATTATTCTTCATCTATCATCTTTGCATTGTTCGCTTTTCATTTTTCCCTTTTCATTTCTCTCTATTATCTTTCATCTATTAATTTTTCACTGTTATCTTGTACCTGATCTCTCTCCTTCCAGGTGCTTGTGCTGCCGGAATTTCGATTTCAAGGGGATAGGCTTTTACGGCGGGATAGGGCGTCCAGTAGTGTTCACGATCACGACCGGCAATCCATTTCAGACCGGGCGTAAGCAATTCTGCGATCACTGTTTTGTTGCCCCGCCGGATCTGCACATGCTGATCATCCAGAACGGTGAACACAGCGTTATCATCTACAAATGGTTCAATGATTGTGACAGCAGGCCATGCATCGTGATATTGGAGGGTGATCTTTTTCTCATAATACGAGTCAGCCAGTACATATTGCATGGAATAACCTACACCACCCGTCAGCCAGTTCTTGTCCTTCAACTGCCCGGTCACTTTCACTATAAAGCCTTCACGGGTGCGACCCGTGTCCAGTCTTGCATCAAATTCATAGAGGTTGGTATAGTAGCCCGAGGTATCGCTGTATTCAATACGGGGAGTAAGACATTTTACACCCGGCGCTTCAGGAAAGCTCATGGGTTCCGGGCGGGTATACACCGTTGGACTTGAAGCCTGCAGCATCCCAACATCTTTTAGCCACACATGGCTCATGGCGCCGCCATCGGGACGGTACATATATTTCCCTTTCCATCCTGCATATTGATCCTTGTATTGATACGCCGTGATCGTGCTCATGAAATTTTTGGTGCGTGTTTCAACCACATCCAGCGTAGGGAATAATTTCATCCAGCCAACCTGGTCGGTTGGAATGGAAGGCATGGGTCGTTTTGCTTTTGTTTCAAACAGGTAAGCCATTGCCAGGTTTTTTGCTTTGGCAAATGTTGGATAGATACACGGTGGATCTGTAAATAATTCCTGCTGCTGGGGGCCATAGCCAATTAAGTCGCCGGCTATATTGCTGCGAAGGTATTGCAGGTTGCGCCAGCTGGCGCTTGCATAGCGCGGATCCCGATCGGCAAAGAGAGAAAATAACACCTGGCACCCGTCTGACGTGGCGCCGCCGTAGCCGGTCCATTTGTTGGACCTGATGCCCCATGAGCCATCGAGTGAACCGTCGGGATAGATAAAGTAAAGATGCTGTTGCAGCGAATGTGCAACGGCCGCATCCACTACGGTATCCGCTGCCAGTCGTGCATATAATCCCAATCCCCACAACGACATTTCCATTTCATAGCCCAGGTCTACGCCCATTTTATTGCCGTGGCTCTTCCCTCCTTCCCCATCGATAAATCCATCTTCATCCATTTTGGCAATGGTACGATGTGCCAGTGCGCGTGCTTTATCCAGGTACCGTTTGTCGTGGAATAGCTTAAATGCCTCTGCCAGTGTAGCGGTTGTGGTGCATACATAATTGATGCTCGCAAATTCCGGTCGCATTACGGATTCCAGGTAATCGGCAGCTTTTGTCATGCTTGCGCGCCATTGCTGTTGTTCCCGCGGGCTGAGTTGGGATTGGAGCTGTTCATACGATAAAAGCAGCATCAGCAACTGGTCGGTGGTGGTGCCGGTCCATTCTTCCGGCGTTTCCTTCCAGCTTCCATTGGGCTGTTGTTGTTGAAACAGCCAGTTGGCAACATCCTTTGCTGCCTGCAGGTAATGTGCTTTCCCGGTTACTTTCCAGCTCATCGTAAAGGGAAATACGGCTTCGGCGGCACGGGTATGCCAAACGTTGCAGTGGGCGCAGTAGATAGCACCGGCATGTATTCCACTATCTGCAGGCGCCTGTCTTTTCAATAGTGCGTCGGAGAGGCGAATCATGGTTTGCGCGTATTCATCGCGGAGCGCAATGGTTTGTGATATGGCGGGTAAACAGCGCAGGCAGATCAATGCCACTGCCAGCAGGCAGGTGCGAACAATAACTAGCATGGGCAAATTCAGTTTCGATAATATTGACAATTCTCCCGCGTAATAACATCAATCGGCATCAGGTATTCTGCCTCCATGGGGTCTGAGAAAACAAGATGCCGGAATAAGGTCATCACGCCGCGGTAAGCCTGTTCCTGTGGTTTTTCACAGATCAGGAAATCAATAGATCCTTTCTTCAGGAAATTGACATTCTCTGTGATAAAATCATAACCCAGCAACAGGATATCATCCAGCCCGCGTTCATCCAGGTAGCGCGCTACGATCGACACCCGGGAGTTGGTGACGACAATTGCCCCGATCGGCTTTTTCTTTCGAAATAACCCATCAAGTTTACGCGCTACAGAGTCGTAGTCGGTTTGTGTGGTATTAAAAGAGACGATCTCGTTGGTCAGTTGGTTGTTTTTAAAATAATCCCGGAAGCCTTCTTCCTTTCGCAGGATGGCGTAGTTGTTGTCAATCTCCCGCGCGATATTCGCTATCAGCACCGCTTTGCGGGAATGGAGACAATAATCTACCAGTTGCGCGGCCAGGTAGCCACTGTGAAATACATCGGGACCGATATAGCATTTGCTTTGAAAGCCGGGAATGTCTGAGTTGAATAACACGTAAGGGGTGCCGGCAAATTCCAGTTGGCGTGCCAGTTCAATAGCCTGCTCCGGGAAGGTAGGCGTAAATAAAAGTCCGTCTGCCTTATAGCGATGCACGGCTTTTACCTGGCGGGTAAATGACTGCCGGTCATTCTGATCATAGAAATAATATTCGATATGAACGTTGTACCGCTTGATCTCGCCCTGTGCCTGTTTTACACCTTCTTCCGGCGCACGCCAGAATTCTGTTTCACGCGACACTTTGGGCATTAACACGGCGAGCCGTATGGTGCCACGTGCCGCCAGCGCCAGTCGTTGTGCCAGGATATTGGGCTGGTAATCCAGTTTTTCAATGATGGCCTCAATACGCTTGCGCGTTTTTTCGGAAACACCTTCACGTTTGTGGATCACGCGATCGACCGTTGCAATAGATACTTTTGCCAGTCGTGCAATTTCTTTTACACCCGTAGATGCTTTTGCCTTGCCTTTGTTCATGGTAAACAAATCTACCAAAATAACCGGTTCATTGCAGCAAACAATGCCGAAACGACGAATTTACGGGTACGTTACCGGTTTTTACCTTCCTTTACGCGGCGCTTTCTTGTCCAGTACGATGCGGAAGGTGGTTCCCCTGCCGGGTTCTGAATTTTTTACAAAGATCTCACCCTTGTGATATTGTTGAATGATGCGCCGGGAAAGGCTTAATCCCAGTCCCCACCCGCGTTTTTTGGTGGTAAAGCCGGGTTTAAAGACTTTTGAAATATTTGATTTCGAGATCCCTTTTCCCGTATCGCTCACATCAATCGTAACTTTTGTTTCAGATTCCTGCAGGTCTACTGTTATGCTTCCCTTTCCTTCCATCGCGTCCAGCGCATTCTTCAACAGATTTTCGATCACCCAGTCAAAGAGCGGTGCGGAAATAAATGCATAGATATTCTCCCGCTCGTGTGTATTGATCTGGAAGCTCACTTTTCCCGGGGATCGCTTCCGGATATAGTCTACCATACTGCTGATCTGCTTTACGATATCCAGTTCTTCCAGTTGCGGACTGCTACCTATTTTTCCAAAGCGATCGGATACAAGCCGCAGGCGATTCACATCTTTTTCCAACTCCTGGGCAATCCTCGGATCACCGGGGTTTTCACGCATCACTTCCACCCATCCTTCCAGTGACGAAACAGGTGTTCCCAACTGGTGTGCGGTTTCTTTGGCCATTCCCGCCCATACCTGGTTTTGTACAGAGCGATAGCTGCTGCGCAATGCCATAATGGTTACGATGATGAACAGTCCAACTATAAAAAGCTGCACATAGGGATAATACCGCACTTCTGTTTGCAGCCGGGAATCCCCATAGTAATATTTATTGTATGCCTGGGTGCTGTCGTTTACGACCACGTGTACCGGTTGGTTGATGGCGAATGCTTTTACCATTTTCCGGAGGTAGCCGCTATCATTGGCAACGCGTGCTGAATCAAGATTAACATAATTACCGGAAGGGTTATCGTGTTCATCGGTTTCAATAATGGGTATATCCTGGTTTTCCACGGCGAGGCTGGTGGTAAAAATGAGCACGTTGGGGTCTTCCGACTGCGCTTTAATCTTCAGCGCTTCACCAAAGGCCTGGACGCGGCCTTTTTCCTCCCGGGCAATTTTGTCAGACACGTACTGCGAATAGAATATCGTTCCGATCACAATCCCGATGGCCACTACTGCGAGGGCTGTTCTCCAATTAAGAATCTGCTGAAACATGCTCCGAATTTAGCGATATAAAACTGCAACCCTTATTTTTGAAAAAATTTTTTAACCGCGTTGAAGTCGTTACCCCGAGTTGCCGTAGTGATCCTGAACTGGAATGGCCGGAAATACCTGGAGCAGTTTCTTCCTTCCGTTGTTGCCTCTACCTATTCAGATATGGAATTGGTGGTGGCGGATAATGCATCTACCGATGATTCGGTTGTTTTTCTGCAACAGTCTTATCCTGCTGTGCGGATTATCCGGCTAAGCAGCAACTTTGGTTTTGCAAAAGGTTATAATGAGGCGTTGAAACTGGTGGAAGCTGATTATTATGTATTGCTGAATTCTGATGTGGAAGTACAGCCGGGTTGGCTGGAGCCGATGGTTGATTTGCTGGATAACCAGCAGGAAATTGCTGCCTGCCAGCCCAAACTGCTGTCGTATCATCACCGCGAATTATTTGAATATGCGGGTGCGGCGGGTGGCTGGCTTGACCGCTATGGTTACCCTTTTGCAAGAGGGCGTGTGTTTGATGTGTGCGAGGAGGATCATGGGCAATATGACCGTGCGGAACCGGTTTTCTGGGCAAGTGGCGCTGCATTATTTATACGTTCGCACATATTCCATGAAATGCAGGGGTTTGATGAATATTTTTTTGCGCACCAGGAAGAAATTGATCTGTGCTGGCGAATACAGTTGGCGGGCCACCAGGTATATGCCTGTCCTGCATCGGTGGTCTATCACGTAGGTGGAGGTACGCTGCCTAAGGGCAATTCCCGTAAAACCTATCTCAACTTCCGGAATAATCATATCATGCTTTCCAAGAACCTACCCTGGACCACGCGGTTATGGGTGGTACCGGTGCGTGATTTCCTGGATGCGGTATCGGCCTGGAAGGGGCTTTTGTCTGGCGATGGCGGTTATTTTGTGGCTATTGTACGGGCGCGGATGGCTTTTTTGAAATGGTGGCTGTTTCATCGTCGCAAAAGCGTTTTTCCGAGGAACCGGCGGGGGATGCTGCGGGGCTATTACCGGGGTAATATGGTATGGCAGCATTTTGTAAGGAAAAGGAAGTTTTTTAGTGAAATAGTGAAAGGTGGATATCAATAATTTAGATCGATTCCCTATTTTTGCAAAACAATAAAAACTGTATGGCATCCACTGAATATCAACAGGAATTGAAAAAGGTCCAGGACCGTGACTTTACACATAGCTGGGTATCGTCTTCCGCTTTTCTTTTTTACCTGCAGATGGCCTGTATGATTGCATTGGTTTTTGGCGCTGCGATCATGCTTACCACGAAGCGTTTTCACAAACCTGAGGTAACAATCCAGAGCAGCACACTGTACACTCCACAGTACAAATAATTGCTTAAAAATTTTTTTGTAACGGCTGTGAAGCCTATTTTTGCAGCCCCTTAGTTCTTTGTACGTCTGCAATAGCGGACAATATGCGGAAGTAGCTCATTTGGTAGAGCACGACCTTGCCAAGGTCGGGGTGGCCGGTTCGAGCCCGGTCTTCCGCTCCATGATCCTCCTGGTTCCGGGAGGATTTTTTTTGCCCCGGTGGTGAAATTGGTAGACACGCAGGACTTAAAATCCTGTGGCCAGCAATGGCCGTGCCGGTTCAACTCCGGCCCGGGGCACCTCCTTCGGTTATTGATTGATGCGCAGTGCGCCGTCGTTTTTTATCTTCCCACCCCATTGATCGTATGCGGGTATTTTTTAATGTATTTTCTTTCTTAAAAGCGGTGTTGTTGCCTCCCTGATTTTGCAAAATTTGTTTTGACAAAACCCTGCAACAGATTACTTTTATCTATTGTACGAAATCTATTACCACAACTAAGCTGCATTTATGAGAGTAAAAGTTCTACTCGCCTGTTTCCTGGCGGTAATATGTATTATTACCCCCGCCCGAAAGCTCCGGGCCCAGGAGAAAATCAAGGAATCGGCGCTTCGCCAGATCCAGACACTAATTAATGAAAAAGCGTCCCGCACACCGGCCCAGCAAAAGCTGGATTCCCGGTTCGTTTATATGTTGCGCAAGCAGCGCAACGACGAAGCGCTACGTTCTGTCAATCTTCCCCTGAATGAAATAAAGAAAAATGCAAACGGAAGGTTTGATGTAGACATCACGGCAGATGTAACGCCTGATCTCATCCGCGCCATACAGGCTACCGGTACCGAGATCACATTCCAGTCGGCCAAATTTCATAGCATCACCGCCAGCCTGGGTATGGATGACCTGGAGCGGATTGCAGGACGTGCCGATGTGAAATTCATAGAACCACATGGCGAACCTCAGCATGCAGATGATCATTTTGTTGGTGAACCCATTGCTGCGGTCAATTATGAACCGGTATTAAATTCTAATGGGTTTACTCCATTCCTCAATAAGAATGAAAAGAAAGATTTTCATCCGGATTTCAAAGGCCGTGCTGAAAATGTGCGTCGTCAACTGACAAAAGCGATTGCCGACATGAAGAAGAACGGTTTTAAAAAGCCGTTTGTAGGCTCCAGGCAATCTGAAGGTGATGTAACACACCGCGCTGTGGATGCGCGTAATGCGTTTGCAGTTGATGGTACGGGGTTGAAGATCGGGGTTTTGTCTGACGAATGTTCACCGGCCGCACTGGCAGCCTCACAGGCTTCTGGTGACCTGGGAACAGTAACTATTTTACCCGGTCGGGCTGGCTCGGGTTCAGATGAGGGTACCGCCATGCTTGAGATTATTCATGACCTGGCTCCGGGGGCAGAGCTTTATTTTGCCACTGCAGGTCCCAGCCAGGCTTCGTTTGCCCAAAACATTCTCGACCTGCGCACGGCGGGTTGCGACATCATTGTAGACGATGTCTTTTATTATGCCGAAAGCGTGTTCCAGGATGATAATGTGGCGCGTTCTGTAAACACGGTAACTGCCAGTGGTGCGCTATACTTCTCATCTGCCGGTAACCAGGGAAATAAAAACGATGGAACGGCGAGTGTTTGGGAAGGCGATTTTAATAACGCCGGTACCGCAACGGTTGGAACAGTAGCACTTACTGGAGGCACCGTACATAGTTTTGGTGCCACCAATTATGTAACAACCCTGGCCTCAAATACATCTGCCGTTATCTATCTATTCTGGGCAAACCCCAATGGAGGATCTACGGACGACTATGACCTTTACATTCTCAATCCCGGCCTTACAGCGGTAGTAGGGAGCAGTACCAATTTGCAAACCGGGACGCAAAATCCGATAGAGGCATTGGGCGGAAATCTGCCGGCTGGTTACCAGATCGTAATCTTTAAAAAGACAGGAGCTGCTTCCGTTGGTTTACACCTTAACCTTTTTGGTACACCTATCTCTGTAACCACCAGCGGTCAAACCCACGGACACTCTTCGGCAGCAAATGCATTTTCGGTAGCGGCCACACCGGCGCATAACATATTTACAACAGGATACCCGGTAGGACCTTACCCCGGTGTATTCACCGCTGCCAACACACTTGAATTATTTAGTTCAGACGGACCGCGCCGAATGTTCTTTAACCCAGATGGGTCACCCATCACTCCAGGAAATCTTACTTTCGGCGGAAACGGTGGGACGGTACGTCAAAAGCCGGATATTACGGCTGCTGATGGCGTGCAGGTAACTGGTAATGGTGGCTTTCCTGTTCCATTCTATGGAACGTCTGCCGCAGCGCCACATGCCGGCGCCATTGCGGCACTGGTTATGCATGCGAAACCAGGTATTACCCCGGCGCAGGTTCGTACTGCACTCGTCTCTACGGCTATTGATATCGAAACGCCGGGAGTAGACCGTGATGCAGGAGCAGGTATCGTAATGGCTTACCAGGCGGTGGCTTCTACCAGCCCAACACCGGTTGCTAATATTTTCCTGGGTACCAGTACCTTTACAGAAGGCACGGTAAATAATGGCAATGGCATTGTAGATCCTGGTGAAGTAGGCAAACTGGTGGTTCAGCTGAACAATGGTGGTACTGCCAACGCCACTGCAGTAACTGCTGTTTTATCAACAGCTACTCCCGGCGTTACCATCACCCAACCGAATGCCAGTTACGGAACAATAGCTGGTACTTCTTCCGGTTCCAATACGGCTACGCCTTTTATTTTCGGTATTGACCGAAGTTTTGCCTGCGGAACCAATATCACGTTTACACTTACTGTAAACTATACGGGAGGACCAGGCACTCCGAAGGTATTCACCATTAATTATGCGCCAGGGCTGCATACAATCACGATCACTTCGGCAAACATTGCCGGTGCTGCAGCAACCGGTACTTCCGAGTTTACGTCGGCCAGCGGCAACCAGGTGGGCCGTCTGAACCGTGACGGGGTGGCAGCAAGTTGCGCGTCTCCTAAAACAGCCTCACTATTTACAAGTACGGGCAACAGGGCCTATCATGCGTATACCTTTACGAACACGATGTCTGTTTCCCAATGTATTAAAGTAAATACGTCAGTACCGAATACCAACCTTTACACGGTGGCGTATAACAACAGCGGTTTTGTTCCGGCAAATCCTGCCACCAATTACCTGGCAGACTTTGGTTCATCTTCTTCTGCAGGCAGTCCTTTCTCATTTAATGTTGGACCAGGTCAACAATTTACTGTAGTCATGCACGAAGTAAATACCGGCGGCGGAACGGGTACAGGTTATACGCTTACGGTGGATATTGCCACCTGTGGCGCGGCACCTGCCTGTACTACTGTTGCCCTTCCTTCAACCTCGCTGCCTAACGGTACTGAAGGATTGTCTTATTCTCAAACGCTTTCCCCTGCTACAGGTGGAAGCGGAGTTTATACCTATTCTGTTACTGCCGGGACTTTACCTGCCGGTATTACACTGAATGGGAATACCCTTTCAGGCACGCCTACCGCAGCAGGAACTTATAATTTCAGTATCACTGCGGCAGATGTAACGGGTTGCACAGGCGGTACACAAAACTATACGCTGGTGATTGACGCAACGCCGTGTAGCATTACCTGTCCTGCCAATATCACTCAATCCAACGATGCCAACCAATGCGGCGCGATCGTAAATTACCCGGCTCCCACTACCAGCGGTGGTTGCGGCACTATTACTGCAACGCCTGCATCGGGATCATTCTTCCCGATTGGTACCACCACGGTAAATGTATCATCCAGCACAGGCGGAGCCTGCTCATTCACTGTAACGGTAAATGATACGCAAGCGCCTACTGTTACCTGCCCGGCCAATATCACCAAATCAAATGATGCAAATCAGTGCGGCGCGGTGGTAACCTTCCCAACCATCACAGCTAATGACAACTGCCCGGGTGTAACAGTAACTGCAACACCAGCCAGCGGATCACTCTTCCCGGTTGGTACCACTACTGTTGCAGTATTAGCTACAGATGCGCACGGTAATACTGCAAACTGCTCCTTTACTGTAACAGTAAATGATACACAGGCACCGGTAATTACCTGTCCGGCCAATATCAATACAACCAGCACAACAGGAACCTGTGGTAAAGTGGTTACGTTTGCTCCTACTGCTACAGATAATTGCGGTGGCACGGTAACCATTACCACCAGCCCTGCTTCCGGAAGCACATTCCCCGTTGGTACAACCACGGTTACCGTTACTGCAAAAGATGCAGCTAACAATACCAGCAATTGCTCATTTACCGTGAAGGTTACAGACAGCCAGCTGCCGGTTATTTCGGCACAGCCTGTAGCAGCCATCTCCTGTGTGGACGGAACGGCCAGCTTTAGCGTAACAGCCAGCAACGCCGTTAGCTACCAATGGCAGGTAGACAATGGAGGCGGCTTTGCTCCTATCAGCGGCGCTAACAGCGCTACGCTGAATTTGTCTAACCTTACCGCGGCAATGAACGGTTATCAATACCGTGTTGTTGTAAATGGTCTCTGTACACCAGTTACCTCCAATGCAGCTACACTTACCGTACGCCCGGCTCCGCAGGTAGGTCCTATCACTGCAAGTCCGTACAGCACACTGAAGCCCGGACAAATCACATCACTGAGCACTCCATTTACCGGAATGCCCGGATCATTTACCTGGTATTTGAACAACAACCAGGTTTCAACCGGTATTGCACCTACCATCAGCGGACTTACTGTTGATGACCTGGGTACATACAAAGTGGTGTTTACTGATATCAGCAATTGCCAGGCGCAGGCTACATTTGTGCTGCGTGCAGAACCAAACTTTGAATTCTTCGTATACCCCAATCCAAACAACGGTCAGTTCCAGGTACGCTTCTACAGCTACAACCTGGGCATCCAACGCACCGTGAATGTATACGATAGCAAAGGCGCGCGCGTATTCCAGAAAGCATTTACCATGAACAGCCAGTATGAAAAAATGGACGTGGATATCTCCAGGCATGCTGCCGGGCTTTATACGGTGGAACTGCGGGATACCGATGGTAAAAGACTGGGGGCGGCCCAAATTGTTGTTACGCACTAAAACCTCCTGACATTCAATATTTCAAACCCGGGCGAAGGTTCGCCCGGGTTTTTTATTCGTTGCACGGTGTTTGCTCATTTTTTTAGTATTTTCGATCCCTAATCACAACAAATGACCACAGCAATCAAATGTCCCAATTGCGGGCACCAGTTTGAACCCAATGATGCAATACGCGAAGAAGTGCAGAAAGAGTTGCGCGCACAGGCGGCCGACTGGCAAAAGAAGAAAAATGATGAATTCCAGCAAAAGCTGGAGGAAGAACGGAGAAAACTGCAGCAATCGCTGGAAGAAAATATTCGTAAGAATGTTACGGGCGATTTTGAACATAAACTGCGGCTGCTGGAGCAGAACAATAAAGACAATGAGGAGAAATTGAAACTGGCCCGTCAGAAAGAGACTGATTTTCTCCGGAAGGAACAGGAATTAAAGAACAAAGAAGCTGAAATTGAACTGAGCATTCAGAAACAATTGCAGGCAGAACGTGAGCGGCTTTCTGAAGATATCCGGAAAATTGAGGAACAGAAAATTGCGGCCCGTGAAACGGAATACCAGTTGCGCATGCGCGAATTGGAAAAGCAGTTGGATGACCAGAAAAAACTGGCTGAAGAAATGCGTCGCAAGGCAGAGCAGGGCTCGATGCAATTACAGGGTGAATCCCAGGAACTCTTACTGGAAGATATGTTGCGCACGGCTTTCCAGTTTGATTCGGTTATTGAAGTTGGGAAAGGTGTGGAAGGTGCTGATTGCATCCTGCTGGTGCGAAATGCACAGGGAACAGAATGTGGCAAGATCATTTTTGAAAGTAAACGCACCAAGGCCTGGAGCAATGCATGGGTGGATAAATTGAAAAATGATATGCGTTCCCAGCAGGCAGATCTCGCCATCCTGGTAACCCAGGTATATCCCCGGGGTATGGAAAGCTTTGGTGAAAAAGACGGTATCTGGATCGCTTCTTTTAAAGAGTGTATCGGGCTCACCGCAGCACTTCGCAATGCTATTTTGCGCGTGGCCGAAACCAAAAAATCAGAAGAGAATAAGGGAGAAAAAATGCAGATGCTCTATAACTATCTCACCGGGCTTGAATTCCGGCAACAGATTGAAGCCGTGGTGGAAGGTTTTATGTCGATGAAGCAATCCATCAGCAAAGAGCGCATTCAAATGGAGAAGATCTGGAAGGAACGCGAGAAGCAACTTGAAAAAGTTTTACTCAGCACCTCCGGTCTTTACGGCGCCGTCAAAGGCATCGCCGGCGCATCAGTACAGGACATTCCACTGCTGGAGGGAGAGAGTGACTCAATTTAATAATTCGGTAATTCGATGATTCGATAATGATGGTAATCAGCGAATCACTGAATTGTCGAATTAATCAGCACATTGTTCCAGTTAAAAGTTAATAGTGAGCAATTAATAGTGGAAAATTGGAGACAGGAAAATTTCCGCCAATCAGCTTCAATCATCGAATCACCAGCGTCTGGAGAAACTTCAGTGAACAACTGCAATTATCGAAACTTTCGAATAATGAAAACGAATTACTGAGTCAATGAATTTTCTACTGTGGCCTTTGCGAAACCCTGGCGGGCATTGCGTTACAAAAAGAAGTTCTTCATAAATGCAGTATCGCCAGGGATGCGGGAGGAGGCGAACAGATAAAAATTAAAAATGCAAAGAACAATGAAATATTCCCAGGGTTTTCATTTTCGCATCATTATTTAGGCATTTGTCTTTATCGAATCAGCGAATCGTAGAATTATCGAATTAATCAGCACATCTACACATTACAGCATTTGTCTTCCATTATCGAATTAGCGAATTGCCGAATCACTGTTGTCCGGGGAAAATAAATTGAAGGGTAAAAAAATGGGAGGCGAACCTCCCAAAAGAATGATAAGTTTGAGTTACCAGACAAAAACCCT
>JBEHYT010000026.1:0-56594 GCA_048498035.1 Bacteroidota bacterium | reverse complement strand
GATGTGCGACTGGATGCCGAACTCCTTCATCAAAATAAACGCGACGAGGACGTTGTTGGGCAGTAATAAAGTATCATTACATCCCGTGCTGGTGGTAATAACCAGCCGGACGGTATAAGTTCCCTGGTTGGTATAGGTGTGAGTTGGATTTTGTACGGTAGAAACAGGAGATCCGTCGCCAAAATCCCATTCCCAGGATGTTACTGCATCAAGCGCCGTTACTGTAGGCACCGGGTTAATGGTAAACGGTACACAGCCTCGAACCGGCAGGCCTGCAACACTGATTACCGCGCGGCGGATATTGATAAACGCGGGCTTTACAATGGTATCCTTACATCCAAATGAATTGGTAACAATCAACCGTACATCAAAGCTTCCATAGCTGGTATAGGTATGCATAGGATTTTGCGTGGTACCAACAGGAGATCCATCGCCAAAATCCCATTCCCATCCCACAGCCGTTGTAGACAGATCCTGGAAATTAACGGTGAGCGGAGGCTGGCACTGTGAAGTAACGGGCGCCGTAAAATCCGCCACGGGTTGTGGATTTACCTGGATGGTTTGCTGCGCAGAATCTGTACAGAATCCATAGTTATTATAAAGCCGGATGGTATAGGTGCCGGCCGTACTGTAACTATAATTTGGGTTGATGGCAGTAGCATTTCCGCCATCACCAAAATCCCAGGTGGAGGAGGAAGGCGCCGGTGTAGACGTGTTCATAAAACTTACCGGCTCATTGGCACATACTGTTGCAGGCGCTGCAAAGCTGGTGGTGATACCACCAATAACGATCGGCACCGCGGTTTTAAAAGTATCCATACATCCGGCACTGCTGTTCGTAACCAGTGTTACGGTATACGATCCATTGGCGGTATACGTATGCGCCGGGTTTTGGGTGAAGTTGGCTGGTGACCCGTCGCCAAAATCCCATTGGTACGAAAGTACCCCGGGCCCGGTGGATGAATTTGTAAAATTGATAGTAGCGGGAGCGCTGCAAACAGTAGGCGGTGAGAAGGTAAATGCTGCTTTCACACCGTTTGTTACATTGATATAAACCGGTCGCGTTATTGTTCGAACGCAACCTTTATCATTGGTAACGCGTAGCGATACGGTAAATGATCCTGCCGCCGTATAAACAGCCTGCGGATTTTGCTGCGTGGAGGTTACGCCGTTTCCAAAATCCCATTGCCAACTTGTATTTGTATTTCCCGCACCTGCTGTTGAGAGATCAGTGAACTGCACCCGGAGTGGAAAACAGCCACTTGTTTTATCAGCCGAAAAACTGACCGTGGGCGGCTCATAGATCGTAATAAGTTGATTTCTTACCAATGTATTACTTCCGCTTGCATTGGTAACGGTAAGCCGGATCGTATAGGTGCCCGGAGTAAAATAAGTTGCCGCAGGGTTTTGAAGCGAAGAGGTATTTCCGTTCCCGAAATCCCAGCTCCAGGCAGTAGGATTACCGGTTGACTGATCCTGGAAATTCACGATCAATGGAGAACATCCAGCGAGGGGCGTACCCGTAAAATTGGCCACGGGTGCCTGGGCAAACGAGTGGGAACAAAAAATAAAAGCTGCAAATGACAAAAGCAGTTTTAAAAGGATATTGCGCAGTTTAATGCTCAAGTCGGGACGTTTTGGATTAAAGAGACAGATTCTCCTAACAAAAACTATTCCTTTCATTAAAAAAAATCGTAAAAAGAAAAATTATTTCGATTTTTCTCAATGTATTACTTCCAGAATGTAAAACGATACCGCGTGATGCCTTATTGTTTGTCCAGCCGCATGGTTTTTACCGTACTTCCTGCCGTCTGGGTAGCAACAACATAGGTCCAGCCGCTATCATCAATATGCCATGAACCATTGATCAGGCTCAGGGGGGTGGTGGCTCCGCTGAAATTGGCGGTGGTGGTAAGCGTGGCGGCATCTCCGTCCCAGGAGCCGCTTTTTTCAATCACGCCATTTTTCTTTGCATCCACAGTCCGGGGATTATCATGGTATTTGAAGGTATACCCGGAAAAGTCATTGGTAATGTCGGTCCCGTTTTGTGTAAAACCGGTGATCGCCCATTCTCCGTCTACCATCGCTTTCACTACATAATCTTCTTTCAATTGGTCGATGGCCTTTTTACAGCCGGCAAAAAGGAAGAGAAGAAGAAGGAGTGACCCTGTGCGAATCCGTAGCATGTGGAGCGTTAAGACCACAAAATAGGCAGAAGGCGGTGGTTTTACAAGTATTTGGCTCCTGGTTTTTAATCCACTATTAACCGATCATTTTCAAAGCGTATGCAGATATGTGGCGACCAGCAGTTAATTTTAAACGGGAAATGATCTCCCGCACATTCATGAAATACATCTTACCGACCCTGCTTTTTTCCGTCATTACCGGTTTATTGCAGGCCCAGGCTCCTGTAGAAAAGCTGGAGACCCTCGCTGGCACCAATCCCATTGAGAAAATATACCTGCACTGTGATCGTGACAACTATGTAGCCGGGGAAACAATCTGGTTTAAGGGCTACCTGCTGTCAGAATTTCTCCCGGATACCAAAAGCACCGTTCTTTTTGCAGAACTGGTTGATCCTAACGGGAAAATCCTGTCCAGGGCTACATTACCCATCGCCGCCGGTATTTGTTATGGACAAATCCAATTGGGCGATTCCATACCCGGCGGCACCTACCTGCTCCGCGCTTATACGCCAACTACGCTGAATTATTCACCGGATTTTATTTTTAAGCGCGCCATCCCTATCGCCGGTTTACCGGCAAAACAGTCAATACCCGCTACTGATACGTCTTTTTCGCTTCGTTTTTTTGCAGAAGGCGGTAATTTCCTGACCAATACCCCGGCCACATTTGCTTTTAAGGCCAGCGGACCAGATGGATTACCGAAACAAATTGCAGGTTCCATCTACAATAGCAAAGGCGAAGAAATAACCCATTTCGACACCTATCACAGCGGCATGGGCAGCTTTAACCTGCCGGCATCTGACCCCGACCAGTTTTATGCCGAAATAGACGGTGATTCCACGCACCGCAGGTATTACCTTCCTGCTATGCAGGAGGATGGAGTGGGATTCAGGGTTGTGCAATTGAACGACGGCCTGCATTTCGAAATTCTGCAGCAACCGGGAAATGATGCATTCCGCGCTGCGTATATGGTCGGGCAAATGCAACATCAAATCATTTTCCTGCAGCCATTTAAACAGGGTGTTGACAAACTCGGCGGCATCATCAAAACAGATAATCTCTCTTCCGGTATCCTGCATATCACGGTGTTTAACCAGCAGGATATGCCAATTGCAGAGCGACTGGTATTTGTAAATAATGGAGAATATAAACTAACAGCAGATATTCAAACAGACACGCTGGGCCTGTCCCCGTTTTCCCGCAATCATTTTACACTTGCGATGAAAGATACCGTGGTGGGAAGTTTTTCAGTGGCGGTAACAGATCCCGCTTTTAATACCGATGAATGGCGTGCGAATACAATTGTATCTCACTTCCTGCTCAGCGCCGATCTACCCGGGTACATCCATGAACCTTCGTGGTATTTCCGCACCACGGAAGATTCTGCACGCTATGGTTTGGATCTGGTGATGCGTACCAACGGATGGACAAGATTTAACTGGAAAAATCTGCTGGCAGCAGCAACGCCGGAAAAAAAATACAGTGATCCGGGTTTTATTACGCTCACAGGACAAATAAAAATTGAAGACTCCAAAAAGTTCTTTTCCAACCGGGACCTGTTATTGTTTATAAAAGCGGCAGACTCTACCAATAACCTGACCATCCTTCATACGAATGATGAGGGAAGGTATCGCGCAGATTCGCTGGTGTTTTATGGAAAGGCACAACTTTATTTTGGGGATATTCACGGCCGGAAAGGAAAGTTTATCCAGGTGCATCCCGATGCCGATTCATTGCATCGCGCCTATTCTCTTCCGTTGCTTCCTGCAAATGATCCGCTGTTTTCATTTTCAAGCCGGCTTGAAAGTACATCGCTGGCGCAAAAACTCCACAGCCAGTATGAAGCCACCATTAAGAGCAATGGCGTTGTTTTGTCTGAAGTGGTGCTGCGCACGCGCAAAAAATCAGCGCTGGAGTTGCTGGATGAAAAATATGCGTCGGGGTTATTTTCCGGCGATTCAAGGCAGGTATTTGACCTTGTAAATACAGATGCAGCGGCTCCATATACCAATATATTTGATTTCCTGCGCAGCAGGGTGCCTGGTCTTACTGTACAGCAATCGGGTGACGGCGATTACTTTGTAGGCTATCGGCAGTTTGGTAAAATGGAGTCTGTTGATCTTTTCCTGGATGAAGCTGTTACCGACGCAACAAGTGTTTCCATGCTACCGGTGAGCCAGATTGCAATGATAAAGGTCTATAACAACTTTGTAGGTTCGGTAGGAGGAGGCGCCAATGGCGCGATAGCGATCTATTTGAAAAAAGGTTCCGACTATTTAAATTCTGTCGACTCCCCCGGTGATATCGTGTATAGCAATGGATTTTCCGCTGCGCGCGAATTTTATGCGCCGTTACCCGGCGAAAAAGCAAACGATCCGGCCGCCAGGCCAAATAACCGGATGACGGTTTACTGGAACCCGGCAATTGGCGTAGCCGGAGTAGATCCGCGCGTACCGGTTGTTTTTTACAATAATGCGCAAGCTACCTCCTTCAAAATTGTAGTGGAAGGCATGACGCTGGACGGCAAATTACTGCTGGTAGAAAAAACGATCTCAGCGAAAGGTTTCTGATTATTTACAACCGGTTAAACGCGGCGCTTTCACGAATAGCTGCAATGCGGTTGAGATGACTGCGGGAGCAAGCCCCGATATACAGTAACAACTGGTAAGCATCAATATTGCCGAAAGGCATAGCCACGACACGATTGCGGAGATCTTCCGTGGTGGTACGCGCATAGTTGATCTGCTCAGCCCGTTGAATATAGAAGCGGTTTAACGTGGTCCGGGTGTAGCCAGCGCTCCTTACTCCAAATGATGCGGCTGCCCCATCTTTCAAACCCTGGTTATATACTTCGTCGTCTGACAACAATACCGTTCTCCTTTTTTCAGGAGTTGTATTTGCGCGCATGGTGTTTTCAAACAAGGACCACAGTTCCTGGTTACGGAGGCTATGATGGCGCACTACATCTTCAATGCAAACGGCATCCTTGTGAAACTGAAGTTGTCGGGCAGTAAGGCCCTGCGTATACCGAACCAGGTCGGCCCGGGTTTCTTTGAATTCTTTCACTACCCGTTTGCGTTCTTTCATGGAAATAGCGGGTTCATTGATGGTGCCGGCCAGCCCGGTAGTAACCAGCAATGCCAGCAGGATGCGTCCTTTCGTTCTTTTTAGCATGGCAATCTCATTTTGTGGGTTTCAGACATGAAGGCATCCAGAGGGCGGAGCAAAAAGGTACGTAAAAAGATAATCCGGTTGAAAAATTCAGCGTTAAAAAAATCCGCCGCGACGGTTTTACTAGTGATCCAACGGGCGTTTTTTTACCATTCCACCCTTGGTGCCGTTTATACTCTGCATAAACATGAACACATTCGGGTCTATCTTTTCCACGCCATTGGTTAGACGGCTGATCTCCAGCCGGGTTACAACCGTAAAAATAATATCGGTGACGATCAGGTTTTCACCACGCTTGCCATAGCCTTTTTTCCCGGTATATACCGTAAGACCACGGCCCATTTTATTTTTGATAAAATCGGCTATTTCCGCACTATGGGGTGAAATGATAGTGACGCCGGTAAATTCCTCAATGCCATCCAGCACAAAATCAACTGTTTTGGCGGCAGCCATATAGGTAAGAATGGAATAAAGTGCCATTTCAATTGAATTGAGCCAGGCCGCTACGGAAAAAATCACGATGTTGAACAGCATGATAAAATCGCCTACTGAAATACTGCGCTTCCGGCTAAGGAAAATGGCAAGGATCTCGGTGCCATCGATCACGGCGCCACCACGGATCACCATCCCGATTCCTGCACCCAGGAAAAACCCTCCAAAAACGGCAATCAAGACCTTATCCGTAGTTACCACGGGAAAATGAACAACAGCTACGATCAGTGCCAATACAGCAATACAAATAATGCTTTTTATAGCGAATCGCTTTCCAATCTGTTTCCAGCCCAGAATGAGAAAAGGAATATTGATCAGCAGGATCAGCATCGACAGGGAGATGCCCGTTTTCTGGCTCGTAAGCAATGAAATACCGGTAACGCCGCCGTCAATCAGTCCGCCCGGGATCAGAAATCCTTCAAGGCCAAAAGCAGCGGAAAAAATACCTGCCGTCATAAATAGCACGCTTCGCACGGTGTGCCATACAGAGCGCCGCAGGCGCATTGAGCCTTTTGCCATTTCATAGCGGCTGAGCGCAGCGTTTTTGTCTTTGCCCAGTGAACGCCGGATCTCCTGGCGGATCACCTCATAAAACTGTGGATTGAAGGCCATAGTTTCAAAGATAATTTCAAATAGCTAACTTGCCAGTATGAAAATTGCCGCGATACGATCCTTTCTTGAAACCATTGCACCGCCTTCATTGCAAGAGCATTATGACAATGCAGGGCTCATCACCGGCTCACCCGATTGGGAGTGTACCGGCATCCTTTGCACGCTGGATGCCACCGAAGAAGTGGTGCAGGAGGCCATCGAGAAAAAGTGTAACCTGGTAGTGGCGCATCACCCCATCATCTTTGGCGGGTTAAAAAAGATCAACGGAAAAAATTACGTGGAGCAAACCATTATCCGCGCTATCAAAAACGATATTGCGATCTATGCCATTCATACCAACCTCGATAATGTACTGGAAGGAGTCAACGGCCGGATGGCCGACCAACTCGGTTTGGTGAACCGCCGGATACTGGCTCCTAAAAGCGGGTTGCTGCGCAAGCTGCACACATTTGTACCGGCAGCGCACCTGGCTGCCGTCAGGGACGCACTCTTTGCTGCTGGAGCAGGACATATCGGCAACTACAGTGAATGCAGTTTTGCCAGTGGGGGAACCGGTACCTACAAGGCGGAAGCGGGCGCCAGCCCCTTCCTGGGTGAGGTGGGAAAAAGACACCAGGAGGAGGAGATCAGGGTGGAAGTGATCCTGCCGGCCTGGCTGGAGCAAACGGTGATTGCTGCGCTGAAATCTGCTCATCCGTATGAAGAGGTGGCCTATGACTGTGTGCCCCTGGCCAACCAGTTGGCCCAGGTTGGCTCCGGTATGGTGGGTGAGCTGGAAGAGCCACTGGCAGAAGAGGCCTTCCTTGGGCAGCTAAAGGCCGTTTTTGGCGTTCCGGTGGTGCGGCATAGCGCATTGCGGGGGCAGCCGGTAAAAACGGTAGCAATTTGCGGCGGAGCGGGTAGCTTTTTGATTTCCAATGCATTAGCGGCCGGGGCCGACTTTTTTGTAACTGCCGATCTCAAATATCACGAGTTTTTTGATGCCAATGGGAGGATGGTGTTGGCGGATATAGGTCATTATGAAAGCGAGCAATTCACTACCAGCCTGCTTTCCGACATTTTGAGTAAAAAATTTACTACCTTTGCCGTCCTTAAAACAGGCGTAAGGACCAATCCCGTTTTTTATGCCTGAGCCCGTCAAACTTCAAAAAATACAATGGCAAACGTTAAAGAATTTTCCGTTGAAGAGAAACTGACCGCCCTTCTCACGCTGCAAAAGATTGAAAGCAAGCTGGATGAACTGCATATCCTGAAAGGAGAACTGCCGATGGAAGTGGCTGACCTGGAAGACGAGATCCAGGGATTACATGCCCGCCAACTGCGTGTAGAAGAGGAGATTAACGGCGTGACGGACTTTATTAACCAGCGTAAGGAAGCGATCAAGGAATCTGAGGCGCTGATTAAAAAATACGAAAAGCAAAGCAGCAACGTAAAGAACAACCGCGAGTTTGAAGCCATCAATAAAGAGATGGAAATGCAACAGCTGGAAGTAAAGCTTGCGGAAAAACATATCAAAGACGCCACTGAGGAGATTGCTGAGAAAGCAGTATTGCTGGATAAGGCTAAAAAGAACATTGCAGGAAAGGAAAGTGTGCTGGCATCTAAAAAAGGCGAACTGGAAAAGATCATTGCTGCCAATGAAAAAGATGAAAAGCATTTTCAAAAGATGGCGGCTGATGCGCGTGAACATGTTGATCCACGGTTGCTGACCAGCTACGACAAGATCCGCAGAAGCTATCGCAATGGCCTGGCTGTAGTGCCTGTAGAGCGCGATGCATGTGGTGGTTGCTTTTACGCGATCCCCCCGCAAAAGCAAAGCGAGATCAAACAACACAAAAAAGTAATGGTATGTGAGAACTGCGGCCGCATCCTGGTGGATGAAGACCTGGATTCAAAAGTAGAAGTGAAATAAACTGATTTTTCTTTTTTTTATTTGCCCCTGGACATTGTCCAGGGGTTTTTTATTTTGAGCGCAACCGAATTCCGTAATTTGCGATACGATGTTGACGAAGTTGTCTATACAGAACTATGCGATCATTGAAGCGCTGGACGTTCCCTTTGCCGCCGGCCTGAATATCCTTACCGGGGAAACCGGTGCGGGTAAATCGATCATCATGGGAGCGCTGGGGCTAATCCTGGGCGACAGGGCCGATACCGGAGCATTGCTGCACAAAGACCGGAAGATGGTAGTGGAAGGCTTTTTTGACGCAGGGAATTACACGGCGGTAAAACTATTCCTGCAACGGGAAGAGTTGGACGAGGCCAATGAAGTGGTCATCCGCCGCGAGATTGCCAGTACCGGCAAATCCCGCGCTTTTGTAAATGATACGCCGGTTAATCTGTCGCAGTTGTCCGCGCTGGGGGCATTGTTGGTAGACTTACATCGCCAGTTTGATACGCTTTCGCTGGGTGAAAGCAATTTCCAGCGTGAGGTATTGGATGCGCTGGCGGGCAACGCCACGCTGTTACAGGAGTATTCCGGTTATTATCGGGGCTGGCAGGACGTGCAGAAAGCCACGGGCCTGTTATTGGAACAACAACAGCAGTTTAACCGTGAGGCCGATTACAACCGGTTTCTTTTCCAGGAATTTGAAGAAGCTGCTTTTCGTGACAATGAATTGGAAGAACTGGATGCTGAATTGAAATTGCTGGGCAATGCGGAAGGAATAAAATCAGCGTTGAACCGGGCGTATTTTGACCTGGAAGAGAATGAACAACCAGTGGTGCAGCAGCTGAAAGCCATTTACCAGCAACTGGCCAACTACGGGAATGTATTGCCCGAGTTGCAAGCTATACTGCAACGGCTGCAGGCTGCGCAGATTGAGGTAAAAGATATTGCCGATGAGATTGACCGTGTGAACGGTCATATCAATTTTGATCCGGCCCGGATGGAGCAGATGAGTGAGCGGCTTTCTTTGGGATATCGTCTTCAAAAAAAGCATGGCGTTAATTCAACCGCGGCGCTGCTGGAAATACAGGCAGACCTGGAGAAGAAATTGCAGGCTGTACTGGATATTGATGTGGCAATTGCTGAAAAGCAACAGGAACAGGATCGCCTGAAGACCCAGGTAACCAGGCTGGCTGCTTCTCTTTCCGCCCAGCGGAAAAAGCAGGCAAAGCCTTTGGAAGATAAAGTGAACAAATTGCTGGTGCAGGTGGGAATGCCCAATGCCAAACTGAAAGTGGAACTGGGAACAGGTACTCCGGGTGAATGGGGCGCCGACAATATTGAATTTCTATTTGATGCCAACAAGAGCGGGCAATTTTTGCCAATCCGGAAGGTGGCCAGTGGCGGTGAATTAAGCAGGCTTATGCTTTGCATCAAATCGCTCGTAGCGCAATCAATCGATCTGCCTACGCTTATTTTTGATGAAATAGATACAGGTATTTCCGGCGAAGCTGCCCGGCAGGTGGGGATCATCATGAAAGAACTGGCTGGTCAGCGACAGGTGATCTGTATTACCCACCAGCCCCAGATTGCGGGCAAGGCAGACAGGCATCTGTTTGTATATAAAGAAAACAAGGGTGTGCAGGTGAAGACCGGTATCCGGGTATTGGAAACGGAAGAGCGGATTGCAAAGATTGCACAGATGTTGAGTGGCGAAAAGCCCACGGCTGCCGCATTGGAGAATGCCCGGGAACTCATCAGCGGTTGAGAAAAACGCTAAACGGAACCTATGCATGTAGCTGGAAAAATTATTACCGGCCTTTTAATCATCTTGTTCCTGGTTGGTATCTATTATGTGGATTCTTTATTGCGCAGGCGCATTCAGCCTAAATCATCGCTACAGCGGCTATTGGTTTACATCCTGCTGATGTTTGTGACTATGTTAGTGGTTACTGCTTTGATGGTATTGCTGATCCATACGCTCTTTCCTGCCGAGCGAATGCGATAACTCCTTATTTTTACCGTATTAAATCAACTGAAATGGCGCATAATCTTTTAAAAGGAAAACGTGGTATAATAACAGGTGCCCTGGATGCCAATTCCATTGCGTGGAAAGTGGCTGAAAAAGCACATGAGGAAGGTGCTACGTTTGTATTGACCAATGCCCCCATTGCCATGCGGATGGGAGAAATTAAAAAGCTGGCTGAAGCAACAGGTTCAGAGATCATTCCCGCAGATGCTACCAGCATCGAGGATCTAACCAACCTGTTTACCAAATCACAGGAAGTACTGGGTGGAAAGATTGATTTTGTACTGCATTCCATCGGGATGAGTGTAAATATCCGCAAGAACATTCCCTATACTGATTCCAATTATGATTATTTCATGAAGGGAATTGATGTGTCTGCCATGTCTTTGCACAAAATGCTGAGTGTGGCCCGTAAACTGGATGCGATTAATGAATGGGGAAGCGTTGTAGCACTAACGTATGCTGCTGCGCAACGAACTTACCCGTTTTATACGGATATGGCCGATATCAAAGCCATGCTGGAGTCTATTGCGCGCAGCTTTGGATATCACTATGGAGTGGAGAAAAAAGTGCGGGTTAATACGGTGTCTCAATCACCCACAAAAACGACTGCCGGCACGGGCATCAAAGGTTTTGGGGATTTTTATGATTATGCAGACGCTATTGCTCCATTAGGCAATGCCAGCGCAGAAGATTGTGCCAACTACTGTATTACGCTGTTTTCTGATTTGACCAAAATGGTGACCATGCAGAATCTTTTCCATGATGGAGGTTATTCCACCACCGGCGTAAGCACGGTAGTAATGGAAAAGCTGGGTGTGGAGTAAATGACGAAAGAAACGCAAATAATAAGAAAACCCCTCCAACGGAGGGGTTTTTTAATGATATTGCCGGAGGCCGGTTGCCGTTAATATTCGTCTTCGTTAAAAAGAAAATCTTCCTGTGTAGGATAATCGGGCCAGATGTCCTCGATCGTTTCATAAACATCGCCTTCATCTTCCAGTTCCTGCAGGTTTTCCACCACTTCAATGGGGGCACCGCTACGTATAGAGTAGTCGATGAGCTCATCCTTAGTGGCCGGCCAGGGTGCATCTTCCAGGTAAGAGGCCAATTCTAGTGTCCAAAACATCGTCTCAGGGTTTTAAATTTGTTTGAATAAGGTAAAATCTGGGCTACACCACCCCAAATTTTCGGCAAATGTAGCTTTATTAACGAATTTTCCAAATCAATAGTTGCTGACAGCATTGGAAACGTTTTCTTAAAAAAAAGCTTGCCAAAAACGGGCCTGTTTTTTTGAGTGTCGGGCCTGATTTACAGATATTTGATTAAACAAACCGGGAAATAGCTGCATGTTAGAGGGAAAAAATATTTACAAACGTTATGGCCTGGTAGAGGTGCTGAAGGGTGTGAACATCCAGGTTAGCCAGGGCGAGATCACGTCTATCGTGGGGCCGTCCGGGTCTGGCAAGAGCACTTTATTGCATATCCTGGGCACCCTGGATAAGGCGGATACGGGCGATGTATCGGTAAACGGGACGTCGGTAGGGGATTTATCACCCCGCAAACTGGCTGCTTTCCGTAACCGGAATATCGGTTTTGTATTCCAGTTTCACCACCTGTTGCCTGAATTCAGCGCCCTGGAGAATGTATGTATCCCCGGTTGGCTTGCGGGTAGCCGGAAATCGGCAGTGGAAAAGCGCGCCCGCCAGTTGCTGGAGATGCTGAATCTTTCCCATCGTATAAGTCATAAACCCAACCAGCTTTCCGGGGGTGAACAACAACGCGTGGCCGTTGCGCGTGCCCTCGTAAACGAACCGGCCATTATTTTTGCTGATGAACCTACCGGTAACCTTGATTCAGCCAATGCCCGGGAACTTCACCAGCTTTTTGCTGACCTTCGCCGGCAATACAATCAAACCTTCCTGATCGTTACGCACAACGAGGAACTTGCCGGGATGAGCGACCGCGTGTTGCATATGAAAGACGGCATTATTGTCTAAGTAATGGGCTATACCCTCGGTTTCCAGGGAATTTCCTCGCCATTGAGCTGGAAAACAACATACCTCGCCAATACAAAAAGGTAGTCGCTGAGGCGATTGAGGTATTTCAGGATCAGTTCATCCACAAATCCACCTTCATTTTTTAACCGGACGCAACATCGCTCTGCCCGGCGGCAGATACAACGTGCAATATGCAGGTGAGAAGCGGTGGGATGACCACCCGGAAGAATAAAGCTTTTCATCTCTGGCAGCGTAGTGTTCATCATATCAATTTCGCTCTCCAGCAGGGTAACATCAGATTCCCGGAGATCGGGAATTCTCATCTTTGTTTCTTTCTCCGGGTCGCAGGCCAGTGACGATCCGATGGTAAACAGCCGGTCCTGGATTTCCTGCAGCGTTTTCCTGGTGGGAGGGTCGCCCAAAAGATCGCGACAAAGCCCGATATAGGAATTGACTTCATCGGTAGTTCCATAGGCCTCGATGCGCAGATCGCTTTTTGGCACTTTGGTGCCACCGATGAGGGATGTTTTTCCTTTGTCGCCGGTTTTTGTATAAATCTTCATAACGCTGGCTGATAAGTTAAACGGGATGTTGCTGTTCCGTGCCGGATTATACGGTTACATCCGCGTTGTTTTTCCGGTCACTCTCAATAACGCCATCTCGCAGGCGGATGATCCGGTGTGCATGGTTGGCAATATCCTCTTCGTGGGTTACCAATACCACCGTATTACCGCGGTTGTGGATATCGGAAAAGATATGCATGATCTCGTAAGAGGTTTTTGTATCCAGGTTGCCCGTAGGCTCATCCGCCAGGATCAACGCCGGGTCATTAACCAGCGCACGTGCAATGGCAACCCGTTGGGATTGGCCGCCGCTTAGTTCATTGGGCCGGTGATGGGCGCGGTCCGATAAATTTACCAGGTCCAGCATGTGCCTGGCTTTGTCCATCCTTGTTTTTTTACTTACGCCTCCATACACCAGTGGCAGCGCCACATTTTCAAGGGCGGTAAGACGAGGCAGCAGGTGAAATTGCTGGAATACGAACCCGATTTGACGATTACGAATTTCTGCAAGCTGGTTATCTTCCATTGTGCTTACATCATGCCCGTTCAGCACGTAGGAGCCCGCGGTAGGCGTATCCAGGCAGCCCAGGATATTCATCAGGGTACTTTTGCCAGAGCCGGAAGGACCCATCAGTGCTACGTATTCATTTTTGAAAATATCAAGGGACACGCCTTTCAATACAGCCAGTTCATTTTTTCCCATGAAATAGCTTTTACGGATATCCTGAATATGGATAATTGATGGCTGGTCCATATTGCTATTTTTTTATGACTTTCGGTACTTTAAAAAACTGATTATCGGCAAGCGGTGCATTGGAAAGTGCCGCTTCGCGGGAAACAGACCCTTGCACCTTATCATCACGCAATACATTCACCTTATCGCTCATGTGCAACAACGGCTCTACGTTGGCCAGGTCCAGTTCAGCCAGTTTTTCAACAAACCCGATCATGCTTTGCAGGTCTTTTTTAATGCCTTCTTTCTCTGCGTCGGTAAAGCGCAGGCGCGCCAGGCGGGCCAGTTTGTTGATGAGTGCGTCATTCACTTCCATGTTGCAAATATACGCAGGCTGACATAAGGGCCATTTTTACGTTCTTCGCCCCGCGAAGCGGGTTAAAACGCTTCCAAATTCCGGGTTTACGCTATCTTCGCCGCCTATGGAAAAAAAGAAGGAAATCGTCATGAGCGGCATTCGTCCCACCGGGTTTTTACACCTGGGCAGCTATTTTGGGGCGTTGCGGAATTTTGTGCGAATGCAGGACGAATATGAGTGTTTTTTCATGCTGGCCGATCTTCATTCCCTGACCACCCATCCGGATACAAGTGAGCTGGCGGCAAACATCAGGCAGGTGTTGGCTGAGCATATTGCATGTGGGCTGGATCCCGACAAGGCAGCGCTTTATTGCCAGAGCCACCTGTACGAAACCTCTGAATTATATCTTTATCTCAACATGCTGGCTTATGTGGGTGAGTTGGAGAAAACAGTTACGTTCAAGGACAAAGTGAGATTGCAGCCCGACAATGTTAATGCGGGCCTGCTTACCTATCCCGTGTTGCAAACGGCAGATATCGTGCTCCATCGCGCATCCCTGGTGCCGGTGGGAAAAGACCAGGAACAACACCTGGAGATGGCCAGAAATTTTGTAAACCGGTTTAATCACCGGTATGGTGATATTTTCCCGGAACCACGTGCTTTTAATTATGGTGCAGAGCTGGTAAAAGTGCCGAGCCTGGATGGTGCGGGAAAAATGAGCAAAAGCGAGAACCAAAATGCGACGTTATACCTGTCTGACACGGACGAAGTGATCCGTAAAAAAGTAATGAAGGCAAAAACCGATGGGGGGCCGGAAACACCTAATTCGATAAAACCGGATTATATCGAAAATATTTTCGCGTTGATGCGGCTGGTAAGTGCACCTGAAGTGATCGGGAAATTTGAACACGACTATAACCAGTGTACGATTCGCTATGGCGATATGAAGAAGCAACTGGCCGAGGATATGGTACAGTTTATTTCACCCATCCGGGAACGGGCCAATGCGATTCGAAATGATGAAAAGTATTTGAAGGAAGTGATGGAAAAGGGAGCCGAAAAAGGACGCAAAAGTGCGCAGGCTACCATGAAAGCGGTACGTGAAGCAATGGGGCTGAATTATTTTTAGACGGGCAGGTGAGGTATTGGAAATTGCATTACTTTTAAGAGTAACGTTTTCTTCACCTCAATGCAAATGGTATGAGAACAGTTTTCCTGGTGGCGGCCGTATTGGCGCTGATGGCAGCCGCCGCCATGTACCTGATTGGCAGCAACTCTTCTCATTTGTCTGAATTGAAAGAATTCTGGTGGGCACCACTTCCGGTTGCAGTTATTTTTATTTTACTGGCTTCCCGGAAACGCCAGTCCTAATAAACAATGTCTTTTTTAGTAATACTGATTGATTCAACAAGATGGCAAAAGCAAAAAAACCAAAGCACATTGCGGTAGCAGGAAATATAGGTGCGGGAAAAACAACGCTGACAGAAATGCTCAGCAAGCATTACAAATGGATTCCGCATTTTGAAGATGTTGATCACAATCCCTATCTCATGGATTTTTATGAGGATATGCCACGCTGGAGCTTTAACCTGCAGATCTATTTTTTGAATAGCCGTTTGCAACAATTGGTAGAGATCCAAAAAGGTACGGAAACCGTTATCCAGGATCGTACCATCTATGAAGATGCAAATATTTTTGCCCCCAACCTGCATGAAATGGGGTTGATGAGCAAAAGGGACTTTGATAACTATTTCCAGTTTTTTCAAACACTGAAAACGTTGGTGGAGCCGCCTGACCTGCTTATTTATCTGAATGCATCCGTACCAACACTGGTAGGGCAAATTCAGAAGCGTGGACGGGAATACGAGGAAAACATCCGGCTGGATTACCTGAAGCGACTGAATGAATACTATAACAAATGGATCGACACGTATAAGGAAGGCCCGCTGCTGGTGATTAACGTGGATAAGAACAAGTTTGCTGAAAAGGAGGAGGATTTTGGCGAAATCATCAGCAAAGTGGATGGACAACTATATGGATTATTTTAAAATTGTCAGATAAAAAAAGTAAAAGTCACGGATTGTCCGTGACTTTTTAAATTACAGCCCTTTCGGTTTCACTCATTTATAATTGAAAAAAATGAATTGTCGTTTTTATTCATCACTGATGGTAATGCTCCTCGTATCTTTTAAAGTGATGGCACAGGCGCCCACGCTGTTGGCGCCACGAATTTGCCATGATGCGGAGAAGCATCTTTCGTGTATTACGGAGGGAAATAATGTATTTGAATTCCAGGGTGGACAATTTACGGGCATGCACACAATGGATAGTATGGTTTGGTATGATGATGCCGGCAGGTTCATTACTTTTTTACGTCCGTATTATGGAGATGTGGTTACCTACGACACAACGGTGCTTACGCTGCAAAAAAAATCGGTGCTATTAAAAAATAAGGGAAGCGTGGTGGAGCTCACGGATCTTACTAATCTTTCGCTTGCTATTAAAGCATTGTCTGTATTTGCATATACGGATAACCAGGGTAGCGGACTAACGCTTCACCTGGCAGATGGAAGTGTGAAACTGCCGATCCGCCAAACGCGCAAGGGCTATGTGTGGGATTTGGAAATACTGCGTGGAACGGAAAGTGTATTTCTGCGAAGTGCCGGTGGAGATCGCGTTCAAATGATCAGCGCCAGTGATGACGCTATAGCGCATGGCTTTGTTGTGATGATGAACGGGAAAACGGTAAACAGGGTGCTTTCTATCCAGGATGGATATGCCTCTTCGCTTAGTATCAGTTCTTCATTGAAACATTCGCTGCAGCGCAATAGTGAGCAGGAGCAGTTTTTTTATGGCTATGGGAAAGACGGGGTGGTAAATAAAGCAATCCACGGATTATTTATTTCCTGCGCGTGTAAGTAATGAGGCCGGAATTTAGGCAATATGAATACCAGCAATGTTATACAATGCTATAATGCAACGGCGGATGCTTATGCGGCGGCCTTTGCTTTTGAGTTAGCGCAGAAGCCGCTCGACCAACTGTTGCTGAATGCTTTTGCTGATGCCCATACCGATCAGGAAATGTTGCTGGAACTGGGCTGTGGTCCGGGACAGGTAGCGGCTTACCTGGCGTCGCGGGGCGTAAGCCAGTTGCTGGCCACTGATCTTTCGGTGGAAATGATACGTGTTGCGCGGGAGATGCATCCGCACCTGCAGTTTGAAGTGGCGGATATGTTGCAACTGCCATTTGCTGACCAGCATTTCGCATCTGTGGTAGCGTTTTATGCTATTGTTCATTTTGAAATAAGCGATCTACCGGTGGCGTTTGCAGAAATATTTCGGGTATTAAAAGCGAAGGGTGCTTTTCTTTTTTCGTTTCATGTTGGCGCAGGGTCGTTGCATCGGGATGAATTGCTCGGCAAGGCGGTTGATATCGATTTTTACTTCTTTTCGCTCCAACAGGTGCTGGAACTGGCACGTGCTGCTGGTTTTACGGTCAGGGAGGCGCTGGTACGACAGCCTTATCCCGAAGTTGAATATCCGAGTGAACGGGCTTATGTGTGGCTGGAAAAGCCTTGAAAAGCGTAAGGTGAAAGTACTACCGGAAAATTAAATACCTGCTTTTACAGGAATGGAATGAATGGCTGCGCTCATTTCGCGGATGAGGGAAGCGTCTTTTTCAATTGCATTGCCTACAACGATGACGTCGGCGCCGGCTTTACAATTGAGATAGGCTTTTTCGGGATCTGTGATGCCACCTCCAATAATGAGCGGGGCCTCGATATGCTTGGCAACAGCCTCAATCATGCTTTCCGTAATGGGTCTTTTGGCGCCGCTGCCCGCATCCATATAGATTAACTTCATGCCCAGCATTTCACCGGCCATGGCTGTGCACATGGCAATCTCATTTTTATCAGCAGGAACAGGAGCCGCATTACTAATGTAAGAAACCGTTGTGGGTGCGCCACCATCCACAACGATGTATCCGGTTGGCATAATTTCCAAACCACTCTGCCGCACAAACGGGGCAGAAACCACGTGCTGACCGATCAACAATTCCGGGTTTCGGCCGGAGATGAGGGAGAGGTATAACAGGGCATCCGCATATTTGCTAACCTGGGAAGGACTTCCGGGAAACAAGATAACCGGGATATCGCAATTTCGCTTAATGTGTTGTACGCATTCATCAAGGTGGTTAGAAATAACCAGGCTGCCGCCTACCAGGAGATAATCCACCTTTGCCGCGGTAGATAGTTCAATCAGTTCATCCAGGATGGATGCATTGACCTTGTCAGGGTCTATCAGCACGGCAAAAGACTTTTGGCCGCGTTTCTTTTTTTCTGATAAGGAATGGTAAATGACTGACTTCATCCGGTACCGGTTGATTAATGCAAAAATGCCGAAAAGTTTTTGAGTAACAAAGGATTCGGCGAAAAAGCTACCCCTTCCGGGCCGTCCTTTTGCTTTCAATTAGCCAGGCTTAAGGCCCAGGCGTTTATCGACAGGTAATTCTATAAACGTAAATATCCGGCTACCTGGATGATGTGATTGTTGGTAAATGCGCTTCCCCGCCCGTTGATGTACTGGTTCATATAGCCAATTTCGAGATCGGTCTGGGGATTTAGGCGGTAGCCGGTGGCCAGGTAAAAGCGGTTTTGGTCGAAATATTCGCCGTTTACGGTGCTGGTATTGCCAAAATTGATGAAGACCTCGTTTTGCAGGGCTGCAAACATTCCTTTGCCAAAAGCGGCACTCTTGCGCAGGGGTAATACACTGCGGTTGAAATAGCGAAACCGGTTGGCATACACGCTTCCGTTTGTTTGCAATTCTGAAGCCTGCACAACAGGCCGCCCGATAAATCGCTGCTCCAGCCGGGCCCGGTGGCTAACAGAAAGCCGTTTGATGGAATGAGCAAATACAGCCTGTTGCCAAAGGCGATGTTCTGGCGTGTAGCCTGAAACACCAGTTACGGTTCGGCGATTGTGGATGTAGGCATAACCGGCCGTAAGGGTAAATTTTTTTCCCGTTTTTACGTTTAGTCCCGCGCGCAACAGCAGCGTTTGTGTATGTTTTAACTGATGGGTACTTCGCAGTTGAAAATCGGAGTGCAGACTTGTTTTTTTGCCCAGTTTTATGGTGTTGAAATCGGCTACCCAGCCGCCAAACTGTGTTTGGGCATTTGTTTCCAGTGCGATGGCGAGTTTGATGATCGCAAAAACAAGTAGGGTACGAAGGATTGTTGTTGGTTTCATGTTGCAAAGAAAGGAAGAATCTTCTTTCCAACTCCGAATGAACACTGTTTCCAACCCGGCATGAACACTTGTTCCCGACCCGGCATGACACCGTTCCTAACCCGGCATGAGATCGTTCTTAACCCGGCATGAGATCGTTCTTAACCCGGCATGAACACTTGTTCCTAACCCGGCATGAGATCGTTCCTAACCCGGCATGAGATCGTTCCTAACCCGGCATGAGATCGTTCCTAACCCGGCATGAGATCGTTCCTAACCCGGCATTTTAAATGCCGGGTTAGGAACAAAAAGGAATTGTGGCGAAATATCTAATCCACCAAAAAAAATTTGCCATACTCCCGAAACCTGGATGTTAAGAAGTTGTGTAATGCCCAACAGTAAAGCACTTCGGGCTGTTTTCATTCATTTTCCACACAATGTTAATATTTGAAGGTTTGATTTTTTAGTATAAAAAAATAGTTTCGTAAGAGACCTCTCGCCAGAGCGGGACCGTTTGAAAACCAGGACCAATAACCCAACAAAATTCTCTCTGTTATGGCAAATAAGAAGCAGGCTACCGCCCCAAGCGGTTTGCAGTTCAGTCGTCGCTTTACCCGAGACGATGTAAGTGTGTTTGACCAGTTTGAATACGATTACCGAACGTCGGTAATCCGCAACCCGACTGGTGAAGTTGTGTTTGAGATGAACAATGTGGAGGTGCCTAAGCAGTGGAGCCAGATTGCCACCGATATCCTGGCGCAAAAATATTTCCGCAAAGCGGGTGTTCCCCAGGCAGACGGAAGCCTGGGCAGGGAAACATCGGCCAAACAGGTAGCCCATCGCCTGGCGCATTGCTGGCGCGTATGGGGAGAACGGTATGGCTATTTCGCGTCTGGTGCGGATGCGCAGGTTTTCTATGATGAACTGGTTTATTCCATTTTGAACCAGATGTGTGTTCCCAATTCACCCCAATGGTTCAATACCGGTTTGTACGAAGTATATGGAATTGCCGGCAAACCGCAGGGTCATTATTACGTGGATCCGGCAGACGGAGCACTGAAAAAATCAACCTCGGCTTACGAGCGTCCCCAACCTCATGCCTGTTTTATTCTGAGCGTGGATGATGACCTGGTCAATGATGGCGGCATCATGGACCTGTGGGTACGCGAAGCCCGCATTTTTAAATATGGTTCCGGCGTTGGTACCAACTATTCCAACCTGCGTGGCGAAGGCGAAAAGCTGAGCGGTGGTGGAACATCCTCCGGGCTGATGAGTTTCCTGAAAATTGGTGATCGCGCCGCAGGCGCAATTAAATCCGGCGGCACTACCCGCCGCGCCGCCAAAATGGTTTGCCTGGACCTGGATCACCCGGAAATTGTCCAATTCATCAATTGGAAAGTAGAAGAGGAGAAGAAGGTTGGAGCGCTCATCAATGCGGGATATTCCAGTGACTACGAAGGTGAAGCTTATCGTACCGTAAGCGGTCAAAATTCCAATAACTCGGTTCGGATACCGAATTCATTTTTTGAAAAGCTGGAAAAGAATGAAGATTGGGAATTGAAAGGACGAATGGATGGTCGTGTAATGAAGAAAGTTCCTTCCCGTGAGCTCTGGAACCAAATTGCCTATGCAGCCTGGCGTTGTGCTGACCCCGGCACCCAATATGATACCACCATCAATGAGTGGCATACCTGCCCGGCCGGTGGCCCTATCCGCGCCTCCAACCCCTGTTCGGAATACATGTTCCTGGACAATACGGCCTGCAATCTTGCTTCGGCAAACCTGATGAAATTCTACGATGCTGCTACTAACACATTTGATGTTGAAGGATATGAATACAATTGCCGTTTGTGGACGGTAGTGCTTGAAATTTCAGTGTTGATGGCCCAGTTCCCATCAAAGGAAGTAGCTCAGCTGAGTTATGAATACCGCACACTCGGTCTTGGATATGCTAACCTGGGTACGATGCTGATGGTAAGCGGCATCCCGTACGACAGCGAAGAAGCCCGTGCTATTGCGGGTTCAATTACAGCCATCATGACGGGTATTGCCTATCGCACATCTGCAGAAATGGCCAAAGCGCTGGGCGCATTCCCACGTTATGAAGAGAACAAACAATACATGATGCGTGTAATGCGCAACCATCGACTGGCTGCTTATGATGCTGACGAATATGAGAACCTGAGCCTGAAACCGGTTGGTATTAAAGCAAAATATTGCCCTGATTATCTCCTGAAATCCGCTTGCAAAGCCTGGGACGATGCAGTGGAAATGGGCGAAAAATATGGCTATCGTAACGCACAGGCTACTGTAATAGCACCTACCGGTACAATTGGTTTGGTGATGGATTGCGACACTACCGGCGTAGAACCCGACTTTGCGCTGGTTAAATTCAAAAAACTTTCCGGTGGCGGATATTTCAGGATCATCAATCAGTCGGTACCTGCTGCATTGCGAAATCTTGGTTATTCCGAGAAGGAAACTGATGCAATTATCAAATATGCAGTTGGTGCGGCATCTTTTGCCGGTGCTCCGTATATCAATCACCAGGTACTGAGCGAAAAAGGCTTTATTGCCGAAGAAATCAAAAGGCTGGATGCTGCTGCAGTTACGGCTTTTGAAATTGGCTTTGTATTTAATAAATATACGCTTGGTGAAGAATGCCTGCAGCGTCTCGGATTTACGCCCGAACAATACAATGATTTTGAATGGAGCCTGCTGGAAGCGCTCGGGTTTACCGACGAACAGATTGAGGCGGCCAATGATTATGTATGTGGCACCATGATGTTGGAAGGAGCGCCTCACCTGAAGGAAGAACATCTTCCCGTATTTGACTGCGCCAACAAATGTGGTAAAAAAGGTCAGCGCTATATTCATGCGCACGGCCATATCCGTATGATGGGCGCTACACAGCCTTTTATCAGCGGCGCCATTTCCAAAACGATCAATCTTCCGCACGAAGCAACTGTAGAAGAAATTGCAGACGCTTACTATCTTAGCTGGAAACTGGGATTAAAAGCCAACGCGCTCTACCGCGATGGTTCAAAATTATCACAGCCGCTCAGCACCAAAAGCGACAAGAAGAAAAAAACAGAAGATACATCCGCCGCAGCCGCAAACGTTGCAGAAGATACATCTGCCACCATTTCCAATATCGTTGACCTCGGAAAACTGACGGTAGAAGAATTGCTGGAAGAAGTGCAGAAACGTGTGCAGGCTTCGCCGGATACGAAACTGAAACGCAAGCTGGCCAGCATCGTTGAACGCCGTTCGCTACCTGCCAAACGCCGTGGATTTACCCAGAAAGCAAAGATCAATGGCCAGGCCATCTTCCTGCGCACCGGCGAATACAATGACGGTACATTAGGTGAAATTTTCATCGATATGGCGAAAGAAGGCGCTACTATGCGCAGTATGATGAACTGCTTTGCCATTGCTATTTCCATCGGTCTGCAATACGGCGTTCCACTGGAAGAGTTTGTAGATAAATTTGCATTTACCAAATTTGATCCTTCCGGCTTCGTAGAACATCCGAATATTAAATCCACAACATCCCTGGTTGACTTTATCTTCCGCGTGTTGGGATATGAATACCTCGGGCGTACCGACCTGGTGCACGTGCTTGACAAGCCAGAAGTGATGAACACCGGTGCCGATGATTGGGATGAAATTCCCACGTCTCTGGAATACGTGGAACAGCCTGAATTGTCAAGCGTGCGGGTAACGCCATCATCCGGTTCCGTGTCTCCCCAGCCATCAAAAAATCAACGTGTGGCCCAGCAGGCTAAGGCGGATGGTGGAATGGATGCAGTAAATACAGCTGCTAAAAATATGCAAAGTGATGCGCCGGCATGTAATGTATGCGGTCATATCATGATGCGCAGCGGCACCTGTTACAAATGCCTGAATTGCGGCAACCAGGGTGGTTGCAGCTGATAAATAAATTCGAAAGGACGGTCTGCCTTTGACAGACGAGGAAAAACCAAAAAAACGAAGTACCCACCCAGCCCCGCCATCGGCGGGGCTTTTTCATAAAAAAACTGCCGTGTTTTCACAGCAGTTCCGACAAATTCGAACCATGTAATTTCCAGGCTCTGAAATAACGATGCTTATCAATTAAAAATATTGCCAACGGCGCCTTCCAGCATCGGGAATTTTTCAACCACAAAATTCTTTACGGCTTCAATAGCCTTTTTGGCCTGCTCATCAGTGAGCCCTGCTTCTGCCTTCAGCTTGTCAATTAGTTCCTGCACGATCGTTGATTTAAGAGGTGAAAAATAGTAGTGGAAAAGTTCCGTCTTTCTATCGGAATAGCAAAAAAAATCCCCCGGACAGCCGGGGGAAGATTTTATCTTTTTTCTCAGGCCACTTTCAGAAGGCTGAGTTTGCTCTTGTCAAATTTACGTTTTGCGTAATCCAGGTCGAGTACAAACCGCGTTTCTTTGGAAGAAGGCAGTTCAAACATTGCATCGGTCAGGATACCTTCGCAGATGCTTCTAAGACCGCGTGCGCCCAGTTTGTATTCCACGGCTTTTTCTACCATAAAATCAAGTACATCATCTTCTACCAGCAACTGGATATTCTCCAGTTCAAACAGCCGCTTGTATTGTTTCATCAGGGCGTTCTTTGGTTCTGTAAGGATCGCGCGCAATGCGTCGGCGTCCAGGGGATCCAGGTGAGTAACAACCGGCAAACGACCCAGCAGTTCCGGTATCAGGCCGAATGTTTTCAGGTCGGTCGGATTCACATAGCGAAGCAGGTGCTTTTTCATATCTTCCTGCTGCTCTTTATCTACATTAAACCCGATTGTATTCGTCTGCACCCTGCGGGCAATGATCCGATCAATACCGTCAAAGGCTCCACCGCAAATGAAAAGAATGTTTTGCGTGTTGATCTTAATCAGTTTTTGTTCGGGGTGTTTGCGTCCGCCTTGTGGGGGCACCAGTACATCGGTTCCTTCCAACAATTTCAACATACCCTGCTGCACGCCCTCACCGCTTACATCACGGGTGATGGATGGATTATCGCCCTTCCGGGCAATCTTGTCGATCTCATCAATGTACACGATACCGCGCTCGGCAGCAGCTACATCGTAGTTGCAAACCTGTAACAGCCGGGTAAGAATGCTTTCCACGTCTTCACCTACATACCCCGCCTCTGTAAACACGGTTGCGTCTACAATTGTAAAGGGTACATTCAGCATCCGGGCAATACTCTTGGCAAGAAGGGTTTTACCGGTACCGGTTTCACCCACCATAATAATATTGCTCTTTTCAATCTCGATTTCCCCGGCCGGCGTCTCGTTTGATTTTTGCTGAAGACGCTTATAATGGTTGTAAACCGCAACGGAAAGTACTTTTTTGGCTTCGTCCTGGCCAATCACGTACTCATCAAGAAACTTCTTGATTTCCATGGGTTTTTTTACGGTCAGCTTAAAGGAAGAGGGTGCTTTTTCATCCCTTACCATCAATTCCTGGTCGATGATCTCCCGCGCATGCTCCACACAATTTTCACAGATATGCCCTTCCTGGCCCGCAATGAGGATCTTAACTTCATCCCTGCTGCGACCACAAAAAGAACAATGTAAAGGGTTTTTCGCCATTTTCTTTTTCTTAGTAAGACGAACGAAGAACACGTTCGTAGTTACAAAATTATAAAAACCGCCCGGTTCCGGACGGTTTTATTTGTCTTTTAACAACTAATAATCTGTTTATCAGCAAATTATATTTTTTCAACAATTTCGTCCACGATACCGTAAGTAATTGCTTCTTTCGCATCCATCCAGTAGTCACGATCAAAGTCTTTCATGATCTGGGCAATTGTTTTTCCGGTATTCTCGGCCAGAATTTTAGCTCCGATCTCTTTTACGCGCTTGGTTTGTTTGGCCTGGATTTCCAGGTCGGCGCTAACTCCCTGGATATAACCACCTAATGACGGTTGGTGGATCATCACTTCGCCGTGCGGATAGATCTTACGCTGACCTTTTACTCCGCCGCTCAGCAGGATACTTCCCATGGAAGCGGCCAGGCCCATACAAATAGTATGCACGGGGCTGGAGATCATGCGCATGGTGTCGTAAATCACCATACCGCTGGTTACAACACCGCCCGGGCTGTTGATGTAAAAGTCGATGGGCGTACCGGGTTTGTCGGCTTCCAGCAACAGTAATTTTGTGGTTACCTCGCGTGCTGATTTGTCGTCTACCACACCCCAGAGATAAACCGCTCTTCTGTCAAAGAACAGGCGCTCCAGGCGTTTGTTCAGCATCACCAGGTCGTCGCGTTTATCTTCACGTTCGGGTACTTCTTCTTCGTCCATTTTCCAGTTGTTGTATAGGAATGCTCGTTGATTCATAGTATAATTATTTTGAGTACGACCTTATTTTCCTTCCTGTTTTAATTTCCGTGGGTTGGTGAGTAATACTTCATCCACCAGTCCGTATTCCTTGGCTTCAATTGCAGTGAGCCAGTGATCCCGGTCAAAGTCTTTTTCAATCTGTTTCACCGGTTTGCCGGTATGGTTGCTGATCACTTCATACAATTCAGATTTCAGTTTGCGGATCTCGTTCACAGTGATTTCGATATCGCTGGCCTGCCCGCCAATGGCGCCACTGGGCTGGTGCATCATAATACGGGAGTGTTTCAGCGCCGCGCGTTTGCCTTTTGTTCCAGCCCCGAGCAGCACACAGGCCATGGAGGCTGCCACGCCAATGCAAATCGTAGATACGTCAGGACTTACAAATTGCATGGTATCGTATACGCCGAGACCGGAATATACACTTCCGCCGGGGCTATTGATATACATGTTAATGTCACGGGCGCGATCTGTTGAATCCAGGAACAGCAACTGGGCTGTTACAATATTTGCCACTTCGTCATTGATGGGGTAGCCCAGGAAAATGATCCGGTCCATCATCAGCCGGCTGTAAACGTCCATTACAGCCACATTCATCGGTCGTTCTTCGATGATATTTGGTGTAAGAGCAGTTACCAGGTGAGATGCGTAGCTATTGAGTGTATTGCTGGAAAGGCCGCGATGTTTCACGGCATATTTCTCAAATTCAGAGTTAAAAGCCATACGGGTAAATAATTAATGAAATGAATGGGGTTGTCCTTTCTAATGGTACAGACCTGTTCCAATTCATCAAATATCCGTCCAAATGGTAAAACCACAAAATTGGCTGACAGGGACGGGAGATTCAGGACGAAATGACAGAAAATAGCACCGCCGGCGCAAGGCCGGCGGTAAAATATAAATGAAAATCACTTTATCAATGGTGATCATGCTGGTGTTCAGCTACCATTTTTGAAAAATCTTCTGCGCTGATCGCCTGGTCGGTAGGTTTTACCTGCCCCTCTGCCCATTCAAATACTTTCTGCGTTTGAATGCGGGTGTAGGAATCTTCCACGTATTTGCGGTCTTTCATCATTTTTTCTACATAGTCAGCCACCCAGGGTTGATCATCACTCAGGTTGGCGCCATTCATATAACTGAACAATTGTTGTTTGGCAAATGCCCGGATTTCATCAGGGTCCACTTTAATAGCTGCGTCCTGTACAATTTTATCAGTGATCAGGGTCCATTTCAACTGTTTCAGGAAGGTGGGAAATTCCTGTTCAACCTGTTCGTCCGTTTTTGGCTCTTCGCCCTGTGTTTTTACCCATTTTTTCAGGAAACCTTCCGGGAACTCAATTTGAGTATCATCTACCAGGGCGTGAAAAATTTGATCCTGCGCCTGGTTGCGGGCCTGTGCTGCCCAGTAATTCTGGATTTCCTCGCGGATCTTGTTGCGGAAGTCGGCTTCCGTTACTACATCCTGTCCGGGGTAAAGCTGGTTGTAAAATTCTTCATTCAGCTCTTTCTTTTCGAGTTGTCCAACTTTGGTGATCGTGATATTGAAATATTTTTCATCGGCACCTGCGGCTTCTTTCATGCCGAGGTCGCTCAGGATCCATTCCCGTTCTTTTTCATCAAATGCAGTTTTCAGTTGCACGGTTACAACATCTCCTGCTTTTTTTCCCATCCATTGCGGGCGGGCTGATTCAGCAAAATATTTTACCAGCAGAGAGTTGTCTTTTGTGGCGCCTTCCTGCACCGGCTGTCCGTCAGCGGTAGCTTCATGGAATACTACATTGATCACGTTGTCTTCGCTGTCTACCGCATCCAGGTCTTTCATATTACCGTAGCGGTTTTGCAGGCGTTCCACTTCGCTGTTGATCATTTCATCCGTTACATTCACCACGTAGCGTGTAATGGGTGCTTTGGCCAGGTCTGTCAGTTGAAAATCCGGCTTCATGCCCACTTCAAAGTTGAAGGTATATTCACCGGGGTTGTTCATGTCAAACTGCGGCATTTCATTTTCCAGCGGCAGCGGTTGGGCAAAAATGTCCATCTGGTCATTCTGCAGGTAGCCGATCAGTTCTTTATCTACTGTGCGGAGAACTTCATCTGTAAACAGGGAGTTGCCGTACATCTTTTTGATGAGCCCGGCAGGAACCATTCCTTTACGGAAACCCGGTATATTGGCTTTTTTGCTATAATCTTTCAGTGCTTTTTCAAAAGAGGGCAGGTAATCGGTCTTTTCCAGCTTCACGGTCAGCTTTTCATGCAGGGGACCGATCTTCTCTTTGGTAACTGTAGCCATAAATGCTTGTTAATTCAAAATTTAAAATACAAAAGTGAAAATCGTAAATCGCAGGCGGGCCGTGCAGGGTCGTCAACGGTTTTCGATGCAGATTTTCAATTTTCACTTTTTTTATCAGTCCGGATGGAGGGACTCGAACCCCCACACCTTGCGGCATCAGATCCTAAGTCTGACGTGTCTACCAATTTCACCACATCCGGGTCAGGTTGCAGGCTTTCGGCAATGGATTTGGCGTTGAACGCCACCAGCCGCCCGGGCCTGCTGCTTTAGGGGCTGCAAATGTAGGGCATTTAACCTAAAAATAGGGTTAAAGCATCCTTTTACGTAAATTCGTAGACTACATTATATGGAGACCCTTGCGCAGCTGCCGAAATACAATTTGAATGAAGAACAGGAGAAGAAGCTGATCCTGCGGGAATACCGTTCCCTGCTCCGTGCCCTGAAAACGAAGCTCAAACCTGGAGATAAAGACTTGATACGCATAGCGTTCGAGATGTCGGCCGAGGCGCATAAGACCATGCGCCGCAAAAGCGGCGAACCCTATATTCTGCACCCGCTGGCGGTTTCCAAAATTTGCGTGGAAGAAATTGGCCTGGGTGTTCGTTCCTCCATTTGTGCGCTCCTTCATGATACCGTGGAAGACACAGATGTTACCCTGGATGATATTGAACGGGAATTTGGTGGTGAGATAAGCCGGATCGTGGACGGGCTGACCAAACTTTCCAATGTTATTGATGTAAATGCTTCGCAACAGGCGGAGAATTTCAAGAAAATCCTGCTGACGCTTACGGATGATCCGCGCGTGATATTGATCAAACTGGCAGACCGCTTGCATAATATGCGCACGCTGGATAGCATGAAGCGTGAAAAGCAATTGAAGATTTCTTCCGAAACGGTTTATGTGTATGCGCCGCTGGCGCACCGGATGGGACTTTACACCATCAAAACAGAAATGGAAGACCTGGCCATGAAATACATGGAGCCGGACACGTACCGTGAGATTGCAAAAAAACTCGCGGAGACGAAGCGGGAGCGGACTAAATACATCAACGAGTTTATTAAACCGATCCGCGAGAAACTGGAGCGTGCGCGACTGGTAGCTGAAATTTATGGCCGGCCAAAAAGTATCCATTCCATCTGGAATAAGATGAAAAAAAAGGCGGTTGATTTTGAAGAGGTCTACGATCTATTTGCCATCCGCATCATCCTGGATTCACCGCCGGAGCGCGAAAAAGAAGATTGCTGGAAAGTATATTCGATGATCACGGATGAATACACACCCTCTCCAGAGCGCCTTCGTGATTGGCTTAGCAATCCTAAAAGCAATGGTTACGAAGCCCTGCACACTACTGTGATGGGTCCGCAGGGAAAATGGGTGGAAGTGCAGATCCGTACCAAGCGGATGAATGAAATTGCGGAAAAAGGTCTGGCGGCACACTGGAAATACAAAGAGGGAACATCCGACGAGAGCAGGTTTGATAAATGGTTCCAGCAAATCCGGGAAGTGATCAGCAACCAGGAAACAGACAGTGTTGATTTTCTGCAGGATTTTAAAACCAGCTTTCTTGCCGAGGAAATTTACGTTTATACGCCCAAGGGCGATGTAAAAATGCTCCCGGTTGGTTCCACAGCACTAGACTTTGCATTTTCGATTCACAGCGCCATTGGCGTGAAAACGATTGGCGCCAAGGTGAATCATAAACTGGTTCCCATTAGCCATAAATTACGCAGTGGAGACCAGGTTGAAATTATTACAAGCAACAAACAGAAGCCATCGGAAGACTGGCTTTCATTTGTAGTAACTGCAAAAGCACGCGGACGAATTAAAGATGCGCTGAAAGAAGAAAAGCGGCAGGTTGCAGATGAGGGAAAATATGCAGTGCAACGAAAGCTGGAAGCTATGGGGGCGGCCATGAACCAGCACAATATTGAAGAACTGGTGCAGTGGTATAAATTGTCTTCGCACCTCGACCTGTTTTACCAGGTTGCAGTTAAAAATATTGATCTCAAGGACATCAAGGATTTCAAAGTAACCGGAGATCGCATTGAAGCGCCAAAACCGGTAAAAGTACATGAGCCCAAGCCGGAATACAACCCTCAACAAACCGGCGCAAAAAAAGATACTGAGCTGATTATTTTTGGCGAGAGCAGCGACCGGATCGTTTATAATCTTGCAAATTGTTGCAAACCTATTCCTGGTGATGACGTGTTTGGGTTTATTACCACGGGAAAAGGGCTTACTATTCACCGCACCAACTGCCCCAATGCTGCGAAGCTGCTTGCCAATTACGGCCACCGCGTGGTAAAAACAAAATGGGCGATCAACAAAGAGATTTCCTTCCTCACAGGCGTTAAGATTGTTGGTATGGACGATGTTGGCGTTGTGAACAAGATTACCAATCTTATTTCCGGTGAATTGCGGATCAATATTGCAGGATTGACGATTGATGCAAAAGAGGGATTGTTCCAGGGAAATATCCGGTTGTATGTGCATGACCGTGAGGAATTGGACCGGCTGGTCCAGAAACTCCGTGATCTGCCGGGTATTGAGTCCGTGGAACGATACGATACGGAAGACATTCCAGCTAAGTAGCTATATATCAGTATTTTATATTCTGTCTGCTGTGGAAAAGCCAGGGGCGAAGGTCGAAAAAAATCGCCCTAAAATCCGTACCTTGAAGGCTTCAACTAACTGTTCGCTAATTAACGTTAATCAATATGAGGCTCACTTTGCGCAAAGTTGTGTCGGTTGTTGTCGTTTTGTTATTTGTATTCACCGCAAGCTCCCAGAGTAATATTCCCACTAATATCAATCATACGGTTGTAGAGTTGCCCTGCGGGCAAACCTGCACGGATATGAATTTCCAGATCCCGCACATCAAAATGACCACGGACTATATTTATGTTCCGATAAAGTTTGATCCGTATGCCTGGGTAACTCCTGGTGGAAATGAAGATCCGGGAATGTACCAGGATGATAATTACAGTATTGTATTTGTAACACCGTTTAATTTCTGTTTTTATGGAACGCAATACAATAAAGTAGTGATCAGTTCCAATGGTTTGATCACCATGGATGAACTGACAAGCACCTGTAATACCGGGGAGGCGGCGTGGAATATTACGCATCCGATTCCCTATATACCATCAACAGACAATGGCACCTGCGGCAACGGCATTAATGGCGATAACTATCCCAGGGCATCCATCATGGGTGCATTCATGGACCTTGATTCCCGTCTGTCCGCCTGCCCTGCTGATCGTAAAATCGAATGGCGGGCAGAAGGTGTGGCACCCTATCGTCGTTTTGTTGCCAGCTTCTATCACATTGGTTCATATGATAGAACGTCATGCGGACAGAACGCTTCAACGGCTGCCACTTTTCAAATTGTTATTTATGAATCAACAGGTTTAATCGATATCCATATAGCCAATAAGATTTGCTCGTCTGACCTGACTAATGGTAGCAAGGCCATTGCCGGCGTAATGGATTTTACACGGACGAAAGCGGTAGCTGCTACTGGAAAGAATGGTACCTCCTGGACTGCAAAAAATGAAAGTATCCGGTTTGTTCCGAGCGGTGGCGCCAGCGCCTACATCAATTCACAACTACTGGCAATGGATGGTACTTTTCTCGCCAATGCCGATACAGCAACTACAACACCTGGCCTGCTGGATCTTAAATTCGGTAATTTTTGTCCGCCATTAGGCGCGACAAGTTTCCAGATCGTGACCACTTTTAAATCCTGCGATGTTCCTGGCGAGATTCTTACCAATATTGACACTGTAACGGTAAATCGCAGCCTGAACCTCAATGCAACTGCCACCACAACTGCGTCCGGTTGCGGTAGTCCGAGTGGAACTGTAACTGTAACCGTTCCGCCCGGTATTGGTACGGCACCCTTTGCATGCCAGGTAGATGGCGCAGGTCCGTTGACAACAGGCGCCAGCCCTATTACAATCAATAATGTTTCCGGCGGCAATCATACAATCACCGTTACTGATGCTTCCGGTGTGCCTTGCTCCAGTACAATTACGGTGAACGTTGGGGTGAACAATAACCTGATTATGACTGGCGCCAGTACTCCCACCACCTGTGCGGGGATAAACAACGGTCAAATTACGGTGACTACTATCAATGGTGCAGGGCCTTACCAATATGTGATAGATGGCGGACCGGTTGTAACCGGACCATCGCCTTATACATTTACAGGGCTTGCGGCCGGACTGCATTCAATCTATGTTACAGATATCGGCGGATGCACCACCAGTACTTTTGCTAATGTACCTGTTGGGTCAGGCCCTACCGCTACAGTAACGCCTACGGCAACTTCCTGTCCTACATCCAACAACGGAAGTATCAGCATCGTGCCTCTTACGGGTGTTGCGCCGTTCTCTTACCAGTTAAACAGCGGCGCATTTCAACCCTCTGGTATTTTCACCGGTCTTGCAGCCGGAAGCTATACGGTAACCATCAAGGATGGTTCATCCTGCCAAACCACTATAGCGGTTACTGTGGCTGCCGGTGCGGGGGTAATGGCTACCACCACAGCTACGGGAACAAGTTGCAGCGGTGCATCTGATGGATCTATAACGGTAACACCTACCACGGGCAACGCACCGTTTTCTTTTGCCATTGACGGAAATACGCCTGTTTCTGCTCCCGCACCCTACACTTTCACCGGGCTTGGAGCAGGCGCGCATACGATCGTCGTAACAGACGGCAGCGGCTGTCCAAGTGCGCCTATCAGCGTTACGGTGGCTACAGGGGCCGGACTTACCGCTACTACTACAAGTACTGCAACCAGTTGTAACGGCGCTTCCAATGGAAGTATCACCGTTACTCCTACCACGGGCAACGCACCGTTTTCTTTTGCCATTGACGGAAATACGCCTGTTTCTGCTCCCGCACCCTACACTTTTACCAATCTTTCTTCAGGTGCTCACACCATTATTGTTTCAACGGCAATTGGTTGCAGCAGCGCACCAATTACTGTTTCAGTGGCTGCCGGAGCGTCTTTGGCTGCTACCACTACGTCAACAGCTACGTCGTGCGGCGGCGCTACAGATGGTAGTATTACTGTTACACCTGCCAGCGGAACCGGTCCCTATACATTTACGATTGATGGTGGCGCGCCGGTGAGTGCGCCTGCACCCTATACATTTACAGGACTTACCTCCGGTAGTCATACTATTGTTGTTACTGATGTAAGCGTAGGTTGTTCCAGCCTGCCAATTACCGTGACTGTTTCATCGGGTGCAGCGCTTACGGCTACTACTACAACCACTACTACATCCTGCAGCGGCGCACTTGACGGAACGATCACCGTTTCTCCCGATAATGGCATTGCCCCCTATACTTTTGCAATTGATGGTGGCGCAGCTGTGGGCGGAACAGCTCCCTATACGTTTACCGGCCTTCCGGCCGGGCCGCACTCCATCGTCATTACGAGCAGCGGCGGTTGCGTGAGCACTCCCATACCCGTTACTGTTGCTGCCGGACCTGTGCTGATGGCAACTACCAGTGTTACTGCAACCAGCTGTAGCGGAGCTACAGACGGAAGTATTGTAGTTACACCATCCAACGGAGTAGGTCCGTTTAGCTTTGCGATAGACGGCGGCTCAGCAATAACAGCCCCGGCTCCTTACACCTTCAGCAATATTTCGGCTGGTTCACATACGATTGTTGTTTCCAATGCATCCGGTTGCGCCAGTGCACCCATCACGGTTACAGTTCCCGCAGGACCGGTACTTGCAGCTACTACCAGTGTTACTGCAACCAGTTGCAGTGGCGCTTCAGACGGTAGTATCGTGGTTACGCCAACAAACGGGGTGGGGCCATTTAGCTTTGCTATTGACGGCGCTGCCGCAATAACAGCTCCGGCTCCCTATACGTTTAGCAATCTGCCGTCCGGTGCACATACGATTGTTGTTTCCAATGCATCAGGCTGCGCCAGTGCGCCGATTGCGGTTACGGTTCCCGCAGGTCCTGTACTTGCCGCCACAACATCGGTGGTGGGAACATCCTGTAGCGGTGCCAACAACGGAAGCATTACCGTTACAACTACCAATGGCGTAGGCCCATTCAGTTTTGCTATTGACGGCGGAGCGCCTGTAACAGCACCTTCACCGTACACGTTTACCTTATTATCATCCGGTTCGCATACGATTGTTGTTTCCAATGCATCAGGTTGTGCCAGCGCACCCATTACTGTTAATGTTCCTTCGGGCGCAGGCCTTACAGCTACTACAACCACAACAGCCACCAGTTGTAACGGCGCCATCAATGGTACAATCACCGTAACGCCAACAAATGGCAATGCGCCGTATACATTTGCAATTGATGGAGGCAGTCCCGTTGCAGCAGCAGCACCGTATACGTTTACAGGATTAGCATCAGGATCTCATACGCTTGTTATTACGGACGGTTCCGGGTGCATTAGCGCACCGTTTACAGCCGTGATTGCAGACGGTGCCGTGCTTACCACTACGGCCACCCATACGGATGCATCGTGCAACGGCGTTGCTGATGGCTCAATTACTGTAACGCCACCGGCTGGCCCGGGTCCGTATGAATATTCGCTGGATGGAACGATCTGGCAAAACACAACGGCATTCAACTCGCTTCCCGCTGGCAATTACACCATCTACTTGCGTGAGCCAGCAACGGGTTGCGTTGGTCAAATTACCCAAATTATAGCCCAGCCAACGGTACTTACGGCATCCGTGGCTACTCAACCTGTGGTTTGTAACGGGGAAAGTAACGGAACAATAACGGTAACTGCCTCCGGCGGTACAACCGGATATGAGTATTCGCTTGACGGGGTAACCTGGCAATCTTCCAGTGTATTTACCGTAAACGCCGGTAGCTATACGGTAACCATTCGTGATGCGCATCTCTGCACCACTACCCAAACAGCTGTTGTAACCGAACCGGCCGCGCTCACTGCAACTGCAGCTACCACCGCGGATGCAGCGTGCAATACAGATGGACAAATAACTGTGAACGCAACTGGCGGAAATGCGCCGCTGTCCTATTCGCTCAACGGCACTACCTGGCAAAGTGGTAATGTACTCACAGCAACACCTGGAACATACACTGTTTATATCAAGGATAGCAAAGGCTGTACGTTTAATGTTCCGAATATTACAGTCGGGTTAGTGGACGATCTCACATTTACACCGCCAACCAACCCCACAATTTGCGAAGGCAGCAGTGTTCAGCTTGATATTGTATCCAACGCTATCAACTATTTGTGGTCACCGGCAGGCGGGCTCAGCAGTACTACGGTATCCAATCCAACTGCCAGTCCAACCGTTACAACAACCTACACAGCACATATTGAACGCGGTAACTGTTTCCGCGATGTGCCAGTAACAGTTACGGTGAATACAGCGCCGATACCAGATGCAGGACCGCCCGGTGATATTTGCTTTGGTCAGTCATACCAACTTCAGGGTTCCGGCGGAGTACAATATAAATGGACGCCTTCCACCTTCCTGGATGATCCTGCTATTTTTAACCCGGTGGCTACGCCAGACCGGACAATGACCTATAGTCTTTCCGTGCGTGATGCGAATGATTGTCCGTCACTGGTACCTTCGCAGGTGATTGTAAACGTAACGCCTCCTATTAAAGTAAATGTTTCACCATTCGACACGGTAGTTTATTCCGGGCAGCAATTCCAATTGCTGGCAAGTTCTGCCGGAACAAATTATGTATGGTCTCCAACAACGGGATTGAGCAATCCAACTATTCCAAACCCCGTAGTTACAGCCGGCATCATTGGTGACGATGTAACGTATACCGTTACAGCCACTACATCTGCCGGATGTAAAGGCGTAGGATTTGCACGGGTTCGTGTTTACAAGGGCCCTGAAATTTATGTGGCCACTGCATTTACACCTAACGGTGATGGAAAAAATGACACATTCTTCCCATTCCCGGTCGGAATAAAGGAATTGAAATATTTCCGTGTATATAACCGGTGGGGACAACTGGTGTTTTCAACAACAACGATGCGCCAGGGATGGGATGGAAAGACGGGTGGAGTGGAACAGGCAAGTGGTGTATACGTATGGATGGTAGAAGGAGTAACACTGGATAACACGACAATAAAAAAACGCGGAACGGTTACGCTGATCCGTTAGATTACAACGCTGCAGAAAATATAATTCAGGATGAAAGGATGGTTACTTGTAATGCTCCTGGGCCTCTTTTCGATCCAGGCCGCTGCACAGGGATGTTTTCCTGATGATGCCGATCCGGTTATTACCCTGGATTGCGCGCATAATTGTACAGACCTAAACTTTATCATCCCGGATATCCGTCAAACTACCAGCTACCGGGTGGTTGATATTCCTTATAATCCGGAACCACTACCGGACATCCGAGATGTAACCAGGCTCACTTTTACCGGCGGCTGGCCGGGCAATTCGTATAGCGCAGTGCAGAATCTGCCGTTTGATTTTTGTTTTTACGGCAATACCTATAACAAATTTGTGGTTGGTTCAAACGGAACCATCAGCTTCGACGAAACACAGGCCAATCAATGGTGTGATCCATTGCTGATACGTGGTAATGCCACATTTCCGCTTCCTTCGTCCCGCTATCCGGGCGCATTGATTGCCGCCGTCATGCATGATCTTGATCCTGGTGATACCAGTCGCTCTGTTCCAGACCGTCGTATTGATTACATCATTGAGGGAACAGCGCCTTGCCGGAGAATGGTACTCAATTTTTATAAAGTGCCATTATGGCCCGGCCCCCAGAGAAACTGTCAATCATCTCTTAATACCAACCAGGTTATTATTTATGAAAGCACCGGCATCATTGACGTATTTGTAAAAGATGCTCCGCAATGCCAGGGCAGCAATCTTGGATATAATACACTGGCTATTCAGAATATGGACAGAACCGCTTCCACCTCGCCACGCGGTAAAAACTGTTCACAATGGGGCGGCACTAACCTCAACCTGGGATACCGCTTTGTACCATCCGGCGGGAACTCCCAGCTGCTGTCTGCAGATTTGCTGGTAAATGGCCGCCCGGCCGCTTCAGGTAATGTAACCGCCGGAACCGTCCAGGGAACCCTGAATGTCAATTTTCCATCTTTCTGTCCCAATACAGCGGCAAGTGTTTGTGTGTTGCATGCAACTTATTCCAACTGCACCGGGAATGGCGTGATTGATCTTTATGATACCATCTATGTAAACAAGACAAATTCCCTGCAGGCTACTGCAACAGCCCGTCCCACGCCGTGTACATCAAGCCTTGGCAGTATTGTGGTGGATATTCCTCCAGGCGCAGGCGTTCCACCCTATCAATATTCACTCAATGGCGGACCGCCACAATCCAACAATTTCTTTAGCAACCTGCCTGCAGGAACCTACCTGGTTACAGTTACGGATGCATCCGTTTGCACGGATAATATCTCCGTTACGGTAGATATGATCACTACCCTCAATGTGAGCACCAGCGTTACACCCACTTCCTGCAATCGTGCATCAGACGGTGCAATTACCGTAAACCCCGGCGGTGGAATTGTGCCGGTTCGTTATTCCCTGAATGGCGGGCCCTTTCAACTGGCCAATACATTTACCGGTCTCGCCCCCGGCACTTATAGCATCAATGTAGAGGATGGTGCCGGTTGTACCAGCACACGCAATAATATCATCGTGCCGGCAGGACCCGGCTTAACAACTTCATTTACCAGCAATGATATTAGTTGCTTTGGAAATGCTGACGGAAGTGTTCAACTGGATCCACCAGCTGCAGGGCGCCCGCCCTACCAATATTCACTAGATGGTACTACTTACCAGTTTTCAGGTCTTTTTGCCGGCCTGGCACCTGGTAATTACCAGGCTTATCTCACGGATGGTAACGGGTGTACGGGTAGCGTGTCATTTGTAATCAGGGAGCCCGCAGTCTTGCAGGCAAATACATCCGTATCGCCGGTGCAATGCTTCGGAAATGCAGATGGTATGATTAATGTAACAACCTCTGGCGGAACGGCTCCGTTTCAATATTCGCTGGACAACGTAAATTTTCAATCAACGAATCAATTTGCCGTGCCGGCAGGAAATTATACTGTATATGTAAAAGATGCTCATCAATGCACAACCATTGCTGGAAATAATCTGATAACACAACCGGCCATGCTGCGTGCATCAGCTACAAGTACCAATGCCACGTGCAACGGCGGAGCAGATGGTACTATCACTGTTACCGCAAATGGTGGCACGCCAGGTTATATGTACTCGATAAATGGCACCGACTTCCAGGCGTCGCCGGTTTTTCAACTCACCCCTGGTTCTTATTCGGTGACGGTGCAGGATCAAAATGGTTGTAGTACGTTGGTGTCAGGAATCGTAGTAGGCCTCACGAATAATCTCACGCTTTCAGTGGCCCCCGTTGCTCCTTTTTGTGAAGGTGGCTCCGTACAATTGCTGGCTACCTCCAATGCAACAGTGTATAGCTGGACGCCTTCTGCATCATTGAATGATCCATCCATTGCAAACCCTGTTGCCAGTCCAACCACTACTACCAACTACACGGTAAATGTTCAATTGGGACAATGTTCTGCACAAGAACAGGTGGCCGTTGCCGTGAAGGCAGCCCCTGTTCCGGACGCCGGTCCTCCTGGTGATATCTGCGTAGGTCAGCAATACCAGTTGCAGGGTAGCGGGGGAGTAGGTTATCTTTGGTCGCCTGCTACGGCATTGAATGATGTGGCCGTTGCCAATCCCATTGCCTCGCCCGCACAAACTATCACTTACAGTCTTTCGGTAACAGGCGCCAATGGCTGTTCTTCCCTTTCGCCAGCTACTGTGCTCGTACATGTTACGCCACCGATCCATGTTAGCGTTTCCCCTGCAGATACGATCGTTAATAGCGGAGATCGATTTCAACTGCATGCCTGGTCGGCCGGAGATCAGTATACCTGGAGCCCGGCCACTGGCCTGGATAATCCTGCTGTTGCAGATCCCATGGTTACGGCAGGAGCTGCAGGAACCGTTTACCAGTATAGCGTTACCGCTACTACCAGCGCCGGTTGCAAAGGAGACGCGGCTGTAACAGTACGCGTTTATAAAGGCCCGGAATTATATGTTCCTACCGCATTTACGCCCAATGGAGATGGAAGAAATGACCTGTTTTTCCCGTTCCCGGTTGGGATCAAAGAATTGTCATTTTTCCGGGTATATAGCCGTTGGGGTGAAATTTTATTTTCGACCACTAGAACAGGGCAGGGCTGGGATGGTACCTACAAAGGCATCAAACAAAATCCGGGTGTGTATGTGTGGGAAGCACAGGGAGTTACCGTAGACGGACAAATAATTTCGCGGAAAGGCACCGTGACGCTGATCCGGTAAGAATACTTATGCGATTTAATTCGGTGGCTTTTTGTCGAACCCGTATTTTTGCGGCCGTTATCACACTTTATATATAAGATTTTATGCCTGTAGATGTTTTACTCGGCCTCCAATGGGGCGATGAAGGAAAAGGAAAGATCGTAGACTATTTCGCAAAAGACTATGATGTTATTGCGCGTTTCCAGGGAGGCCCCAATGCCGGGCATACCCTGTACGTAGGCGACAGGAAGATCGTGTTGCACCAAATACCTTCGGGTGTGTTTCACAGCAACACCGTAAACCTGATCGGCAATGGCGTGGTATTGGACCCTGTTACCCTGAAAAAAGAATGCGACACAGTTGGTTCCTTTGGGATTGACTTGCAAAAAAATCTTTTTATTTCAGAACGCACTCATCTCATCCTGCCCACCCACCGCGCACTGGATAAAGCAGCTGAACTGTCCAAAGGCACGCAAAAGATAGGCTCTACCCTGAAGGGAATCGGACCTGCTTACATGGATAAAACCGGTCGTAACGGTATCCGGGTTGGTGATCTGCTGGATAAAAATTTTACCACTACCTATATCAAACTGCGTTTGAAACACCAGAAGTTGCTGGATAATTTTGCCTTTAATGAAGACATCAGCAACTGGGAGGAAGAATTTTTTGAGGGGGTTGAATTTCTTCGCAAATTAAATATTGTAAACGGAGAATATTTTATCAACGACCAACTTCGCGCGGGTAAGCGCGTGCTGGCAGAAGGCGCGCAGGGAAGTATGTTGGATATTGATTTTGGAACATTCCCATTTGTAACCTCCTCCAACACTATTTCCGCAGGCGTCTGTAGCGGCCTGGGCGTAGCTCCCCAGCAAATTAAAGATGTAATTGGCGTTACAAAGGCGTATTGCACCCGGGTAGGCGGTGGACCTTTTCCAACCGAGTTGGAAAATGAAACCGGCGAAGAACTTCGTAAAACCGGTAATGAATTTGGCGCTACCACCGGCCGGCCGCGCCGCTGTGGCTGGATTGACCTGGTGGCACTCCGGTTTGCCTGCATGATCAATGGCGTTACGAAACTGGTAATGACAAAAGCCGATGTACTGGATGCATTCAAACAACTGGATGTATGTGTGGCCTATAAAATTAACGGCGAGGAAACAACTGAAATTCCATTCCGGCTGGAAAAATTGAAACTGGAACCGGTTTACAAGTCGTTCCAGGGGTGGGATAAACCAAGCAGCAACGCAAAAACTGCCGGGGAATTGCCAGAAACCATGAAAACATATGTTGATTTTATCAATGATTACCTGGGCGTGAATGTTCATTACATTTCCAACGGGCCCGGACGGGATCAATTGATCAACATTGACTAATCACCAAAAATTCCCTTTAAAAAATTTGGCTAATTAAAAACTTCGCCGAAATTTTACAGCTACAACCCTGTTTCACTATGGCAGCAAAATCCGATAAAGAAAAGAAAACAACAGGCAAAGCCAGTGCCGCGTCTGAAAAAGAAGCAGCAAAAAAAGCAGCTCCCAAACCCACTAAAAAAGAGGATGAAGGAGATGACGATGAAGATTTGGAAGACGAGGAAGACGCAAAACCCGCAAAAAAAGGAAAAGCAGTTTCCAAGGGCAAAAAAGAAGATGATGATGATGACGATGATGATGAAAGCGATGATGATGTAGATGATTGGGATAAGCCCGAAGAAGAAGACAGCTGGGATCCTGACTTCGAGGAGTTTGACCTGCCCAAATCAAAGGGCAAAAAATCAGGCACCAAGAAAAGCGGCGGTGAAGAAGAAGAAGATTTTAAAATGGATGACGAATTCAAAGACCTCTTTAATGATAAAGACGACTTTGACGACGATGAAGATGATGATTTTTAATCAGCCACCAGCAATTGAACGGCTTGAAAAATAAATCGACAACCCGGTCATTCCCGGTTCGTCATTTTACCGAAATCAAAGAAAAAGTGTTGAACTGGTTAGCCCGGTTCAACACTTTTTGTTTCCTGGACAATCACCAGTACCAGTTACATCCTCATTCCCTGGAATGCCTGGCCGGAGCCGGTGTACATAGAATTATTGAACAACCGGCAGGCCACGCACTGGCAGCCCTCGACGACTTCATAGCGGATTATCCTTCCTGGCTTTTTGGCCACCTGGGTTATGAATTAAAAAACGAGATCGAAAAGCTCCATTCGGCGCATCCGCGATCTACAGGGTTTGCAGATCTATGCTTTTTTGAACCCGAGTTTGTCGTGCAGCTCACCGCCACATCTGTTACGATCACTGCAAATGATCCACTGGCCACCTGGGAAGAAATAGTGGCAACGCAGCCAACGTTGCCGGAACGGCGGGAAAGTCCGTCCATCCAGGCGCGCCTTAGCCGTGACCAATACATCTCTATTATCGAACAGTTGCGGCAGCATATTTTACGCGGTGATTGTTACGAGATCAATTTCTGCCAGGAGTTTTTCGCGGAGAATGTAAGCATTGATCCGCTGACTGCTTACCGGGCGCTTTCATCGGTTTCTCCCAACCCGTTCTCTGCACTTTACAGGCACCAGGACCAGTGGCTGCTTTGCGCCAGCCCGGAACGTTTCCTGCAAAAATCCGGTAATCATATTCTATCACAGCCTATCAAGGGTACGGCACGCCGCATTCACGGAAATCACGAACTGGACCTTGAGGCACGTGATCAATTGTTTAATAGCGCAAAAGACCGGTCGGAAAATGTGATGGTGGTAGACCTGGTGCGGAATGACCTGGCCCGCATTTGCCTGGAAGGCACCGTACAGGTTGAGGAATTATATGGAGTTTATTCATTTCCGCAGGTGCACCAGCTTATTTCTACTATTAGCGGAGAACTTGCTGACGGGCTTTCACTTTCCTCCATCCTTCGCGCCACCTTCCCCATGGGCTCTATGACCGGCGCGCCTAAAAAGCGGGTGATGGAACTGATTGAGCAATACGAACAGCAACAGCGCGGACTTTTCTCCGGCGCCGTTGGTTATATTACTCCCGGCGGGGATTTTGATTTTAATGTGGTGATCCGGAGTATTCTTTACAATGCAACTACCAATTATCTCTCGTTACCGGCGGGATCAGGGATTACCTGGTACAGTAATCCTGCACAGGAATGGGAAGAATGTCTTTCCAAAGCTGAGGCGATGAAAAAAGCGTTGTCCAGCTAATTACCGGCTGGCTCTCAGCAGGGTTTGCAATGATTCATTGAGAATATCAGCTTTCTTCTGCAGGAAAATATCCATTTTATCGGCCGGAAGTCGCAGCTGGAACGTATTCCCGGCGTCCAGCGAAGCGTCAAATCCTGGATTGTAGCGGTTGAATTCTGGCAATTCCATATCTACATAGCGGGCAATTACCGTTGCGCAATAGCGGCCCGACACCGACTGAACAGCCGATCCTGTCATTTCATCTGTTGTCAGGTTAATAACCGGAGCCAGTTCTGCCTTTGCCGTTTCGGCTTTGGTGAGTGTTGTAATGCCACCTTCGCCTTCCATTATATAATGGGTGGAAATAAATTTCTTTACATGGTTCTGGGTTTCCAGCGGAAGTTTATACTGAAGCGTCCAGAAGTCGCGGCTACCGCTTAGCCGGATGGCACGGTTTACGTTGCCCGGGCCGCTATTGTAAGCAGCAATTACCAGGAGCCAGTCTCCATATTGGTCGTAAAGGTCTTTCAGTAATTTGGCCGCGGCGTGCGTACTCTTTACATAATCAGTTCGCTCATCATAATGCCGCGTTACTTTCAACCCATAGGAGCGTGCAGCGGCCGGCATCAGTGCCCAGGGACCAACTGCGCCGTTAAAAGAAAGGGCGTTCACTTTAAGACCTGATTCAATTACTGCAAGGTATTTTAATTGTCGCGGCAGCCCGTATTCAGACAGCACTTCATCCATCATATCCAGGTAGCCTTTCCCCCATTCTTTCATCTTTTGAAGGCCTTTGCCGTTGCGGGCAATATAGCGTTCTACAAAGGTTACCGCCATTGGGTTGAGGTGGTCAAAAGTTAACTGGTTGGAAAGTTCTTCATCCGCAACTGCCATGGTGCGGAAATCTTTTTTCAGGTCGTTCATTGCCAGCAAACCGGAATCTTTCCGGAGCAACGAATCACCCGGTGCGGCCGTCAATCTATCGAGGCCCAGTTCTGCTGAAGGTTGCGCCCATGCCTGGCCCGTTAGTCCGGGTGCAACCAGGATCGTTCCAAGCAAAGCGGTCAGTGTCCAAATACGTTTCGACAAAAAATTCATGTTCTCTATGGTTTAGAAACAGGATTAAACCAGGCTGGATGTATTCCGGTGCCTGTTCACAAGCTGTTGGGAAACCTGCAGCAAAGGTAACTCTTCAAACCGGGCCGCCATCACTTGCAGGCCGAACGGTAAGCCATTACTGTGCCGAAAAATAGGAAGGGAAATTGCGGGGATTCCAACCAGATTAGCCATAACTGTATAAATATCAGCTAAATACATGGCAATTGGGTCGTCTGTTTTGTCTCCGATAGGGAATGCCGTACTGGGGGAAGTAGGCATTATAATAAAATCATAATTCTCAAAAATAGCCTCGGTTTGGCGGCAAAGCAGCTGCCGAACCCGCTGCGCGCGGGAGAAATAGGCGTCATAATAACCGGCGCTTAGCACAAATGTGCCCAGCATAATCCGCCTTTTTACCTCAATTCCAAATCCTTCGGCGCGGGTTTTTTCATAAAAGGTATTGAGATCCAGTTCTTTATCGGGGGTGCGGTGGCCAAATTTAACGCCGTCATACCGGGAAAGGTTGGAAGAGGCCTCTGCCGTGGTGAGTACGTAATAAGCCGGAACGATATAATCGATGAGGTCAAAGGGCACAGCTTCCACCTGGTGGCCTTCGGCGCGGAGCTGGTCGATCAAAGCAAATAGCTGGCGGCTAATTTCAGGGTCAAGGGCGGGGTGTAGCAGCGCCTGTTCAAAGTACGCAAACCGGTAAACAGGCCGCTCCTGGGGCTCTAAATGGTGCTGGTAGGCCGGTACCGGCCGGTGCGACACTGTGCTGTCCATACCGTCGTCGCCCGCCATGATGGCAAGTGCCAGGGCCACGTCTGCCACTACCTGCCCAAAAATGCCAATCTGGTCAAAGGAGGAAGCATAAGCGATCAGTCCATAGCGGGAAATACGCCCGTAGCTGGGTTTAAGGCCGATGATGCCGCAAAAATCGGCCGGCTGCCGTACGGAGCCACCGGTATCGCTGCCCAGAGACAGCATGCACAGGCCCGCCTGGACGGCCACGGCTGAACCGCCGGATGAGCCGCCGGGAACGCGGCTATTATCGGCCGCATTCAATACGCGCCCATAGGCGGAATTTTCGTTGGAGGATCCCATCGCAAATTCGTCACAGTTGAGGCTGCCGATGATGATGGCCCCGGCCTGGAGAAGTCGTTCGATGGCAGTAGCGGAATAAATGCTTTTGAAGCCTTTCAGGATTGCGGATGCGGCGGTTAGATGATGCCCTTCGTGGGCGATCACATCCTTAATGCCAATCACAACACCATGGAGAGGCAGCAGGGCACTTTTAGACTGAATAGACTGGTCTAATTCCCGTGCACGGGCAAGTGCCTCATCTGCGTACACTTCCACAAAGGCATTGAGATGGGATGATTCCTGAATACGCTGCAGGTAATGGTTTACCGCCTGCTCACAAGTGATAACACCTTCCTGCAATTGGGCATGGTATTGCTCAATAGAAGAATGGTCAAACAAAAGCTAACCGTTTTGAAGTAAGGAAAATCGGCAGAGAGCCGTAGCTTATTCGACGGAGTTCTTCACGTCTTTTGTACTCTCCTCAATTTCCCGCTTCACGTTGGTTTTTGCATCATTGAACTCACGCACTCCTTTTCCAAGTCCGCGCATCAGTTCAGGGATTTTCTTTCCTCCAAACAACAGCAGCACGATGATCAGGATGATGATGATTTCATTGGTGCCCAGTACACCCAGTAAAGTATCTTGTATCATAAAGAGACGATTATAGAACAAAGATAGTAGTTAATAAAAGACAAAGGACGATTTCGGTTATAATTGCCGATCATTAACAAAAAAGCCCCGCAGAACGGAGCTTTTGTAAATATCGTTCGTAAAGTAGTTACGAAACAGCGGCCAGGCTGGATTTATTGGGCAGCCGCAGTAGCCACAGCCATCCGTTTTTCACGGATACGTGCGCTCTTACCGCTACGGCCACGCTGATAGTACAGTTTGGCACGGCGAACCTGACCTGTTTTATTCACTACAATTGAGTCAATATTGGGAGAATACACGGGAAACAGCCTTTCTACACCAATTCCATCGGAAATTTTACGAACCGTGAAGCTGGCAGTATGGCCATGACCCTGGCGTTTGATCACATCGCCTTTAAACGACTGGATACGTTCTTTGTTTCCTTCTATGATCTTGTAATTCACGGTGATATTGTCCCCGGCTTTAAATTTCGGGAATTCTTTCTTACCGCTCATTTGTTCGTGTATAAAGGCGATCGCGTTCATAATCTGCAATTTTAAGGACGGCAAAGGTAGGCCGACCGGTATTATTTTCCAAATAAAAAGCGGTACATGTTTACAGATCACCATTACCGGCCGGAGCAGTTGGTTTTTACTTCTTTTTCACGAGTTTCAATGTGTTCCTAACAACCTGATTTTGAACTAAAACCCGCAGAAATCCGTGGTGTTTTAATTTAAAAGGGCTTTGAGGATGGCCCCAAAACCCTTTTTTAAAGCATTCATTTTCGCAAAATGGCCTGCCCGGTGATTGCCGGTAATTTACCTGGCTACATTCACCGTACGTTTTTCCCGGATCACAGTTACTTTGATCTGGCCGGGGAAGGTCATTTCGGATTGTATCTTTTGTGCTATTTCAAACGACAGTTTTTCAGAATCCTGGTCGGTCACTTTCTCTGATTCAACAATTACCCGCAGTTCACGTCCGGCCTGGATGGCATATGCTTTTTCAACCCCGTTATAGGACATGGCAAGTTGTTCCAGGTCTTTGATCCGCTGGATGTATTGTTGCATGATTTCCCGGCGTGCGCCCGGACGTGCGCCACTGATGGCATCACAAGCCTGGATGATGGGGGAGATCACGTATTGCATCTCTGCTTCGTCGTGGTGGGCGGCAATGGCATTTACTACGGCCGGGTTTTCACCGTATCGTTCGGCCAGTTTGGCACCAAGGAGCGCGTGGCTCAGTTCGCTTTCTTCATCCGGTACTTTGCCGATATCGTGCAATAAACCGGCGCGTTTGGCCAGTTTGGGGTTAAGTCCCAGTTCTGCCGCCATCGTTGCGCAAAGATTTGCGGTCTCACGGCTGTGCATCAGCAGGTTTTGTCCGTAGGAAGAGCGGAAGCGCATTCGTCCTACCATACGGATCAGTTCTTTATGCAGGCCATGGATGCCAAGTTCGATCACGGTGCGCTCACCGATTTCCATTACCTGTTCTTCAATCTGTTTTTTGGTTTTTTCCACCACTTCTTCAATACGGGCGGGGTGAATACGACCATCGGAAACAAGGCGCTGAAGGCTTAAACGGGCTACCTCCCGGCGAAGGGGGTCAAAAGAAGAAAGAATAATTGCTTCCGGGGTATCGTCTACAATCAGGTCAACACCCGTAGCCGCTTCAATGGCGCGGATATTACGGCCTTCGCGGCCGATGATTTGCCCTTTGATCTCATCGCTTTCCAGGTTGAAAACGGTGATAGAGTTTTCAATGGCCTGCTCTGCAGCGGTCCGCTGGATGGTCTGGATGATGATTTTCCGGGCCTCTTTGTTGGCTTTCTGCTTGGCTTCGTCTACGATTTCCTGTTGGAGGGCCAGGGCCTGTGTTTGTGCTTCGTGTTTCAGGCTTTCCACCAGTTGCGATTTTGCTTCTTCTGCGGAAAGACCGGCAATTTTTTCCAGTCGGCGGATATGTTCTTCCTGGTGTTTTTCCAGTTCAGTCCGCTTGATATTCACCAGCTCAATCTGGCGATTGAGATTTTCTTTTATCGCTTCATTTTCCTTGATCTGCTTATCCAGGTTGCCTTCTTTCTGGTTGATCGTTTGTTCTTTCTGGCGGATACGGTTCTCAGCATCATTGATCTTTCGGTTGCGGTCATTGGTTTCCCGGTCGTGCGCCGCCTTTAGCTGTACAAATTTCTCCTTTGCCTCCAGTTCTTTTTCTTTCCGAACGGTTTCGGCCCGCAGTTCAGCTTCTTTTAATATGTTTTGTGATTGTAATTCAGCCTCTTCGATCTTTTTCCGGGTGTTTTTAGAAAAAATCAGCTTACCCACCACGATGCCCAATATCAGGGCCACCGCGCCGATAATGACATATACTATATTCGGATCCATGGAATGAATTGTTTAGTGGTTCAATACTATGTATTAACAATAAAATCATACTACGTAACAGTATGTAAGGGACGAAGATACGAAATGGCCGCAAAGTTTGACAGGCCAATCTTGACTGTGACATGCCCTCATTTTTACGCCGTCATCGTTCCGTTTATACCCGGAAATGATACGTTCAGCGAATAGTTTACCGGTTGAAAACGTGCTTTTTCGTAATCTTGCAGCAACAAACAGCAACCCATGAAAAAATTTCTTTTGGTAAGCGCTCTGTTTCCTGCACTGGCATTTGCACAGGGAAAATCATTTGAACTGAAAGGCACAACAAAAAACCTGCAATACCAGCCAGACCGGGTTTATCTGCAATACCGTACCGGTGGCGAGTGGAAAACAGACAGCGCCGAGGTAAAGAATGGCAGCTATTCATTCAAGGGAATGCTGGACGAGCCGTCGCTGGCCGCTATCCGTGTGCATTATGCAACAGCCGACGGTGGAACGCCGGTGGCAATGGCGCCGCGTCGTGACCGCGCTACGCTTTTTCTGCAAAGCGGTAAGATAAAAGTGAGTTCAGTGGATTCTTTCAGCAATGTGACTATCAAAGGCTCCCGGGCCAATACGGAATATGTGGAGTTGAACAAGCAAACGAAGCCATACGAAGATAAAATGGGCCCGCTGTATTCACTATACAGCGATTTTGCGAAAGCAAAGAATACAGAGGCGCGTGACAAGGTGGAAGCGATGATCGACTCGCTGGATAAGCAAATGAACGAATCAGTGTATGGTGAGTATGTAAAAGCCAATCCATCATCACCGATTGCCATGTATGCCCTGCAACAGGCCGTTGGTTGGGATATTGACCCCGACAAGGCAGAACCCCTGTTTACTGCGCTTTCTGATGAAAACAAAAATCTCCCTTCGGCGGTGGAGTTCCGGGAAAACCTGGACATTGCCAAAAAAACGGGGATTGGTCGTGTAGCGATGGATTTTACACAGGAAGACACTGCAGGTAAAGCGGTATCCCTGTCTTCATTCCGCGGGCATTATGTGCTGGTTGATTTCTGGGCCAGCTGGTGCGGTCCCTGCCGAAATGAAAACCCCAACGTTGTAAAGGTGTTTAATAAGTATAAAGACCGTGGTTTCCAGATCATTGGCGTTTCATTAGACCGGCCTGGTCAAAAGGAGAAATGGTTGAAAGCCATTCATGACGACGGGCTGGCCTGGACGCAGGTGAGTGATCTTCAATTCTGGAACAATGCGGTTGCCAAACAATACGGCATCCGGGCTATTCCGCAAAACTTCCTCCTGGACCCGGAGGGAAAGATTATTGCCAAAAATGTACGGGGTGAGGAACTGGATCAGAAAGTGGGTGAAGCCCTTCAGCAAAAAGGGTTTTAATCCGCGGCATCCAGCATTTTCTCCAGTGCCTCCAGTTTGTTGTCCAGGTTGGATTCTTCCTGCTCAGAAAGGGGGCTGTTTCCTTTTTCGGTGGCAAACCAGATCAATACCATGGCCACGTAATCCTGCATGTCTTTGCCGGCAAAGTTTGTCTTGAACTCAACGATCTTGTCATTGATGGTTTTGACGGATTTCCGTACCACTTCCTCGTCTTCCGCGCGTACCTTGATCCGGTAGTTGCGGTCGCCGATAACGATGTTGGCAGCAATTAATGGTTCCATAACTTGCTTTTTTTGATCAGGTATTTTATCTTAACGCTTCCTTTCTGACCCTCCCGGGACAAAAAGGCTCTGATAGTTTACTCCGCAACCCTTCTGAGACATCACCAAAACCACCAAAAAGATGTTCGCGAAACTCAGAACTTCTATGTTCATTGACGCGGTTCAACTCGAATTGCTTCTTCCCAAAGGGCTCAGCCTTCGTGGCGTATTGCGTGACGACAAAGGCAGCATTTGCAGTACGGTTGAAAAGGATATTGCCGTAGAGCATGAATTATTCACCTGGTCGGGCCTCAATCATTTGCCTTACGGGCGCTATACACTGGAGCTGTCGCAGGGTGATCATGAAATGAAGATGAGCCTGGTGAAGCGTGTATAGTATTAATCACCCAGCATGGCGATACAGCGGTCGATCTCTTTCAGGTAGCTGTTGATCCTTTTTTCAAACTGTTTCTTGTCGGCCTCGCTCATTTGGCCGGAGCTTGCTTTAAGAATTTCCACCTGTTGTTTTAGCGTCTCTACGTTTTTCAAATGCTGTATTGCCTGCGTTTGGCTGGCTTCCAACTGTGTTCTCAGCTGTTGATTTTCCTTTTGCAACGCGGTATGCTTTTTAAGCAATTGCTGCACTTTTTCCTGTATGCGTTTTAGTTGGTCTTCGCGCTCCGCCATGATGTCCGTTTTATTTTCGGATTTCTGCACCCAGTTCTTTTTCCAGTGCACCCATGATCTTGCCCATCCAGCCGTCTATCTCTTTTACGGTTAGTGTTTTTTCCTCGTCTACAAATGTAAGGTTGATCGCCAGCGATTTTTTTCCTTTGCCCAGTTTATCGCTTTCAAAAATATCAAACAGTTTGATATCTGTCAGTTTTCCAATCTTCACCTTTTTAACGGTTTGCGCTACCTGCTCATACGGCAATGACGCGGGCAGCACCATGGCAATATCCCGCTGTACAGCGGGAAAACGTGGAAGCGCCTTAATCTTTTTTTGCTGTGCAGTGGCAGCGCTCAGGAGCACTTCCCAATTAAGTCCCGCAAAATAGACCGGTTGCCGAATGTCAAAGCGGTCCAGCACAGCGGTCGCAACTTCTCCTGCGCCGGCAATGATCTGCCCGTTCAATCGGAATACGATATGATTGGACAGCTTCGGCACTTCGAGGGTTTCAATACTGTCTGCTTCAATGCCCATCAGCTGCAAAACAGATTGTACGGCGCCTTTGAGATAATAAAAATCGGCCGGCACGGCTTTTCCCTTCCAACTATCTGGCGATGTGTTGCCGCTTACTACCAGGCAAAGTTTTTCAGATTCCTGGTAATGACCGGGGCCGGAGGTGGCATAAGCTTTTCCAAATTCAAACAGGCGTAGCGAAAGATTGCGATGGTTCAGGTTATGCGCTACCACTTCCAGGGATGTTTCAAACAGCGAATTGCGGAGAATATTTAATTCTGCGCTCAGGCTGTTTAACATTTTTACCATCGTTTTCTGTTCTTCTTCAGAAAAATAAGCGGCATTGGTAATGGAATTGGTCATCATCTCGTTAAAACCAAGACCTACCAGGTAGTTTGACACGTTTTCTTTCCAGGTATCCCGCAGGTAATTGTCTTCCACAGCCGGAGTGATCGTGATGGCGTTGGGGATCTCAACATTGTCCAACCCGTCAATACGCAATATTTCCTCTACCAGGTCTGCCGGCAGGCTGATATCTGGTTTGTGATAGGGAACAGCTACACGCAATTCATCGATGCCTTCCTTGATCACTTCAAAGCCCAGGCTTACGAGAATATTCCGGACTGCATCCGGGTGGTAGTTTTTGCCACTGAGTTTTTTAAGAAAATGATATTTGAGCGCTACCTGTGTTTTTTCGGCTGGTTTGGGGTAGCTGTCAATTATTTCAGAGGCAATTTCGCCCCCGCAAACTTCTTTGATCAACAGCGCAGCACGTTTCAATACCTGCACTGTTGCAGAAATGTCGGTGCCTTTCTCAAAGCGTGCGGCTGCTTCTGTTCTCAGGCCATGCCTGAATGAAGTTTTACGGATGGAAACACCGTTGAAGCAGGCGCTTTCCAGGAATATCCGCTTTGTCGCGCTTGTAACACCACTATGTAATCCACCGAACACGCCGGCGATACAAAGTCCTTCTTTTTCGTCGCAGATCATCAGGTCTTCTGCGCTCAACTTGCGTTCTTTTTCATCAAGCGTTACAAACAGGGTGCCTTCCGGGAGCGTCTTTACCACTATTTTTTGCCCGGCGATTTTGTCGGCATCAAATGCGTGCAGGGGTTGCCCGGTTTCGTGCAGGATATAATTGGTGATATCTACAATATTATTGATGGGGCGTTGCCCGATGGCTTTCAATTTCTGTTGCAGCCATACAGGGGATTCGCCAACGGTAATGCCGTCTATGCTTACACCGCTGTATCGGGGGCAGGCTACCGTGTCAACCACTTCCACGGAAATGGGAGCTGCGCCGGTTTCAGTTTTAAAACCATTGGCATTGGGAAGTTTGGGTCTTATTTCTTTCTTATCGTGATGCGAAAGATAGGCGCATACATCACGGGCCACACCCCAGTGACTCATGGCGTCCATGCGGTTGGGCGTAAGTCCTATTTCATAAATCACGTCTTCATAGGGATGAAAATAATCTGCGGCGCGTGTGCCGATCCTGGTATCTGCGGGCAGCACCATAATACCATCGTGTGAAGTGCCGGTCCCGATCTCATCTTCGGCACAAATCATTCCGAAGCTTTCAATGCCGCGGATCTTAGCCACCTTCATCGTGAGAGGATCTCCTGTTTGCGGGTAAATAGTAACGCCTACGGGAGCCACAATCACTTTTTGTCCCACCGCTACATTCGGCGCGCCACAAACGATCTGCAGCGGCTCCCCGCTGCCAATATTCACTTTTGTTAGTCGTAATTTATCAGCATTCGGGTGTTTTTCAACCTCCAGTACTTCACCCACTAGCAGTCCTTTTAGCCCGCCTTTTACCGACTCGTAGGTCGACATACTTTCCACTTCAAGGCCAATCGAGGTTAAAATACGGCTCAAACGTTCTGGCTCTACCTGTACCGGGAGGTACTCACTCAGCCATTTATAAGAAATCGTCATCCAGTGTAAATCTTTAGATGCTGCGAAGATAAGTAAATACCGGGAGCGGTATAGAAAGCAGTACGGCGGCCCGGATGGACCGCCGTACTGCTTAAACAAACGTCGTAAATGAGCCCGCCAGGGGCGGAAGGCTTACATTTTTAAAAACCTGGCTTTGCCAAGCTGTTGCCCGTTTTGATCAAACAGCTCCACGCTGTAAATGCCGCGTGGCAGCGATTTTACGGGGAATTCGATATTGCCCGCATCAGGAGCGGTGCGCCTATCCATTTTCCGGCCATCTATTGAAAAAATATCGATGGTTACGGCGCCCTGTTTTACCTGGTCCAGCGCCACATGCAATACATCTGCCACGGGGTTGGGGTAGGCCTGGATGGCCAATCCTGTTACTGCAAAATTAAGAGCGCGCACAGGGCTGAAGGTCGTTTTCCCATCCCGGTCTACCTGGCCCAGGCGATAGTAATTGTAACCGCGGGCCGGTTGCAGGTCGGTAAAGGAGTAATTGACGGAACTGTTTGTATTGCCGGCTGCCGCTACGCTACCGATGCTTACAAAGTGTATTCCATCTGCTGAACGTTGCACATCAAAACGCAGGCTGTTTTGTTCACTGCCCGTTGCCCATTCCAGCAGCGAAGCGTTACCATTTTTTCGTGCATTGAATTTTGTGAATTGCACCGGCAATGTGCTCAATGCGGTGCCATTGTACGCGCCGATATTTGGCAGCGACGCAGAAGGGACAGGATTGCCATAGTAATCCATGCCGCCATTATTTGCAATTAATACACCCGTTCCAATTGCGGGTGAATTTTCAAGCAACTTATAGCCGTCTGGCCCATTACCGGGATCAGAAAGCAGTGGGTTGGCAGTGATCTTATTGGGATCTGCGGGTTCAGATGCAGGATGTGTTCCGTAATAAATATTGTTGTTGAAGGAATATGTGGAACCTGTGATAAACGTGTAGGAAAGATTGCTTCCCAGGTAATAAAAAATATTATTCTGGAAGCGAACATTTTGCGGCGTTACTGACCATTTGTTCAGCTTTACGATGTCCAGGTCGTTATGATTGGCATCGGCAAAAAACACATTGTTGTATACATCAAGACCGTTGACGGCCCCAGAGAAATAAATTCCCTGTCGCTCATTATTTTCAACCACATTATAGCGGATCGCGGTACCGATATTATAGCGCTCGGGAACCTGGCCGCCTTCATTCCCACCGGTTGCAACTACGCCGCCGAGACCATTATCATGCAGGTAATTAAATTGGATGACGGTATTCTCGGTTCTAAAGTCGGCATCGATGCCACGGGCGTCCGTGTCTCCATCATTGTACACGGTATTTTTTGCTTCATTGTATTGAAAAACGGTACTGTCTGTATTAAAATTGAATGCGGCGTTACCGGAGATGATGGTTCCGCAGGAGTCAAATAGATTTCCTTCCACCAATGCGTTTTTAGCTACACGAAGGATCAATCCGTTGCCAGCGATATTTTTAAACGTATTGGAGAGAATGCGTACGTTGGTATTGGGTGTCCAGTTGTCTGTGGTACCATCACCCAGGTCGTCGCCAAAATTGGTATCGTGATTACGTTGATCCCAGTCGGACCGGAAATTGAAGCCGGTGCGACTAAGATTTTTGAAGGTGCAATTTTCGATTAATACATCATCGAAATAGCTCGGTACGCGCGTTCCGTAGGCGTAGAATTGAACGCCGCCGTTGTACACGGTGTTGCCGCCGCTTTCGTCATTCGAACTGTTTACGCTGTCTACCACGATGTGTTCAAATACGATGTGGCTGAGTTTGCCACCGTTTTCATTCGCGAGGTAAATCCCCGAAAAGGGGCTGCTGGCAGAAATAGTGGCTGTGCTGAAGTTGGTTACACGGATATTATGCAGCTCAAACTGTGCGCGATTGTAAGAGTAGACGGTCCAGGTATTGCCTTGCCCGTTGATATTTGCGGGCTCGGAGCCGCCGTAAATGTCAAAAATGATCGGGCTGCCGACGCTGCCGCTGGTGCCGATATTTAGAACGCCGTTCAGCGTTGATCCTGATTTCAGCAACACTTTTGATCCGGGAGCCAGGTAAGTGGTGTTGATCTTGTTGATCGATTTCCACGCAGTGGCCATAGATTGTCCATCCTGGCCATCGTCTCCGGCATCCGGGTCAACAAAATAGGTGATGTTTTGAGGCGCTGAAAAGGCGCTCAGCACAAGTTGTGGCGGATTGGCGCCTTCTTTGGATGAAAATTCAAGTGTATTGTTAGAGGCGCTTATATCAGCCAGGGTGAGATTAGCCACGGTACCGCTGGCCAGTGCATCCTGTATTAATGCTGTTACATCCCACTCATAAAAACTTCCCTGGGATACGATGACGGTGGTGGCATTGCTGTTTTCGGCAACCGGTGCATTGGACCAGGTAAGACTGCCTTCTGTCCATGTGTTAGCAGTGTTGTATACGCTTACGATGGACTGCACCTCGTCGAATGCCTTGGTGTTACAATACAGGCGAAGGGTGGCGCGGGCTGCCTGTGCGGCGGTGATGCCGGTAAGATCAAACTTGAGATAGGCGGTCCGGGTTATGGCGGAACCGAGTTTTCGTTTGAGCAGCAGGCGTGCATCGGTGCCGTAGCTGCTACCGGACCCGCCCTGGTACACCATGGCATCGTCTGTAGGATTAAGTGTTGTTTGCGCCCGCAGTTGCATTGGATTGCCCAGGAACAGCAGGAAGCAGATGAAAGCAAACACGAAGGGAAAACTGATGTTGGATGGAATACGGACGACGGGAAGCTTTACGTAAAAAAAATTCATAGCAATCGTTTAACAAGGATGAATAATAGTAGAACCGCTTTCAAGTTTACCAAGAAAAGGAAGTGGAATAATACGACGGGGTGACTACAACGATTGAATGAGCAGTTACAACGATTGAAATATTCCGGGTAAAAATGCAATAAGGATTTGCAGATTTCGCCTGTAAGAAATTAAAAGGCCCCGGTAAAAACCGGGGCCGCTCACCTAAGAAAATCATCCTTGTTCTGCTATGCAAAAAATTTATTGCAGTGGAAGGCTTGTTGGTTAATGGTTTTCACAGTTGAATGGCCACTGCAAGTGAATAAATCAGTTCCGGATAAGGTTAATGGTTATTGGTGGCTGATTTCCGGATCAAAGAAACAACTGAGTTGGATCAGTGCCATTGTCAACAGTAATGAATCGGAGATTTTAGGTAACCAATTGTTGTTTTTGCGTCTTGTATCCCTTTTGTATAAGCGGGGCTGTTTTCCTTTCGTATATTTAAACAACATTAATTTCACTATCATTTTTTCATTCACCAAAACCACCAATAATGAACAAACAACGTCTTTCAATTGTGATCTGTGCCGCTATCGGTGCACTTGCAACATTTTTGCCCTGGGTTTCGATTCCTTTTTTAGGAAATATCAATGGAACTCACGGTGATGGTTGGATTACGCTAGCCCTGTTTGCCGTTCCGATTATCTTATGTTTTGTAATAGGTGATAATCAGGCGCCCATTAATGCGGCCATAAAATGGGGGACTATCTTTCCGGGAATACTTAACGTGGCTATTGGTATTTGGGAGATTGCGAACATCAAGAAGGAAACCACTGGAGTTGGGGAGGATAATCTTTTTGCTGATGCCTTTGTAGGTTCGGTGTCGATTGGATTCGGACTCTATGTGTTGATACTGGCCGCGTTGCTGATGATCGTGTTCGGGCTACAGGCGAAGGTGGCGGCGGCACCAACACAAGCACCCGGTCAGTGAACCTTTCCGGTAATCTTGCCACTTAGGATCATCACTCCTAACCCTGGACTTAAGTCCAGGGTTAGGGACTGGTGCCAATCGTTCTCCAATTGCGGACGAAGGTCTCGTGTTGGGAGTCAAGGTCGAAAGCTGTTGAAGGGAAAGCTCCTAACCCCGGACTTAAGTCCAGGGTTAGGGACTGGTGCCATTCGTTCTCCAATTGCGGACGAAGGTCTCGTGTTGGGAGTCCAGGTTGGAAGCTGTTGAAGGGAAAGCTCCGAACCCCGGACTTAAGTCCAGGGTTCGGGACTGGTGCCAATCGTTCTCCATAGCGCGACGGTGTAGGTCTGTACGCACGGCGGCTTGCTCGTGGTCAGCACGATCCAATTGCGCCGCGCGTCCAAGAATGCTGCGACCGGCACTTGCTTCTTCTTCAGCGCCGGAAACTCACCCGCCGGCGCCAAGCGCTGAAACAGGGCGTGCGTCTGCTCGG
>JBEHYT010000025.1:0-62759 GCA_048498035.1 Bacteroidota bacterium | reverse complement strand
ACGATCCTCTCTGATTAATCCCGCAAGTGCGGGACTCTAACCAACTGAGCTAAGGAGGAATATGTTTCAACTTTTTAGCGTTGTCTGAACCAACGATCCCTCTCTGATTAATCCCGCACGTGCGGGACTCTAACCAACTGAGCTAAGGAAAGTCCCGTCCACCACGGGCGGATGGGCGGCAAAAATAGGGATTTTCAAATTCTCCCCAAACCTTCCACACAACTATTTTTTTTCACCTTGCCACTCTTTTACCCCTAAAAATGAGGCTGTTAGCCCTCTCCAGCCATTAACCAGCGCTTTACAAGCCGACCCTTTGAAAAATGATGATTTTTTTTAATCTTTATAGACCTGCCAGCCCATCAACCCAAAACAACGCCACATGAAAAAGCTTTACCTGGCTTTATTCCTGCTAATCGGCACGCTTAGTACCCTTGCGCAGAACTGTAACCTCACCGCCAGCTTCACTTCCGCTCCCGCGCCCAATAACCCGCGTGAGATTCAGTTCACCAATACGTCCACCGGCACCGCCAACACGGATTCCATTCGCTGGAATTTTGGAGACGGCAGCACAAGCAATGTCTTTAACCCGACTCACGTTTATTCCGACACCGGCCACTACAACGTGTGCCTGCACATTTACCACCGCACCGACAATGGCGCGGTAACCACCTGCGTGGGTGAATCCTGCCACAGCATTCATGTGGAAGGTCCTGCGGCTACCGCCTGCAACCTGGTTGCCAGCTTCACCTCCGCTCCCGCGCCCAATAACCCGCGTGAGATTCATTTCACCAATACATCTGCCGGCACCGCCAATACGGATTCCATCCGCTGGAATTTTGGAGACGGCAGCACAAGCAATGTTTTTAACCCGACTCACGTTTATTCCGATACCGGCCACTACAACGTGTGCCTCCATATTTACCACCGCACCGACAATGGCGCGGTAACCACCTGCGTGGGTGAATCCTGCCACAGCATTCATGTGGAAGGTCCTGCGGCTACCGCTTGCAACCTGGTTGCCAGCTTCACTTCCGCTCCCGCGCCCAATAACCCGCGTGAGATTCATTTCACCAATACATCTGCCGGCACCGCCAATACCGATTCCATTCGCTGGAATTTTGGAGACGGCAGCACAAGCAATGTTTTTAATCCGACTCACGTTTATTCCGACACCGGCCACTACAACGTGTGCCTGCACATTTACCACCGCACCGACAATGGCGCGGTAACGACCTGCGTGGGTGAATCCTGCCACAGCATTCATGTGGAAGGTCCTGCGGCTACCGCCTGCAACCTGGTTGCCAGCTTCACCTCCGCTCCCGCGCCCAATAACCCGCGTGAGATTCATTTCACCAATACATCTGCCGGCACCGCCAATACGGATTCCATCCGCTGGAATTTTGGAGACGGCAGCACAAGCAATGTTTTTAACCCGACTCACGTTTATTCCGATACCGGCCACTACAACGTGTGCCTCCATATTTACCACCGCACCGACAATGGCGCGGTAACCACCTGCGTGGGTGAATCCTGCCACAGCATTCATGTGGAAGGTCCTGCGGCTACCGCTTGCAACCTGGTTGCCAGCTTCACTTCCGCTCCCGCGCCCAATAACCCGCGTGAGATTCATTTCACCAATACATCTGCCGGCACCGCCAATACCGATTCCATTCGCTGGAATTTTGGAGACGGCAGCACAAGCAATGTTTTTAACCCGACTCACGTTTATTCCGATACCGGCCACTACAACGTGTGCCTGCACATTTACCACCGCACCGACAATGGCGCAGTGACCACCTGCGTGGGTGAATCCTGCCATAGCATTCATGTGGAGGGTCCTGCGGCTACGGCTTGCAACCTTGTGCCTTCTTTCAATGTGCACACGTCGGCCGCTAACGCCAGGGAGATTATTTTCACAAATACAACAGCAGTAAGCGCAGCCGCAGCGTCTGCATCCTGGAGCTTTGGCGACGGTGGCAGTGCCACCACCTGGAATGCCAGCCATACCTACGACCAACCCGGTCGTTATAAGGTATGCCTGACCGTGCATTATAACAACTGCACAGTTACGCATTGCGATTCCATTACCGTTACCCCATCAATTAACTGCGCCAACATCATCACCAGTTTCTTCGACCACCGTGAGTCATTAAACCCTAACCTGATCACGTTTACCGTAATCTCCAACGCTATTCCTGTTGATCAAACCTGGACAATCCGCAATCTTTCTACCGGTTCAATAATCACACTCCATGCAAATAATCCCTCGTACCTGTTTACAGATACGGGCGCTTACCGGGTATGTCTTCGCGCGGTGTACCCGCAAAATTGTGTGAAGGAAGCATGCAAGGAAATTCATATCAGTACGCCAATGCCGGGCGTAACCGCCTGCGCTATGCAGGTGTTTCCCAATCCCGCCACGGCAACTATCAATGCAGTAATCAACCTGACCGCGCCAACGCCCATACATGCTTATCTGTACAATAGTATGGGCATCCTGCTGCAATCAAAAGAAGTTAGCGGTTTCGCCGGAAGTAATGTGATCACGTTTGGAGTTGGTAACCTGCCATCGGGCATGTACACCATTCGGTTTCAGTATGAAGGACATAACTGCAGCGCAAATTTTTATAAGGATTAAACAAGAAGTGAGAGAAGTGAGTAGCTAAAAATTAATAATTAAACGATGAAACCAGGACCGGGATCCCGGGTTAATCGCTTTTTCGTAGTGGCATCGCCATTTCGTTTATGCTGAAATTGGCATTTCCAGATAAACACATCAACACAATTCACCTCGCCTCCATTATCGAATCGCCGAATTGGTGAATTAATCAGCACATTTTCACATTCATCACATTAGCTCATTTGCCTCATCTTCCACCTTTGTATGTATTCGTCGATAAGTACTTCCCATCATCATCATAAGTTTTCCAGGTGCCATTGCCATTTTTCAAGGTTCCGCTGTCCAACTTTTCGCCGGTAGGCGAGAATGAACTCACCGCTTCCCATCGCAAGCCATTCGGTTTCGCGTCCGCTGCGTATTTATAAATACCCACCTGTTTCAACTGGCCATTCGGGTAATACCATTCGGCCTTGCCATCACGACAATAATTAATAAATGAAGCGCGATAAGACAGCTTCCCATTGGAAAAATACGAAACAAAATACCCGGTGCCATTGGTAAGCGTTGCTTTGCCATTGCTGTCATAACAATCCTGGATGCCGGTGAAATTGCCATTTCTAAATTCCTGTTTGCCCGCCAACTTACCATTAGGATGATAAAATTCAAGCACACCTTCGGTTTTCCCATTTACACGAACAGACTTTTCCCGTAACATTCCATTCTCAAAGTAATATGCTGCGGAACCATTCAGAACGCCAGCGGAGAAATTTGATACTTCTTTCGGTTTTCCATTTTCAAAATACCAGGTACATTCACCGTCATTATGGCCGTTCTTTTGCGGCAGGCGAAACAAAACGCCACCAGACTGGTAATATTCAAGCCGCGTACCAGTGCCATTTTTATAGATCGAATTGCCGTTTTTATCAAACAGTTCTCCCACCGCAATTTGCTTTCCGTTTTGATATTCATAGGTGCCCAGTTTTGCTCCTCCCGGATGAAATAATTCCATAATTCCCTCAAGTTTGCCTTCTACATACGTGCTTTTTTTGAATACACTTCCGTCCTCAAAATATTCCACGTCAATACCGTGCACTCTTCCGTTCTCATTATAAGGTTGTGTCTCACTCTTGTTGCCGTTTTCAAAATAGGCAGTCCAAACGCCAACATTCAGCCCGTTTTTGTAAGTGCCCTCAGATTTCGTTTTTCCATTGGCATAATAATACGTCGCAGGGCCATCCTCCTCGTCCGTCATCCAGTCATATTCTATTTTCGACAAGGGATTGCCCTTTGCATTCCTGTACTCCCAGGTCCCCACGCGGTTATAAGGCCTGATAGTTGACAGGTTGGGTCTTACGGGAAAGTCAAAGCCGGTTTCGATACTATTTAATTCAGTTCCATTCTCAAAGTAGATCAAAAATGTACTGTCTGCAATGGTATATAGAAGTTCCATTAATACCTTCTGACCCTTACCAATTACGTCGCTGCCAAATTTTTCGTTATCAAAGTCCCGGGTATTGATCACATTGATCGTTCCCTTATCAAAGTCATACTGCGTTGCTTCTTTCCCATCGTTCCAATAACTCATCCATTCTCCCTTTGGAACAATGCCGCCTGACTCCATGCCCTTCATTTTGATAACTGCTTTTGCCGGATCGCATTTCCCGGTAAGACGCTTGTTTCCATTTTCATAATAGCTGGTATAGCTTATAATGCGGTATTGTTTTGCGGCTTCATCAAGCATCCCTTCAATTTCATCCATCTTTGCTCCACTGTTATAATAACGGACAATTGTTCCTTTGGGCTGCCCATCATCATATCGAATTGAACAAAGCAGTTTGCCATCAACATAATATTTTTTCAGGTCGCCATCCGGCTTACCCTCTTTAAATTTTGCTTCTACCATCACTTTGCCGTTGGCATAATAGGAGGTATAGCTGCCGTTGATTTTATTATCCCGGTAAGAAACCCTGCTGCTCACCTTTCCGTCTTGATTGTAAAACGTCCACATACCCGTACGCAGATATCGTGTTACATAGTTTCCATCTTCATCAACATCGTTGTAAGAGCCGTATTGATTTCCTTCGCCCGTAAGTACTTTTTGCCCGTATTTATTTGATTCAAATTCACGTACTGGTTGGATTTTGTCTTTTTTGCCCTGTGCAAATGTGGTGGTCGCCCCCGCGACAAGTATCGCTGAGGTTAATAATAGCTGTTTCATATTAACGTTGTTTCGGGTGATCAGTGTCTTGTTGATAATGCTTTACAGCATTTTCAAGTTGTCCGCCCAGGTTGCGGACCTGTGTGAGTAAACAATAGAATTCAATGGAGTTGCTGCGTTGCGCAGGATCCGGGTAATCCAGTTCATAAGTAAGAATTGCATTTTCTTTGGTAAAGAAACGGATCGTATTGTTGGTATAATCGTTTTCGATGCGTTCAATAGAGGTTATTGGGATTACGTAAGTTATTGTCCAGGGACCAGTAGTATCGCCCGTAGGGCGAATTTTATAGAGAATAGTGCCCGATTCTTCCACATGCACGGATTGCAGCCATTTTTCACCGGATTCCAGGTCACGCGTAAACGTATCCTGTTGCCATTTGAGCAGGAGACTCTGCATTTGCCGGAGATCGGAATTATCAAGGTGTGCCAACTGGGATGAAGATACCTGGTGCTGTGCCCGGGAAGAATGCGTAAAGGCGACAAATGCAACCAGGAACGTCAAAGCTCTGCTTGCCAGTGAAAAAGAGGTGTTAGTCATATGTGAACGGTGCATGGGTTACAAAGTACAAAAAAGCAGATGCACCCGCAACGTTTGTTGCATAATTGACAGGGAGAAAAATCTGTTAAGGGTTATAAAAATCGGGCTTTGCAGTAGGGCGTAAATGTCCTATTTTTGTTCGCTTTTTGAAAGGATCCTTAGCTCAGTTGGTTAGAGCACCTGACTCATAATCAGGGGGTCGCAGGATCGTGCCCTGCAGGATCCACTTTTTTACTTCATATTCCATTGCCTGGCAAACCCTTGCAGATGAGGCAATAATACAGTCAGGTTTATCATTTGTACCATATTCTGAGTACATTTATCAGGCGATTTTTTGTTGGGTTTCTGGCTAAATGAACGGCCAAACTGATCAATTCCTGCAATATGCTGTTTCGATCTATTTTCTTTACCGGATGTTTACTCCTGGCCATACATGCTGTTAAAGCACAAAGCCAAAAGACACTTGATGAGCTGAGCGAAAACTACCAGTCTTGTTTGGACAAAGGAGATAATATGCGGGGGTGTGCAGCGGCGTATTATTTCAAAGTTGATAGCCTTCTTAATATGGTTTATAAAAAGATCATGCGTGGGCTTGATTCAACCAATCGTGTTCAACTAAAGACTGAGCAGCGAAAGTGGCTCCTGGAAAGAGATGCGGAATTTGCAAAAATAAAACGAAAACATAAACCTGGCGGGGATGGCGCTGACTATGGTACCGATGCAGACATGTTTATTCTTGATGAAGAAGCCAGTTTTGTAGCGGAAAGAGTTAGCGGGTTGTTGACGAGATATACAAAAGTGATCAATTCTATAATTCGTTGATTCGGTAATGGCGAGAAAGATTTATAAGTACTATGTATCTGATAACAAACATTTCTATAAAACATTCAATGAGAAAGAAGGCGGTAAATCGAAGGTCGAGTTTCAGAAAGTCATTACTCTACGGGCTCAGACGCAATAGGATTTGCTGTTACATTTTGTTGCTTATGCTGTTGGCCGGTTGCAGAGAAGAGCAACAGCAGGCTTATGTGGCTTTTTATAACTACAGCGAACATGGCGATATTTCTGTTGCATACGTTGAATTTGTTTTGCCTGTTCCTTTTGCCGAGACCAGATCCAAATACAACGAAGCAGATTATCTTGAGAGCGGGTACGTAAAAGGCGCTGAGTTAGTCACGAGCCGTGACACCGTTGATCTGAAGTATATTCCGCTCCGTTCAAGAGGCCATTTTTTTTCTTTAATTAGCCAGAAAGTTGAGCCTGGTGATTACAGCTCTTATATCTTACAATTAGACGAACCTTACAAATGGGGGTCCCTGTACCAAGCTGACAGTCTGCTCGCTCCGTTGCTGCAAAAGCTAGTAAAGATTCGTTACCTTGACACCAGTGGAATATACCAAAGCCTCAATAAATTAGACCTCAAACCCATTTACTTTTCAATGGGCAGCAGGTGTTGAAAGAATCCAGGGAGTTCTATCAGAAGATGAATATTGAACTCCCTCCCTTGATTGGCTATAGATAGCAGGGAAAGATTATCTTGTAAACCCTGCTAATTTTTCAAATGGTGCTAAAGTAAAAGTAATTGAAGAAAAAGGAACTAAAGACCCCAACAATCCAACAGGGATAAAATAATTTTCCATGAAGAAGCATTATATATGTATTTTTTTCTTTTTTGCTATTGCTAATTTTTTTTATGCAAAAGCACAAGCTTGTTCATGTGTGGGAAAAAAATCCGTTAAGAAATCTTACAAATCATCAGTTGGTATTTTTACGGGAACTATTTTGACTATAGATACTGTCACTGTCACTGATACAATTTTTAAAAACTATTACAACGATAGCTTATATTAAAACAGTAAGCCGAACTGTTAAAAGAATAAGGGCTTTAGTGCAAGAAAGTTATAAAGGAAATTTTTTGAAAGAGAGTGAAGTCGTAATAGAAACAGACTTAGGAAATGGTGATTGCGGTTACATGTTTGATGTCGGCAACCGATATCTTATATACTGCTATTATCAAAAGAGATATTTAAATGGAAAGAAAATTAAAGACACAATTCTTTATACGAATATTTGCACACGAACAAATTTAGTGACAAAAGAAACGGGTAAGGAAATAAAGATTTTAAGGAAGCTAAGGTAATGCGATAAGGAAGCCACGGCTGGCGGTAGCCGAAATGTCCAGCCAATGGGAGGTTGGTAATAATAGGTTTAAAATGGACTTGAGGAGTTTAAAAATTACAATATGAAAATTGCGCTGTATTTATTTTTATGCGGATGTTTTTTTTTGATTATTGCATGCAATAATAACAGGGTCTCAAAGCAGGAAACAGCATCATTGAATTATTGTAAGATTATTGACACTATTATTTGTAACTATGAGCACAAGTTTTCAAACCAATATATGACTGATAACTTGTCATTGCTTGTAAATAAAACTGGTATTCCAGACCATTCTGTCAAGGGCTTTGCCGGCTGCATTCATCAAAGTGACAGTATTTTTCATTCTGATATGCGTAAATTTCGGGCGGCTTTAAAATGTCAATCTAAATAAATCAATAGGAAAATCCGCTACGGTGTGCAGAGGCTTTTCTTGCCCAGCAACCATGAGGAGGAGCGTAATAAGAGTTTACCAAAAACCGATTAAGCCGATGGCGTTTAAAATTTTCATACCGATAATCCTTTTACTTTTGAATACTTCTGCTTATACGCAGGGAAAGGGCTTAAGCGAAAATTATAGAAATTGTCTAATAAAAATTAGCTATCATAGCAAAAAGGCAACACACTTACAGGATGTAAAAAAAGATAGTATTAGAATATTATTTTTTCAGTCTTTTAGCGATTCGGTAAGTGTTTATGTAAATGACCATCTCTCGTTCTGTCGCTATATCGAATATGACTCCACTTTAGTAAGTACTGATTATTCGGGTATTACCTTTTCGTATAAACGTTCAAAATGGAATGATAAAATAACTGTGGTATATAAAAAGAGTGGAAAATATTTAGCCTTTAGAACTCATAAGAAATATCCGCTGTATAGCATTCATAGTTATATAAATACGGGTTGTTGGGTTGCTGCGAGAAGACAGCCAATTGTGATCAAGTAAGATTATGACCCAAAAGATATAAGATCGTTGAGCAATCAGCCGTAATAGTTGGTAGTTGACCTGAAAATTCAGGATTAATTTTTGAGTTTTCAAAAGGGATACACTAATTAATAGGTTTAAATTTACGAGAACAATAAGCAGAGGATTTTAAGATGAAAAAATATTCAATAATAATCATAGGAGTGATGTTGTTAATTTCTTGTAATTCTAAAAAAGAAGTTACAATTAGGAAAATACCTTGTGAAAATATGTTCACTTATAATAATGCCGGTACACTGAATGGCACATATTTAACGCTATACTATGCTGTTGATTATTCCGATACCGTTCCAATAAATACAATTCGCAGTTCAGTTGATACGGTGTTTAAAAAAATAGATATGTCAAAGTATTCAGGATTTGTTTGTTGGTTTTTAAAGGAAAGTTCCGAACTCAAGAAGATTAAAAATTGTGATATTACGGACAGCCATAACGTTAGTTCAGACGAACACAAGGCAATAATTTTATTTACATACAATACTCAAAAAAAATATTTAGAAGAAATAAACTATGATGCAGACGGAAATTATACAGTTCGGCCATTTAAAAGATAATAGGGATATCAAAGAAAAAACATAAAAATCACTCAGCCGTTTACAAAAATGTAAGCCCCTGCTGTCTGTAGCTTACGGTCCATCATCAAAGTCTTAGCTGCGCCCCATAGCGTCGGCTACGGAGCAAAAAAAGTTTCTATGATTGCGAGGAGGCTATGGACAGCAGGGAGAAAAAACGAGTGAATCTTTAGAAAAAGATATTGATGATGAATCGAAGAAGGAGTAGAAAAAATGAATGATACTATTCAAACAATCTTATTGTTATTGGGAGGCATAGCAATTTATGCTATATGCTATATTATTTCGTCTAAGATTTGCTCTTATATAAAAAAAGATAATCTTGTTCAGCAGAGAAAACTTCGGTGGTTAATAACTAATGGTCTTTGCCTTATTTTTTTTATCACTTATGGATTATTAGATAATTATTGTGGCGTAAGAGCCGTGCCACTTGAGGCCCTTTGGTTTATATTAACACCTATTTCTTTTTTGGGGCTAAGCTGGAATACTATTGCATTTTTTAACTCGGCCCGCCGGAACAGGTTGTAAGAAAATTAATGCCGTTGATTACTCAGCGGCTTTTTTACCCCTGCGGTATGTAGCTTATAGTTCATCATCATCAAAGAAGTTTCTATGAGTGACAAGAAACTACGGACGGCAGAGGTAGCGGGTAAAATTTATTTATCCCCAAGCAGGATCAACTCCCTTTCCTTTCTCTCTCCCACACTTCACCCGATAAAGTCACAAATCCAATTATTCCTTCTTCCGGAGATAGATACAAAAACTTCACGTCGTTTAGATGCATCAAATTCCAAGAAGATTCAAGCTTGTAGTAATTCGTAAACTTAGTGTTATTTAATTTAGCAGTATCTGGGCTTATTGGAGGCAGCGTTGTGTCTTTACTAAAATAGAAGTTATTAAATTGAATGACTATACTATTAATACCATTATCTGGGTATTTGTTAACAAATATCTCATTTGCCCGTTCCGACGAAACAGTATCATCGCCTACTGCCCGAAAATGCGTTATCAGCAATTTGTATGGCCTTTGATTTATTAGAGGGCCTTTGCTATTGATCACTATGGAATCAAAGTCGGTAATTACAAATTCCTTCTTGCTGCCAATTTGGTTTTTAAAAGAAAATGTATCCTCTTTAATCAAACTGTTATACAGCTTTAAAAAATTGGAATCAACTGTCAGCTTTTCATTGGGATATATTTTCTCCGCGGCATACCTACAACCTCCAAGAGAAAAGGTTACAACAATGTATAATGTCGCTATTATTCTGTCCATATTTAAAGATTGATTATATCCGCTTTTCCCAGCAAGGTAAAACATTGATTGTGCAGCATAATGCATTCCATTGCTACCATAAGCAGGGTCGCCGCGATTTTTACGCAATCTAAATTTAGAAGGTATTTTTTACGAAGTCCCTATAAGTTTTGTACTCTTTATTAAATTTTGCTATCATTGAAAAATATGTGAAGCATAAAAATATGCAACAGACAATCAGCACTTCGCTTAAATTCTTCTTGATGGAAAAATAAATTCCGGCCAAGCACAGCGCATAAAAAACGCTTAAAATCAAAACTCCGGACTTAAATGGCCGAATAACAATAAAAATAAGGCTTTCTGAAGAAGATTCGAGTTTAGTTATCTTCCCTTTCATAATTGGAAGAAGGCTTACCATTCCAAAGGTTAGACCATACCGGCCTATCACAATAGTAAACCTTTTATTAGATATTTTTCCTTCAAGAATTCGGTTATCTACAACTTTATCAATCTTAATATTCCAGTCTGGCTTAGAAACAGATTTTTTCAAATCTTCCTCGATTTGATCAGGAGTTTTCTGAGACCTGAGCCTAATAGTTTTATAAGGAAAAAAAATAATTTGTTTAAAACGCTTTTAAAGGCTTCTGTTTATTACTGTCCGATGGCTGATGGGTAGATTGTGGTTGAGAAGGTAGCTTGGGGTTAGCCTTTTCTTTTGGCTTTTGTCATTACTTTTTTTAGACGCCGACTGTTATGGTGTTGAACTTTGTTGAGACTGCTTTGCAGGGGCAGGCGGGGCTTTCGGAGGATTGTTCTCGTCAAACATGTTCTTCAACGAACCTTGGCTTGAATACATATAATCAACCAAATTATTTATTTGCTCACTAGACATACTTAAAAACCAAGAATCATCTATTTCCGACTCTATTTTAGCGTAGCAGGTCCTACACTCACACTACCAGTAACGAAAATTGCAGTAACGCGATATCCATAACTAATAATGGCAGCTTCTAATCCATCCAAGTCCACTGCCCTAATGGGCGTATTGCTGGCGAATTGATAAGGCGTCAATTCGGAATATTCCTTAGCAATCGGATCCACACTCAAAACCTCCCTAACCTCGGATCATATATCCGCATTCCATAATCCTGCTGGTTGCCTTCACCCTTTACCTCATTATCATTCTCCTTCCCATTAAATCCATACCTGTATTGACTTCCAGCAGAATACGTGCGTCCCGGCATCTCCATCCCAAAGGGATAGTAATCAAAACCGTTCAATCACAGTGCTGCACTACATTCTCAAAGAACTATCATTGGTCAATTTACTGCATTTTGATAATTTTTCATAACCTAAACAACCCTTGTTAATATGTAAAAACCCTTAATTATGCCCGCAACCTCCTCCCGCCGGGAGTACGACTTCTTCCGGCTCTATGATCGCTTTGTTCGCGACAGCGCCCGCGGTCGTCGCCTGCAACCAAATGGGAAACGCATCGGCCCCGGCACTATCGTTAATTACGGCTACACCCGAGCCTTGCTTAGCAACTTTGCAGTTGCAAGGCAGTTTCCACTTCGTATCATTTCCCTCCGGCAAACCAGCCGCAACGGCGCCGTTGCCGAAAGCCGCTACTGGAAACGGTTTTACCAGCAGTTCACAGATTACCTCTATAAAGACTGCGGCCATTTTGATAACTATGTTGGACAAAACATTAAAAATATCCGTGTTTTTTTCAATTACCTCAATAAGGACCTTGGACTTGGTGTGGGCGATTTTCACAAGAAATTCTACGTGTGTAAAGAGGAAATTGCCATCTATCCCCTCTTGCCCGAAGAGTTAAACTACCTAATTTATGATCAGGCGTTCGGGCTCACGCTGGCACCACGCATGCAGGAGGTAAAAGATTTTTTTGTATTCGGCTGCACTGTGGCGCTGCGGGTATCGGATCTTTTTGGACTCAGGAAGAGCAACCTGCGCAGCACAAACGGACAATATTATCTCCTGGTACGATCAAAAAAGACCGGTGTGGATACCGCTGTCAAATTGCCCCCTTATGCAGTTGCCATTCTGTTACGCTATCAAAAACGAACGCGATTATTGCCACATTTTAATATCGTGAACCTTAATAAATATATCAAGCAGTTGCTCGAGCTCGCCGGTTTTACCGCCCCCGTGGAAAAACGGCGGGAACGACGCGGGCAACTAACAATAACAGGTCCCAATATGCAAAAAGGCGGCCTGCGGTTCTGTGACGTAGCCAGCACCCATACCATGCGCCGGACTGCTATTACTACCATGTTAAGCCTGGGTATGCCGGAACAGGTAGTGCGTAAGATCAGCGGACACGCACCCGGCAGCAAGGAATTTTATCGGTATGTTTCCTGGGCTCAAAGCTACCAGGACATGGAAACCGAAAAGGTTTTTGAAAAATTGCGGGAAGAGAAAATGAAACTAATTCGATAATCACTGTTGTCCGGGGAAATTAGAAATTCAAATTTGGCGTCTGTTCACCATCCTGAATATCAACCCTTATTTGATTTTCGCTTTGTCTGTTCTAAAAGCATGCCTAAATGAGAAATTCAACAATTCGGCGATTCGATAAAGACAAATGACTAATGTGCTGAGGTGCTAATGTGAAAACTAAAACCCAATTTTTATCTCTCCACTTTCCCCTGCGTTCCTGGTGATACTGCATTTATGAAGAACTTTTTTTGTAACGCAAGGCCGCAAGAGAAAATTTATTGACGCAGTAGTTCGTTCTCATTATTCGAAAGCAGCGATAATTTCGGCTGTCCGATAAATTTTTCCCCGGATACTAGTGATTTTCAAATTGGCAGATTTGCATTTTTATTTCCACATTAGCACATGTTCACATTTACATTTCATCATCGAATTCCTGAATTTTACTGTCCTCTCTATTCACTGTTAGTTTTTAATTATTAACTACCAACTGTTCTCTATTCTCTATTTTTGCAATAATGATCGACAAACGGAATAAAATAGAGAACGAAGAAAGAGCCATCCTGGTGGGGCTTGTACACAAAGACCAAACCGAACAACAACTCCAGGAATACCTGGATGAACTGGCCTTCCTGGCCGAAACCGCCGGGGCCGTAGCCGTAAAACGCTTTACCCAAAAACTTCCACATCCCGACAGCCGCACCTTTGTAGGCAAAGGCAAACTGGAAGAGATCCGCGAATATATCCAGGGACGCGATATCCGCGTCGTTATCTTCGACGACGAACTATCCGGCGCCCAAATCAACAATATCGAGAAAGTCCTGGATACAAAGACCATCGACCGCTCCGACCTGATCCTGGACATCTTCGCCCGCAGGGCCAAAACAGCACAGGCCAAGGCTCAGGTAGAACTCGCACAATACCAATACATCCTGCCCCGCCTCCGTGGAATGTGGAAACACCTTGAACGCCTCGGTGGTGGTATCGGTACCCGCGGACCGGGAGAAACGGAAATTGAAACCGACCGCCGGATTGTCCGCGACAAAATTTCCCTGCTCCGCAAACGCCTCACCGAAATCGATAAACAAGCCGCCACACAACGCAAAGACCGCGGTGAATTTATCCGCGTGGCACTCGTAGGCTATACCAACGTAGGCAAAAGCACCATCATGAACCTGCTAAGCAAGCGGGACGTGTTTGCCGAAAATAAACTCTTCGCCACACTGGATACCACCACCAGCAAAGTGGTGTTTGAAAATACCCCATTTCTTCTCAGCGATACCGTGGGTTTTATCCGTAAACTTCCTCACCACCTGGTAGAAAGTTTTAAAAGCACACTCGATGAAGTACGCGAAGCTGATATTCTCCTGCACGTAGTGGATATTTCGCACCCGCTGTATGAAGAACAAATTGGGGTGGTGAATAAGACCCTGCAGGAACTCAATGCATTTGATAAACCTGTACTAACCATTTTTAATAAAATGGACCTCTACGAGAAATATACCTTTGATGAATGGCTGGAAGAAGGCACTAAACAGGAAATCCTGAACGACCTTCGCGAAAGGTGGCAGCGGGAAACCAATGGCAACGCCGTTTTCATCTCCGCCCTTGAACGGAAGAACATTGATACCCTCCGTGCCACCATACTGGAAAAAGTGCGAGCCATGTACCGCGTTCGCTACCCTTACAAAACGGATTTTTTGTATTAATACCACCAACCCGGTTCACCAGTGAACAACCGCGTTAAAATAGCCGACTACCTCAGCGACCTGGATTTCGGTTCCAATAATATCGCCATTGCCGATGCGAATGGTAAAAAAATCTGCATCGGACGACTTAACAACGAAGTATTTGCGTTTGCCTATAAATGCCCTCATGCCGGCGGCATCATGGCAGACGGACATATAGACGCGCTGGGACGCGTGGTATGTCCCCTTCACCGCTACCGGTTCGACATGCGAAATGGCCGCAACACCAGCGGGGAAGGATTTTTCCTCCGTCACTGGCCGGTTGAAATTGCCGAAGATGCCGTGTATGTACTGTTGTAACACGGCCTGCCACCAATAAACCCAATTCCTGATTTGAACCATCCCGGTTCCGATTTCCCACATTTACTATTTATATTTGCCCCCTCATTTGCTGGCAGTGAGGCTTTTAGCGTGGCTGCTGCAACAGACCCGGGCGTGAAAATTTCCCGATTCGTCGATAAGAGGCTGAAAAACAAGGTTCTTTAACCTTTTATTAACCGCGGGAAAAATACATTTGCCCACTACTTATAACTATTTATGAAGAAGATTTTATCGGTTCTCGTTTTTTCGTTACTGGCAACGGCTTTGTTTGCTCAGGATTCTACCGCCAGGAAAAATACCCGTTCCCTTGCCAACCGCGCCAATGATCACCTGCTGATTCAATTAGGTTATGCCGGCTGGGGTGGCGCGCCGGATAGTGTGAACAATCTCAAAAACGGCCTCTCCAAAAGCATTAATGTGTACCTGATGTGGGATTTTCCGTTTAAAACAAATCCCAAACTGAGTATGGCATTCGGTCCCGGAATTTCTACCGATCATATCCTGTTTTCAAAAGCATATATCGGTATCAAAGACCTAACCACTACCATGCGCTTTAGCAACCGCTCAGATACCGATCACTTCAAAAAAACCAAGATCGCAACAGCTTACCTGGAAGCGCCTGTTGAGTTTCGCTATACCGCCGATCCATTTAATTCAGACAAAAGCTTTAAAATGGCCATTGGCGTAAAAGTTGGAACACTGCTCAGCGCACATACACGCTCCAGCAAATACGAAAATAAAAGCGGCAATTCCCTTAATGATTACGTGGAAAAAGAATCCAGCAAACGCTTTTTCAACCGCAATCGCCTGGTAGGCACCGCACGCGTCGGCATTGGACACCTAAGCCTCTATGGAAGCTACCAGTTAACACCGCTGTTCAAAGAAGGAATGGGTCCACAAGTGCACCCGTTTTCTATCGGTATTACGTTAAGCGGACTCTAACAGCCAACAACGTTCGTTATAAAATAATCGGCAGTATTGCCATGATCGTCCCCGCAACGCGGGGACTTTTCATTTTCATGCCACGCCACATTTTGTTATTTTCGATCCTGCATCTTTATTTTTCAGCTCTGGCAAACCTGTTTTTTCATGAAAATGTTTTTTGTTGCCGTGGCAACACTGGCTTCAACCTATGTAACAGCCCAAACTACCAGCACCGCAAAAATGAACAGCTTCATCACGGCCCTGATGAAGAAGATGACCCTGGAAGAAAAGCTGGGCCAGCTTAACCTGCTTCGCCCCTCCGGTGGCGTAATGACAGGATCTACTACCAGCTCCGGTGTAGAACAAAAAATTCGCGCCGGACAAGTAGGCGCCGTGCTGGGCGTGGAAGATGTAAATAAGGTAAAAGCCCTGCAGGAGATGGCGCTGCAAAGCCGCCTCAAAATTCCAATGATCTTTGGCCTCGACGTTATCCATGGATACAAAACTGTAGCGCCCATCCCCCTGGCACAAGCCTGCAGCTGGGATATGCCACTTGTTGAACGGGCCGCACGCAACGCGGCAACGGAGGCAACGGCAGACGGCATCAACTGGACCTACTCTCCAATGGTCGACATTGCCCGCGACCCACGCTGGGGACGTATTGCGGAAGGAGCAGGTGAAGATCCCTATCTCACGTCACAAGTAGCTAAAGCGATGGTGAGAGGCTACCAGGGCACCGATCTTTCAAAGAATAATACGCTGCTGGCCTGCGTAAAACATTTTGCCCTGTATGGCGCGGCCGAAGCCGGTCGTGATTATAATACCACCGACATGAGCCGACTGCGAATGTATAATGAATACCTGCCGCCGTATAAAGCAGCTGTGGATGCAGGTGCTGCCAGCGTCATGAGTTCGTTTAATGAAGTAGATGGTATTCCCGCTACCGGAAATCACTTTCTGCTTACTGATGTGCTGCGTAAACAATGGGGCTTTAATGGGTTTGTAGTATCCGATTACACTTCTATCAATGAAATGACCAACCACGGCATGGGCGATCTGCAAACAGTGTCGGCACTGGCGCTGAATGCAGGACTTGATATGGATATGGTAGGCGAAGGCTTTTTTAATACCCTGCCAACGTCGCTGAAAGAGAAAAAAGTAACGCAGCAACAGATTGACGTGGCTTGTCGCCGCGTATTGGAAGCGAAATATAAACTCGGGCTTTTCGATGATGCTTATCGCTATATTGATCCGCAACGTGCCGGTACGGAAATCCTCAGTGTCGCGCGTCGCGCAGACGTACGGGATATTGCAAGGCACACATTTGTACTGCTGAAAAATGATGTACAAACGCTGCCGCTGCAAAAGAAGGGTTCCATTGCGCTGGTGGGCCCATTGGCCAATGATGCGGTTAATATGCAGGGATGCTGGGCTATTTCAGGCGAAGCAAGTGATGTGGTTACCATATTGCAAGGCATGAAAGAAGCCTGCGGCAATAGCGCCAGTATCCAATATGCAAGAGGCGCTAATATCACTGATGATACCGTATTCGCGAAACGCGTTAATTTTCGCCATCCCGATGTAGTGATCGATGCACGCAGCCCCGATGAAATGATCCGCGAAGCGGTGGCTACTGCGGAAAATTCGGATGTAATTGTTGCAGCCGTAGGAGAGGCTTCGGAAATGTCTGGAGAAGCTTCCAGCCGCGCTGATATCGGCATTCCCGAATCACAACGTAAGCTGATCCGCGCACTCGCCGCCACCGGCAAGCCGCTGGTGTTGGTAGTGCTGGCCGGCCGCCCGCTTACGCTGGTGGAAGAAAGTAAACTTGCTACCGCAATTCTATACGTATGGCATCCCGGCACAGAGGCGGGTCATGCTATCTCCGATGTTTTGTTCGGCGATTATAACCCTTCGGGTAAACTCACCACCACATTTCCGCGCAGCGTAGGACAAATACCATTGTATTATAATCATAAAAACACAGGGCGCCCTTCACCACCCAGTTCACCCAAGCACCGGTCTAATTACCTGGATGAAGCAATTGCGCCACTGTATCCTTTCGGGTATGGACTTAGCTATACGCAGTTTAGCTATTCGCCGGTGAAATTGAGCCACGCCAGCATGAGTGCTGCTGGAACTGTTACGGCAACGGTTACTGTTACCAACACCGGAAAATATAGTGGCGAAGAAGTGGTTCAAATGTACCTCCGGGATATGGTGGGAAGCATTACCCGGCCGGTAAAAGAACTAAAAGGATTTCAGAAGATCAGTTTGGCGCCGGGTGAATCAAGGGAAGTTCATTTTGTTATTGGTATTGATGATCTGAAATTCTACAACAGCGATCTGAAATGGGTAGCAGAGCCCGGTGCTTTCAAAGTGATGATTGGCGGCAATTCAGAACAGGTGCAATCGGCGGATTTCGAGCTGCTCACGAAGTGAACCTGCAATGCCTCCGACAAAACACACCCCAAGAGGTTCCTAACCCGGGACTTAAGTCCTGGGTTAGGAACCTCCCGGCCAGGAGCGGGGTCACCCTCCGGGTCAGGAGCAGCAGTGCCGAAGGGAACCTCTCGGCCAGGAGCGGGGGCACACTCTGGGTGAAAGAGCAGCCGTTGCGAAGTGAACCTTCGGGTAAAGAGCAGCCGTTCCGGAGGGAACCACCTCCCGGCCAGAACCCTGGATTCTCCTAACCCTGGATTTCAATCCACGGAAACTAAAAAAACTATGACAACAAAAAACCTTGTTTTCGATCTTGGCGGCGTACTGATCAACCTCGATTTCCGGAAAACCGCTGCTGCCTTTGAAGCGCTGGGCGTACGGGATTTTGATGCCTATTTCACGCAGACCTATGCCAACCCGCTTTTTAAACAGTTGGAGACAGGAGCGAATCCCGGGGAAGAGTTTTACAATGATTTGCGGGCAATGGCTGGTATTACTGCCAGTGATGCCACTATTGATGCGGCATGGAATGCCATGCTCCTCGATTTTTGGCCCGACCGGATCGAACGCCTGCAGGAACTCGGGAAAAAGTACCGGGTATTTCTATTCAGCAATACCAATGCTATTCACCATCGTGCCTTTCATGCCCGCTTTGCGGAGCGTTTTGGGTTTAACTTTGATCAGCTGTTTGAGAAAGCCTGGTATTCACACCTGGTAGGGCACCGAAAACCGGACCTGTCCGCCTTTCATTTTATCCTGGAAGATGCGGGACTTCAGCCGGCGGAAACCATTTTTATAGATGATACGCGCCCAAATATAGATGCTGCTGATACCGCAGGGATGCAGACTATTTTCCTGCCAACCGGCCACTCACTGGTGGACGCACTTCGGGATTTGTAATGATTATTTAACCTCCTCAAATTCAATATAGTCGTGCGAAGGCGGCGGTGCTGATTGCGACCGGGAGTCAGCCTGATGCGCATTGGCCTGCTGTTGTTGCTGGCGGTATTGCTCATTCATCTTTTCCTGCATTTCCCGGAACCCCTGTTTGAACCGGCGGCTGGCCCGGTACACCGGTATTACCAGCCTGAAAACAAACTGGAACAGGAGATAAAATAAAAGGAATAAAAGAACGTATTTCATAGTATAAAGGTACGCCGGATTGCCCGGAGCTGACCCCATTTTAACAACCGTTTACCGGCGCAAAACGCAAAAAACCGGATGGAAAAGCAAGCAACTTCCACAGCAGTGGAATTATTTGGAACGGCCTTGAAAATATTGTATATTTGCACTGGAAAAAGTTGAAAGAAGGGAACGGAAGCGTTCCCTTCTTCTATTCTATACCATGGCGAACGAAGCGATTATCAGCGTTTTAGAACAGAAAGTCAGCTCCCTGCTGGAAGCAGAGCCCGGTTTTTTCCTGGTGGATATCCGGGTTAAGCCTACAAATAATCTCAAAATATTTGTGGATGCAGACCAGGGTGCCGGAATAGATAAACTGGTGCAGTTGAACCGGAAATTGTATAAAGACCTGGAAGAAAGCGGACTTTTTCCTGATGGAGATTTTTCGCTGGAAGTATCCAGTCCCGGGTTGGATGAACCGCTACGGCAACATCGCCAATACCTGAAAAACAAAGGACGGGAGGTAGAAGTGCTCTTTCAAGATGGCCGGAAGATAGAAGGAAAGCTGACAGAGGTGACTGAAGACGCCATCACAATTGAAGAAGACAGGAGTAAAAGACCGGATGGCAAACCCTCCGGGAAAAAGAAAACACTGGTGACACATGTGATCCTGTTTTCCGACATTAAATCAACAACGGTACAAATCAAATTTTAAACGGGCTTACCCGGATTTCGTCACAAGGACGAAACGGCGGCTCACAAAACACGAGAAATCTTCAATTATTAAGAATCGACTGTAGGCTGTAGGTCGCCAACCACCCGGTGGCTGGCGAAGGAAAGCAGCGGTCAAGCTCAAAAAAAGAGTTATGGCAAGTATCAACCTAATCGAAGCGTTCCAGGAGTTTAAGGATGCTGAAAACATTGATCGTCCTACGATGATGAAAGTGGTAGAAGACGTTTTCAAAACGCTTCTGCGTAAAAAATATGGCAGTGACGAAAATTTTGACGTAATCGTGAACGCGGAAAAGGGTGACCTCGAGATCATCCGCCGCCGTATGATTGTAGAAGACGGACAGGTAGAAGATCCCCTGGCACAGGTAGCATATTCAGAAGCCGTGAAGATTGAGCCAGACTTTGAAGTGGGCGAGGAACTGTACCAGGAAATTGACCTTTATGATTTTGGTCGCCGGGCCATCCTGGCAGCCAAGCAAACCCTGGCCAGCCGGATCAGCGATTTGAAGAAGAACGTACTGGCCAAAAAATATGGCGACCGCACCGGGGAGATCATCAGCGCAGAAGTGTACCAGGTATGGAAAAAGGAAATCCTGCTGCTGGATGAGGAAGGAAATGAACTGATCCTGCCAAAAAGCGAACAAATTCCCCAGGATTATTTCAAAAAAGGCGAGAATATCCGCGCCGTGGTGAAGAAAGTGGATATGAAAAATAATAGCCCGGTAATCATTCTTTCCAGAACTTCGCCCGACTTCCTGGCCAAATTGCTGGAAATTGAGGTGCCGGAGATCTTTGACGGCCTTATCGTAATCAAGAAAATTGTTCGCGACCCGGGTGAGCGTGCCAAAGTAGCGGTAGAATCCTATGACGACCGGATTGACCCGGTAGGGGCCTGCGTGGGTATGAAAGGAAGCCGCATTCACGGCATCGTGCGCGAATTGAAGAACGAGAATATTGATGTGATCAACTGGACCAGTAACACGCAATTGCTGATCCAACGGGCGCTGACCCCGGCCAAGATCACCAGCATGGAACTGGATACCGAAAACCATCATGCAAATGTGTACCTGAAGCCCGACCAGGTGTCCCTGGCGATCGGCCGTCGCGGCGTCAACATTAAATTGGCCTGCGAATTGACAGGATTTGAACTGGATGTTTATCGCGATACAGAAGAAGACGAAGAGCAGGAATTTGATATTGACCTGGATGAATTTAGCGATGAGATCGATACATGGGTAATTGATGAACTGAAACGTATTGGTTGTGATACCGGCCGCAGCGTACTTCGCCTTACGCCGGAAGAACTGGAACGGCGGACTGATCTCGAAAAAGAGACCATTACCGATGTCCGCAAAATCCTTGAAGAAGAATTTAGTAAAGAGTAACTGATTTCGAACATAAAAATGCAAAATGGCTCGCCCCGGGCGAAGCACATTTTTAAACAAACTGAATGGCAGAATTAAAACTTCCGAGATTATTGGCCGCCGCCAAGGAATTCAATGTTGGTCAGGACACCATCATTGATTTTCTCATTGGTAAAGGATTTCCAAAGGAAGAGCTGAAACCTACCTCCAAACTGTCGGAGGATATGTACCGCGCCTTGCAGCAGGAATTCCAGCAGGACAAAGTAGCAAAGCTGAAAAGCGATGCCGTAGACCTGCCCAAGGGAGCCATGTCTGACAACAAAAAGAAGAAAGAAGAAGAAGAGATTGTTTTCCGTAAGGAAGAGAAGAAAACGGCGAAGAAAGAAGAAGCACCAGTGGTAGAAGAGGCGAAGCCGAAAGTGGAAGAGCCAGTGAAAGAAAAGGAAAAAGAAAAAGAACCGGAGAAAGAGCCGGAAAAAGAAGAAGTGCTGACAAAGGTGGAAGCTCCGGAAATAGCTACACCGAAAGTTGTTGATAAAATTGATCTTTCCGCGATTGATTCTTCAACACGCCCGCGCAAATCCGCTAAAAAGAAAGAAGAGGAAGCAAAGCCAAAAGAAGAAGCGCCGGTTGTAGAAGCAAAAAAGAAAACGGAAGAGGCTAAACCGAAAGAAAAAGAAAAGGAACCGGTTCAGGAACCTGTAAAGGAAGCGGAAGTAACTCCGGCAGCCGCCGAAGATGATCAGCCGCCGGTAATTGAAAATATCGAGGTGGAAAAACTGACCGGTCCAAAAATACTGGGTAAGATTGAACTGCCTACCGAGAACGATACGCGCCCGAAAAAAGATGAAAAACGCAAACGGAAGCGTATCCCGATTGAAAAGAAAGACAATAAACAGGCGGCAGTACCGGATAAAGACAAACGCCAGGGCGGTGGCCAGGGTGGTAACTTTAACCGTGATAACCGCGGACGTGGAGGACAACGCGGTGGAAATAACCGCGGTGGTACCGGTGGACGCAGGGAAGAACGCCTGATCGATGAAAAAGAAATCCAGGAAAAGATCCGGGAAACGCAAGCCAAACTTTCTGGTGGCGGCGGTCGCGGCAAAGGCGTAAAAGCTAAACTGCGTCGTGAAAAACGCCAGGAAATGGCCGATGCCCAGGATGCCAATATGGAGGATGGAAAACTGCAGGTAACGGAATTCATCAGCGTAAGCGAACTGGCTAACCTGATGGATGTAAGCTTTGCGGATGTGATCAGCAAATGTATGAGCCTCGGCATCATGGTATCCATTAACCAACGCCTGGATGCAGAAGTGATTGAACTGGTAGCCGCAGAGTTTGGATTCGATGTAGAGTTCATCGACATGGAAAAGCAGATGGAAATGGAGGAAGAAGAGGAAGAAGATGACGATGAGGATCTGCAACATCGCTCACCGATCGTTACCATCATGGGACACGTAGACCATGGTAAAACCTCGCTGCTCGACTATATCCGTAATGCCAATGTGGTGGCCGGTGAGGCCGGGGGTATTACCCAGCACATCGGTGCCTACCAGGTAACACTGGCGGGTGATAAAGAAATTACCTTCCTGGATACACCGGGTCACGAAGCCTTTACCGCGATGCGGGCCCGTGGTGCCAAGGTAACAGACATTGCCGTTATTGTAATTGCAGCGGATGACGCCGTGATGCCCCAAACCCGTGAGGCGATCAGCCACGCACAGGCCGCAGGGGTACCCATGATCTTTGCCATCAACAAGATTGATAAAGATGGCGCCAACCCACAGAAAATTTATGAGCAACTCTCACAAATGAACCTGCTGGTGGAAGAATGGGGCGGTAAATTCCAAAGCCAGGAAATTTCTGCCAAAAAAGGATTGAACGTAGATAAGCTCCTTGAAAAAATATTGCTGGAAGCCGAACTGCTGGATCTGAAAGCCAACCCGGACCGGGAAGCTACCGGAACCATCATCGAAGCATCACTGGATAAAGGCCGCGGCTATGTAGCTACCGTACTGGTTGAAAATGGTACCCTGCGTGCCGGCGACCTGGTAGTAAGCGGTCAGCATTACGGTCGCGTGAAAGCGATGTTCAATGAGCGGAATAAACGTGCTGAAGAAGCCGGTCCTTCAGCCCCTGCAGTTATCCTTGGATTAAATGGCGCCCCGCAAGCGGGTGAAAAATTCAAGGTGTATGCAGATGAAGCGGAAGCCAAAGACATTGCCAACCGCCGAGCCCAGATCCTTCGTGAACAGGGTATTCGCACCAAGAAACACATTACGCTGGATGAAATTGGCCGACGCCTTGCGCTGGGTAACTTCAAAGAGCTGAACGTGATCATCAAAGGTGATGTGGACGGTTCCGTAGAAGCGTTGAGTGATTCACTGCAAAAACTTTCCACGGAAGAAATCGCCGTGCGCGTGTTGCTCAAAGGTGTAGGACAAATCTCTGAAAGTGATGTGGTACTGGCCGCTGCTTCAGATGCTGTGATCATCGGATTTAACGTACGACCTTCCGCACAGGCCAATCGCCTTGCAGAAAACGAAGGCGTGGAGATTAAACTGTATTCGATCATCTACACCGCGATCGACGAAATCCGTAGCGCGATGGAAGGAATGCTGGAGCCGAAAGTGCAGGAGAAGATCGTGGCCAACGTGGAAGTGCGCGATGTATTCCGCTTTGATAAAGCTACCGTAGCCGGCTGTTACGTAAAAGATGGCCGCATCAAACGCGATTCCCGCATCCGCCTGATCCGCGATGGTATTGTAGTATACCCCGTAGGCGAAGGCGCCGTAGCCGAACTGGCCTCACTGAAACGTTTCAAAGACGATGTGAAAGAAGTTCAGGCCGGTATGGAATGCGGTTTAACCGTTCGTAATTACAATGATATCAAGGTAGGAGACATCGTGGAGGCATACGAGGAAGAAGAAGTTAAAAGAACCCTCTGACACCCGGTTTCCCACCCCTAAATATTTTGTTAAATACCCGTCGGCCTTCGTGGCCGGCGGTATTACGCTTTACTTTTGACTTTATGCTTAATCTGAAACAAGTAGCTGCTTCGTTCGTGCTGGTCCTGGCGCTGGCTACAACAGCCAAAGCCCAACCGCAACGGGCGGTAGCCGATAAGATCGTCGCTATTGTAGGAGACAAAATCATTCTCCAGTCCGATATCAAGAACTCCATTTCAGACATGCAACGGCAGGGCACCCAACTGCCCGACAGCGCCGAATGTTTGCTGACACAACAGGCAATTATTTCCAAAGTACTGATGTTGCAGGCTCAAAAAGACTCGCTCCCGGTTACCGATGAAGAAGTTGAAGCCGAGCTGGAACAACGGATCCGTTATTTTGTAAACCAGGTAGGTACTATAGAAGAACTGGAAAAACTGGCCGGCAAGACCGTATTCCAGATCAAAGATGAAGCCCGTGAATCAGTACGGGAAAAGAAACTGGCAGATGCCATGCAACGCAAGATTGTAGAAAACGTTCGCATTACCCCACAGGAAGTTCAGGCATTCTATAATAAAATCCCCAAAGACAGCCTGCCTTTCTTTGAATCTGAACTGGAAGTAGGCCAGATCATCCTTTATCCAAAGGCGTCCCGGGAACTGGAACAATACATACTGAGCGAAATGTATAAATACAAACAACAACTGGAAAGTAACCAGATTGATTTTTGTACACTGGCAAAGAATGTTTCAGAAGATCCCGGTAGTAAAGATCGTTGCGGCCGCTATGAGATCAACCGCGGTGAAAAAACCTGGGATCCGATCTTTATGTCAACAGCCTTCCGGCTGAAAGAAGGTGAGATCTCAGCACCCATCAAATCTAAATTCGGTTACCATATCCTCCGCGTTGAGAAAAGAAACGGGGATAATGTAGTGGTTGACCACATTCTCCGCGTACCGCCCGTTACTGACGACGAGATCAATGCTGCCATCGTTAAGCTGGATTCTGTTCGCACCAAGATCGTGGCCGGCCGGATGGGCTTTAATGAAGCTGCCAGCAAATACAGCGAAGATGAATCTGCTCAATATGTAGGTCCCTTTGTAATGAGCCGCAATAACGATACTTATGTTACCATTGATGAACTGGGAAAAGACCTGGTGGCTGTCATCAGCAAAATGAATGTTGGTGATATTTCACAGCCTGCACCGTTTGAAGGTGACCAGGGCAAGAAAGGCGTTCGGATCGTTTATCTCAAATCAAGATCAGAGCCACACCGGATGAACCTTGACGATGATTACAGCAAAATTTCTTCCATGGCGCTTGAAGAAAAGAAAAACGAGGAACTGGATAAATGGCTTAAAGCGAAGATCCCATCTTATTATATTATGGTGGATAACGGTGCCGCCGCAGAATGCCCATTGCTGAATCGCTATAATACAACCGATTCCCGCGGATTTTAATTCCCCACAAATTTTGTATATTGTAGAAAGCCGTTACCCAGTAGCGGCTTTTTTACTATAAGGCGTTGTCGTTTTTTGCTGACTAAGATTTTACCCTTAAATCGGTAATGGCAATTAAAAATGCAGACCTGATCGGGATCAAGTTTTTGTACATCGCCCGCCATGTATATCCAGCGAAGATTCAAAAAGCTGTTGGAAACAAGCGGGTTTTAGTAGTATGAAATAGTAATATCGCTATTTTTACCGCAACCAATATCGGTATGCCGAAAACACTCCGTACAGAATCACTGCAATCCTATTTTCACCAGTCTCAAGAATTTTATTACCTGCTTACTACAGTTGCCGGGGATTACTGCTATGCCAATCCGCTGTTTGAATCGTTTTTCGAAACCACGCAACTGTCCAACCTTCTACCGGCTGGTGAAAAGCAGCAATACCTGCACCTGCTGGAGGAATGTGCAGCTTCTCCGGACAAGATATTCCGGACTGAACTTGCCGTGATGGGAAACGATCATACCCGCCATTTCATGGTTTGGGAATGCCAGGCGATCACAGATGATGCAGGCATCGCAATACAACATATTGGCCACCTTGCCGGCAAACAAACCACCCGGCTCGAAACCGCCGATCATGCTGAACGGTTTCGCGCCTACGAACACAGTGCCCAGGGACTCTGGCGCCTCGACTTCCCCAACCCGGTTCCAATTGATTGGTCCGAAGAAAAAATTATCCAATACTGCCGGGAGCACGGCTATGTTGGCGAATGCAATACCGCCATGGCAAAAATGTATGGCCTGGAAAGCAAGGAAGAACTGATTGGAAAAAAGATGAGCGACCTGCTAAACTTTGAAGAGCCCCGCCACCTGATGCTTTTTACCAATTTTATCCGCAATGGCTTTCAGTCGGTAGACGGCGAATCCGAAGAACGCGATATAAACGGAGGCAGGCTCTGCTTTCTCAATAACATGTCGGGTATTGTAGAAGACGGGCTGCTGCTACGCGTATGGGGAACCCAACAGGATATTACCGAGCGCCGCAAGGCAGAAGAACAACTGGTGCGGAGTGAGCTCTTTTATCGGAACCTGATTAGTGAATCGCTGGATGGCATATTGCTGACCGATACCAACGGCACCATTACGTTTGCAGCCTCTTCCATACAACGTATCCTCGGTTTTGAACCTGAAGAATTGCTTCGTCGTAATGCCTTTGATTATGTGCATGAAGAAGACCGTGCAACGGCATTCGCTGCATTTGAAGATGAAGTTCGCATGGAACCCCATTCCCGCTTTATTACCATACGCCTTCGTACGCGGGACGAAAATTGGATATGGTGTACCGTTCGCGGGCATAATATGCTGTATAATCCTTACGTTGGCCGCATGATCATCTATTTCCAGGATGATACCCAACGTGTAAAAACGGAAGCTGAACTACAGGAAAGCAGATCAAAATTGCTGACCAACGACACCTTTTACAAAAACCTGATCGCAAATTCACTGGATGGCATCCTGATCACCAGCCAGGAAGGAAAAATTCTTTATGCAAGTCCATCCGCTGAACGAATTTCAGGCTATTCCGCAGATCAGTTGATGCAACATAACCTGTTTGATTTTGTACACCCCGAAGAGCAGCAACTGGGCCGTGACTCGTTTCAACGGGAGCTGTTTAAAAAATCGGTCGTCAATTACCAGAACATGCGCCTGTTGCACGGCAGTGGCCATTGGGTATGGGCTGTAATCCGCGCACATAATATTATTGCTGAAGACGGCGAGGGAGCGATGGTGATCTACTTTGCCGACGACTCCCGGCGAAAACAAATAGAAGACCGGTTAAGAGACAGCGAACAGCGCTTCCGAAACCTGATCAATAATCTTAACACCGGCGTGGTGCTGCAGGATGCCGAAGCGCGTGTGGTGCTTTGCAACCGGGCCGCCTACGAGTTGCTGGGTCTTACCGAAAGCCAGTTGCTTGGACGAACATCTTTTGATCCATCCTGGAATGCAATCCGTGAAAATGGAGAATCTTTTGCACCCGGCGAAATGCCGGTACCCTGGGTAATAAGCAGCCGCGAACCGGTTCGCGATGTGGTGATGGGCGTTTACCGGCCACCTACCAACGACCGCGTTTGGCTGCTGGTAAATGCCGAACCGGTATTTGATAAAGATGGCGCCATTCAGCATGTGATCTGTTCTTTCACCGACATTACCGAACAAAAAAAATTATCACAGGCCCTGGTAGTACATGAAGTGCAAAAACAAAAACAGGTGTTGCAAGCCACCATTGATGCGCAGGAACAAGAACGAAAAGAAATTGGAAAAGAACTACACGATAACATCAACCAGCATTTAACCACCACCCGGCTTTATCTTGAAGTGGCGCTTGAAAAAACAGCGCAGGGAGAAAGTCGGGAAATGATGGTGCATGCCCACAGGGAACTAACCGAGATCATTCGTGAACTTCGCACTATTTCCCAAACGCTGGTGCCACCCACACTGGGCGATATCGGGCTGGTAGAATCTGTTGAAGATGTCTGCGATTCCCTCCGGCGCACCCTCCGCTGCCAACTGGAATTCAACCACCGCTCATTTGACGAAGATCATATTGAAGACAATCTTAAACTAATGCTGTTCCGCATCATCCAGGAACAACTGAATAATATCGCGAAACACGCAGCAGCATCCTCAATTATCATCCGGTTGGAATCAGACGCAGAGTTGATTGAACTGGAGATCCGGGATGACGGCAAGGGCTTTGATCCCGCTGCCCTGCCCAAAAAAGGACTCGGGTTTACCAATATCGCCAACCGCGCGGGCCTTTTTAACGGCAACGTGAATATTGAAGCTGCCCCGGGCCAGGGTTGCCGCCTGCTGGTTAGCATCCCGCTTCGCTAACAGCGTGAGCGCGAACGGGATGTAAAGCCGCCGGTGAACATCGATTCCGCTACTGTTTTCATGTAATTTGTCTGTACCTTTGCGGTTCCAATGGCAGCTTTTTACGCCTTCAAACACGGGAGCCTTCATGAGTGATGCGATAAAACACGAATGCGGCCTCGCATTCATCCGGCTAAGGAAATCTTTCTCATATTACCATCAAAAGTATGGCACCGTACTCTGGGGCCTCAACAAACTGTACCTCCTGATGGAGAAACAGCACAACCGCGGACAGGATGGCGCGGGCGTTGCGGCAGTAAAGCTGGATGTAGAACCCGGCTACCCCTTTATGCAGCGCATCCGCAGTAATGCGCCACAAGCCATTGCAGATATCTTCCAGCAAATAGGAAAAGAAGTAGAAGACCTGGAGCAATATCATCCCGATATCAAAAATCACCCGGGGCTGATGAAAGGACATCTGAAATTCCTTGGTGAACTGCTATTGGGCCATCTCCGTTACGGCACACAGGGAAAGAACAAACTGGAATATTGCCATCCATTTATTAACAGGGACACCATTCCTGCCCGCAACCTGGCACTGGCAGGCAATTTCAACCTGGTTAATTCCGATGAACTCTTTGCACTGGTGGGAAAAGAACCTCATCCCAACATTCGCTTCAGCGACCTGGCGGCAATGATTGAAGTAGTACACACTTTCCTTTGCAAGGAAGATGAAGCAACACCCGATAAGGTGGACATTAAAAAAGTGCTTCGCAAAACGGTGCCGCTGTTTGATGGTGGCTTTCACGTTGGCGGCATCACCGGCACGGGGATCGGTTTTGTATTTCGCGATGCCAACGGCATTCGCCCATCTTATTACTATATTGATGATGAAGTAGTGGTGGCCGCGTCCGAACGCGCTGCTATCCGCACTACATTCAACGTAGGCGAAAATGAAGTGAAGGAATTGATGCCGGGACAGGCATTGATTGTTGCAGAAGATGGGAAAATTGAACTGGCCCAGATCCTGGAACCACGGGAGCGGAAAGCCTGCAGCTTTGAACGTATTTATTTTTCGCGCGGCAGCGATGAAAAAATCTACAAGGAACGAAAAGCACTTGGATATAATCTAAGTGAATCAGTGCTGAATGCCATCGATCACGATCTGAAAAATACCATCTTCTCTTTTATTCCCAACACAGCTGAAACCGCTTTTTACGGGCTGCTGAAGGGAATGGAAGACTATATGAACCGCGTAAAGATCCAGCGCATTATGAGTTGGGGAAATGATTTTGATGAAGAGAAGCTGGAGGAAATGATTAACCGCCGCATACGCGTTGAAAAGATTGCCATCAAAGATGTAAAGATGCGGACCTTCATCAGTGAGGATGCCGGTCGTAACGAGATGGTGCAGCACGTGTATGATATTACCTATGGCACCGTACGCCCCGGCGAAGACACACTTGTTGTCATTGATGATTCAATCGTACGGGGCACCACGCTGCGCGAAAGTATTATCCGGATGCTGGCGCGACTGAATCCTAAACGGATCATCATCGTATCCTCATCACCGCAAATCCGCTACCCGGATTGCTATGGGATTGACATGAGCAAAATGGGCGATTTTATCGCCTTTAATGCCGCCGTGGATTTAACCCGGGAGCGGGGCGAAATGGATACATTGAAAGGTCTGCTTGAACGCTGTAAAGACCTGCAACGGAATAACCGCCTGCATACAGAAAACGTGGCGCAACAACTGTACAAACCATTTTCTGCAGAAGAAATTTCAGACAGGATCGCAAAATTGATCACACCGCCCGGACTTACCATTCCTGTACAGGTTATTTTTCAAACCATAGAAGATTTGCATAAAGCCTGTCCCAGCAACCTGGGCGATTGGTATTTTACCGGCAACTATCCCACCCCGGGCGGTAATAAGGTAGTGAACAAAGCATTCATGAATTACATGGAAGGAAGAAACGTGAGAGGATATTAGAAAAGGTTAATAGTTAAAAGTGAACAGTTAAAAGTGAATAGGGAATAAATAATAAATAGCATTTACATTAGATCATCATTTTCACATTTCCACATTAATCACATTAGCACATTATTTCTTGAAGAGTCTTCTACTCATACGGCATGCGAAAAGCGATTGGGGTAACCCCGGGTTGCCTGATTTTGATCGTCCATTGAATGAACGCGGCAAGGCAGATGCGCCACGCATGGCACAACGGCTGCGCGAAAAGAGAATTTCCATCGATCATTTTATCTCGAGTTCTGCCCGCAGGGCGAGAAAAACTGCTGTTGCTTTTGCAAAAGAATATGGCGTAAAAAAAGACGATGTGCAACTGGTAGATGAATTGTACGAAGCGGTGGTGCCGGTTTTTTATGATGTAGTAGGCAAACTGAATGATGACAGCAAGGCCGTTGCGCTGTTTTCTCACAATCCAGGAATCACGGATTTTGCCAATGACCTTACAAACACACGCATCGATAATATTCCTACCTGCGGCATCTTTTGTGTAGAGGCAGCCTGCAACTCCTGGGCTCTTTTTCGCGAAGCGCCCAAAACATTTCTCTTTTTTGATTACCCACGGCTGGCCTGAGCCGGTTTACGACTTACCAGGAATACACCCGCACAAATTAGCAATGCAGCAACCACTTTCTGAAGGGTAAATTCCTCATGCAGGAATATGGCAGCGATAATAGCAGCCAGCACGGGCTGCGTATAAATATAGGAGCCGGTAACGCCGGCGCCCAATTGACGGATACCGTAGATATTAAACGAATAGGCCACAAATGTCCCCAGCACCGTAATAAAAGCCAGCGCCGCCAGGTGCGTCCATTGCATTTGCTGCCATGCTGCATCAATAAGCTGGTGCGTGCCAAACGGGATCATCATGAGGGTACCAAACGTAAATACCCATCGCATTACGTGGAATGGCGAATATTCTTCCATCAATGGCTTTACCATGATGAAGTAAAATGTGTACGCAATGGCATTGAGGATGATCAGCACATCACCCCGGAAAGAAGCATGACCGTGTGACTCTTTTGCCATGATCAGCAAAACGGCGCCGCCAATGCCCAGTGCAAGACCAAGCGCTTTAAAAATGGTAATCTTTTCCCGCAGGATCCAGAACGCAAGCAATGTAATAAGCAGCGGCGTACACAGCGAAAGCAAAGATGCATGAATGGTGGACGTAAGCGTAAGCCCTTTTACAAACAACATTTGATTAATGGTAACACCCAGCACCGCCGCCAGCAAAAAACGACCAAGGTGCTTGCGCCGGATACCAGCGGGGCTGCCTTCAAACAACCAGAGCGACCAGAAAAGGAGAATGCTTACAAATACACGCGCCAGGTTTAGACCATAAGGACCAATCACGGCCGGAGACACAAATTTTACAAGGCTGTAATTGATGGCGAAAAATATATTGGTAAATAGCACGGCCACATGTGCCCGCGTAGCATCTTTTGACATGGGCTGCAAAATTACAACGCATCAATGGAGTGACTGCAGAAAGTGGGCTATTGTTTTTTGAAGAAGATCATCATTTGGCAAAGCGGGTAGCCTGTACTGGTATTGTGCAGCCTTTTCCAATGCCAGGCGCAGTGAAAATTCCCGCTGGGTGATGGCCGGCGCCCAGCCCTGCTGTTGCCAATACCCGGCCAGGTACACCTGCTCCGTTTGGCCCGGCGTAGGAACCAACACCATTTTTTTTCCAAATACTGACATGTCCATCAGCGTGCTATAGCCGCTTCGGCAGATTACGAGAGATGCCCTGGCAATTTCATCGGCAAGCGCGTTTGCCGGTAAATGGTTATGAAACTGGAGCATGCCGGTAGAAGGAATAATGGTTGCCTGGCCCGGCAAACCTCTTACAACGGTAGCTGTTGCCGGGTAATGAGCCAGTTCCCCAATAAGCTTGTTTTCAAACACAGTGCGTTGTGGTTCAGGACCGGAGAGAAGCACCAATACATGACCGGGCTGTTCCTGCACCGGGGCGGCTGAAAAACGGCTTAGTGTTCCAACATAATGCAGTGGCACGGGTGGCTTTTTTCCCGGATGGGATAATCGCCCGGCCAGGGAGGGCGCTGTGGGCCAATCCGGGACCCAACAGGCAGTAAACTGACGAATGTAGTGGTAGTTACGGCTTCGGATCAGACCCGCCAGGGCGGGTGCCTGGATGGCCAGTTGATGGGTGATAAAAACAGAGGGCACCGAAGGGTGATGTAATCCAAAGCGGTTGTCGCTTATAATGCCCTGGAAATCATGCTTTGCTACCATTTCAAGCAGCCAACTGTGTTCCCGCCGTATTTGTCTAAGGAGCCGCGGCAGTTGAAACAGCATGGAAAGGGGAAGTAAACTGCCTGATTTTGAATACTTTATCCGGTATCCCGGTAAATCCAGGAAGGGCAGCTCTGGAAATTCGTTGCGCAGCAACATTTTCTGGGCGCCCTCGCCAGCCAGCCAAACTTCCGCACCTGCCTGCTGCAGTTGGCGGATGACTGGAATGCAGCGCGTTGCGTGTCCAAGTCCCCAATCCAGCGGTGCAACGAGGATCCGGGGCGGGTTTTCCGTATTTATTTCCGATTTAAGAGGGCTATTCATACTAAATCTCGTCCAAAATAGTTTTAATTTAGATGTCCGGAACCCATTTTCGGATCCAATTATTTTTGGATTGAATTTAGTATGAGTATTATGAAAAACGTCAACAAATTATTGGTCCTGTTGTTAGTAACAGGTATGCTGGCTTTATCAGCCTGCAGTAAGAATTATTATTCAGGTTCGGGTAAAGGCGGTCGCGGCTGCGGATGCCCGAGTCATAAAGGAATGAGTGGATACTAAACAGTAGTGTATGCGCAGCCCGAGAAGGGATATACTGGTGGTGATCAAAAACCCGGTGAGTGAGCAGGTGCTGGAAAAAGAATTAACCCAGTTGAATGCGCTCCTGGTAGGGATCGAGTCCGCCGCTATGTTTTGCCAGGCGCATGAATTGGTAGACCGCTTCCGGATTACTTCAAGATCCAAACGCATACTAAGAGAATCTTCTTTCCGCGAATTACGCCCCTTCCGTTTCCTGATCAATAAAAATTAGGCTGTTTTCATTCTATGATAACATGCTAAGCGCTTCGCGCAGTTTCCCGATCATTTCATCAATCTCTTCTTTTTTACAGGTGCCCACGCTAAGGCGGTACCAGGAAGAATTTTTCGGTGCGCCAAATGCATAAAATGGCACTACGGCCAATCCGGCTGCATTCAGGATATAGGCGGTAACATCACTTTGTGTATCGAGCGTTTTTCCTTCAGGAGTTTTTTTACCAACCAGGTTTATTTGTATCGTGAGGTAGATGGCAGCTTCCGGGGCAATAGCATCTACGGGGAAGCCTTCCGTTTTTAATTCCATAAATCCGGCGTAAATCCGGCGCAGGCGTTCTTCAATTTCCTTTTTAAAGTTGGCGATAAAGCGCTTTACCGCGTCCCGGTTGTTGAGGAAATAAGCTACCGCTTTTTGTTCTGCCATGGGCGCCCAGGCGCCGATATGGGTAAGGATGGCTTTCATCTTGGCGATAACGGGCGCCGGGCCAAGACTCCAGCCCACGCGTACGCCGGTAGCAGCAAATACTTTGCTGATGGCGTCAATGAAAATGGTGTACTCCCGCATCGCTGGTCGTAAAGAAACCGGGTTGTAATGTTGTATATCACCGTAGGTGAGTTGCCAGTACATTTGGTCAAACATCACATAGAGTTTCTTCTGATCGTCCCCGCGGCGTTTGTTTTCTTCCAGCACCAGGTCACAAATGGCTTCCAGTTCTTCTTTGCGAAAGGTTGTTCCCGTTGGGTTTTGTGGTGAGCAGAGCGCAATGAGTGTGGCTTGCTGGATATGCGGTTTGATATCCTGCGCCGTAGGCATAAAATGATTGGCAGCAGTTGCTTCTACCACTACATGTTCACCGCCTATGAAATGCGTATAGTGATTATTATTCCAGCTTGGAACCGCATAGATCACTTTATCCCCTTTGTCGCAAATAGCGCGGAATACGGAGTAGATCAGCGGGCGACCGCCTGATGCTACCAGCGTTTCTGTAAGGCCATACTCCAGCCCTTCTTCATCCCGGATAAAAGAAAGAATCGCTTCCCGGAGATCAAGATTTCCTTCGGCTGCGGGGTAGTTGGTAAAATGACGCCTGTATGCTTCCACGATGGCATCTTCCAGTTCTTTGGGAATGGGAAAAATGGCGGGATCAAAATCACCCACGGTAAAGTTGTAAATCTTTGCTCCCTGGCGGATCTTTTCCCGGATTTCTCCACCCAATTTTACGATCTCAGAGCCTATCAGTGTTTCAGACAAATGCGACAGTTTCATACCCTTCTTACGTTTGCGCAAAAATACAACTTTGCTACCAGTTGTTAGTAAGAAGAACGGCGCTTTACCGCGCCACAGGGGATTATAATTTTCTTATAGGAAAACGCTGATCCAAATTTTTCAGGAGTGATCAACCGCAACTCTGCTATTGTCGTAGCGGTCATATTTTACATGGATCTCACAACCGGGCTGAAATTTGGAAACCGCGGCCTCACTGATCACTCCACGTGCTTTGCCACCAAAAGCAGGCGCCGTTTCGGGTAAAATTTCGAGTTCCAGTTCTACATAAGGATTGTTTCCATTTACATATATCCCAAGCCATGTATTTTTTTTCACGATCGCGCGTGCAGGCACACCGCTGAAAAGAATGGATTGGTTTTCTGCGTCTACTGCCTGGATGTTGGTTTGCAATAGCGTTGTATCCTGGCTGTTTACAGTTGTAGTTTGCTGGTTCATGTCTGCGCTATCGTTGGCACCTGTAAAATCAATTACAACATTCCGGTCATTATTGGGATCAATTCGTACGGGTACTTCCGTACCGGGTTGGTAGGCAAAGGGATTAATGCGGGAGACCAGCACTTTTGTGGTAGTGGTATATTTTTGTCCCAGGTTGTCTTTTACTTCCAGTGTAAGCTTTACCTGTGGATTGTTGTTGATGGTTACATTGGTATCTTTTACCGCAAGCACCGTTGCCTTTCCGGGTATTCCCTTCTTTTGCAACCGGGAAATATTGATCATGGGCGCAAAGAAAAGCCGGTAAAACAGGAATGCCATTCCACCAAAAACGGCCAGCATACCCGTAGCAATAAATACCGCGTCTCCGCCGGGAACGCTGGCAATTACACTGGCAACACCTACCAAAACTCCTGCAAGCCCGGCCCCGAGCGCTACCCAGGCCCAGGTATTCATGCGCATCATAGTAAATGATTTAATGGTACCCGTAAGTTAAAAAATTAATGGGCTATTCCAAACGCAGGATGATACGGGTATGAAAGCGCGTGGCTGAGCTGCCGGTCAGCTGTTCTTCAATGAATTGATCCTTGTAGGTGAACCCGTTGGTTGTGCAATAGGAGCGAAGTGCCATTCGTGCCATTTCAATTTGTGATGGAGGTCCATTGTATTCCAGTTCCAGCGCCTTGCTGGCCGGAAGCCTGCGTCGTTCTGCCTGGATACCGGCCTGTTCCGTATTCTCCGGGATAATAATACCCGCCTCTACCATTTCCGGGGCGCTGCTATTTTCAGTGGGTAGAAAAATAACCGGGCGCCCGGGCTGGCCGTTTGCCGCCACCAATTGATCATACAGGAAACTATGTTGCTGAGCAGCCCAGGTTGCAATGGAGTCCGAAGCCACCCCTTCTGCTCTTGTTACCAGGTAAGTGGTAGCAGGAAAGTTGATTTGCGTGATAGTAAATGTTGGCAACTTTACTCCTGCATTTTTGGCAGCCAGTTTAAGCGCCAATTGTTGTACCGCCCGGTCCAACTGTTTTTTTACGGAAGGATTGAGTCCTTTAAAAACCGCCAGCAGGTTTTGCGGGCGCGGCGTAAGCAGGTCGTATTCCATTTCCAGCACAGTGGCGCCATTGTTCTCTTTCAGCTTAAAAGTGATCTCGATGGATTCCTGTTGCGGATACGTAATTTGCCCGTTCCATTCCACGCTGCTGTTTTCTTTCAGTTCGGCAATGTACAACGTTCCTTTTGTTGCGGGTTGTTTCCCGGTCCAGCTTACGCTGGCGCCCGTGGTTCCATCGTCTCCACTGGTTGATATACGCAGACTGTCCTGGTTTCCTGCCGGAAGCCAGTCTTTTGCATTGGAAAGTTGCAGCAGGTATTGATACGCAACGGCAGCCGGTGCCTGTATGGTTACACGGCTTTCGGCATGTTGTTTTACCGGAAGCACTAATACCAGCGCCGTTACAATGCCCAGCAATACCAGCACCAGGATGACTATGAAACGAATGACCCTCATGATTTAAAACGCTTTCATCGGGCTTTGTGAAGTTTGTTCAGGCTTCAGTACCACCCTTATGTAGGTATTAATATCGATATATTTTTTCGCAATACCCTGTAAACGTTTCGCGGTAAGCCCGTCAATTTGTTTTTCCTTATCCAGGATCAGGTGCGGATCGTAATCGTTATAATACGCATCAAAGAGATTGGACATCCAGAAGGCGTTCTGTTTTGTGTCTACTTCGAGCTTTCTGCGTTGTTGTTCTTTTATTTTTTCAAGATCTTCGGCAGACACACCCGATTGCATTATTTTTTTGAGTTCACCCAATGCGGCGTCTGTTAATGTATCTGCATTTTCAGGTGCGCAGGGGAAAGAGATATTGAATGTATAGAATGAATACGGAACGCGTTGCATACCCCCAAAGGCGCTTACGCCATACACTTCGCTTTTTTCTTCGCGTAGCGTTTCGGTAAGTTTGATGGTCAGCAGTTCACCAAGGCTGTGAAGATCATACAGGTCTTGCTGACTGTATTTGGCAGGGGCCGTAAACACGATATTGACCAGGCTCTGGGGCTCAGTGCCTTTGTTCACCGTTGCTTCCACTTTGCCAGTTGGTGGACGAATGCCGAGGTCTTTAAAATTTTCTTTTTTACCGGTAGTGGGCAGGCTGCCGATATACCGTTCCAGTAGTGGCTTGATCTGATCATTGGTAAAAGAGCCCGTTACCAGGAAGGTGAAGTCGCCGGCATTGTCAAATCGTTCTTTATAGATATCGATAGCCCGGTCAAGATTGATCTTATCAAAATCCTCCGGTGTGGGCAGTGCAGCCGCGCGGGGATGATTGCTGGTCATTATTTTCTGGAAGGCGGCGCTATAAAAGATCTGCGGATTTTTAGCGAGGTTTTCATACAGCTGTTTTTGTTTGGTCTTATACGACTCAAACGCCTCGGCATCCTTTCTTGGTTTTGTAAAATACAGGTGGGCAAGCTGGAAAAATGTTTCGAGTTCTTTGGGAGTGGTGCTGCCCGACATACTTTCACTGCTTTGGGAGATGGTCATGACGAGATTTGTATTTCGTCCTTTCAGCATATTGGAAAGATCTGCCGCGGTAAAATCGCCAACGCCGCTTTGCTGTACAATTTGCGCGGCATTGATGGCGGAGTAATAGTCGTTGTCGCTTACCAGCGAATGACCACCCTTGCTGAATGCCCTCACTAATATCTCATCATTTTTAAAATTGGTGGGTTTCAGGATCACTGTAGCGCCGTTGGAAAGTTTTACAGTGGTGGTGCCCAGTTCGTCATCTGATTTCGAAGAAACAATGTGCCCGGGCTTTAATTGCGCGGGATCCAGCAGGGTAGAAGCAAGGATTTTTTCTTTATAAGGTGCGATAGATGCTGTTTCCACGGCGTTGATCACGGCTTTGATATCGTCTGGTGAAGGAATTTGCACGCCCGTTTTGTCAGATGCGTTGAAGGTTACCACCATATTATTGTCTGGCGTTATCCATTCGGCAGCCAGCTTATTAATATCGTCCAGGTTTACGGTAGAAAGGTATTGACGGATGTAATCATATTCCCATTCGATGCCCGGGATGGGCTCGTGTTCCAGGAAATTATTTACGTATTCATCCACCAGGTTGAAGGATTCTCTTTTTTCACGTTCATTAAATTCACGCTCATAAAATGCGAGCAGTTGTTTTTTCTGCCGCTCCAGTTCTGTTGGGGTGAAGCCGTACAGTTTTACGCGTCGTCCTTCTTCCAGGAGGGCATAAAGGCTTTTGGCCATGCCTGTATCGCTGCTGTTGGCTAATAGTCGAAAGGCATCTTTAGAACGGGCAAAAGTGCCGCCATACCCAGAACCTGCGCTGATAAATGGTGGATTGGGGTTGAGCGCACGCTCCCGGAAACGGCTGTTGAGCATCCCGGTAAAGAGCGACTGGTTGATGTAGCGATTATAATCCCCTACGGTTGTTTCTGGCAGCGTATCTTTTTTAAACATCACTTCAATAAAGGGAACATCGGTCTCTTTATCCTTTGCTACCACAGAGAGCAAATCTTTATGATCCGGTACCGGGTAAATGATACGCGGGCGTTCGCTGGCCGGAGGAGGAATGGCACCAAAGACACTCTTCACTTTTTGTTCCATTTCATCCACATCAATGTCTCCCACAATTACCACTGCTTCCAGGTCGGGCCGGTACCAGTCGTGGTAAAACCGGCGGAGAGCGCCCGGAGAAAAATGTTCAAGTGATTCTTTGTTCCCAATTGGCAGGTGGTTGGCATATTTGGAACCCTGGTATTGTACGGGTAGTGTTTGTTTCATCATGCGCTCATCTGCACCACGTCCCAGTCGCCATTCTTCAATCACCACGCCGCGTTCTTTTTCAATTTCCATGGAATCAAGGGTAGCGTTGTGGGCCCAATCCTGCAGTATCTGCAGGCCTTTGTCTACCAGGCCGGGTTTGTCGGTGGGAACAGGCAGTATGTACACCGTTTCATCAAAACTGGTGTAAGCGTTTAGGTCGGCGCCAAACTGTACGCCGATGCTTTGGAGGTAGCTTACGAGTTCATTCTTGGGAAAATGGGTAGTGCCATTGAAGTTCATGTGTTCCATGAAGTGAGCAAGTCCAAGCTGGTCATCATCTTCCAGGATGGATCCTGCATTTACAACAAGCCGCATTTCAACCCGTTTTTCCGGCAGGCTGTTTTTGCGGATATAGTATGTAAGACCATTGGAAAGTGTACCAATTTTAACCTGTGGATCTGTGGGCATTACCTGGCCTGGACTGATCTGGGCCTGCGCCGTGCCAAGGAGGCAGAGGGCTACCAGGCCGCTTATAAGCGACTTAAACAGCTGCATTCGATTGTTTTTAACTGCATTAAAAGTAAAAAGAAACGGGAATTGACAATCCACAAAAAACGTTAAGTGGTCATTATCAATTCCCGGTGGGTAAAAGCACGCTTATTGCTTCTCGTTATATTTCTTTTCGGCTTCTTTGGCTTTTTCGAAGTCAAGCACTACGCCATTGATGCAAAACCGCAGACCGGTGGGTGGCGGTCCATCTTCAAACACATGGCCCAGGTGCGCTTTACAGCGGCCACACTGAACTTCTGTACGGTTCATACCATGGGAATGGTCTGGCGTGTAGATCACGCTTTCCTTGCTGATGGGCTCATAAAAACTCGGCCAGCCACATCCGCTTTCAAATTTGGTATCGCTCCTAAACAGTGCGTTTCCACAGGCTGCACAGTAGTAAGTGCCTTTTTCCTTGAAGTTTTCAAACTTGCTCGACCAGGGACGTTCTGTGCCTTTTTGCCGGGCAATGTAGTATACGTCGGTCGGGAGTATTTTTTTCCATTCTTCTTCACTGAGGTTTACTTTGGAAGTGTCGGTAGTGGAATATACCGGGTTGTTTTTGTTTGTGCTGTCCATATTCGTGTTGTCCTTTGTGTTTTGAGAGTAGCTGCATTGTTGCAGAAAGCCGGTAGCTAGCAGCAGCAGAATCCATTTAAAATAATTCATTGGCTTCATACTCATAATAACAAATGTACGTCGGCAAGGTTGTGACCGATTTTGGCTGTATATAACTTAACATTTTGACTGCAAGCAAGCTCAAAACTTGTGTTTCGGGCGGGATTTATAGGCACGGTGCGTTATATTTGTCCCTCACTATTGCCACAAATGCTTATGTTTAATTTGATCCTTTTTGGACCTCCCGGAAGCGGGAAAGGTACCCAGTCTGAAAAGCTGGTCGAGAAGTACGGCCTGGTGCATCTTTCCACCGGTAATTTACTTCGGGAAGAAATTGCACAACACACGCCGCTGGGCCTGGAAGCACGAAGTTTTATGGATAAAGGGCAGCTGGTGCCGGATGAAGTGGTAATTGGCATGGTAGGCTCCTATTTTGACAAGCACAAACATGCGCGGGGTTTCCTGTTTGATGGGTTTCCGCGTACACTCGCCCAGGCCATTGCACTGGATAAGTTGCTGGAACTCAAGAAGACTGAAATTGGAACGGTGTTGGCGCTGGAGGTGGATGAAGATGAACTGACCAAGCGCCTGTTACATCGCGGTAAAACGAGCGGCCGGAGCGATGACAGCGATGAAAAAGTAATCCGCGAGCGTTTTTCGGTTTATAATACAGACACCGCGCCGGTAGCCGATCATTACCGAAAAGCACGTAAGTTTCAGTCAATCAAGGGAGTAGGCTCTATCGACGATATTTTTGGCGCTCTTTCGGAAGCGGTTGACAAAAAACTGAAATAGGCGTTTTTCATTGTATAAGTTCAATTTTTGATATGGCAGGGCGTTTTCGTAATCTTGCGCCTTAGAAGCTTGTCACATGAGCCTGGAAAAAGAGAATTTTCTGCGCACCAAACTCGTTCCTCTTTTACAAAAGCTGGATCCCGCCACACCGCCTTCCTGGGGTAAAATGAGCCTGCAGGGAATGATAGAACATTTTTCCCGCGATGCGGTTCGCAACGCCAGCGGCAGGCTGGTAATAGATCGCATGGTTACGCCGCCGGAGCAACTGGAAAAAATGCGTGATTTCCTGGTCAGCGACCGACCTTTTAAGGAAAATACTTTCAATCCGTTGATGACAACAGAGCCGGCGCCCCTGGCATTTCGTACGGTGCAGGCGGCAATCGGGGATCTAAAAGAAGAGTTGATCTATTTCTTTGATGCATTTGAGAAAAATCCGCAACTAATAACGCAAAATCCTTTTTTTGGCAAGCTTGATTTTGAGCACAACGTGCAATTGCTCTATAAACATGCCCTGCATCATCTCCGTCAGTTTGGAGTAAGGGTGTAGCAGGCTGGCCCGCTACACCGCTTGTTTTTATTTTTTGATCAGGGAGTCAGCCGAGGAAAGTGCCTCCCGGATTTTTTCCTTTACTGTTCCAATCTTTAATTTTTCTTCTGTAAGATATTGCAGGCGTTTTGCCTGGTCGGTTGCAAATGAATCCGGTTCAAATTCCATCATCCATTTTTCCATAGCCGTACTGGCATAGCTCATATCTTTTACCAGTGAATCCAACCTGGATTTGAGACCCATAGCCGTTTTTTGAGCTGCAGCCGGTAGTTTGCCGATGGAATCAAGCATGGCCTGCACTTTTTTCTGTGCAGCCTCCATCTTCATAGATTGAGGCATGGCAATGTCATGATCCTTCATCACCTGGTTATACACAGAATCCGCTTCATTGGATGCGGCAGATTTTTTTTGATCACCGCCATTGCTGCAGGCTGCCAGTATCAGAATGGGAGCAAGGAAAAGGACGATCTTTTTCATTTTATTTATTTGAATGATTTTTAGATAGGCTACAAAAGTACAAAACAGGTGTTAGTGCTACCGATCAAAGGGGTTAAATTTGTTATCCTAATGCTTGCACAATGACCAAACTTCAGAATTATGTGGCCGGGGAATGGGTGAGTGGTTCAGGGAAGGGCCAGGAATTATACAATGCGGTAACCGGTGAAGCGATCTTTACCACCAGCACGGCGGGGGTCGATTTTAAAAGAGTGACCGACTATGCCCGCGCAGTTGGCGGACCTGCGCTGCGCAAAATGACTTTTCATGAACGTGGGAATATGCTGAAGGCGCTGGCGCTGCATTTGCGCAAGCATCTCGATCTTTTTTACCGTATAAGCTTTATGACGGGCGCTACAAAAGCAGATAGCTGGGTGGATATTGAAGGCGGCATCGGCAACCTGTTTGCCAATGCATCTCTGCGTCGCAAGTTGCCCGATACCACCTTTTGCCTTGACGGTGAAAGCCATAACCTGAGCAAGGGGAATACATTCATGGGTACGCACATTCTTGTTCCCCGGGAGGGCGTAGCTATTCACATCAATGCATTTAATTTTCCTGTTTGGGGAATGCTGGAAAAAATTGCTGTAAACCTGCTGGCAGGTATGCCGGCTATCGTAAAACCCGCCACGGTTACCTCTTACCTGGCAGAGGTGGTGGTAAAAGAAATAATTACCTCCGGCATTTTACCGGAAGGCGCTTTGCAATTGCTCTGCGGGTCGGCGGGTGATTTGCTGGACCATGTGATGTACCAGGATGTAGTTACGTTTACCGGGTCTGCCACCACCGGTCACATGCTACGGGCTCATCCGCGCATACTGGCAGAAAATGTTCCGTTTAACATGGAAGCAGATTCGTTGAACTGCATTGTACTCGGCAGCGATGTAACTCCCGGTCAGCCGGAATGGGACGTTTTTGTAAAAGAAGTGCGTCGTGAAATGACATTAAAAGCCGGGCAACGATGCACCGGTATACGTCGCATCTTTGTTCCTGCCAACAGGCTGGATGAAATGCGAAAAGCGCTTTCCGTATCACTGGCGCAAACAACCATTGGCAATCCATTGAATGAAAAAGTGCGAATGGGATCATTGGCCGGTCAGCAGCAGCGGAGTGAAGTGCGGGAACAAGTGCAAAAACTACTGGCCTCTTCACAAATAGTATACGGCAGTATTGACAGTGTACAGGTGGTGGATGCCGATGCCGAAAAGGGCGCTTTTCAGTCTCCGCTGTTATTGATGAACGAGCAGCCCTTTGCCGCTCGGGAGGCACATGAGGTGGAGGCTTTTGGCCCGGTAAGTACATTGATGCCTTACAGGAGTACAGAAGAAGTTATTGAATTAAGCAAACTTGGAAAGGGAAGTCTCGTTACGACGATTGTAACTGCCGATGCCGGCATTGCAAGCCAATATGTAACTGGCGCTGCCAGCCATCATGGTCGTATCCTTGTGTTGAATAATGAATGTGCAAGAGAAAGTACCGGTCATGGTTCTCCATTGCCATTATTAGTACATGGTGGTCCCGGCCGCGCGGGCGGCGGTGAGGAAATGGGAGGTTTACGTGGTGTAAAACATTACCTGCAGCGAACGGCATTACAGGGATCACCAACGATGATCACCGAAATAACAAAGGTGTACCAGCCTAATGCGGCGGGGAAGGATCCTGGTAAACATCCGTTTAAAAAATATTTCGAGGAACTGGAGATCGGTGATCAACTGCTAACAGAAAAGCGGGAAATTACCAGTGAAGATATAGACCGGTTTGCGGATTTGAGTGGGGATCATTTTTACGCACATATTAAAACCACTGATTTTACGGGAACGATGTTTGAGCGCCAGGTGGCACACGGATATTTTATTATGAGCGCCGCCGCCGGTTTGTTTGTAGATAGTTATGAGCTAAATCCCGTATTGCTCAACTATGGAATCGATGAATTGCGTTTCACCAAACCTGTTTACCCGGGCGCAACACTGCAGGTCCGGTTTACCTGCAAGGAAAAATTGCCAAATGACAAACGCGTGGTGGAAAAACCGGAAGATTTTAAACGTGGCGACGATATAGACAAAGGAATTGTGAAGTGGCTGGTGGAGATGCTGGATGATACGGAAGAACCATTGGTAGGTGTTGCAACGATTTTGACCATGGTGGCCCGCAAACCTGCAGCGGGAAGTAAAAACTAATTTTTTTTAAAAAAATAAAAATGACGATGGCACAGGAAGGCTATGTTCGTACCGAATTTAATCACGGAATTACAACCATTGAATTTTTTCATCCGCAAAGCAATTCTCTGCCGGCGCGTATATTGGATGAGTTAGCCCAGGCCATACACGGGGCGGGGAACGATTCAGAAACACATGTTGTACTACTGCGTTCTGCCGGGGAAAAGGCATTTTGTGCCGGCGCTTCTTTTGATGAGCTGATGGCTATTGCCACGGAAGAACAGGGACTGCAGTTTTTTAGTGGATTTGCGAATGTGATCAATGCCATCCGTACCTGCCCGAAATTTGTGGTGGGAAGAATACATGGTAAATGTGTTGGTGGTGGCGTTGGAATTGCAGCAGCGGTTGATTATGCGATAGCAGTGGATGGTGCGGATGTAAAACTGAGTGAGCTGGCAGTGGGGATTGGCCCCTTTGTAGTAGGTCCGGCCGTAGAACGAAAGATTGGCTTATCCGCATTTTCTCAATTGGCCATTGATGCAGCCATGTGGCGCAATGCCGACTGGGCACGAAAAAAAGGTCTTTATGCAGAATTACACCCGGATATTGCCGGCATGGATGAGTCGATAGACCGGCTGGTGCATGTGCTTCTCGTATCGAGCCCGGAAGCCATGCGGGAAATGAAATCGATATTTTGGCAGGGAACCGACAATTGGGATCAGTTGTTGTTGGAAAGAGCTGCGATCAGCGGCCGGTTGGTGTTGAGTGATTTTACAAGAAAAGCAATTGCAAAATTCAAAAAGAAATAAGACGTCATTACCCGCCACCTTTGACGTAGGCAACTTCCATATTATTTGTAACCGGCTGGCGCGAAAAGATGCGGGGTTAAAATTGATAATAAGAACCCACGGCTATCCGCCGATGTGGACACGCCCACCCGTATTTAAAACGCTTGTATTAACCATCCTTGAGCAGCAGGTCTCTCTGGCATCGGCATACGCCGCATTTAAAAAATTGAAGACGCGGCTGCGCTACATAACACCGGCGCGCATTCTTGCCCTGAGCGATGCCGAATTGCGAGCCTGTTATCTCAGCCGCCAGAAAATTGTATACGTTCGGGAGTTGGCAACCGCGGTGCAGCGCGGCGACCTGGATTTGAAAAAGCTGGCGCACGCAACTGATGAAGAGGTGCGGATGAGGCTGAAGAAAATAAAAGGAATTGGCGACTGGACGGTGGATGTGTACCTGATGCATGCTTTGCAGCGTACGGATCTTTTTCCGCTGGGAGATGTTGCGCTGGTAAATAGTTTGCGGGAAGTGCATTCGCTTCCTAAAACCGCCACAGCTGAAGAAATGTTATCCATCGCCGAGACATGGCGGCCTTATCGTACCATTGCTGCCATGATCCTCTGGCACGCTTATATCTGTAAGCGTGGTATTAAAATACAACAGTAACGATTAGATATTCAATCCGCCGCAAACACTGATGGTTTGTCCGGTGATGTAAGCGCCAAGATCGGATGCCAGGAAAAGTGTAACGTTGGCGATATCTTCAGCGGTAGCAAAGCGTCCCAGTGGAATGCCCGCTTTATATTTCTCTGCAGCGTCTCCTTCTTTCAGGTAGCTGGTCATGTCGGTTTCTACAAATCCCGGGGCAATAGCATTGCAGCGAACGTTGCGGCTTCCCAATTCTTTGGCTACGCTTTTGGTAAACCCGATAATGCCGGCTTTGGATGCGGCATAGCTGCTTTGGCCGGCGTTGCCCATTTCTCCAATGATTGAGCTCATATTGATAATAACGCCGTTGCGGGCTTTCATCATGGGTTTAATGACCTGTTTGGTCATATAAAAAACGCTATTGAGATTTACGCGGATCACTTCATCCCACTGGTCGGCAGAGAGGCGCAGGAGCAGGTTATCTTTCGAAATGCCTGCATTGTTTACACAAATATCGATAGTGCCAAATTCTTTTAGTACATCATTCACCAGCGTTTCACATTGGGTTACCTCGGCGGCGTTGCTTTGATAGCCTTTTGCCTTTACGCCCATTGCCTGTAATTTTTGTTCCAGTGCGCTTGCCCGTTCTGCACTGCCGGCGCTTACATAAGTAAAGGCAATGTTTGCGCCGTGTTCGGCAAATTTCAGGGCAATACCTTCGCCAATTCCGCGGGCGGCGCCGGTAATAAGGGCAACTTTATTTTCAAGTAATTTCATAGCATGTGTATAGGCTGACAAATATAGGGTGAATGCGTGGGAGTTACAGCAGGGCAAGTATTTCCTCCAGGAATTTACGGTCGTTGCTCAGGCGTGGTATTTTATGCTGGCCGCCCAGTTTTCCTTTTTGGCGAAGCCAGGCAGTAAAGCTGCCCGGTGGAAGCGGATGAACGATCGGCATACGCAGTGCGATATCTTTATACCGCTTTGCCTCATAGTCGCTGTTGATAGTTTTTAACGCGCCGTCCAGTTCATGGGTGAAATCGTCCAGGCTGGCTGGCGGTTTTTCAAATTCAATCAGCCATTCATGTGCGCCATTGGAATTGTCGGAAAAATAAACCGGCGCTGCCGTGTAATCTCTTACAATAGCTCCTGTTTTGGCACTTGCCATTGCAATGGCCTTATCCGTATTGTCTACGATTACTTCTTCGCCAAAGGCGTTCATGTAATGTTTTAATCGCCCAGACACTCGTATCCGGTAGGGCCTGGTGGATACAAACTGGATGGTATCGCCCACCAGGTAGCGCCATAGTCCGCCATTGGTGCTGATCACAAGCGCGTAGTTTTTGCCAATCTCCACATCCTGCAAACCGATGGTTTGCGGATGATTTTTTCCATACTCACTTACCGGCATAAATTCCATGAAGATGCCATGATCCGTAAATAGCAGCATTCCTTCTTCACCCGGCCGGTCCTGTGCAGCAAAAAAGCCTTCACTGGCATTATACATCTCAAGGTAATGGATGTCTTTTCCAATCAGTTTTTGAAACTGCTCCCGGTACGGTGTAAAAGAAACGCCACCGTGCATATATAATTCAAGGGATGGCCATACTTCACGCAGGGTTGATTTGCCTGTTAGTTCAAGAATACGTTTGAAGAGTACGAGCGTCCATGTCGGAACGCCGGAAATGGAGGTCACATTTTCGTGGATCGTATTTTCGGCAAGTTTTTCAATCTTATTTTCCCACTCATCCATCAGCGCGATATCCAGCGCCGGTGTGCGAAGCCAGTGTCCCCAAAACGGTGAATTCTGAAGTAATACCGCGCTCAGGTCGCCATATTGAGCTTCGTTGTTCATGGGGTTGATGGTATGGCTGCCGCCAATTACGAGTCCTTTCCCGGTTAGCAGTTCAGAATCCGGGTTGAACTGGTAATAGAGTGTTAGTACATCTTTTGCTGCCTTATAATGGCAATCTTCAAGACTTTCATCGCTGATGGGAATGAATTTACTTTTTTCGCTGGTGGTGCCGCTGCTTTTTGCAAACCAGTAGATCGGCGTGTTCCATAGAATATTCTGTTCGCCGCCCATGATACGCTCAATATAGGGTTTCAGGTCTTCGTATTCGTGGATGGGAACGGCATCCTTAAATGCACGTACATTAAACAGGTGTGAAAAATCGTATTTACGTCCAAATTCGGTGTATTGTGCAGACGTTACCAGGTCTTGTAACACCTCCCGTTGGGCATCCAGCGGATTATTCCGCCATGCATCGATGCGCCATGAGCGCAATCGGGCAAGAGATGATATGGCCGGGGAGAGAATCTTCATGTACCCGGGCAAGATAGAAAATAATGTTTATTAAAACGGGGATGGGCCGCCAAATACAGGCGTTAAAAAGTGCTTATATCGCGCCATTTTTTTCTACATCCTGGCGGGCTTCCTGGTGCAGGTAATCTTTGCGTTTCAGTTCAAAATTGCGACCCAGGTATAGTTTTTTCACCTGGTCGTCAGAGGCCAGTTCTTCTGCCGTGCCGTGTTTGAAGATCTTGCCTTCAATCAGCAGGTAAGCGCGGTCGCAAATGGAAAGGGTTTCCGTTACGTTGTGGTCGGTAATAAGAATGCCGATGTTTTTATACTTCAACCGGGCCACAATGGCCTGGATATCTTCCACGGCAATTGGATCGATACCGGCAAAAGGTTCATCCAGCAAGATGAATTTCGGATCTACGGCCAGCGCCCGGGCAATCTCAGTACGGCGGCGTTCACCGCCGCTCAATACGTCACCGTTGCTTTTGCGAACATGTTGCAGGCGGAACTCATTTAACAGGTCTTCCTGCCTTGCCTTTTGCTGTTCGCGGCTTAGCCCCGTCATTTCCAGCACGGCCGCCAGGTTATCTTCCACACTCAGTTTACGAAAAATAGACGCCTCCTGGGGCAGGTAACCAATACCCAGCTTTGCCCGCTTATACATGGGAAGTTGCGTTATATCCCTTGAGTCAATAAACACATGACCCGAATCCGGTCTTACCAGTCCCACTACCTGGTAAAAAGACGTTGTTTTGCCGGCACCGTTAGGGCCCAGCAAACCGACAATTTCACCTTGCTTTACTTCAAAAGAAACATGGTTTACTACCGTTCGGTCGCCATATTTTTTTACCAGGTCTTTTGTATAAATGGTCATGGACATGGGGGCAAAAATAAGCCAAGCCCTGTTATAAAAGGGTGAATTATTTACCGGCGACGTTTTGCCCTCTGCCATGCCCTTAGTAGCTTTGCAGCCTTATGAAGGTAATAGACCATATCAAACAGGCAAAGGACACATTGATCTCTTTTGAGGTATTACCCCCGTTGAAAGGCAAGGGTATTGAAGCGCTATACCGCCACCTCGATCCGCTAATGGAGTTCAAGCCTTCATTTATCAATGTTACCTATCACCGCAGCGAACACGTTTTTAAAAAACGCGTAGACGGCAGTTTTGAAAAAGTGGTGATTCGCAAGCGCCCCGGTACAGAAAGCATTTGTGCAGCTATCCTGAACCGTTATAACGTAGACACCGTTCCCCACCTCATTTGTGGTGGTTTTAGCAAAAGTGAAACCGAGGATGCCCTGATCAACCTTCGCTACCTGGGTATCGACAACGTGCTCGTATTGCGTGGTGACGCTGCAAAAAATGAATCTGCATTTGAACCGGAACCCGATGGTCATGCATACGCCAGCGACCTCCTGCAACAGGTAACCAACCTCAATGCCGGTATTTACCTGGAAGAAGATCTGAAAGGCACACAAAAAACAGAATTCTGCATTGGTGTAGCCGGTTATCCCGAAAAGCATTTTGAAGCGCCGAATATGCAAACCGATCTTCGGTACCTGAAAGCCAAGGTGGATGGAGGCGCAGACTATATCGTTACCCAAATGTTTTTTGACAACGCAAAATATTATGCATTTGTAAAAGCCTGCCGCGATATGGGCATCACCGTTCCCATCATCCCGGGCTTAAAACCCGTTTACACTAAAAAGCAGGTAAACATTCTTCCCAAAACATTCCATATCGATCTGCCTGATGAACTGGCTAATGAAATGCTGCAATGCAAAACAGATGAGGAAGTAGAAAGGGTAGGTACGGAATGGCTGCTGCACCAGTCGCGCGACCTGAAGAAGAACGGGGTTCCTGTATTACATTATTATACGCTTGGCAAGCCGCATGTGGTTGCGAACGTTGTAAAGGAATTGGTATAAAAAAACCGCTTTTAAAAAGCGGTTTTGGGGAGAATGCTGTTTAATACCTGTTCATCTATCTTCACCGGGTATTTTTCCTTCAGTTGTTTTAGCCACTGTTCTTCCAGCAATGCCTGGTAGTCGTTGATCACGAGTCCTTTTGCCTCGGAAAAACTGCGTTGCGAAGGCTTTGGGTACACTTTTTCGATATAGGCGAAGGAGGTGCTGTTATCGGTTTTATTCACCAGCGGCGAGGTGATCATGCCTGCAACCGGGATGATCCTGGTTTTGCTGGGGATTTGTGTCCATTCAAAACGGGCTGAATCAGCCACCACGCGTTCTGTAAGCGCCTCATTCCATTTGCGCCACTCTTTGGGTTGTTTTTTCACCTGGTCGTACAATGTTTTTGCAACATTCTGATCAGAACAGAAGAAGATCACCGCATCGGCGCTGGGTTTCCAGGTATAATTCTTTTTATTCGTTTCATATAACGCTCTCAACTCCGATGAATCGTTATGGGCGCGGTTCCAGACCTCGCGCTGCATAATTTCAAAAAACAGGTTGCCATCACGAAATTCATTCATCTGGGAGCGGAAATCGTCATTGTATTGTTCCAGGTGATCCCGGTAGTATTGGAATGCAACACTTTGTTTGTATTCATTCAGGACATCCGGGTAAGGTTTGCGACCCGAACCGTCTGTCTTATAACGGAAAGCCTGCGCAAAATTCACCCAGTCTTTGGCATACAGCACGGTATCTCCAAGCCTGAAGACAACACTTTCATCACTTACTGAATTTCCACTACGCAGTGGCTGCCGGTCAAGGATGCTGTCTGTATAATCCCAAAGCGCTTTTGGCACAAGGCTTCCGTTTTGTAAACCTGATTGCCGTACCACTTTATCATAGATCACATCTCTTGATGTTTTCCACCGCGGATCCTGCATTACGCGCAGCCGCAGGTCCTGCATATACACCAGGTTGTTGGAGTCTGCAGGAACCGGCACCAGCGACATCCGTTTTACAATATGCCAGCCGTGCGAAGTTTCAAACGGCTTTGTAATAGCGCCATCTTTTTTAAGCGCCCAAACCTTTGCTTCAAAATCAGGGCTAAACTGACCTACGCCAAAGTCAGGCATGCTACCACCCGTAACAGCAGTGAGATAGTCGTTGCTGAACGCAATGGCCATTTTGGAAAAATCGTCACCGGCAAGCAGGCGCTTATAGATTGAATCGGCGCGCAGTTGAACCTGCTTCTTCGCAGCTTCATCGGCGCCGGGTGGAAAAGCGAGCAATATCTGGCGGGCTTTTATCTTGCCCACGGCTTTGCGCTCCCCGAGATTCTTGAAAATATGAAACCCGATCTTTGATCGTACCGGCAGCGAATACTGGCCCGGCTGCAGATCATAGATCACATTTTCAAACTCATAAGGAAGGGTTAACGCAGTGATCCATCCAATGTCGCCCTTATTACTTTTAGCGCCGGGGTCCTGTGAAACCTCCAACGCAACTTTTGAAAAATCTTCGCCCTTCCGCAACCGCTCATAAGCTGCTTTTGCCTGGTTGTAGGCCTGCAGCGTATCACCATTAATGACCGGGACGAAAATATGTCCGGTGTTAATGTCTTTCTGACTGCGCCGGAAAACCTCGCGTGTAAGCCTGTCCATCACGTCAGGGTCGGCCATATAGTTTTCAATGATCTGGTTGCGCAAGTTGTCTACTTCCATCCTGATCTGTGGCAACGTGTCATAACCACGGTCATAAGCTTCGCGGATCTTAAGCCTGGAATTGATATAAAGATCCAGGTAATCCGTCATCGCCTTCCGCTGGTTCGTCTTGGCAGGTTGCGTATTATTTTTTTTGTAGGCTTTTAAAAAGTCGGCTGCAGAAACACTGTAAGGCCCGTACGTAAAAAGTGTTTGGGAAAAGGAATGCAACGTAAAAGCCATCAATATACCCAGCAGCAGGTTTTTCTTGTTCATAGTCTTGAATTTTCTCTGGTGGAATTTATTGCGTTTTCATTTTGATCTGCAGCACTTCATCCGTTTGCTGCACGGTCAGTTTTTTAGCGATGATTCGTTTGTCTTTATCGAGTAAATAGAGGGTAGGAAAGGTTTGCACATCATACAGCTGGGAATAGCCGGGGATGGAACTGTTTACCCTTTCCTGTTCTTCTTCCTTGGAGTAAAAGACGTTGGTCCATCCGGAAAAGTTGTTTTTCCGAAGGAAATCAAGCCAGTCGGCACGCGTTCCATCCGTTTGCTTGGAAACGGCATAGATCGATACGCCATTGGCTTTCCATTTTTCCTGGTAAAGTGAATCCAGCTTGGGCAGCGTTTCTTTGCAATGTCCGCAGGTGGCATCCCAAAAGCAGACGATCGTAAATCTGGACGTATCGGTATACAACTGATGCCTTACGCCATTGGAATCCGGCAGTTCGATATCGGCGGCAGGCTTTCCCATGATGTTTGCCATCAGGTTATACGCCCTGTCGGTAATGGTTTTTCGACCGGTAGGAGTTAGCCAGTCATATTCCCGCTGGGCAAAGTATTTTTCAAACAGATGCACAAAAACCGCGTCTTCCCACATATAGCGCTGGTTCAGGTAGCGATTCACAAATTTCAGCAGCAGCAGCCGGGTCATTTCTTCGCTGGGCGTAGCAAAAGAAAGCATATTGTCAATCTCCCGGATCACAGAGTCGGGATTGGGATATACCAGTTCCGTATAGTATTTATCAATTTTATCTTCAAAGAAGGTGGTGTAGGCAAGCCTGCCGTCCCAAAAGTTGACGCCATCCCAAAAGTGATCATGAAAAAAGCGGTAGGCGGCGATGGAATCTTCTTTATTCGCCGGTTTGCGAAGGTTTGCCGGTAATTCCGGCTCGCGCATGGCGTTGAGTAGCGTAGCCAAAAGTGTTGTTGGCTGTTTTTCAATGATCCCCACCCGCAGCGCGCGAATAGACCGGTCTACGGAATCAAGCGCCTGCAACAGCCGGATACTGTCTTCCTGGTCAGCCGTTTTCAGCTCATTTCTTAAGGCAGTTATGGCGTGGCCTTCCTTTGCCATCGACTGCTGGTAGGCATTGAACTGTACATTGTCTGGTGAATTTTTAAACTGGATTCCCTTTTTGAGCGTGGCCGTGTCGGCAATTACCGAAAAACGCTGTTGTTTATCTACCAGGATCTCAAAAAAGCCAGCTTTATTCGGATAACCTATTAAATAGATGCCTCCGGGCAGTTTTTTCGCTCCGTTGAAGGTACCGGTACCGGTTGCATCCAATTTTACGGAATCAATGATGGGATACTGCTTACCGAAATAGTGCCCGAGGTAAATGTATTGATTCTTAAAGGGTTTGAACGTAACGGTAATCTGGTAGCCTGTTTGTCCCCACAGCGCAACAGTGAGGAAAACCAGTGGAAGAAACGACAGCTTTTTCATGAGACAGAATAAGTTAGTAAAGTTATTAAAAAATCCAGACCGAACCCTACCCGTTCGTAGCTTTGCGCCGTGTCAAGAAAAAAGAAAAATATCGTACTTCCGGCCGTATTGGTTCAGGATTATGCCGCGGAGGGCAAAAGCCTGGCCCGGGTAGATGGGAAAGTGATCTTTATTGAAGGCGTTGTGCCGGGGGATGTGGTAGACGTACAGCTTGGAAAAAATAAGAAAGACTGGGCTGAAGGGCGACCGCTGCGTTTTCATCAGTATTCTACAGAGCGTGTTGAACCATTTTGCAGCCATTTTGGCATTTGCGGGGGCTGCCAATGGCAAATGCTTCCCTATGCTAAACAATTGGAATTCAAGCAAAAACAAGTTTCCGATAACCTGGCCAGGATCGGCAAAATAGCGCTTCCCCCTATCGCGCCCATCCTGGGCGCATCAAATACCCGGTTTTACCGCAATAAGATCGAATATACATTCGGGAACCGGCGTTTTTTAACGCGGGAAGAGCTGGCAAACCCGGATATTAGCACGGAAGTAAATGTAGCCGGGTTTCATGCCCGTGGTTTTTTTGACAAACTGGTAGACATTGAAACCTGCTACCTGCAGGCAGAACCTACCAATGCGCTAAGGCTTGCGGTCCGGGAATTTGGCCAGGCCAATGGCTACAGTTTTTACGATATCCGTGAACACAGGGGTTTTTTACGCAATATGCAGGTGCGGCTTTGCAGCACCGGGGAATTGATGGTAAACCTGGTGATGGGAGAAGACGACGAAAAAAAGCGCACTGCGTTGCTGGAACACCTGCTGGCGAAATTTCCCGCCATTACAACATTGTTATACACTATCAACACCAAATGGAACGACAGCCTGTACGACCTCGTGCCTGTTGTTTATTCCGGGAAGGGATTTGTGATTGAAGAATTGTCGGTAGATGATCGCGTGTATCGATTCAAGATTGGCCCCACCTCATTTTTTCAAACCAATACGGAACAGGCAGAGCAACTTTACCGGGTAACAAGATCTTTTGCCGAGCTTACCGGTAAAGAAACGGTATATGACCTCTATTGTGGTACTGGAAGTATCGGGATATTCGTAAGCGACCTCGCGGCGCAGATTATTGGTGTTGAAATGGTAGAGGCAGCCATTTCAGACGCACGTGAAAATGCGGCTTTGAACGGGCTCGACAAAACCAGTTTTTATGCAGGCGATGTGATTGATATTTGTGATGATGCTTTTTTTGATCGGCATGGCCGTCCGGATGTGATCATTACTGATCCGCCCCGGGCAGGCATGCATGAGAAACTGGTGAGGAAGATTCTTGAAATGGAAGCGCCGCTGGTGGTATATGTAAGTTGCAACCCGGCCACACAGGCGCGGGACCTGGCATTGCTTGACGAAAAGTATGAGGTAACAAAAATTCAGCCGGTGGATATGTTTCCGCATACACTTCATATTGAAAATGTGGTTCAGTTAAAGCGAAAATAACGTATGGTTGGGGTCCGTCCCCTTGGCTGATTGTTCGTAATTTTGCAGCATGAGCAATGTACAGTTTCGGAGCAGGAGTAATTTCCCGCCCGTAGTGATGAACCTGATCATTATTAACGTTCTTGTCTTTTTGGCGCAACGCGCCGGTTATCCCGAACCCGAGTGGGTTACCACGCACTTTGCGCTCTATGACGTTCATTCCCCTTATTTCCGGGTTTACCAGCTCTTTACACACATGTTCCTGCACGGGAATGCGGAGCATATTTTTTTCAATATGTTCTGTCTTTGGATGTTTGGCAGCGTGATTGAAAATTACCTCGGCTCTAAAAAGTTTATCATCTTTTATCTCGTATGCGGTATTGGCGCAGGCTTGTTGCACCTGGGTGTGTTATATTTTGAGAATATGAACCTGCTGCAGCATATCGATTCGCTTCCGTTTGATCAGCAATTGGACGCGTATGCGCGGCTGAATACAGCAACACTGGGTGCGTCGGGTGCTATATTCGGATGCCTGGCGGCATTTGGCATGTTGTTTCCCAATAGCATGGTGTATGTATTCTTCCTGGTTCCTATAAAGGCTAAATTTTTCGTTATTATCATTGCAGGACTGGAATTGTTGCTGGCGATTCAAAATTCAGCAGGAGACACAATTGCGCATTTCGCCCACCTGGGGGGCGCTTTAACTGGTGCTTTATTGATACTCATCTGGAACAAAACAAATCGCAGAACGTTATAATAAAATGCGTACCGAACGGGATAAGAAAATGGCATATTCACAACCTTCATACCGGCAGAAGATCTCTTTTGGGCAAAGCAATAATGCGCTCACGATGCTCATCTTTGCCAACCTGGTCGTTTTTGTGATCCTGCTGTTTATGAAAGTGATCTATAATTTCCTGTATCGCGAGGATGGCCAGGGAGACGCTTTTTTTATGGAGCGGGTAATGGCATGGTTTGCATTGCCTGCAGACACATCCAAACTGGCCACAAGGCCCTGGACGATCATTTCAAGTATGTTTAGCGAGATCGGGATTTTGCAGATCATTGGTAACATGCTGTGGTTGTGGGCGTTTGGCTACATTTTGCAGGATCTTACGGGAAACCGTAAAATCATACCCGTATTCTTTTACGGCGGATTACTGGGATCCATTGCATTCCTGGTAGCGTCAAGCCTGATTCCCGGCGCCAGCGGCGGTATTTTCTGGGGCGCTTCGGCAGGTGTAATGGCAATAGCCGTAGTGACAACGATGGTTGCGCCGGGCTTCCGCATCTTTCCTATGCTCAATGGCGGCATCCCCATCTGGATTCTTACCGCACTTTATATTTTGATTGACGCTGTTTCTATTCCCACCGGTAACCCGGCTATCCCGATTGCGCACCTGGGCGGAGCCTTGGCCGGTGTATTATTTATGCTGCTGCTGCGGGCAGGATATGATGGCAGCGACTGGATGAATAATTTCTACGATTGGCTGAATAACCTGTTTAACCCCGACAAACCACGCCACAATAAAGGTTTCCGTGAAACGCTGTTTTACAAAAACGATGGTGAACCGTTCAAGCGGACTCCCAATGTTACGCAGCGCCGGGTGGATGCTATCCTGGACAAGATCAACCAGGAAGGTTATCATTCATTATCCGAAGAGGAAAAAGAATTGCTAAAAAGGGCGGGGGAGGAAGAACTGTAATAGTATCGAAAAAAAAGATTTGTAAATTGCGGTGATGGCCAGCAAGATTCGCGTTATCACCAAACGGATTTTCATCTACACAACGGTTGCCGTTGTTTTTATTTTTTTATTATCCTGCCTGGCTCCCTACCTGGATCCCCGTAAATGGTGGATCATTTCTGTTCTTGGTTTTGGTTTTCCCATCCTGCTTGTTCTTGTAGTGCTGTTATTGCTATCCCTTTTATTATTAAAAACCAGGTGGGCCATCCTGCCTGCAGCGGCCCTGCTATTGTCTTTTAATAATATTCGCACTACTTTTTCCATCCACCGGCATCATACGTTTACAGCATCCCGAACGCCCAATACAATCCGGCTCGTAAGCTGGAATGTTGCGCGTTTTATAGAGATGAAAAAGAACAACAACAAGGGAAGCCAGATCCGGCTGAAGATGATGGATATGATCCGTGATCAGCAGGCCGATATTCTTTGTTTCCAGGAGTTTTTTCATTCAGAGGATTCTATCTATTACCAGAACATCAATTATATCCGCGACAAGTTTAATTACCCGTATTGGTACTATTCCTATGAATGGGACGGAGATCAATATTATACAGGCACAATGATCTTTTCCAGGTTCCCGATCCTGGATAGCGGCCTGGTTCGGTATCCGCGGCCCACATTGCCGGACGCGTTGATGCACGCGGATATCAAAGTGGGGGATGATACTATTCGCGTGTATACAACACACCTGCAATCGCTCCAATTCAATAAGGCAGATTATGCCAGGATTGAGAAGATCAAGGAAGCCGAAACGGGTGGTATTGTACAGGGTTCTAAAACCATCTTTTCCAAATTGAAAAATGGCTTGGTAAACAGGGCTATACAGGCCGATATTGTACGCCAGGTGATGGATGACAGCCCATATCCGTATTTATTTTGCGGCGATTTGAATGACATTCCTAACTCCTACGCCTACAATACGATACGTGGTGATATGCAGGATGCCTTCCTGGAAAAAGGATCCGGGATTGGACGCACGTTTTCCAGTATTTCACCTACGCTCCGGATCGATTATATCTTTGCTGATTCCCGGTTTGATGTGCTCCAGTTCAACCGGATTCCCAAAGCCTATTCGGATCATTACCTGATAGAGGCAGACCTGCGATTGAAAAAATAGCAGAAAAACTGTATTTTTGAACAAATGACTTCTTTTTATCTCCATACCTGTTGTTGTAGCAACTGTTCCACAGCTTGTTAGTAATTTTGCCGCACGGCAAAACATTTCAAAAAATTTATCGAATAGTCCAGGCCGTTTTGCTGATCAGGGATCAACAGGCAGACCTGTTTAAATAATCATCATGAGCGATCTTAGAGTACACAATTCATATAGCAGGAGTAAAGAAGTTTTTAAACCTATTACGCCCGGCCACGTGGGCATGTATGTTTGCGGGCCTACCGTAAGTGGAGAAAGCCACCTGGGTCATGCCCGTCCTTATATTACGTTTGATGTGATTTACCGGTATTTGCAGCACCTGGGATACAAAGTGCGTTATGTCCGGAACATTACCGATGCGGGTCATTTTGAAGAAGAAGGACGCGAAGCAGAAGACAAGATTTCAAAAAAGGCGGTGCTGGAAAAACTGGAACCCATGGAGCTGGTGCAGAAATACACCAACCTCTTTCATTGGGCTATGCAGCGGTTTAATAATATTCCGCCCTCCATTGAACCCACGGCAACAGGGCATATTGTGGAGCAGATCGGGATGATCCAACAGATCATTGCCGCCGGATATGCTTATGTAGTAAACGGCTCGGTTTATTTTGATGTAAATAAATACGCGGCGTCTCACGACTACGGAAAGCTAAGCGGTCGTGTGCTGGATGACCTGCTGGAAACCACCCGCGACCTGGACGGCCAGGAAGAGAAGCGCGACCGCGCTGATTTTGCGCTTTGGAAAAATGCGGCGCCGGAACATATTATGCGTTGGCAAAGTCCGTGGGGTGTAGGTTTCCCCGGCTGGCATATTGAATGCTCTGCCATGGCTACAAAATACCTGGGGCCGCAATTCGATATCCACGGCGGTGGAATGGATCTTTTGTTTCCCCACCATGAAAGCGAAATAGCGCAGAGTACGATCTGCAATCATGTTTCCCCGGTGAAATACTGGATCCATAACAACATGATCACCATCAACGGCAGGAAGATGGGGAAGAGCTATAACAACGTTATCAAATTAACGGAACTTTTTAGCGGAGATCATCCATTGCTGGAGAAAGCATATCATCCCATGACTGTTCGCTTTTTTATCCTGCAAACGCATTATCGAAGTACGCTCGATTTTAGCAATGATGCGCTGCTGGCGGCGGAAAAGGGGATGAAGCGGCTTTGGGAGGGATATGAACACCTGGAGAAATTGGTGCACACCGGGGACGACAGCAAGGTGGACGCCGAACTGGATGCACGGCTGCTGAAACTCCTGGGCGACCTGGATGAATTTATGAACGATGATTTTGGTACCGCAAAAGTACTCGCCAACCTGTTTGAAATGGTGCCGGTATTCAACTCCATGAAAGACCGGATCATTCCTGTTGAATCCATTTCGGCGGCAACGCTCACCCAGCTTCAAACAAAAGTGAAAACCTGGATGGAAGATATTCTGGGTTTGCAGGGAGTAACAGAGGCTGACAATGCCAAATTACAGGGAGTGATGCAGTTGTTGATCGATATCCGCAAAGAAGCCCGCGGACGAAAGGATTTTGCAATGTCTGACAGGATCCGGAATCAACTTACGGAATTGGGTATTCAACTGAAAGATGAAAAAGGCGGCGAAATGAGCTGGACGCTGGCCGATTGATAACCTATTTATTTTTTCCATGCCCGGACCATCTCGCGTTTGCCAGGAGGTCCGGGTATTTTTTCCACGGTAAACCCGGCGGCTTGCATCGCTCTTCTTACATCTCCCTTACAGCAATACGTAACCAGCAGGCCGTTATTTCGAAGCAGATCAAACAGCTTTTTAAAAATAGAAACTGTCCAGAGTTCGGGCTGGGCAGTTGGCGCAAATGCGTCATAATATACAAGGTCAAAAGCCTTTTCTGATGCAAAATTTTCCAGCGCAGCCTGGTGTTTTGTAAAAGAAAAAAATGGACTGAACTGGTGAGTTGTTTCCCATTCACATGCATGAATAACCGTAAATTTTTCTGAGCAGGCTTCCTCATTTAGCAGGCTGCAATAATCAAGTTGGGCATATTCTTCTTTTAGCAACGGAAATTTTTCGAGCGAAGTGTAGTCGATAGCGCAAGATGTTTTTTGTGCCTGTATCCAGGTGAGCAAGGCATTTAGCCCTGTGCCCAATCCCATTTCCAGAATTTGCACAGGCCGCTCGGTATGCAGCATTTGGTCTAATCCTGCACGCAGAAATACATGCATTGATTCCTGTATGGCGCCGTGCGTGGAATGATAGGTAACCTGTAATTCAGGAATGGAAATGGTAGGGGAGCCGTCGGCCGTTATCTGGGGAATGCGAAGCATTTGTAAAGGTAAAGACGGGAAGATATCCGGGCCGGAAAAAATTGCCAGCCAATGGCCCGGTTTTTTGTTTTTCTATTCCGCTTTTTACGTCTAACTTTTGATTTATTTAGTAACCTGTATGCATTACATCCCCCATCTATCAAAGGACCGAAAGCTGGCAGGTTTGATAGATCCTGCCAACCCGCATCGCTTAAAAAAGCGAAAAAATATCTGTATTTACCTCTGCGCTTCTATTATGAGCCAGCAACTTTCTACCCGCGTTGCTGATGTTATTTACCAGCGGTTTATCAATTTATATGATGGAAAGGAGCCGCAGGCGGAACAGATCATTGCCACGCCACATGAAACGCTGCGCGGAATTGGTCTAAGTAATGCGAAAGCTGTATATGTAAAAAATGTGGCCCGGTTTCATTTGGACAAAGGAATGGACGCCGGGAAATTGCAACGAATGACGAATGAAGAGGTGATAGAATATCTTACAGAGATCAAGGGAGTGGGGAGGTGGACAGTTGAAATGCTGCTGATGTTTGCGCTGGGGCGCGAAGATGTTTTTGCGGTAGATGACCTGGGCATTCAGAATGCGATGATCCGGTTGTACAAATTGAACCGTGACGACAAAAAGAAATTCCGTGATGCAATGCTCCGAATCTCCACCAAATGGACTCCTTATCGCACGTTTGCGTGCATACACTTGTGGCGATGGAAGGATAACACACCGGCAGTAACCGATAAGAAAGTAAAAAAGCAGGTAGTAAAAAAGTCAAAAAAGGCTGCCCGACCTAAAGAGAAAATCCGTTGAAGAAAGCCCGTAAAAAAGGTGACGCAAGCGCTATTTCTATAGCCAGCATGATCAATGAAATGATGATCATATAAAGTGCATGTTGGCGTACATTGTTATTATAGGTAAGTACTCTTGTTCCTTCGGGTAATAATTTTCGGCTGTTTCGAATTGCGAGCGCATGAAAAATGCCAATGAATGGCAGGACAAATGCCAGGAAATAGCCCAGGAGATAGTTGGTATGTTCCAGCTTTTCGGGTTTCGACAGGGTTTGGATCCTGCTGGTATTAAATTTCAAAAGATCTTCGTTGGAGATGCTTATTCCCTGTGCATACAAAAGCTTCCGGGCGATGACGATGTCCTGCGCGCTCCATTCATCCGGTTTCTGCAGAATTCCCAGCAATTCGGTTGCGGAAAAATCATGAAGGTAGTAGTCGGCATCAACCTGGCCGATATATTGTTCGTAATATTCCAGCAGTGCATTTTTTGCGCGGCTGAAATTGGTATTGCTAATTTTGAGTTGAAAGGGCGGTGTTCCCATCTCCCCGGTGATGTAGGTGCTTAACGCGGGGCTTTCTTCCACCACCATGCAGGGGATATTGTTTTGAATTAGCACGGTGGCTATTTCGTTAGCCTGTGTTCGATCATAAAATGACTGGAATACTTCCAATGTCTCCATGGGCTCAGATAATTACTTTTTCCAGCTTTTGGAGCCATTCATCAGAAAGTGTGGCGCCAAGTCCGGGCACATCCGGCACGGTAACCAATCCATTTTTACCATATACAATGCCGCCTGTTACCGGGTCTTCCCGGAACATTAATGCAGTATCAAAATCAAAATGTTCAATCAATGGATCGCAGAGCGAAAAATGCGCAAAGGCAGTCATCGCCAGCCTGGATTCCATAAATGCGCCCACCTGCAGGTGCATTGGTTTTTTACGGGCGATTTCTACAATCTTCAGTGCTTTATAAATGCCGCCGGCTTTGCCCAGTTTGATATTGAAATAGTCGCAGGCATCCAGTTCAAGTAGTCGCTCCGCATCATGTTCATCGCCGCAGCTTTCGTCGGCCATAATTGGAATAGGGCTGTGTTGTTTTACTTTCGGGAGGTTCATGAAATTCCATCGGGCGATAGGTTCTTCGCAATGTTGAATACCGAGCGGCGCCAGGGCTTGCAGCGTTTGGATAGCTTCTTCCAGTTCCCAGCCCTGGTTGGCATCGATCCGTAATGGGATTTCCGGGCCAACAGCTGCGCGAATGGACTGCATCCGGATAACGTCTTTCTGGCCGTTGTTACCCAGTTTCACCTTGATAGCCGGGTAGCCTTCCTGCATTATTGCAACGGCATCTTTTGCCATTTTCTCCGGTTCGCCAATGCTTACTGTATAGTCAGTAATGATGGGTTTGGAACTATCGCCACCCAGGTATTTGTACAAAGGCAAACCAGCGTGTTGTGAAGCGATATCATACAACGCAATATCAAATGCACTTTTAATGCTGCCGTTGCCATAGATCAGTTTGTCCATCTCCCGGATACGGGCAGGAATATCCAGCGCATTTTTACCCTTCAACAGCCGTGCAAAATATTGGCCTACCACGAAACAGGTATCCATGCTTTCTCCATTAATGCTCATGAATGGGCTGCATTCTCCAAAGCCTGTAATGCCTTCCTGTGTACGGATGACCACC
>JBEHYT010000024.1:0-63393 GCA_048498035.1 Bacteroidota bacterium | reverse complement strand
ACTGCCATCACCCAACTTCACATCCCTCCCATCGTATTCCTTCACCAGCGTATTCGTCATTACCGTTACGCCCAGGCGCTCCAGGTATTTCCTGGATTGCTCCGAAGATTTCTCACTCATCACGCCCAACGTCTTTGGCCCGCCTTCCAGCAGGTAAATATTCATCTTTGAAAAATCGAGCTCGGGATAATCCTTCGGCAATACATATTTCTTCATCTCGGCCAGCGCGCCGGATACTTCCACACCCGTTGGACCGCCACCCGTTACCACGATATTCATCACCCGTTGCAACTCCTGCGAATCTTTAATCGTATGCGCCATTTCAAAATTGCGCAGCAACCGGTATCGCAACTGCAGCGCTTCCACCGTCGATTTCATGGGAAAGGCATGCTGCTCCAACTGCGTATTGCCAAAAAAATTCGTGTCGGCACCCATCGCCAGCACCAGTACATCATAGGGAAACTCTTCACTGTCCGTCACCACCTTATTCTCCGCCGGTACCACCTGCTTCAATTCAGCCAGGCGCACCCGCACATTCTTACTCTTCTGGAAAACTTTCCGCAATGGAAATGAAATATTACTCGCATCCAGCCCGGCAGTAGCCACCTGGTAAAACAGCGGCTGGAACTGGTGATAGTTGAATTTGTCGATCAGCGTTACGTCAAAACCTGCCTTGTTGTTCAGCTTACGGGCCAGCTTCAGTCCACCAAAACCGGCACCAATAATCACTACTTTCATAAAAGAACCATTTATACTACAAAGTTACACAATTTTCAATAATTATTGAAAATACTGGAAAATTTACCGCTCTTGAGACAAGCCCAAAAGTCGATTTTTTATCACTTTGTAAATGAAAGTACTACAGGAATTGTGCCTAATACAGCATCCGCACCTTTATCGTAGCTTTTACGTTCTTCAGCAGTTGCAGCGCCTTGGACGAAAGTTGCTTATCAACATCCAGCACCACGTACCCAATCTCATCATTCGTTTTCAGGTATTGTCCAACAATATTGATCCCGTTCTTGGAGAGCTCCGTGTTAATAGCCGAGAGAACGCCCGGTATATTTTTATGGATATGCAGGATACGATGTGACCCTTCCTGCGGCGGCAACGCCAATGCCGGCACCGTATGTGACCCGAACGTAATGCCTTTTTCAAGATAGCTCAACAATTTGGCGCTCACATCTTCTCCAATGTTCTGCTGCGCCTCCTCTGTAGATCCGCCAATATGGGGCGTAAGGATCACATTGGGTAAATCCTGCAACGGCGTCTGGAACCGATCCCCGTTTTTCTCCGGCTCCCAGGGAAATACATCCACCGCAGCGCCGCTGATCTTTCCATCCAGGATCCCTTTGCGCAACGCATCCAGGTCCACCACCTCTCCCCTCGCGTAGTTGATCAGGATAGCGCCTTCCTTGATATATTTCAGCGTTTGCTTATTGATCAGGTTTTTGGTTTGCGCTGTCTCCGGTACATGCAGCGTAACCACATCTGATTTCGACAACACATCTTTCAATGTCTTTCCATCGGTGGCATTACCCAATGGCAATTTCGTTTCCACGTCATAAAACAGCACTTTCATGCCCAGCGCTTCCGCCAGCACACTCACCTGTGAACCAATATTACCATAACCGATAATACCCAGCGTTTTTCCACGCAACTCATAACTTCCCTTGGCATCCTTCATCCAAATGCCTTCGTGTGCAGCCTTATTTTTATCAGGGATCCGACGGATCAGCATGATCGCCAACCCAATCACCAGTTCCGCCACCGACCGCGTATTGGAATACGGTGCATTAAAAACCACCACACCATTATCCGTGGCCGCTTTTAAATTCACCTGGTTTACACCGATACAAAAACAGCCAATTGCCTGTAATTTTTCCGCTGCATCCAGCACGCGCTTGGTGATCTGCGTTTTGGAACGGATACCGAGTATATGAACGTCTTTGATAATATCTACCAGTTCATCCTCACTCAATGCCTTTGTTATTTTTTCCGCCTGCGAATACCCCTGCGCGCGAAAATTTTTCACCGCTTTATCACTGATATTCTCCAGGAATAAAATTTTAATCTTCTCTTTTGGATAGCTGGTCTGTTTTGCTGTTGCCATAATACCTGCAAATATAAATTAACGGGTGGGGAAAACTCTTGATTCGCCGTCCTGCACAAGACTTTATTTTTGCCGCAATGGCTCTTGTGAAAAACACCCTCCTCGCCCTTTGCTTACTTACGATTGTTCAGTCATGCAAATCAAAATCATCCCCCACCAAACCGGAAGATGATTCTTTGCAGTATTATCCACCCACGCCCCTGCAACTGTCGAAAGAAGATTTTCGGCATTACTACCGCGCTGTATCGGCCTATTTTGACACGATGTTGCTCGATAAAGGCTTCAACGGCGGTATTCTCGTGGCAAAAAATGGCGAGATCATTTATGAAAAATATGTGGGCAACCGCGATATCCGGAAAAAAGATGATCCCATTACCGACACTACAGCAATGCATATCGCTTCTACCAGCAAAACATTCACCGCGGTAGCAATATTACGATTGGTGCAGGAGCAGAAGTTATCGCTGGATGATTCCATTCAAAAATTTTTCCCGGGGCTTCCCTACCCCGGCATCACTGTACGTATGCTGCTATCGCACCGCAGCGGCTTGCCTAACTATATCAATTTTGCAGATCACAGTAAAAACTGGGACAAGAAAAACTATCTCACCAACCAGGATATGCTGAATATGCTGTACACGGAAAAACCAATGCGCAGTTTTCCGCCCGGTACGCATTTCAGCTATAGCAATACCAATTTTGTACTGCTGGCGATGATCGTGGAAAAGATCACGGGCATGCCATTTCCCGAATATATGCACAACCGTTTTTTTGTACCGCTGGGCATGACGCATACCTACATCTTCACCAATGCAGATTCTGCCCGCTCTACCGCATCTTTCGGAGGCAATGGTGCCTGGTGGCAAAATGATTTCCTGGAACTCACCTACGGTGATAAAAATGTGTACACCACCCCACGCGACCTTTTAAAATGGGACCAGGCATTATATAGCAACCAGGTAATCGACAGCGCCACGCAGGAACTGGCCTATACACCTTACAGTAATGAACGGCAATCGATCCACAACTATGGCCTGGGCTTCCGGCTTATCCTGTTTCCCAACGGGAAAAAAGTGGTGTATCACTTTGGCCGCTGGCATGGGTTTAATGCCGCTTTTGCGCGCTTGCGCGATGAAAAAGCCACCGTTATCATCCTGGGAAATAAATTCAACCGGAATATCTACTACGCTGCGTATAAATGCTATGAAATTTTTGGCGCCTACGGCGAAAACAATAATGCTGGCAGCGATGATGAAGACAACGACGAATCAGCTTCCGATGCCGGGAAAAAATCCGCTCCGCCGCCTTCCAATAAAAAAAGGAAATAAAAAGACCGGGATTCCTGGTGTGATTTTGCATTTAGTTTCCCAACTTTAGGGAACCATGAAGATTCTTTCCGCAGAAGAAATACGCCAGTGGGATCAATTTACGATTACCCATGAGCCCATTAGCTCACTCCAGTTGATGGAACGGGCGGCAACCGCATGCGCCAATTGGCTGATGAATCAATTTCCCGCGCCCGCACGCTTCGCTATTTTTTGCGGCAAGGGAAACAATGGGGGCGATGGCCTTGCCATTGCACGTTTACTGGCCGAACAGCAATACAATGTCTCCGTTCATATTCTTGAATTTGGGCATCGCGGCACCAACGACTTCCAGGCCAACCTGGCGCGGCTGCATCAATTCCCCGATATAGAACTCCAGTTTATACAGGATGCCGCCAGCCTTCACCCCATTCCTGCAGACAGTATTATTATTGACGCGCTGTTTGGCTCCGGCCTCAACCGCCCGCTGGAAGGGGTAACGGCGGCCGTAGTAGCACATATCAATCAATCTCGCAATGAAATCATCTCCATTGATATTCCCAGTGGCTTGTTTGTAGACCGTTCGTCCAGCGGCAACCCGGCCGTATGCGCTACGCATACGCTAACGTTCCAGTGTTATAAACCGGCATTTCTTCTTGCAGAAAACGGTTCTTGTATTGGTGAAGTGCACCTGCTGGATATAGGTTTGCATCCTGCATTTTACAACAACCTGGACGTAACCCTCGAACTCGTGGATGCGTCGATCATCCGTGGTATTTTTAAACCACGGCCTGCATTTTCGCACAAAGGAAATTTTGGACATGCCCTGCTTGCTGCAGGAAGTTATGGTAAAATGGGCGCAGCCCTCCTTTCGGCCCGCGCCTGTTTACGTAGTGGCGTTGGACTACTTACCTGCTGCATCCCGGCTTGCGGCTATGAAATTTTACAAAGCGGTGCACCTGAAGCCATGGCAGTAACAGGGCCGGAGCAGCAATGGCTGGCGCCGATGCAGTTTGATCTAAGTAGATATGATGCTGTTGGTGTGGGTCCGGGAATCGGGACAGCTGCCGCAACAAAAATGTTCCTGCACCAGTTGCTGGACGCTTACCGCCATCCTATTGTTATTGACGCCGATGCATTGAATATAATGGCCGCACAAAAAGATCTGTTATCCCTGGTTCCGCAAGGGTCAATTCTGACACCGCACCCCAAAGAATTTGAACGCCTGTTTGGCGAAACGGCCAGTGAAGTAGACCGCCTGCTGCTGGCGCTGGAGAAAGCAAAAGAATTAAACGTGGTGATCATTGTAAAAGGACATCATAGTTTTATTGCCACTCCGGATGGAAAAGGTTTTTTCAACAATACCGGCAATGCGGGGATGGCCACCGGCGGCAGTGGTGATGTATTAACCGGTCTGCTAACCGGCTTGCTGGCCCAGGGATACAGCGGTGTGGAGACTGCGATACTGGGCGTCTATGTACATGGTTTGGCGGGCGATAAAGCCGCCGGCAAACTTTCCCAGGAAGCCATGATTGCGGGGGATATTGTCGGGGAATTGGGAGCGGCATTCCGTGAAATTGCAGGATAGCGGGTTACTTATTTACCATCCGGGTATAAATAATAAACCAAAACACCTGATCTATGAAAAGGATTTGCTTGCTTCTGCTGGCATCGGCTTTTTTTGCAGCATGCACCCACCCGGGTAAAAAAGGATTGGTTGGTCAACCCACTGATCTCCCCATCAGTGAATTTAAGGTTGATATTAACAAGGATACAATCCTCCGCACCCCAAACGGGGCGCTGTTCAATATCCCGGCCGGGTCACTACAATCATCTTCCGGCATCGTTACCCTCCAACTTCGCGAAGCGTATAATATCTCCACTATCGTAAAGGCCGGATTGGTGACACGATCGGCCGAAGGCCTGCTCTCCAGCGGTGGAATGCTTTGGCTGCAGCCAAAGGAGACCGGTGTAACGATAGTAAAACCGATCCGGGTGGCAATACCAACAACCACACTTGAAAAAGGCATGAAACTGTATAAAGGAGCCGATTCGTCTGGCCGCATTGTATGGGCATCGCCCTCGCCGCTCCCCGAAAATCCGCAATATGCTACTATTGATTCAGGAGCCGCCCTTTTCGCAACAAATTGCGCATCATGCCATGATATTGGACATCACTCTACCGGCCCGGACCTTGCGCATATCCTCAGAAAATTTCCACAAACGACGAACGAGTTTATCAACTACCTGCAACACCCACATTACAAAGAAAATGGAGTTTCAGATTCAATCATCGTGTCGTGGTTAACTCCCCGCCTGGAATTATACCAGTGTAACCTGAAAGCTGAGTTTGGCTCTCCTGGCACAACTTCTACCCTCTCAGCATCAGAAATCAATGCCGTTTACAGGTATATTCAACAGGAGAGTGAGCGTAAAGATCTCGCCGTACCGGCTAACGATTTGCTCCATTCCGTTGATAGCTGTATGATATACGAGGCCGCTACAAAAGGACTTCAACAACAGTTAGACTCCCTTGTAAGTTTGCGTAATGCCCTGGTTATCGACAACGGTCCCCTCACAACGGTTTTTCCTGATCCTACATGGGCAGTTTTGAATAAAGTGCCCAGTCCGGCACTGGTAACTCCCCCGGTCTATAGTACCGCCTATTATCAATTTACACTCTCTACTTTTGGCTGGTTTAACCTGGATATGTTGATGAAAGATCGGCCTGACGCCGTGCCCGTTACGTTATTCGCAAAAGCTACCGGCTCGTTTTCGTCTAACAGCAACTTGTTTCTTATAATCCCTTCATTGAAATGCTATGGCGAAGGTGGGCCATCGGAAAATGATCCGACTCAGTTTGCCTTTTTCCTGCTTTCGGGGAAATGTTTTTTGCCGTTGGGTGTGCAGGCCTATATTATAGCCGTAGCCGATGCAGCCGATGGTCCTGCATTCGGGATACAGTCATTCAGCGTCCAGGAACACCAATTAATTGAGGTGCCATTGCATACAGGCACCAAACTGGAATTCGACAGCACGATAAACGCATTGGATGCCAGGGCTTTACAGTTTAACGTGAAAGATGCAAAAAATGCCGGGAAGATCCGGGCTATAGATACATCCATGCAGAATGTCCAAAATAAATTGGACGCATTGAGCCCTCTGCAACCTGTTGGTTGCAACTGTAGTTGCGGGAAAGCGATAGACGAAGCGACAAAGTAGCCAACAGCCATTTCTTTTGGGCGCTAAACTGCACATTTGCAGCCATTTCCGGGCGCAAAAACCGGCTAAAATTGGCCTCTCTAATTTGAGGCCCTTCCCCTATCTTTGCCGTCCTTTAAATTTTGATTAAGAAAAAGGTTTATGGATAAACTGATCTACCTGGTGCCCGTAATGGGGCTAATCGGACTGATTTACACATTTATCAAATTCAACTGGGTCGCAAAGCAGGATGCGGGTACAGACCGCATGAAAGAAATCAGCACCTATATCGCAGAAGGTGCCATGGCATTTCTGAAAGCTGAGTGGAAAATACTCGGCTATTTTGTTGTAATTGTAGGTATCCTGCTGGCTGTAATGGCACAATCCAACCCGCATTCGCACTGGCTGATTGCCGGCGCATTTGTAGTGGGTGCCGTTTTTAGCGCGGTAGCCGGCTATATCGGGATGAAAGTAGCTACCAAAGCCAATGTGCGTACCGCACAGGCTGCCCGTAGCAGTCTAAGCAAAGCCCTCAACGTTTCATTTACCGGCGGTGCCGTAATGGGACTGGGTGTTTCCGGCCTGGCTGTACTGGGTCTCGGTTCCCTGTTTATTATTTTCAAAATGATCTTTGTACCGGATGGCGCTTCGGTAAACGGACCTGAAATGGTAAAAGCCATTGAGGTACTAACCGGTTTCTCCCTCGGTGCTGAGTCCATCGCGCTGTTCGCGCGTGTGGGTGGTGGTATCTATACAAAGGCAGCTGATGTTGGCGCCGACCTCGTTGGTAAAGTGGAAGCCGGCATCCCGGAAGATGATCCACGTAACCCTGCTACTATTGCAGATAACGTAGGTGATAATGTTGGTGACGTAGCCGGTATGGGCGCCGATCTCTTCGGTTCTTATGTTGCCACTGTACTTGCTACAATTGTATTAGGACAACAAACGCTGGTAGTAGCTGGTGATGATAGCCTGGGTGGTTTCTCTCCCATGCTCTTACCAATGCTGATTGCCGGAACCGGAATTATTTTCTCCATTATCGGAACCCTGTTTGTTCGCGTAAGCGATTCAGCAGGTATCAATACAGGTAATGTTCAAAAAGCCCTTAACATGGGCAACTGGGGATCTATCATCCTCACCGCTATCTGCTCCGCAGGATTGGTAGCCTGGATTCTTCCAGACACCATGAACCTCCGTGGCTTTGAATTCACCAAATGGGGTGTACTGGGCGCTATCGCCGTTGGACTTGCAGTGGGAGCATTAATGAGCATCATTACAGAATATTATACTGCTATGGGTCGCGGACCAGTTAAATCCATCATCCGCCAGTCTTCTACCGGTCATGCTACCAACGTAATTGGTGGACTGGCAGTAGGTATGGAATCAACGTTCCTCCCTATCCTGGTACTGGCTGCCGGTATCTGGGGTTCGTATGAGTGTGCCGGTCTTTATGGTGTGGCAATTGCCGCAGCGGGTATGATGGCAACTACAGCGATGCAACTGGCCATTGATGCTTTTGGACCAATTGCAGACAATGCCGGTGGTATTGCAGAGATGAGTGAACTGCCTGCAGATGTTCGTGAAAAAACGGACGTACTGGATGCTGTTGGTAACACAACCGCTGCTACCGGTAAAGGATTTGCGATCGCTTCTGCGGCGCTTACTTCACTGGCGCTTTTTGCAGCGTTTGTTGGTGTGGCTGGCATTTCCGGAATTGACATTTACAAAGCCAAAGTACTGGCTTCTCTTTTCGTAGGTGGAATGATCCCTATGCTGTTCTCCTCGCTGGCGATTCGTGCGGTTGGACAAGCCGCTATGGCGATGGTTGAAGAAGTTCGTCGACAGTTTCGGGAAATTGCCGGCATTATGGAAGGCAAGGGCCGCCCGGAATATGATAAATGCGTAGCGATATCTACCCAGGCATCCATCAAAAAAATGATGCTGCCAGGTGCCATTACGATCATTGCTCCCCTGCTGATGGGATTCCTGCTGGGCCCGGAAGCACTAGGTGGATTTTTGGCCGGCGCTACCGTGAGCGGTGTATTGATGGGTATGTTCCAGAACAACGCCGGCGGCGCATGGGACAATGCAAAAAAATCATTTGAAAAAGGTGTTGAGATCAACGGACAGATCTATTACAAAAAGTCAGAGCCGCATAAAGCATCTGTAACTGGTGATACTGTAGGTGATCCGTTTAAAGATACTTCAGGTCCTTCCATGAACATCCTGATCAAATTGATGTCTATCGTATCATTGGTAATTGCCCCCACCCTTGCCCAGATTTATGGCAATAAGGCTGTTGAGGTGGACACAGTAAAAAAAGAAGTAAAAAAGGTGCAACCTGTTGCAAAGACGATAACGTCTGACAAAACAGTAGCCTACCGCAACTAATTATAAACGATCTAATCAGAACCATTACTTAAGTCCCCCTGTTTCCACAGGGGGGCTTATTATTTTATCACGGTTGTACGGCGAAGTCAAAACCCAGGTTCAGCGGCTTTTCACCAGCCTGAATATCAAAGATTATTTAACCCATTTTTTGTCCAATTTAAAAGCAAGGCCCCTTATTCAAACAAAAGCAACTCTGATTTCGCTGTCGGGTAAAAGTTTCACTTGATATCAGCGGCTAGCGATTCGTCGAAGTGTATTTAAATCTACCAGTTGCGGCGGAGGCGCCTTCTTTTTGTGCGGTTCCGCGTAGCGGAATGGCGAACCAGTTGACAACTATACAGATAAAAATGAATAATTAAAAATGATTGGATAATCCCTGCATTCGTTTACACATCTAAATACCAACAATGTCGAAATGAATAGTCCTACCCGACTGGTTCTTACCGAATTATTGAATCGTCAAATTAGCGAATTATTTTTCGGCCGTGGAGGCAAAAAAGCCGCAGGCGAAGACAGATGTTCTAGTCAGTAGAGTTTGCTAAAGTTCTCACCAGATACTAGTGCATATTTAACAGAAGCTCAGGGCTTAAACCGAACAAATACTTCAATAGCCCGGTAGGGCTCCCGGGCCCGCAAATCGTCATCGGCTGCCGTCCGCCACCAGTTATAACCATGATCTTTGGAACGATGCTGCGCATCAAACTTTTCTTCCTGTTTCCGAAGTGCCTTTGCCGTTTTAGCGTATAGCTTATCAATTTCCCGGGCGTAATTTTTTCGATCAAAAAAGGTTTCTCCCATTATCCTGCGCATCTCCCGGGCGGCAACCTCCACCAGGTCAAAATGAAGCTGCTCGTGCTCCAGCACTCCCTTGCGGTTACCGGTTTTACTTACCTGTGACAGCGATGGGATCATCAGCGCGTATATCTTTACCAAAATACCTTCTTCACCATCCCGCACCACCACAGAATCACTTTTTACCAGGTAGAGCTTCCAGTAAATTTTTGCCAGGGCACCGCCACCTTCGTTGCTGATCACGTTATCCACTTCCTGGAAATGTTCCCAACGCAACACCTTTGGCGCCCATACCAGCGCATCTGCCGTTTCCTGGGCAGCAACTGCCAGTCCAAGTAGCAATACAAGCCCGGCGGAAAAAAACAACTTCTTCATACCTGCAATATCCAACATTCCGGCCAGCCGGAGCGCCAGGACGAAAAATTTCGGATTTCCACTGTAACCTTATCCAACTTCCTGCGTCTCAATGTTAAGGGATGTTAAAAAAAATTAAATAAAGTTGCCTTATGTTCCTATTACGAAAAAGGTCGTATATTCGGGGTACCAAATTAAATACCATGTCAAGCAATAAAACGATGAAGCCTACCGAGAGTGAGTTGGAGATCCTGCAGATCCTTTGGACAAAAGGGCTGGCTACGGTTCGCGAAGTGCATGAAGATCTTGCGCAGTTGAAAGATGTTGGTTATACCACTACATTGAAGCTGATGCAGATCATGCACGAGAAAGGCCTGGTAAAAAGGGATGATTCCATGCGCACGCACGTGTACCAGGCTGCGGTAAACAAGGAAAAAACCCAAAAGCACCTGCTGAACAAGATGATCGACAGCCTTTTTGGCGGATCTCCCACCCAGTTGGTGATACAGGCGCTTGGAGAGCATAAGGCGAGTGCGGAAGAAATTGAAAAAATCCAGGCCTTACTGAACGATCTCAAGAAGCAATAACCTACTTACCTACTACTATCATGGATGCTGTCAGTCAATCAAACTTTCTGCAAGCGCTGGGCTGGGCTGTTTTAAACAGTCTCTGGCAAATGGCGTTGCTGTGGGTGCTGTACCAGGTAGCCACGGGCGTTTTTCAGGTTCGCAAACCTGCACATAAAACCAATCTTGCCTCTTTCCTGCTTGTTACCGGCTTTATTTGGTTTCTATACACGTTTGTCATCATCCTGACGGCACACCAGGAGCACGGAGCACTGGTATCATCGGGATTCATCCGGGTAGATGGCAGTACCTCATTGAATGATTGGCTGGAGCGAACGCTTCCACTGGCTTCTATCACCTACCTCCTGTTATTAATAGTGCCTATTGGCCGGTTTGTACGAAATTATCGCTTTGTAAAAGCGATTCGCAGCACCGGCATTTCCCGCGCAGATGTAAAATGGCGCATCTTTGTCCGGAATATCGGCGCCCGCATGGGTATTCGTAAACCGGTGCAGGTTTGGTTATCAGAACTGGTGCATTCACCCGTAACCATCGGCTATCTAAAACCGATCATTCTTCTTCCCATTGCAGCGGTGAGCAATCTCGGCCCGCAACAACTGGAAGCCATCCTGTTGCATGAACTGGCTCATATCCGCCGTCACGATTATTTCATCAACCTTATTATACGGTTCATCCAAACGTTGCTTTATTTCAATCCATTTGTAGCGGCATTTGTAAAGATCGTAGAGCGTGAACGCGAAAAATGCTGTGATGAAATGGTGATGCAATTCCAATATGACCCCCACGGCTATGCATCCGCGCTGCTCGTATTACAACAAGCGCACGAACACCGCGCTTTTGCCATGGCTGCTTCGGGGAAAAACAACGACCTGCTACACCGTATCGAATGGATCATGGGTGTACAGAAGAAAACATCCGCCTACAACAGGTTGGGTGCCCTTATGGCGGGATTATTATGCATCATCGCGCTTAACGCGCTGGTAATACTCAGCAGACCTTCTTCCCATACGCACCTCGATAAAGAAGGTATTGCCAGCTTCACGCCCCTCTCTCCATTATTTGTTTTTTCCAATGATGAGCAACAACCACGGCCGGCTGCCATGGCTGCTGATAAAGAGCTTGCCTCCGCACCTGTAACGACAACTGTGGCCAATGTTCAACCGGCAACAGCCAGCGTTCATCGCACTGCAGCCGGAGATGCTGCTTCTGACCCCGAGCAGGTCATTCAGCTTGAAATGAACCCGTTTGCCCGGGCCGCCGCGCAATTTGAAACAGTGGTTGCCCCTGCCCTTACCAAAGCACAGGAACAACAGGTGAAGGATGCCATCAGCGCCTCCAAACGCGTACTGCAGGAAGGTCAATGGAAAGAAGTGGAGAAAAATATTGGCGAAGTGTTTACACAGGAACAGAAAGACCTGCTTCGCCAGCAGTACCAGCTTGAGTTGAATAAACTGGACCTGAAAAAATGGGAAGAGAAACTGCGCACCGCCTATAACCAGGTTGACTGGAACCGCATGAACATCGCGCTTAACCAGGCCGTAACACAAATAAAACTGGACAGTTTGCAACACGTGTACGTAACGGCACTGGATAAACTTTCGTCCATCCAAACAGAAATCACCACGAATGATCTGCCCGGTATCCCGGACAGTGATGTAACACTGAAGGTAGTTGAAGATAAAAAGGCCGGTATCGAAAAAGCATTGAACGAGATCAAAGCGGTGCGGACACGGAAAGTAGTACGCCTGTAAGCGTATTATCTTAGTGAATGAAAACGCACCTGGTTTATCTTCTTCTTTTTATCCGGTTGGAAGAATTCCCTCGTCCTTAATAACAACGCGGGCACTTGCTGCTGTATTTGTTACCGAGCAAAAAGCCCAACACGATTTCGTGGGTACCGCGGCTAACGGTATTCAACTGTGTAGTGGTAAAATCATAGGCGTAGCTGACGTTGAAGGTATTACTTACATTGATCCCCAACATGCCAGCGTATCCATCTTTAAAGCGATAGGACCCGCCCACCCATAAAAGATCCTGGTACTGGAACTTCACATTTGCTTCCGGCTGAAACTGGTTTCCCTTTGGTCCGGTGGTAACATATTTCAACATCAGGGATGGAATCGCATTTACATCATCATTCAACAACACGCGGTAACCGGCAGTCAGGAACAGGTGCGGCACCAGTTTGCCTTTGACAAGAATGGCCGCATCATCTTCAAAGATCAATTTTTGTGGAATGATCTGCTGACCGGATACACCCACGAAGAAGTCACGCGAGTACAACCAGAGACCAAAGGAAAGATCGGGCCGTATCTTGTTGATGATGCCGTCATAGGCCGCGCCCAGCGCGGGATCGCTGGGATCACCACCACCAAAATCTGTTTTTGATTTATCCACCCCCACCCTGGTGATGCCAGCCGAAAAACCGGCCGCTAGATTCGTTGTTGCATTCAATCCGAGATGATATGCATAAGTGGCAGCTGCAGAAAAGCGGTTAAAGCTACCAGTACGGTCATTGATGATCGTAAGACCAATACCATGGTGCGGTTCCGCCGCCGTATACGATTGCCAATACGCTTTTCCCCTTGGATTTTCTCCCGGAACATCAAAAGACGTGGACGAAGTACGATAATCGTCCTTGCCAATAGGCCCCTGTATGGTAAAATACATGGTTCGCGGCGCACCGTTAAGCCCTACCCATTGATCACGTACACTTAACTTCACATCGGTATAATTATCAATACCGGCAATGGCCGGGTTGATAATATAGGGGTTGATCACATACTGCGTATAATGAGGACGCTGTTGCGCTGCAACCGTCATCATCATCGCCATACCCAACACACTGCTCAATAACCTTTTCATGACTTATCGAATTATGTCTACATAGCCCGACATTTTTGCCCGGCCATTCTTCGGATCAATTATATAATAATAAGTTCCTACAGGAACATCACTGCCTTTTACTTTGCCATCCCATGGCGTATCATACCCTACTGAATGATAGATCAGTTGTCCGTACCGGTTGTATACATCAATGGTACAACCCGGGTAAGTAGACAGGTATGGGATCACCCACTGATCATGCACACCATCGCCATTCGGGCTAAAAATATTCGGAATTACCGGCGCCTTCAGCACTTTCACAAATACATCATCAGAGGTTTGACAGCCTTTGTCTGAAGTTACGGTAAGCGTATAAGTGATATCATCCGCAGGTGATGCCAGCGGATTCGAGATCGCCGGATCACTAAGTCCTGTTGCAGGCGTCCATAGATACGTAGGCGTAATGCGCGGGTCCAGTGTGGGCGTTAGTTCCACTTTACCACCTTCAAGAACATATTTATCGGGACCCGCGGTAATAACGGGCTTCCGATTAACATCAATAGTCTGGGTTTTTGAATTAACACAACCATTTGCATCCGTATAACTGTAGATGATGCTATGTGTTCCGACACCCGCAACGGATGGCGTGAAAAAGCCAGTATTGGATATACCGTCTCCTGTAAAAGATCCACCCGGAGGTCCGTTCAATACCTGGGCCTGCGTTACCTGGAAGGCGGGCGCATCCTCGCAAACAGGCGGGACAGCACCAAATACCAATTGCGGTGTAGCCTGCAGGGTTATTACCTGGTCGTAGGTATTGGAGCAATTAGCCCCGGAATATACAATATACCGGATCGTCACAGACTTGGAAGCCGGGCTGAAAAACTCAGGATATACGTGTACATACGTGGCTCCTGTAGCCGGGGCGTTATTCACGTCCCTGATCGTTGGGTCATTAGTATAGTCCCAATAAATTTCTGTTTTGATCAAACTGCCAATATCCACACCCGAACCATCCTTGATAGATACAGGCAGGTTGCTGCAAAGTGCGCCGGTATTCTGAACGGCAAAACCAGCCACCGGCAACGACCCGTTTACAAAGAAAGTAACAGGTTTTGTGTCCGTACAACCCTGATCAGAAACTGCAGTGAGTTGCGCCGTATAGGAACCGGCTACTGTGTAATGGTGTGTCGGGTTTTGCAAGGTAGAGTTGTTCGGGTTGCCAGGCGTGGCATTCCCATCGCCAAAATCCCAAATCCAACCGGTTACCGAACCGCTACTGATCGTACTTTGATCCGTAAATGGCGCCATTACATCGTTCAAACAAGCCTGTGGTGTTGTGAAATCAGCAACCGGTAACACGTGTATCGTTACCGACTTCGACTTCACCGTACTGGAACATCCCTTATCCGTTTGCACCTTAAGCGTTACAGTATAAGTGCCTGCGGTAAGATATTTATGAGTAACGGGAGTTGCTGTAGTCTGCACCAGCGTGCCTCCGTCGCCAAAATCCCAGCTCCAGCTATTTAATACACCTGAATTGGCTACCGATGCATCTGTAAATGTAATATCCTGGTTTACGCAGCCCGGCGTTGAAATAGAAAAGTCGGCGGCTGGCAGGGCATTCACCACTACCGTGTGGGTTGCAGTGTTATTCACGGTTTGACACCCAACGGCGGATTTTACGTTCAGCGTTACTGTATAGGATCCGGGTGCCGCATAAGTATGCGTTGGATTTCGTGTATTGTCGGTGTTACCGTCGCCAAAATCCCAATCCCATTGCGTTACAGTACTGCCCGGCGCTGTGCTGGATTCAGTAAAACTAACCATTGCGCCATCGCATACCTCCGGCGGTGCACTAAACGCTGCCTGGGGTTCTGCATAAATCGTGTTTAGCGCCTGCGACTTCACATCCGTACAACCCTGGTCCGAGGTTACGGTAAGCGATACTGTATATGGACCAACAGCTGCATAATTATGCGTTACACTTGCACCAGTACCGGTTGTTGCGTCACCAAAATCCCAACTATAGCCGGTAATCGCACCGGAGCTGATCGTCGAACTGCTGGTGAAATTGGCCGTTCCTGCCGGCATACAAATAGTTGGCAATGCAAAATCAGCAGCAGGTTTCGGATTCACCACCACAGCCTGTGAGCCAGTGCTTGAACAGCCTTTATCCGTGGTTGCGGTAAGGGCTATGGTATAACTGCCCGGCGTGGCCGCCGTGTAATTCAGCACCGGGTTATTCGTTCCCTGAGCTCCACCATTTACCGTCCAGGCGTAGGTTGTAAATGCACCTGCGTTGGCAACCGATGTGGACGTAAACGTCATGGCACCTGCCGCACAAAGCGGTGAAGAACTGGTAAAGCTGATCGTAGGCAACGGGTTAACCGTTACTGCCTTTGTCATAATATCGGAGATACAACCGGCGGCCGACTTAATATACAATTTTACATTGTGCACACCAGCCGTTGTAAATGTGTAGGTTGGATTCTGCAGGTTAGATGTCGCCCCTGCATCGTCGAAATCCCAGAACCATTGCGTTACCGTACTGGCCGGGGCGTTACTGCCATCGGTAAATGAACTTTGGGTATTCAGACAGGGTTCCAGGTTGTTTACGGTGAAGTCGGCATGCGGTTGCGCATAAATATTGGTGATCGACTTGCTCACCGTGTTCTGGCATCCGTCTCCGGTGGTTACGGTAAGTGTAGCCGTAAACGGACCTCCCGTTGTATACGTATGTAACGGGTTTTGGATATTATCCGTGCCGCCGTCTCCAAAATCCCAGGCCCATCCGGCAAGGGTGCCGCCGGACACCGTTGATTTATCTGTAAACTGTGCAGCGCCCGCTGGCAAACACACAGCGGAATTAATAAAATCAGCCTGCGGACTGGCATGTATCACTACAGGTGTTGAATAAACCACACTTTCGCAACCGGTATTGGTTTGCACTTTCAGTTTAGCGGTATATGTACCTGCGGAAGTATAGGTGTGGGATTGCGCTGCGTTGCTGCCAGAGACAACTACGGGACTTCCGTCTCCAAAATCCCAGGTCCATTTTACGATAGTGCTGGTTCCGGTTATGGTAGACATATCCGTAAACTGGATGCTATTGCCTACGCAAAGTGAATTAGCAATCGCAAAATTAGCGACCGGCAGATCTCCCAGGGTAACTACTTTACTTACTTCATTGGAAACACAGCCTACATCGGTAACGATCGAATATTTAACGGTAAAATTCCCGGTTGATCCGTAAGTGTGTGACGGGTTATTGGTATTCCCGGTTGTGAGATCTCCAAAATCCCAGTTCCATGTGGTGATGGCTCGCCCGCTGGTAGAAGATGCATCTGTGAATTGCACCGGGGTTGTTACACAACCTGAATTGGTGAAATTGAAATCTGCGGTGGGCGGGGCGAATACCTGTACATCAAAATCAATTTCCTGTTCTCCACCGCATCCATCTGGTGTTGGATTTTCTGCCGTTACCTTGATGGGATACGTACCGGTTGTTGGTATGGTATAGGGCGCAGGAAGTTTATACAGGTAGAGTGTGCGTCCGTTTACAACGGTGGTGCCGTCGGGAACCGGGCTGGGTACATCCACGTCTGGAAACAACCCGTTAAACTCCCAGGTAATATGCGTGGGCTGATACGGGAAGGTCATTGAAAAATAGAACGGTGTATTCTGGCAGGTAGCCGGGAAATTAACCGTGGCATACTGGTTCTGAATACTGATATACTGGTAGATGTCTTTGATATTGGTTCCGGCATTATACCCGTAGGATTCGGCATCTCCATAACCATAGGCAATGGCATTAAATCCTGAATCCGATGACACCGTGTGCTGACCCGCGGAGATATTCTGAACCAGGTAGGAATAGTTGGGCTCATTGGGATGCACAACAAACGAACCGGGAGCCAGCGGTGAACCGTCCAGTTTAAACGAAGAAATAGCCGTTCCTCCGTTAGGAATAATTACGTTGATATAGTGCTGGGTAATGGCAAAATTGGAAGTGGCATTCCAAAGCACTTTATTGATGTTCTGCTCTACGGGACTCAGGTAGATTACTTCGGGATCACCGGGGGTTCCGTTGCCACAGTATCCCTGAGAGGTAAGGTACTGAGCCACCGTTATGGGCTCATCGGATTCAATTCGCAGCGGCTGCGCCGTAATGGGCACATCATAGAAGAAGTTCTTCTGAAGAGTGTACGTCACCGGTGTTCCGTTGATCGTAACATTGGCGGCAGGGGTTGACACACAGATGCGGAAAAAATTGTACGGCGAAGTGCCCCCGGTAAACGAGGTAAGAAATTTCTTTCCCCAGGCGGATTTAGGCAAGGCCTGTACCATGTAATTATCGGAAGAAGGCGCTGAATTGTTACAGGTGATCGCAATACGGCCGCTGCCGGAATAGACGGCGATCCGTTTACAACCGGCACCAGTGTTGATCGACTGTATTTTTGAACCGGTCAGATCCACCCCTGTATAAGGAGCCGAGGTAACACGATCCAGCGCACCCATCAGGTTATACACCTCGCCCTGGCGAAGATTTACCGTAAATGGAACACCGGCCGGATGCGTAAGCGTGTTTTCCGACGGCGTAATTTCAACGGTTGTAGTTCCCGGATCACAGGCAATCACGTAAAACCAGCAGTTGGACTTATCCGTGTTGGAGATATTCTTGTAGTTGATCGAATAGTACTCCTTCCCTAACACATTGGTGGGGTAAAGAATAGTTGCGCCAGATACACTATTATTATATACGTGCGCGTACGCCACAATCGGCTTATCAGCCTCCACATGGATGCCCTTCGCCTCCGGGACAGAAGATTCAGTCAATAATCGCGCATCCGAAGCGCCAGCTTTGGGGATGGGATTAGAAGTAACAACGGTATTAGCAGCCACAAAATAACTCTGAGTATAGCCGAGGCCCGGTATCGAAACCGTAACATTGGTATTTTGATCGGCGGCAAAATACAGCACCATCTGTTGCTGGTTGCCATTGGTCATCACCTGGTGATAGCCATAGGCCACCCAAAAGTCTTTGCCTTTATTGGAGAAATCCTGGGCAACAGAAAACTTGCCCAATAGTACAGTGAGTACAAGGGTACTTACAAAGCAGATTTTTTTCATTAGTCCATGTCCTGGTTATCGGAGCATCGCAATTTAAGAAAATCCACCTATTCAAGTTGTTAATGTAAAAAAGAGAAAATAAATTAAAAAATATATTTATTCATAGTTTTATATAAATAATAATTACAAATAATGAACCTAACATTTTAATAATCAACATATTTATATACAAATGACCACATGTCAGCGAAGAACACACCTATCTCATAGAAAGTAATAAAAACTGCATCATTTCTATCAAATTTTAAACATAATAAAAGCCATAATTTATTGAAAACAAATATTTAAATCAAAAAAAACGTCTACTAATTATTTTGGTACAATTAAACCGATCGATTTTCGCTGACTTGCTATATTTTTTAGTACGATAATGAGAGACCCTTTGAAAATGTGCCTTCCATTTTTTTACATTTTATAGTTGGTAATGCCCAAAATCCTATCTTGCTTTCATGAAACTATACGCCCTCCTACTGGCTGCAATTGTGGTCGCCAGTACCTCCTGCCGCAGTGTACGGCAGCCTGTATTTGAAAAAATTGAAGATGTGGAATTGGGAGATGTTGGACTTAAGGGCGCAGAATTGACAGCCGAACTCAGGTTCACCAACCCGAATCATTTTCCCTTAAAACTATCTTATGTAACCGGCGACCTGTACATCGACAGCGTGTACATGGGTGAATTTGGCGTAAAAGAACCGATGACGATACCGGCCAATGATTCCTTCATTTTACCCGTTACCGGCATGGCGCAGCTCTCCGGCGTACTGGCACTCATCGCGAATGCAAAACAACTACTGGCCGGTATCCCGGCTTCTATTAATGTAAAAGGAAAAGCGCGTGTGGGACGATCCGGCTTTTTCAAAACCCTGCCGTTTGATTACCGCGATACATTGACGCTTCCTAAAAACCTGCTAAAGCAATAAAAAACCCCGGCACCAGGCCAGGGTTGTAATTTCCTTTTATTGTTCTGCCGGTTTGGGCGGCGGTGGTGTTTTTGGTTTGGGATGGCCACCCCCATCCTCGTATTTCTTACAGGATTTGGGCAGCCGGTTGTACGAATCAGGATTAGCCGGCACATCATCTGCATCATACCCGCAATTGGCAATTGCGGTCTTTACCTCCTCAATATTGATCCGGTCGGTCAGGTACTTTACCTGGGTTTCCCCCTTGTGGAAATTCACGTTTACGTAGGTAACACCGTCGTACCGCTTCAAATAACCCTCAATGCGGTCTTTACAGGCCTGGCAAAGGGCATTTGGCGTGCTGATTTTGACGGTCATCAGCGGCTTTGTTTGGGCTGTAGCCACCTGCCCCATCCCAACAGCCAGCAAAGCCATTATAAATATTCTTTTCATTGATTAGCACTTTATATCAGCAAGTTACTGAACTCCTGTCCACGATGCAGGATCATCACGCCATTTTAACAAAATAGGCTCCTGCTCGCTGCTTACCAGGCCTTTTTCCCGTGCCAGTTCAATAAGCGTGGGATACCGCGTAAGCGCATGGTAGCGTAGAGACGCTTTTTCAAAGGCCTGCGTTGCAACTGCAAAATCGTAGGTAAAAATGGACACCATTCCCACCACTTCCAAACCCGCAGCTTTTAAGACGTCTACAACCTGCAAACTGCTCTTACCGGTAGAAACCAGGTCTTCAATAACCACGGTCTTTTGCCCCTGCGTGTAATACCCCTCGATCTGGTTGCCCAAACCGTGTTCCTTGGGCTTTGGTCTCACATAAACGTAAGGAAGTTTCAGTTGATCGGCCGCAAGCGCTCCCCACGCTATACCCGCTGTAGCTACCCCAGCCAGGAGTTCTGCTTCCGGGAAATATTCAAAAAGCACGTTACAAAGCTCCGACTTGATAAAATCTCTGGTATAGGGGAATGAGAGTATCCGGCGATTGTCGCAATAAATCGGGCTTTTCCAACCGCTGGCCCAGGTAAACGGCTTTTCAGGGCTCAACTTTACCGCATTTACCTGTAGCAGTTTCTCAGCAACGGCTTTTTCATTTGTCATGCCGCAAAAATAGGCATATCGCCCAACCAAAGAGCAGTATCTTCACTGCATGTTTATCCGCATCTATTTTGGCAACAAACCGCTTTTCCTTTGCGATGCCATTGAACCGCGCATTGAGCCATTCCTGCATCACGACGATGCCGTTTTTATCGACGAACTAAACAACCATACCGTAAAAGCAATGTTGCATGAAATGCAGCAGGAAAAAGTGCACGCCGGTGTTTTCCTGCACCCCGATCTGGAGGCGCTTAAAACTGCTTTTTTTCACAAATTCGACCTGGTACGGGCAGGTGGCGGATTGGTGTATAATGAAAAAAATGAGTTGCTGATGATCTTCCGGCGTGGCACCTGGGATCTTCCCAAAGGCAAATTAGATCCGGGGGAAACCATTGAAGCCTGCGCGTTGCGCGAAGTAAAAGAGGAAACCGGCCTGGAAAATGTGGCATTGCAATCCTTTGCAGGACTCACCTACCATACCTACCACGAGGGAACGCATTTTATCCTGAAAGAATCGCATTGGTACAAAATGCAGGCAGATAGCAGTCAGCCGTTGCATCCGCAAACAGAAGAAGATATTGCCTCAATAACATGGGTAAAGCCGAAAGCGATTGCCGGGTATCTTGAAAATACATTCCCTTCAATTGCTGAAATTCTCCGGGAACATCACCACGGCTAAGGAGCTCATGCGTCGGTTCCTGCAGTTTCCTTTCTCCGGATAACGGCAACGGTAAGCCTGCTTACGCAAACGAGTTTACCAGCTTCATCCGTAATACGGATATCCCATACATGCGTGGTTGCTCCCAGGTGAAGCGGGCGCACTGTGCCTGTTACCCATCCGCTTTTTGCACTGCGCACATGGTTAGCATTTATTTCCAGCCCAACACAGTAAAAAGAGTTATGATCCACCACCAGCGCCGAGGCAACGCTCCCGATGGTTTCAGCCAGCGCGCAGGACGCGCCTCCATGCAACAAGCCATAGGGCTGCCGGGTTCGTTCATCAACAGGCATCCGTGCTTCCAGGAAATCATCGCCTACCGTTTGCCAGCGAATGCCAATATGTTCACCCAGCGTTCCCCGACCCAATACTTCCAGGTCGGCAATCGACGGTTTTTGAAACCAGATCATTTGGATATAAGTGTATTGGCAACGGCTTCCGGTAAAAAAGGCGTAGCGTTGCCATGGTTACGGATAATATCTCTCACAATGGTAGATGCAACCGAGGTATATTTCGGCTCTCCTGTCAGAAAAATGGTTTCAATACCAGGGTCAAGTGTTCGATTGGCATCGGCAATCGTTTTTTCGTATTCAAAATCACTCACGTACCGGATACCACGAAGAATAAAGCGCGCACCGAGCGACTGGCAAAAGTGAATGGTAAGTCCTTCATAAATCCTTCCCTCCACTTTTGGTTCATTTGAATAGATTTCCCTGATCCATTGCAGCCGCTGGTCTGCAGAAAACATCGGCGCCTTTGCCGCGTTTAGGCCAATGCCGACAATAATTTTATCAAACAGCGGCAGGGCACGATTGATGATATCAACATGACCCAGCGTAACGGGATCAAAAGTTCCGGGAAAAAGACAGATTCTGGACATGCAATTGTTTTTGGGATGATCAGTTTCTGCGTTCAGAAAGCAGGTACAATACGGCCATCCGAACGGCTACCCCATTCTCCACCTGCTGCAAAATAATGGATTGGCGGCTATCTGCCACATCACTATCCAGTTCCACACCCCGGTTGATAGGTCCAGGGTGCATGATGACGATCTCTTTTTGCAGGCTGTCCAGCAATTTTCTATTAATGCCGTAGGCAATACTGTATTCCCGCAAGGATGAAAATAAAACCTGGTTCTGCCGCTCCAGTTGTATCCGCAACACATTGGCCACATCACACCACTGCAGCGTTTCACGAAGATTATAACTCACATTTACGCCCATCGCTTCGCGGATATATTTTGGTATCAATGTGGGCGGGCCGCATACGGTGACATCGGCCCCCATTTTGCGAAGCAGGTAAATATTGCTCTGCGCCACCCTGCTATGCAGGATATCTCCAATAATGGCCACTTTGCGTCCTTCCAGTGAACCCGTTGCTTCCTGGATCGAAAACGCATCCAGCAGTGCCTGTGTAGGATGTTCATTTATGCCGTCGCCGGCATTTACGATGGCGGCCGGTATGTGCTGCGCCAGGAAATGAGGCGCGCCGCTCGCGCTATGCCGCATCACCACCATATCTACTTTCATCGACAGGATATTGTTTACCGTATCCAGCAACGTCTCTCCTTTTGAAACTGACGATGCTGATGCGGTGAAATTGATCGTGTCTGCCGACAACCGTTTCTCCGCAAGTTCAAATGAGATCCGGGTACGGGTAGAATTTTCAAAAAACAGATTGACAATAACGATATCGCGTAGTGAGGGAACTTTCTTTACCGGGCGTTGCAGTACTTCTTTAAATTGAACAGCGGTTTGTAAAATAAGGGAAATATCTTCCGGGGTGAGATCTTTAATGCCCAGCAAATGTCTTGTGGTGAGTTGCATTAAAAAACGAAGTTAGGGTACACAACATCAATCGCCAAATGAAATTTGCCCCAGGTTTTTGGGGGTTAGTCGATCAGTACCACTTCCTTCCGGTCCCATTCCACTTTCACTTTTTGGGAAATGATGGAATCAATGGCTTTGCCGGTATAGTCTGGCTGTATCGGCAACTGGCGGCTAAACCGGCGATCGATCAAAACACAGAGTTCCACCTTTTCGGGACGCCCAAAATCAAGTAATGCATCCAGCGCAGCGCGTATGGTTCGCCCGGTATACAATACATCATCAATCAGCACCACGCGTTTGCCTTCAATGGAAAAAGGGATGTCGGTCTGGTTGGCCACATGCAATTCCTTCCGGATATCATCCCGGTAAAAGGTAATATCCAGTTTTCCATAATCCACCTGTTCTGCCGGCATTTCCCGCCTGATTTCTTCCACGATCCTGTTAGAAAGAAAGATACCACGCGGTTGCAGTCCGATGAATACTGTATTAGCCAAATCAGCATTATTCTCAAGTATCTGGTGTGCCAGTCTTTTAATGGTGATGTCGAGATGAGCAGAGGAAAGGATCGGTTTCATCATACTGCGATTTACTGTAAAATTAATAAAGCCCCGCTGAACGGGGCCTTATAACTTTATTTCTTTTCGACACTATCAATATTAGCGGTGGCGATGACGGCGACCGTTATCAGCTGCAAACTGGTAGAATACACCAATCTGGAATACACTGTTACGCGCTTTGAAAGAATTGTCCTGGCTGATATTGCTTAATCCAGCATTATACCGAACATCCAGTCCCCAGGCCTGCGGAGTCAGGTAGCTGGCACCAAAAGCCCATGAAAGATCCAGGGCTTCAATCTGGTCTTTGATATCTACTTCTACACCGCCATTTTTTGTTTTCGCTTCCGTGCGGATACCGAACTGCGGACCTGTTTGCAGGCGGAAACCGGTATTGGTCATGTATTGCGCCAGCACGGGAATATTCACATAATTTAATTTGAGTTTGGTGTCTCCATCCTTACCACCTTGTTGTGAATAATAAACTTCCGGTTGTACCGCAAAATGAGGTGCTACATGAATATGTGCAAAAGCGCCGAAGTTCAAACCAAATTTGCTGTTGAAATCGTCACCATTCTTTACCGGAACACTAGCTACGTTCAAACCTGCTTTCAAACCAAAAGCAGTACTATGTTGGGCATTTACAACACCTGCAGAAGCAGCCAACACCACCAATACTGTCATAATTCTTTTCATAAACGATTGATTTTAATTTAGAAATCCTTTCTCTGATTCAAATCCCTATTATGAAAAATCATGCCAAAGAACCTTAGGCGTTCGTTAATGACAGTCTGTCTGCCAGTTACGGCCTTTTTGCCTGATATGTAAACACTAGCGTCCGAGAAAAAAGTTAACACATCCCCGAATTTGCGCATTTGCGTTGCTCGCGGCTTTCTTGCCTCCACGGCCGGCGGGCCGAGTTGCAGCTCCGGCGCTGTTTTTTGTGCTTGGCAGCGCCATTCCGCTGCGCGGAACCGCACAAAAAGAAGGCGCCTCCGCTGCAACTGGTAGATTAAATACAATTCGACGAATCGCTAACCACTACTAGCAACGGGAACTTTTATCAGGCAGTAGAAATGATCATCGCTTTCGAATAGGGTACCTACTTCTAAACTGAATAAAGCGAAAATCAAATAAGACTTGATAGGCAGGTTAATGAGCAGACGCCAAATTTTGATTTTTAATTTACCCGGATAGTAATGGATATGCAAGCATCAAATTAAATTACTGCCATGCGCGAAAACGGTCAAAAACAACAAAGCCGCCCGAAGGCGGCTTTGCAACAAATATTGAAGGAAATTATTTTTTTCCTTTAACCAGTTTGGTCAGGTCGTAAGTAAGACCTACCTGGAAAGTGCTCATTTTGGCATCAACACCATCTTCTTCAGCAATATTGGAAATGCCGAAGTTGTAACGTGCGAAACCACCAAGACCCATTGTAGAACGGTAGCCTGCAGCCAGTGCCCATGAAAAGTTGGTGCTGGTGAAAATGTCTTTTACATCTTCTGTCATACCACCGCCTTTGGCTTTTGCTGATACCAGCAAACCTAATTGCGGGCCGGTTCCGATATAGAAACCACCCATTGTGTTGTAACGTGCAAGTGCAGCGATGTTTACGTAATCCAGGTGATAAGAACCTTCACCGCCGCTGGATTTTGCGCCTTCAGTAGAAAACACAACCTCAGGGGCTACACTGAATGATTCACCAATAGCAGCGTTGTAATAAAAGCCGCCATGGAAGCCAAATTTGGAATCTACACCAGATACATCATCACCATGCAGGTTAGACAGGTTAGCTCCGGCTTTGATACCGAACTGCGCATTGGCGGAAACGGATACAACCGTAGCCAGGATGGCAATTGCAAAAAATTTCTTCATTGATTTTGATTTAAAGGTTAATGTTATTCGCGGCGCAAATTTGAGAAAAGAATTCCGATTAACAAGCAATTTTTGCTAAAACATTCTTAATAATCGTAAAATTCCTATGCGCAAATCCACCGGTAAGTGGTATTGCAAAAACAACATTTTTACCAATAAACTATTTCTCCTGCAAAAACGGATAGCGATAGTCAACCGGCGGCGTAAATGTTTCTTTGATCGTACGCGCACTTAACCAGCGATAGAGGTTCAAAATAGATCCTGCTTTATCATTTGTACCGCTTCCACGTGCGCCACCAAAAGGCTGTTGGCCTACCACTGCGCCGGTTGGTTTATCATTGATATAAAAGTTACCTGCTGCATTTCTCAATTTGTTTGTTGCCAGTTCCACCGCATTGCGGTCCTGCGAAATAATGGATCCAGTAAGCGCATACGGTGATGTTTCGTCCACCAGTGTCAACGCTTTTTCAAATTGGTTGGCCGGGTAAACATAAATCGTAAGCACCGGGCCAAATATCTCCTCGCACATTGTTACATATTTAGGATCCGTGGTTTCAATGATCGTCGGTTGAATGAAATATCCTTTCGACTTGTCACATTTACCACCCACCAGGATAGATGATTTTTTATCCTTCCTGGCCGCATCGATATACGCTTTGATCTTATCAAAACTTTTTTCATCGATCACCGCATTAACAAAATTGCTGAAATCCTCCACTGTACCCATTGAAAAGCTTTTGACACCCGCTACCAGCTTTTTCTTTACTTCCTCCGCAATATTGGAAGGAATATAGGCGCGGGATGCGGCAGAACATTTCTGTCCCTGGAATTCAAACGCGCCGCGCAGTAATGCGGTTGCCAATACATCCGGGTCAGCAGATTTATGCGCCAGTACAAAGTCCTTCCCTCCCGTTTCCCCAACAATGCGCGGATAGGAGCGATAGTTGGACATATTCTTTCCAATTGTTTCCCACATCTTGTTAAACACACCGGTGGAACCGGTGAAATGCACACCGGCAAAATCACGATGGTTAAAGCATACGTCTCCAATGGTGGGTCCGTCTACGTACACAAGATTGATGACACCGTCTGGTAAACCCGCTTCGCGCAGGATGCGCATAAACATTTGCGCAGAATACACCTGTGTGTTGGCTGGTTTCCAAACTACCACATTGCCACACATGGCAGCAGACGTGGGAAGGTTGCCGCCGATAGCTGTAAAATTGAATGGAGTAATGGCTAAAACAAACCCTTCCAGCGGGCGATATTCCATCCGGTTGTGCATACCCGGGCCACTGATAGGTTGTTGTTTATAGATCTCACTGAGAAAATGAACATTAAACCGTAAAAAATCGATGAGTTCACAAGCTGAATCAATTTCAGCCTGGAAGGCATTTTTACTTTGTCCAAGCATCGTGGTACCGTTCATATAGGCCCGGTACTTTCCTGCTATCAGGTCTGCAGCACGCAGAAAAATATTTGCCCGGTTTTCCCAGCTCATGGCGGCCCAGCTTTCTTTCGCCTCCAGCGCCGCTGCTATGGCCTGCTCCACGTGCTTGCGCTCGCCGGCATGAAAATGTCCCAGCAGGTGCGCGGTTTCATGCGGGGGATGCATTTCAACTTTTTTATTCGTACGCACTTCTTTCGCGCCGATATACATCGGCACATCTGCTGTTTCACTTTTCAGTTGTTTGAGTGCCGCTTTCAGCGCGGCTTTCTCCGGTGAACCCGGAGCATAACTCAATACGGGCTCGTTGGCAGGCATGGGATAAGAAAAAGTACCAAGACTCATAGCAAACAATTTATTAATAAACTTTAAACGATCTGTCTTTTTTACAACAAAGCCGGGCTTAGGAAGCCTGGCTTTCTTTTTCACTCATCAGGAATGCCTTGATAAATCCATCCAGGTCACCATCCATCACCGGTTGTACATTTCCCACTTCAAAATCGGTGCGATGGTCCTTGATCATTTTATACGGATGAAATACATAAGAGCGTATCTGGCTTCCCCACTCTATTTTCTTTTTATTGGCATTGGCGGCATCTTTCGCCTCATTCCGGCGTCTTAATTCTTCTTCGTACAACCGGCTTTTCAACATCTGCATCGCCTTTTCGCGGTTGCCCAATTGTGTACGCTCGGTTTGGCAAACTACTACAATGCCTGTTGGCAGGTGTGTTAGCATCACCTTTGTTTCCACTTTGTTTACATTCTGCCCACCGGCGCCACCACTGCGCGCAGTTTCCATTTTCACTTCGGAATCTTTTACTTCAATGTTGATGGTATCATCTACAAGGGGGTAAACAAATACAGACGCGAATGAAGTATGTCTTCTTGCATTGCTGTCAAACGGGGAAATACGTACCAGGCGGTGAACGCCGCTTTCTGCTTTCAAAAATCCGTAGGCAAAAGGCCCTTCAAACTGGAGCGTTGCGGTTTTGATACCAGCTCCATCGCCCCAAACCCAATCCAGTTCCGTTACTTTCCAACCCTGTTTTTCGCCATACATCCTGTACATCCTGGCCAGCATTTCAGACCAGTCCTGGCTTTCCGTTCCACCGGCGCCGGAATTGATCTGCAATACAGCAGGCAATTCGTCTTCAGGCTCGTTCAGGGTTGCTTTAAATTCAGCATCGTCGAGAATGGTAATGGCTTTGTCGTATGCTTCTTTCGTTTCTTCTTCACTCGCATCGCCGCCCTTCCAGAATTCAAAAAGCACGGCAAAATCCTCTACCGAGGTGTCTGCATCTTCATACAGCTTCACCCAGTATTCATTCAGCTTGATATTTTTCAGAATTTCTGTAGCCCGCTTATTATCGTCCCAAAAGCCGGGGCTCAGGGAAAGTTGCTTGTCTTCGGCTATCTTTTGTTGTCGGTTTGCGACGTCAAAGAAACCTCCTTATCCCGGCAATGCGGGACCGCATATCCTGTAATTTTTCCTGTGTCATAGCTGCAAAGTTACGAAAATCCTGAAACATTGCCCTACTGCGCGCTACCCAGCCAGCGCTTGCGCGCCTGCAGCTGTGCGCTGTCTGCGTGCTCGTCTACCGACAACTCCAGGCCTGTTGCTTCTGCGGCAACCACGGTTGTTGGCAGGCTTTGTCCGCGACTGTTGAACATAACTCTTATTCGATCTCCCGGCTTTTTGTTTTTCAGGAAAGCAGTAATGTCTGCCATGGATTTTACGGATTGTCCATCCAGTGAATTAATAATATCACCTGTTTCAAGACCGGCCACATAAAGCGGACTTCCCTTTTGAACGGTCGTAATGATCTCCGCGCCGTCATCTGCAGGTTTTACATTCAGAATTCCCATAGACGCCTGCCCCGCATTCGGATTTACAACGGAGATGCCCACCGTTGCAAAAAGCGGCGCCAGCGAAGTGCGGTTGGAATGATGAACATACTCATCAAAAAACGTTGCTGCGAACGAAGTATTAGTAAGAGTTGCCAGTGTTTCCTGCAGGTTGGCAACGGTATAAGGAACGCCTGTTTTACCGTAGCGGTTCCACATCAGTTTCATAAAATCATCCAGCGTTTTGTTGAATTGGCTGCGCAGCGTAAGATCCAGCACACTGGCAAGGCTTGCGCCATAGAGATAATAACTGTAAAACTGGTTACCAAAATTTGTTTTGTCGATTGCCGTAGCCGCATCTGTATAAATGGCCAGCCTGCTGGATTCGATAGGTGTATGATATTTGGCGCCGGGGTAGTTCATAAAACCATTTACGTAATAGCCCAGCGCTCCCAGGAAATCTTCGTTGGATTGCAGGCCTGCACGTGCAAGAATCAATTCACCATAATATTGTGTAAACCCTTCGGCCACCCAGAGTTCATCGCTCATGTTCGACTTGGTGAAGTTGAATGGCTCAATTGTTTTTGGACGAATCCGTTCAACATTCCAGCAATGAAAGAATTCATGCGATACGGTGCTGAGTTCAGACAACATTTTTTCATGGGTCAGTTTACCTGCCCGCCCGGTGATGCAGGTTGAATTGCGATGCTCCATTCCGTCACCGTTGTTACGCGGTTGCAGATCAATGATGAATGTATAAACGCCAAAGTCAAAATCGGGCCATTGGCCAAACACGCTACGCGCTTCTTCCACCACCTTTTTCACGTTCCCGGTAAATTCATCCATCAGATCATCAGTAATGTCTCCGTGAAGCGCGATGCGAAACAGTTTCTCTTTGCCGTTCACATCTTTTGCAGTCCAGGTACGCATTTTAAAATCGGATAATTCTGTTGGTGAATCCATGAATAATTGAAGATCCGGCGCCCAGAATGTATTATCATTCCCGAGGGGTTTCATTTGCGTAGCCACTTTCCAGTTGCTGGCCGGGGGCACATCATAATGTACAATCACCGGCTGCCTGTCGCGCCCGATCACCCACATAAACGATGCGGGAATATTGAGGTGTGCGTGATTGCGATCGATAGCGGCATAGGTGCCGTCTACCAGGTCGCCAAACAATGTATATTCCACCACCAGTGTTCCGTAACTGTACATTGCCGTGTAAATATCTCCGTCTTTCTGAATCACATCAACTGCGCGGCCGGTGGCGCTATCGTAAGCTTTTACATTATATACATTTTTTCCAAATTCATGCGTGGCATAACGTCCGGGTGAAGACCGGCTCATCCGAAATGTAGTGGGCCCCTTGGCATGCGGCACGGCAAATCGTATCTGCGCTTCATGGTGTTGAAAATTGGGGAATGATACGTCATAACGAATCGGTTGCTGTGCAGCAACTGCCACCGTAACGAGGCAGGCAGCAAGGAAAAAGGCGCTTTTCATAATTGTAAAAATGAACGCGGAAGATACGGAATCCTGGAGATCCGCACCTGCAGGATGCGAATGGTTGTTTGTCTGCATTGTCGATTTGGGCTTGTCATCTGTGGATGAATGGTTATCTTTGCGTTTTGTGCAATTCTGAAGACTTCACGCATTCATGTATAAGATCGCGAAGAAATCCTATCGCTATACAATGCAATGGTTGCGCACAAGGGTAAGCCGTGCGCAATTTATTATGCTGATCGCCACCATCGTGGGCCTGTTTTCGGGTCTTACGGCGGTAGGGCTTAAGATGCTGGTACACTACCTGCAGCGATATATTGAGTCCATCCGCATCTCTCCCTTTGCATATCTCTTTTTTCCAGCCATCGGCCTGGTGCTTGCCGTGTTTATCGTAAAGCAATTCTTCGGTAATCATATTGAACGCGGTATAGCGATGGTGTTACGGTTTATTGCCCGGGGCTCTTCCTACATTCCGGCCCGCAACACTTATGAGCATGTGGCAACCAGTGCGGTTACAGTTGGTTTGGGGGGATCTGCAGGGCTGGAAGCACCCATCGTAGCCACAGGGTCGGCCATTGGTTCAAACGTGGCCCGTATCAGCGAAATGAATTATTCGGAGCGCTCCCTGCTCATTGCCTGCGGCGCTGCTGCAGGCATCTCGGCCGTTTTCAACGCACCCATCGCGGGTGTGATCTTTGCCGTAGAAGTTTTGCTGGCAGAAACAATCGTAAGCTATTTTATCCCGCTTATCATCGCCTCTGTAATTGGCGTGCTTTGTTCACGCATCATCCTTGCCGAAGGCATACTGGTCAATTTTCGCTTGCGCGAAAACTTTGATTATGCCAATGTACCCTTCTATATCTTAATGGGAATAGCTGCCGGCTTTTTCTCGCTGTATTACGCACGGTTTTTCAAAAAGGCTGAACACCGTATTGAAGACTGGAAAGCAAATTCGTATAAAAAAGCCGTTGTGGCCGGTATACTGCTTGCTGCGCTCTGCTTCGTATTTCCTCCGCTCTTTGGTGAAGGATATGAAAGTGTAAAACTCGTTGCCAGCGGCAATTTAACGAGTGTGCCGGAACACGTAGGCATTTTTGGATGGATGGGCACTACCTGGGGACTGATCGTATTCGGACTGCTTGTGGCCCTGCTGAAACCGCTTGCCGCTGCCGTTACCATTGGCGCCGGGGGGAATGGCGGTAACTTTGCGCCTTCCCTGTTCGCAGGCTCTTTTCTTGGATATGGGTTTTCACGGCTCATCAATGTAACGCCCTGGGTGCGCGTACCCGAAGGTAATTTTAGCCTGGTGGGAATGGCCGGTGTATTGAGCGGTGTAATGTACTGCCCGCTAACGGCTATCTTCCTGATCGCGGAGATCACGAACGGTTACGAGTTGTTTATTCCGCTGATGATCGTGTCATCTATTTCGTTTTTTATTGTAAAAAGTTATGAGCCCTACTCCATGGAGATCAAGAAACTGGCCCTGGAAGGAAAAGTGCTCACACACCAGAAAGAAAAGAACATCCTCAATTTCATCAACCTCGAAGAGATCATCCAGAGCAGTTATAAGAGTATCGACATCGATAAAAAACTCACCGACCTCGTGGAACTGGTGAAGCAAAGCGACAAAAATATTTTTGCGGTGCACGACAGCAAACAACGCTTTGCAGGTATTATTGAACTGAACGATATCAAGCAAAAGCTGTTTGATCCTTCACGCTTTGAAGAAGTATCTGTTCGATCGCTGATGAAAAAGCCGGCAGCTATTATCAGCCCGGATGATAGCATGCACAGCATTATGGACAAGTTCGACGTTACGCAAAGCTGGTACCTGCCCGTGCTGGATAAGGAACGACATTTCCTCGGGTTCATTTCCAAATCAAGGCTCTTCGCCAAATACCGGACACTGCTATCGCAGGAAAACGACTTGTATTGATGAGGATGATTCGCTAATTCGGCGATTCGACAATTCGATGATTCGATAATCATTGTTGTCCGGGGAAACTTTAAAGAACGACGACAATTATCAGTACTTTCCAATAATGAGGACGAATTACTGAGTGATGAATTTCTATTGCGTCCTTTGCGAAACTCTTGCGCCCTTCGCGTTACAAAAAAGGAGCTCTTCGTAAATGCGGTATCGCCAAGAACACCAGGAACCGCTATGAACGCAAAAGAAGGTGATACATGAAAAGATAAAAATTAAAAGCGTGAAAAAACAATGAACGGTTCTCAGAGTTTCATTTTCACATTACAACATTAACCCCGTCCTTCCATTATCGAATCAACGAATCGTCGAATTATTGAATTATTAAGATTTGCCAGTCGCTAATGTCCGGATAAAATTTTCCCGGGCAACAGTGGATAAATGCTATTAAGAAAATCCCCGGCATCTTTGCCGGGGATTTTTGTATACAGTGCTAATTTCTTATTGAATGCCAGTTCCTGTTTACAGGTTGTCGACCACCGACTCAATGGCTGTCTGCACATTGGTTGGCAGTGCTGATAGCAGGTCGTAACCCGTGGCAGCTTCAATGGCATCCACGGACGTGCGGTACACTTTCCAGTTGGAGTTGGCTGTATTTTGATTGGGGGCATCAACTGCAATTACACGTGTAGTTGTTGTAACGCGGGAAATATCATTATTGCCATTTGGCAGCACAAGTGCTATTTTCCACACGTGAGCCGGCACAGATACATTTCCGTTGTCGATACTGCTAACGGTACCGCTGCTGCCGGTGCCTCCGGTGCCGTAGGTGCCCATAATGATATACAATTCGTTTCCGCTGGTAACGAGGGAACGCAGGTAGGTTTCCATATTACCCCATGTTTGCTGGTTGAGGTTGGGCGCCTGCGGAATCATATTTGTCATCAGGAACGTAGATGAATTAGCCGCTACAGAGGAAGTACGATCTCCGGAAGGGCAGTTATGTCCACGATCAAACCCGCTGCCGGAATAGCTGTTGGCCTGTACCTGGTACCAGCCGGATGGCAATGTTGCGTCTGGACGGAAATCGTCCTGGCGGGAAGTGCTGCCGATATCGGATTGTTTCAGATGCCAGCTTACCCAATTGGGTGCGCCGCGATCCCGGTTGTAGGATTCAGCATAATACGTTTTTACCATCAGGTAATTGGAATAGTTGGTAATTAACGCTGTTGCCCCACTTGGGTTTCCCATCAGCATATTATCATCATCCCCGGGAGGTGTAGTAGTACCACCGCCACCGCCGGTTGGGTTGGGAGAAGGCATTACCTCGATATCATCGATATCGATAGATGAAGTACCGCCGCCTGTTTTTACGATCTTAACGCGCACATAACCCGAGTAGCTAATAGGGAAATAAGCGGTCTGTACATTTGTAGAAGAACTTGTAACAGCAGTCCCTACTGTTGAATAGGTATTACCACCATCAATTGACATCCGCAGTTCCCAGGTGCTGTTTCCATCCGTGCCATACTTGGCGTGGCGAACTTTTACACCGGTTGTCCCTTTTGTAAAATCAAAATTCATGTAAATACTACCGGTATTGGTAATACGGGCTGCCTGGTTACCGTTTCGATGATCAGCTGTAGTGTTGCCGATAATGGCATCGTCGAAGGTCCATTCACCCGTACCAAGCGTAACGGTTGCAGCAGCGAAGTTTGTTTTAGAGCCACTTTCAAAATTTTCAAAGAGGGCGCCCGCTGCAGGCGTATAGGTTCCGCCCGTTCCGGGCCCGTCGGAATTTTTCTTACAGGAAGCCAGGATCACCAGGCTTGTGGCCATAATGGCCACCATACGGTAGCTAAATCGCATATTCATGTATTGATTGACCGGCCAAGATATGACTTTTATGCCTATTTGACCCGTTAAATTCCCATGAATAAACGCGATAACAAAGGAGTTTGACGATAAATTGAACTTTTTACGGGCTATACCGTTATCACTCGATCAAACCCAAAAACAGCTTTATGAATTGGAAAATCCTTATTCCCATGGCCTTTTCCGCCATTACCGCGGTGAGTTCCTGTAATAATGCCGATGATGCTTCAAAAGGATCCGGCAATTCTGCCAACGGTACAGCAACGCTAAAAGAAGAAGATGTAACGTATACGGGCGATAGTACCACGATGAAAGGCTATGTGGTATACGACAGCAGCAAAGAGGGCACCCGCCCTGCCGTACTGGTAGTGCATGAGTGGTGGGGATTGAATGATTATACCAAACGACGCGCGCGTGAACTGGCCGGTCTTGGATATATTGCGATGGCAGTAGATATGTATGGTAACGGAGCCCAGGCTAATACCCCTGACAGTGCCGGAAAAATGTCTGCCCCCTTCTATTCCCATCCTGAAATGGCGAAGGCGCGTTTTGATGCAGCGGTTGAAAAACTTAAATCGTTTCCACAAACAGATGCTACCCGTATGGGAGCCATTGGTTATTGCTTTGGCGGCGCGCAGGTAATTGATGTGGCAAAATTGGGCGAAGACCTGAAAGGTGTTGTCAGTTTTCACGGCAACCTGATGGTAGTACCGGCTAAAAAGAACTTGCTGAAAGCGGAGATCCTGGTTTGCCATGGTGCGGATGATAAATTTGTTCCCATGACAGAAGTTGAGCAGTTCAAGCACCAGATGGATTCCATTGGCGCGAAATACGATGTAAAGATCTATCCCGGCGCCACCCACGCTTTTACCAACCCGGCAGCAACAGAAATCGGACAAAAGTTCAATTTGCCGATTGCCTATAATGCCGCTGCCGATACCGCGTCCTGGAATGAGATGAAGCTGTTCTTCGAGCGCGTATTCAAGTAAATAGATTGATTTTAAAATAGTTGCGTTAAAAACCGGGTCACGAGCCCGGTTTTTTTGTTACGTATTTTTACGGAAAAGCACGTAAAAAATCTCGAAAATTTACGATCAAAAGCTATGATTTGTAAAAGCGGGGGATTATTTTGTGACCCCTTTTGGGACTAAACGGATTCCTTTGAAACGAACTATTATCACTCTTTTGGCCGGGAGTTTTCTCCTGGCTGCCTGCCAGAAGACCCACGACATTAAACCGCCTGCTGAGCCTTGTGTTCTCCAGGTAGATAACCCGGCAGGGCGCAGCTATACTTCAGGTAGTATTTCCGAAGTAAGCTACTCGCATTCCACCTGCGGATTACTCCCTTTAAATAACCACAATTACTGGGTTTACGAAGACTCTTTGTATGTAAATGGCGTGTTTAGCAGCACCCGGATGGATACACTTCGGATGGTAACGGCCTATCAATCCACTCCCGATAATCTGATCTGGTGGAAAACAAATGCCGTTGAGGTGGGTTTACCCGATATGCTTTACGCCAGTGATTCGGCCATTTTCCAGGCCAGCTATCGCATGTTTGTTACCGATCCGATCCTGGATGCGAAAAAGGAATACGGCCTGTTTGATGGAGATTCCACCCGTTATTTAACCAGCTTTGAAGATTACGCCGCACTCGGTCGTTCTGTAAAATGTACAAACCCGATCTCTACCCGCGCGGGCAGTTTTGAAGATTGCATCCTGTTTGAGAAAAAAGCACCCGGCTTTCGCCTTGACCAGGTATATCTCAAGCCTGGTATCGGCGTAGTACGATATAGCTGGCAGGAATCAATGGGCTCTCCCACTTTCAAAAACCGGCAGATCTCCACGCTGGTGAGTGTTCACTTTGAATGATAACGCAGGTATAGCCCGGAACCAGCTTTAATTTGCCTGACAGGAATTTGTCATCCCCTGGTACTATTGATGCCTCGCGGTACAATTGATTTAGTTTTCCCTACACTGGAAAACAACGCAATAATAGCTATGCTATTTTTTAGCGGGGAAGACATTCAACTAAATTCCCATTTCGGGAACTTTTATTAATTTTGACAACATAAGAAAATTGAGAGTGATAGCTAAAAAGACATTTCGGGAGTTTTGGGAGAAGCATGCGGATTGTGAACAGCAATTGAAGGCCTGGCTCCAGGAGGCGCGTGAAGGGGTTTGGAAAAGTCCGAATAAAATAAAATCAGAATACCCGGGTGCAAGTATTATCGGTAATGACCGGGTTGTGTTCAACATTAAGGGAAATTCATACCGCCTGGTTGTAAAATTGAATTATGATTATCAAATGATATGGATTCGGTTTATAGGTACACATGCAGAATACGATAAAGTAAACGTTAAAACAATTTGACATGAATATAAAGCCTGTAAAAACAAAAAAGGACTATGAGCAGGCAATGCGCCGCATGGAGGATTTGTTTGACGCCAAAAAGGGCACGCCCAAAGGTGACGAATTGGAGATATTGAGCCTGTTGATCGAAAAATATGAAGATGAGCATTTTCCAATTGATCTTCCCGATCCGATTGAAGCGATCAAATTCCGCATGGAGCAGTCTGGTTTAACCCAAACAGATTTAGCCAGCCTCATTGGGCAGAAAAGCAGGGCGAGTGAAATTCTAAGCAGGAAGCGAAAACTTTCGCTGGATATGATACGCCAGCTTCACAAGAAGTGGCGTATCCCAACTGAAGTATTGATACAGCCTTATTAAAAAACTGCTACAGGCTTTCTACCGAAGGGATTTCCCTTTGCGAATATTATTCGCCATCATATCGAGACAGTGCGCATAGCCCAGCATATATTTATCTTCGTCCGGGTAACTTGGTATGGCATCCAGTGCGGCGCCCATGAGGTAGTAAGCCGACCGGCCTTCTTCCACAGAATGAAAATATCCTGCAAATGTGCTGGTACTATCGTATCCTGTTAGGCCAATTCCTCCTGCATAGAACTTCATCGGCAGATCTACGCGTGCCGGTATAAAATAATCAAGTTCTTTTTCAACCAGGCGATAATAATCCCTGTAATATTCCAGCATTGCTGCTACCCTGCTACGAATTTGTTCATCGGATTCGGGCATTGCAGCGGGAACCCGCCATTGGTTTTTCTTGCTGTCAAAAATGTCCTGGTCTATTTTCCGCAGCGTCCAGCGGATAATCCCCTTCACGCCTGCGAGTGTTGCCCGTTTACGAATCTGCAGTACACCTTTATCAACAACGTCCATACTGCCATGAAAGGGATCAAGACCTGCTCCCCCATTTTGGAGCAATAGTTCCATATTGTCATTGATCGTCCATTTGCCCGGATGGGCAAAACTGTCGGCCTGCCAGAATGAGCCGTCTTTCCCGAAATACACGAGCTTTAACCCGGTAACCCTTGTGATGGAATCCCGGACGGCTTTTGCAAAAAACTGGTTGGTGGATTCTGCCTCGGGTGCTACAAGAAGCCAGCCTCCCGAAATCCGCCGTTCTGCTTTTTCCAATGGTGTTGGCTGGTGGCAGGCTGCAAGTGAAAAAAACAGTATTGATAATACGAAAAAACGCATGGCCAAATTTAAGCAGCGCTGCGGAAAAACAAAATTCAGCAAGCCTTTAAAATCGTTTATTTTTCAGGTTCATGAAACCTGTATTTTATTATATCCGCGATTACCTGCGAAGTACTTCCATTTGGGTATTACTATTATCTGCGCTATTTACAGGGATACTCGTGCTGCTAAATTATTCAGAGGGATTGGATGCGCGGATATCAGCTTTTTCATCGCTGGCTGAGCGTATGTCAGGCAGGGCCATTATCTTTTTTGTGGCCTTACTATTTCCCTACCTGCTGTATCGTTTTCAGCGGAAACGTTATACGAGCAAGATCCTGTTTTGGAAACTGGCCCTGGCTGCGGTATTTATTTTTTCATTGAAGGCCGGAGTGATCATCGATTTCCCGATTAGCAGCAATGCCGGTATTAATAACTACTGGAACCATGTTATTTACTGGCCCTTGTTGTTGTTCATGACATTGGGGCTGCTTTGGATTTGCTGGCGACTGTTTAACCGGGAGCAGCCCTTTTACGGCATTTCCACCCGCAATATGACCTGGAAACCGTATTGGCTGATGTTAATTATTATGGCGCCGCTGATTGCACTGGCTGCAACGCAGCATGATTTCCAGGCGATGTATCCAAAACTGAGGCATATTACAGACTTTCATTCGGGTTTCCTGACCTTTTTTCACAAGCTGTTGTTTGAGCTATCTTATGGAAGCGATTTTATCTCTATCGAAGTTTTTTTTCGTGGTTTTTTGGTGCTGGCGTTTGTAAAAATTGCAGGGAAGGATGCTATTTTGCCGATGGCCTGCTTTTATTGTACGATCCACTTTGGAAAGCCGTTGGGAGAATGTATCAGTTCTTTTTTTGGAGGAATGTTGCTGGGGATTGTTGTGTACAATACGCGCTCCATTTTTGGAGGTTTGATGGTACACCTGGGTATTGCCTGGATGATGGAACTGGCGGGTTACCTGGCTTCCTGATAAATTGAAAAAAACTACAGGCCTGTAAGCCGGATCCTGTTGCCTGCCGAAGCTGGCCGACTATCATTTATCTGTCCCGGAATTTACAAACCGGGCTCGATCTGCCTACCCTGTATCCCGGCCGCTTGCGCGGCACCCGAACGAGCCGCTCTTTCGGATACTATACGTGGCATTTCAGCATACAAGGTTTACCCATAACCGGCATTACTGCCGGCTATCGTGAGCTCTTACCTCACGTTTTCACCCTTATCCCGCGGGGCGGGACGGTAATTTTCTGTGGCACTGTCTCTTACGCGTAAGCGTAGCCGGCTATTCACCGGTGTACAGCTCTATGCTGTCCGGACTTTCCTCCCCTGCCAGGCAGGAGCGATAGTCTGGCCTGTAGTAAAAATTTCAAAGAATGAACCTGCGAAATTACAAAAAACGCGCGACAATTTTGCTGATTCCCATCATAGGAATCATTCACCGAATAGTAATAATAAACTGGTTCTGAGAATGTTAGTCCATTGAAGCAATCGTTCCCTGCAACGCACCGGCGTAATCACCCGGTTAATTTTCCCCGCTTTTTTACTTTAATCGCTGATGCTTTATCCGCAGGTATATTTTGATAGCCGGGAAATGAGATCAATTCCACGTTCAATGCTTTCGAAAGCTTGTAAATTGTTTCAAGGGTCATGTTCTCCTGTCCTTTTACAATTTTGCTGATTTGTTGCGGCGATATGTTCAGGGCTTCAGCCAGTTTTACCTGGCTTAAGCCTTTGTCCGCGAGCGCAGACAGAATACATCTTGCAATTTTTGCAGAGTATTCTCTTAACCAGGGATTATTATTCCGAAAATTTGCTTTCTCCCTCCATGCAGAAGGAGTATTGCTGGTAATTGCCTGTAGTTTACGCTTAAGGGTTGCCATAATAATAGTTTATATCTTCTTCTACACTGATCCCGGCCTGTTTCAAAAAATTTCTTACAACGGTAAGTTTGTTTCGCTCATTGCGAGTGTCCGGGTGTTCACTCATTTTTCTCGTCAGCTTAATTGCGCCTCCTGTTACCACGAATGTGTTTTTGCCCAATCGTATCGCGTAGATTCGCAACAGCGGACGCGGGAAATAGTTACGGTTGTTGATCTTCGCCTTTGTTTCCTGTCGTATGGGAAACAAAAATTCATTATTATTCAGCGGCCGAAACAGCATTTCCAAAGTTTCCCCGTTCCCTTCAAATCCGCCGTCGCAGTATGCTGCCAATAATGTTTCCAACTCTCCTGCCTCGTCGATTATTTGTTCTTCAAGGCTATCTGTCGAAACGCCGTTGAAATATTCGCTGGCGATAAAGGATTGATTGGCCATACAAAACTGGTGAACATACTCAACATCGTTCCATAAGTCAAACAAGCGTTCAAACTCATCAACTTCCTGACCCGGGTATTGCATTGCATACAATCCTTCCCCCGTTTCCCCGTCCACAAAAATACTTCTAATTTTCATAAAATCAACTTATAGGTTGATTATTTTAATAATTTTTTTCCACCGCCAATAGCGGTTGAAAATTAATATCACGAATGTGGAGGCGTAGGGGTGTTTGTTAGCTATTTGAAAAAAATCTCGGTTGCGCCATAGCCGAAGCGCGCGTCGTACTGGTTTATAAATGATTTGACTTCTTTTTTTAATCGAAGTATATCATGTATTTCATCGCGGAGTTTTCCTTCTCCTACTCCATGAATTACGATAAATGAAGGCAGGTGATGAGCGAGGGCGAGATCGTAATATTTTTCGAATGTTTTGAGTTGCAGGGCAAGGATAGCCAGTGTATCCATTTTTTTCCAGTCGTCTGCCAGTTTTTCAATATGGAGATCAACCACGCTTCGTGCCGGCTCCATAAATTCTTTAGCCCGTTTGGCATCGTACACTTTAAAACCGCGGGCGGCGAGGCGTCCGAGTTCGATCGTATCTTCAAACGCTTTGTCGGGGTACTGCTCCATCAACCTGTGCGAAAATGTGGCTTCATTTTTCTGACGGATGGCTTCAATTTTTGCAAAAAGCTGTTTGGCTTTTAATCGAAGCGAAGCTTCGTAAAAATCGGCTTTATTGCGATCGGGCTTTACCAATGAAAATTCAAAGTCGAAACTGGGATTGTCGTTCAAGTTTTCGAAGGGGATATTGTGCAGGTAAAAATCCGTGAAGGGATGAATTTCGTTGCGCAGCTCAAAATCCGTCTTGCCGCCATAGGTAAGACGATAGATAAACCGGTAAGGTTGTGCTGTCCGGTTTACGAGGTGAAGTTTTAATTCTTCCACCACTTCATCGCCAAACTCATCCGTGTCGGTAATAGGTAAAATGCTTAGCCATACGCCATCTTCAACGCGGTTTACCGGTTGGGGCTTTTCTTTTCGGACATCATCAATAAAACGCTTTTCTTTTTTTGGAGTTTGTATTTTTTGCTCACTAAATCGTTTAAAATAGGGGAAATCCACCTGGTCCATATACACCGGGAATGTAACATCATTTACTTTCACCATCATCATTTTGTTGTTGATGATGTCCACTACTTCTCCTTCTTCATTGGAGTGGATGATCAGCACCCTGTCTCCTACCTGGTATTTCATGTTGCAAAAATACAAATGCCATTCCGAATGGAATGGCATTTTTGTTATTGTGAATTCGTTTAAGCTGCCGGATCTTTTTGTGCCAATTTGCTATGATACCTGCTGTAGGAGAAATAGATGATCAGGCCGATGATGAGCCAAGCCAGGAAACGGTACCAGTTGGTAAAACTTTCCTGCGCCATCAGGTAAAAGCAACTAACCAAACCCAGACAGGGAATAAGCGAATAGCTTCCCCGTACGGCGAGAACGGTAATAACCAAAACAACTATGAGGAAGAGCCACATAGTAAAGTTCAGGAAAAACGCATCCAGGCCGGTATGATATATCAGCGATTCGGGCATACCGGTTTTTCGGATCATAGGGCGGTAGGTATTGGAATATACGTTGCTGAGATACGATTTCAGGTTACCCTGTTCAGCTTCCATACCCTTGGGATCCAGTTCTGAAATTTTATTTTTTAAAGAAACCGAATCAGCCCGCTGGTCTTTAATCCGTTCGTACAGGTCGGTGCTCTGTACCAGTACTTTATTCTGAAAAAACTCGTGAATGCTATTTTTATTGAGGTTCCAGGAAATGGCGATACCGGCAACAACAAGAAATGGAAGGATAAATTTCGCGTTGATGTAGGGTACTTTAAATTTACTGGCCGGTTTGTCGGGCTGCTTTTGCAACACAATTACCCCTCCGCAAACAAGTACAAACGCAAAAAGGGTACCGATGCTGGTGAGGGCAAGTACAACACTGAGATTTAGGAAAAGAGCCGGCACGGCAACCACTACGCCGGTCAGGATGGTTGAAAAAGACGGCGTACCAAACCGGGGGTGAATACGCGAAAATATTTTTGGCAGCAAACCATCGCGGCTCATGCTCATCCAGATTCTAGGTTGTCCAAGCTGAAAAACCAGTAGTACACTGGCTGTTGCCACTATCGCACTTGCAGCTACGATAACAGAAATAACTTTCAAACCACGCGCGTCAAAAACAAGCGCGAGCGGGTCACCTACTCCAAGGCGCGTATAATTAAGCATCCCCGTTAGCACCAGGGCCAGCAAAACGTACAGAATGGTGCAAATGATCAATGAATAAATCATCCCACGCGGAAGATCCCGTTGAGGGTCCTTACATTCTTCAGCCGTGGTTGAGATGGCGTCAAAGCCAATATAGGCAAAGAATACAGCCGAAACTCCCTTGAGTATGCCGCCGATCCCGGTTGGCGTAAACGGCGACCAGTTTTCGGTGTTAACATATGCTGAGCCGATAACAATTACAAGAAAGATGACCACCAGTTTCAGTCCAACCATGATATTGCTCATGGTGCGGGATTCCCGTATACCGACAAACACGATATAGGTAATCAGCAATACGATGCCGAGGGCCGGCAGGTCCATGATCAATCGCAGACCAAATAACTGTGGTGCATGTACCCAGGCGGAATGTTGCGATATGATGGTCGGATCAATGTCTTTCAACGCGGTTCCAGCCTTCACGGCCCCTTCATAGGAAGTAAAGCCAGAATGTGCGGTAACGTAGTCCATCGTTAGCCAATCAGCCACATGCATACCTGCTTTATCCAGCAGGTTGGTAAAATAGTCACTCCAGGAAATCGCTACTGCAATATTGCCAATGGCATATTCCATCAGCAGGTCCCACCCGATGATCCACGCAAAAATTTCACCGAATGCCACATACGAATACGTGTATGCGCTACCGGCGGCAGGGACGGTTGAGGCAAATTCAGCATAACAAAGGGCAGCAAAACCACAGGCAATCGCCGTGAACATGTATAGAAAAACCACGCCCGGACCGCCGTCAAAAGAAGCTTTACCGATACTGCTGAATATCCCTGCGCCAATTACAGCTGCGATACCAAAGAAAGTGAGATCACGCACGCCCAGCACTTTCTTCAGACCTCCGCCATGGCCGTCGTGCATGCCCTGTTCTGCATCACGCAGAATAGTTGAAATTGATTTCTTCCTGAATAAGGGATTCGCCATCAGTCAGTTGGTTTTATCATTCAAAATAGGCAAAAAATCAATTGATGCCCGGTTTTGTTGGCCGTTTTTTGCCTTCTGAAAGTTATTGCGTACGTCTAATAATCGCGTTTTACGAGGAAAAGTGCGAGTTCATGCAAAGGTTGTTTGCGTCGGGAGACCACCGCAATATCATCAAGATGAGCTAATGCCTCATCCAGGTATTTATTTTTAAGGCTGAGCGCCCATTCGTCCACGCCGCAGGCGTGAAAAATAGACAGCGTGCGTTGCACTTTATCCGGCGCATTGCTTGCAAGCAATTTTTCCAGTTCTTCCCGTTGCGTTGCAGATGCAGTTTCAAGCGCATGAATAAGCAGGAACGTTTTTTTATTGGCGAGGATATCGCCGCCTACCTGTTTACCGAATTTTGCCGGGTCGGCAAATGCATCGAGGTAATCATCCTGTACCTGGAAGGCAATACCCAGTTTTTTTCCAAATTCATAAAGGAGATCCTGGTTGCGTTCACCGGCACCGCCCAGGATGGCGCCCATTTTCATACTAGCGCCCAATAGCACCGAAGTTTTCAGGGTAATCATCCGGATATATGCTTCAAGGCCTACATTGTCCTGCTTTTCAAAATCCATATCCAACTGTTGTCCTTCGCATACTTCACGCGCAGTTTTGTTAAACAGGTGCAGGATCGGCGGAAGCAGTGCCGCATCGATACCGGCGAGGTAGTCGTAGGCAGCCACCAGCATCACATCACCCGCCAGTATGGCGGTATTCTCTCCGTATTTGGTATGCACGGTAGCCATGCCGCGGCGAAGCGGCGCTTTATCCATGATATCATCATGAATAAGTGTAAAGTTGTGAAACAACTCGATAGCGCTGGCAACAGGCCACGCATCCGGGATAATATCGCCAAACAGTTCATTACCCATCAGGCAGGCCACCGGCCGAGCCCGTTTACCACCCAATTGCAGGAAGTAATTATTGGGATCATATAACGAGGCAGGCTCCGTGGGAAAATGGGCCTTCTCAAAATAAAGCGCAAATTTCTGTGAAAGCAGTTCGTATGCGTGCATGCAATAAAGATCGTTTTTTTAGCGGTTCCTTTATTCCTGGTTTTTATTTTTCTTACGGGCTTTTTTCCTTACTACAGGTTCATCAACATCTATATCCAGCACCCATTCATAATCCAGTTGCCGTTTTACAAGATTGGCAGCCACTACTTTTATTTTCACTTTGTCTCCCATCCTGAATTTTTTCCCGCTTCGTTGCCCAACCAGGCAGTAATCAGTTTCCACATGCCTGAACTCATCGTATTCCAGCAGGCTGTTGATGCTCACCAGTCCTTCGCACTTGTGCGCAATCGTTTCTACCCAGAATCCGAACGATGCAACGCCGCTGATCACCCCTTCAAATTCTTCTCCGAGGTAATTGCGCATAAACTGCACCTGTTTGTATTTATTTGCTGCGCGCTCCGCTTCCATGGCCGCCCGCTCCCGCTCACTGCTGTGTTTGCAACGCTCTTCCAGTTTTTTGTCGGGATGAATCTTGTTATTAAGAATATCAAACAATATCCTGTGCACCATAATATCCGGGTAGCGGCGGATGGGTGATGTGAAATGGCAGTAGTGCTCAAATCCAAGTCCATAATGGCCAATATCCTCTGTTGTATATTTTGCTTTGGCCATGGTCCGGATGCCAAGTTGTTCAAGTACATGCGCTTCCGGTTTGCCGGCCACGTCTTTCAGCAATTGGTTGAACGAAGTAGCAATTGCCTCCGGTGTAGACATATCGAATTTATGCCCGAATTTTTTGGCGAAGGCAACAAATGGAACCAGTTTTTCCTGGTCGGGATCATCATGCACACGATATGGAAACGGTATGGGCTTATTATTGACTTTTATCTTTGACACATGCTCTGCCACGGTACGATTGGCCAGCAGCATCAGCTCTTCAATCAGTTGATGTGCCTCCTTGCTTTCTTTTATCACGATACCAATGGGATTCCCTTTTTCATCCAATTGAAAGCGCACTTCCTGCGAAGAGAAATTGATGGCGCCGTTTTGAAAACGTTTTTTCCGCAGGCGTTGTGAAAGATCGTTGAGAAAAAGAACTTCATCTTTGTGTATGCCCTCTTTTTTCTCAATAATTTCCTGCACTTCCTCGTATGTAAACCGGTGATCGGAGTGCATAACTGTTTTACCCAGCCAGTATTGTTTTACCTCGCCTTTCGCATTCATCTGGAAGATTGCCGAGAACGTCAGTTTGTCTTCATTGGGGCGCAACGAGCATAATACATTGGAAAGATGTTCCGGCAGCATAGGATTTACACGGTCAGGCAGGTATACAGATGTGGCCTTGCCATAGGCTTCTTTATCCAGTGGCGTATCTGGCTCCAGGTAATGACTTACATCAGCAATATGAACACCTACTTCCCAGGAACCGTTTTTCAGTTTGCGAAGCGAAATAGCATCATCAAAATCTTTGGCATCCGCGGGATCGATGGTAATCGTAAACACATCACGAATATCTTTGCGCTGGCGAATTTCATTTTCAGTAATAGTGTCCGGGATGCGCGCCGATGTTTCAAGTGCTTCGTCTGAAAAATCCAGAGGAAATCCATTTTCCAGCAGGATCTCTTTCATCGCGGCATCATTGCTGTTACCGGCATCGAGTACATTTTCTACCTGCCCAACCGGGCGTTTACCGCCTCGCTCCCATTCGGTGATCCTGACCACCACTTTGTCGCCGTCTTTGGCGCCGTTTACATTTTCAAGCGGGATGAATACGTCGGGCATAGGCCGATCCATTTCTGCAATGAAGAAGCCAAAGCCCTGGTTCATCTGCAATCGCCCGATAAATTCCACGCGTTTGCGTTCCAGCACTTTTTCAACTACACCCTGAACGCGTCTGCCCCGTCCATGTGCATCTTTTACGGCTACCAGCACGGTATCTCCGTGCATGGCCGTATTAAAATCAGAGGGTCTTACAAGAATATCGGCTTCCTGGTCCTCTACAATCACAAAGCCCATCCCGGAGCGTGTTACGTCCAGCCGGCCCTTTATCAATTGCGAACGCCCGCTTTTGGGCTTCGCCTTTTCTTTTCGTTTTTTTGAATTTTTCCGTCCCATTCTATCAATCTTGGGGTTTAAAGTTGGTGATAAATTCCTGCACCTGCCGGTCAAATTGTTCTCCTTCACCAAATAGAAATTCGTGCCGGATTGGCATTATATATAAAGGAAGTTGTTCAATTTCAGCACTGAATTTCATCAGTCGAACGGCATCTTTTTCAGTGGTGAGGATCAATTTCTGCGGAGCGTCCATTTTTTCAAAGCGCTTCCTGATCTCCTGCAAATCATCTATAGTAAAAATATGATGGTCTGCAAATTGGATCAGTTGGTAGCTTTCACATGTTTGCTCCAGGTATTGCTGCAGCGGCCGGGGATTGGCGATGCCCGTTACCAGCAGTGCTTCCATTTCAGGCAACAACGTATTGGATTCCCTTCGGGAAATATGATACGGTTTCCCGTAGCGGATGCTTGTAAAATACACTTTTTGGTGCGCCAGTGGCTTTATTTCTGCCAAAATCCTGGTTTGCTCTGCCGCATCCAGGCCGGGCTTGCATTTTGTAACGATAATGATATCTGCCCGTTTATAATTGCTCTTGAGGTCGCGCAAATCACCCGTGGGCAGGTAAAAATCCCTTGTAAACAAATTATTGTAGTCGGTAAGAAGAATTTTCAATCCAGGATCGATGGCGCGGTGTTGCAATACATCATCCAGTATGATCACCTGCGTCCCGGGCCGGTCGTGCAGCAGTTGTGGTATTGCCAAAATACGTTCTTCGCCAACGGCGACTGCGATGCCAGGAAATTTTTGATGAAACTGCATCGGCTCATCCCCAATTTCAAGGGCGGTGGTGGATGGCCCTGCAAGTGCATAGCCTTTTGTTTTTCGTTTGTAGCCGCGGGAAAGTGTAGCCACCTGGTACCGTGATTGCAGTAATTCCACCAGGTATTCCACCATCGGCGATTTACCGGTGCCGCCCACTGCAAGGTTACCGATACCAATCAGCGGGAGACCAAACCGGGTAGTAGAAAATATCTTTTTATCGTAACACCAGTTTCGCACAGCAATCACCAGCCAGTAAAGCAATGCAAATGGCAGGAGAAGAATTCGGAAAGAACGAAGGAAAAAATTAGAAAACATAGGTATTGTGCGGCGTAATACAGATATCTAAAGGTATGTCAAATTCATGGAGATCGCTGATGGCAGTTACCGGCTCAAAATAGCTAAGGCCCACTTTGATGCAACCGGGGTTGCAATCAGCAAGAAAGCGGTCATAAAAGCCTTTGCCGTAGCCCACGCGGTAGCCTAGCCGGTCACAGATCACCATGGGTACGATAACCAGTTCCAGTTCTTCAGCAACCATGGGAATGCCGCGTTCCGGTTCAAAAACGTTGTGTTGTGTTTTGTGAAATGCGGTGTCTATATCCACCTGCAGGGCTGTCATTGTTCCTTTTTCAAAATCTGAAACGGGATAACCGATCGCGATCTCGGGGTTGCGGAAACGAAGGTAGCCGGTTACCAGTTGGGTATTGGGTTCATTATTTTCTTCGATGGGCCAATAGCTTAAAATGCGATGCAGGAAAGGAAGATCAAGCGCCTGGAAGCGAATCAATAAAAGGTCATCCATGCGAGAGGCTTCGGCGGCATCAATTGCCGCTCGTTTGTCGCGGTAGATCCGGCGGAGTTCTTTTTTTGTCATATACTTCCATTTGTTGCAAGAATCATTCCTCCCGGTCTTCGCGGAACAGGGAAAAGATCGTTGTACCGTAATTCCGTTCCATTTTATAAAATGGGAATTCCTTGTAATCGTTCCGCGGCGTATGTTCAAGGACAAACCAACCGTCCTTGTTCAATAATCGTTTTTCAAAGATCAGTTTGGGCAGATCGTCGATATTGGTTAATGCATACGGCGGACCGGCAAAGATAAAATCAAACTTTTCCATGCACTGGCCGATAAAACGGAACACGTCCATTTTCACAGGTTTCAATCCCTCAATATGCAGGCTATCCGCTGTTTTGCGGATAAAGTCGAACATCTGGTTATCTTTTTCTACAATGGTAAGATTTTGTACACCACGTGAGGCGAGTTCATAACTGATATTCCCGGTACCGCCAAAAAGGTCGAGTGTTTTTAGTTCTTCAAAATCGAGTTTATTTTGGAGAATATTAAACAGTCCTTCTTTGGCAATATCGGTGGTTGGCCTGGTGTAGGGCATTTTATTGGGCGGATTGAATTTGCGTCCGCCATGTTCTCCTCCTATGATGCGCATAAGGCCAGGTCGTTGAGCGTTGTAAAATAATGTGCCGGGTACTGATCACCCGGTATTATCCATCCTGCATCCCGGAAGCCGGTATGTCGGAAATACTGGTATAATTCGCGGAAAAGTGCGGATTGGTGATCCAGCAGTCCTGAAATGGACAGTTGAACTTCTTCCTGTGATAAACCGGTGTTTGACACAATGCGCAGCAGGTAATACAGCACATCTTCCGGAGTAGCGTATGGATAAGTTTGTACCAGTTGCAGGTTGCCGCCTGCGGCGACAAACACTGTGAATTCATCCGTGGAGAGATCCAGGAAGATCGTTCCTCCGGAAGCAGATTTCAATTGTTTAAGCGTAGCGGAATGTGCATGCCAGGTGCGGGCCGAAGGAAATTTTTTCAGCAGCCAGGCTTTTGTTTCGGAAGGTGCGGGATAAACCATTTGCACCTGCCACTCCGGAACGGATTCCGAAATGGTTTCCATTCCGGGTTGAACGCCGGCAAGGGTTTGCAACACAGCGCCACCGATTGCCGGGACCACCTGCCGCAACGGCAATAAGGTTGCTGTTTCCGACGCAAAGGCGATGCGTACTTCGTAAAATGCCTGATCCAGGTATCCATTTTTTTCCAGTAACTCTTCCAACAGGTTTTCGGAATCGCCTTCCGCGGCTATCCAGGAAAGCCGGAAGAGGCGGCTTGCGGCAGGGTCTGTTACAGCAGCACAGCAAAAACCTGATCCTATGCGCAGCAGCAAAACGGGTTGTACAGGCTGGTTGCCGGGATCGTTGTCAATATGAAATAATTGTTTCAAAATCAATGATTGGATCTGTGCAATAATAACCAAAATTCAAATGTGCCGCCCAAAAAAACGTCGTAGGTTTGCGGCCGCTTCTTATGGCAGCTACAAAGGTACATAACGACCTCCGGGTAGATACTGGCTATCGCCAGATCTTCAGGCTTTCGCTGCCTATTACCTTTGCTATCCTGGTACCGCAGGTGAATTTTATCACGAATAATGTGTTCCTGGGCCATTTTAGCCAGCAGGCGCTGGCAGCCGGCGCGGTGGCGGGTGTTTATCACCTGATTTTTGCCATGGTCGGCTATGGGCTCAACAATGGGTTGCAAACGCTTATTTCCCGCCGTGCGGGAGAAAACCGGCCCGAAGAGATCGGCAGGATCTTTTCGCAGGGATTGTTCCTGTCGCTATTGATCGCGTTGTTTGGCATAGCGCTGACATGGATCGCGGCGCCGCCACTGTTCAAAGCCGTCATTCATGATCCTGTTACTGCGGGCCATGCGATTGAATTTATGAAGTGGCGAATTTTGGGTCTGCCATTTCTTTATGCTTACCAGATGCGCAATGCATTGCTGGTGGGAACCAATAACACGCGGCTGCTGGCCGTGGGTGCTGTTGCGGAAACGGCCAGTAATATTCTTTTTGATTACCTGTTGATCTTTGGGCATGCAGGTTTACCGGCGCTTGGACTTACAGGAGCAGCCATCGCTTCTGTTATCGCTGAGTTTACGGGTATGATCGTCATTTTTGGCGTTATTCACTATCGCGGCCTTGGCGCCCAATACCAGCTGTTCAACTATTTCAAATGGGACCGCGTATATGCAAAACAGATATTCTCCATTTCACTTCCACTCATCTTCCAGTTGTCGATCAGCGTAGTGAGCTGGGAGTTTTTCTTTGTGTTGGTAGAGCATCACGGGCAGGCGGCACTTGCTATTTCGCAGGTGATGCGGAATCTTTTTGGACTTACCGGGTGCTTTACCTGGGCATTTGCTGCTACGGCATCTGCCATGGTGAGTAATATTATCGGACAGGGCCGGCAGGATGAGGTAAAGGCACTGGTGATGCGCATCACCCGGTTAAGCCTGCTATGTACTGCAATTCTTGCGGCCATCATCAATATTTTCCCGCAAACATTTCTTTCTATTTTTGGCCAGGAAAAGACGTTTATCGATGAAGCACTACCCGTAATGCGCGTTGTTTCTTCGGCGATGCTTATGATGTCTGTTGCAGTGATATGGCTGAATGCAGTAACAGGAACGGGAAACAGCCGCATCACGTTCCTGGTCGAATTGCTTGCGATTAGCTTATACTGTGTTTTTGTTTATTGCGTATTGGAGATCATGAACTGGTCCATCGTAATCGGATGGATGAGCGAGTGGCTCTACTGGTCGTCTATTTTTGTATGTGCCTGGTTGTATATGCGTGGCAACCGCTGGCGTAATAAAGCGCTTTAGGAAACAGGAAATTCGCAATGGTAGCGAACGCCAACATTCCCGGTAAACTGATCGATCGGTGCTTTTAGTTTTGTAATCTGAATCTCTGCGGTGCGAACCTCTGGAAAACGCTGGTGTATCAGTTCAGCCAGTTCCATAGCGAGTGTTTCCAGCAGTTTGCGATTTTTTTGCATTTCTTCCCGTATCAGGGCATAGAGTTCGGCGTAGTTGATAGTATCATGAAGATGCTCAACCACGTGCTGCTGTGGCGCATAGCTGACAAAAACATTTACTTCAAATTCGTTGCCAGTCAACAGTTCTTCTTCATACAATCCATGATGTGCAAAAAAATGAAGATTGGTAACGGCTATGGTAAGTAGCGAAGCCATGAATCAATGAATTCCTTTTGCACCCAGGTAGCGTTCTGCATCCAGCGCGGCCATACAGCCACTACCGGCGGCTGTTACTGCCTGGCGGTAGATTTTATCCTGCACGTCACCGGCTGCAAAAACACCTTCAACGTTGGTGCGTGAAGTTCCTGGTATTGTTTTTATATAACCTGCTTCATCCATTTCGAGAAAGTCAGCAAAGATGGCGGAGTTGGGCTGGTGCCCGATGGCCACAAAGAAGCCACTGATCGGAATCTCCTGGGTTGCGCCCGTTTGGTTATTACGGATACGCATAGCTGTTACCGTTTTTTCACCCAGTATTTCGTCTGTTTCAGAGTTCCAGTACACTTTAATATTTGCTGCGTTCAGCACGCGCTCCTGCATCACTTTGCTGGCGCGCATTTCTCCTTTGCGGATCAGCATATGCACGGTGGTGCAAAGTTTGGACAAATACAACGCTTCTTCTGCAGCTGTATCGCCCGCTCCTACAATAGCCACTTCCTTACCGCGGAAGAAAAACCCGTCACACACGGCACAGGCGCTTACTCCAAAACCGTTCAATCGTTGTTCACTCGGCAGACCCAGCCATTTGGCAGATGCGCCGGTGGCGATGATAACGGCATCTGCTTCAATCCATTTTTCTTCATCAATCTGCACTTTATGTGGATGGCTGGAAAAGTCGACTTTGGTGGCGAGGCCATAGCGAATATCGGCGCCCATGCGGGTAGCTTGCTTTTCAAAATCCACCATCATTTCCGGGCCCTGTATTCCTTCCGGGTATCCCGGGTAATTCTCTACTTCAGTGGTGATGGTAAGTTGACCTCCCGGCTGAATGCCCTGGTATAATACCGGTTTCAGGTTAGCCCTGGATGCGTAGATGGCAGCAGTGTACCCGGCAGGTCCCGATCCGATGATCAGGCAATGAACTCTTTCTGTATTCTCCATTTTCTTCGCTTGTTTTGCCCCATTTGGGCATGCAAATGTAACTTTAAAACGTGTATCGTAAGATGCTGTGGATTAGCATGTGTAAAACCTACCTTGGAATGATCAGCGTGCGGTATTGCGAAGCATATCCCCCAAAATAGCCGAGGGCGCCATTACTGATATTGCCAAGCACTTTGGTGGGCGTGGAAAATGGGTTTCCAACACTGGCATAATTGAATTCCATTGTTCGCCAAAAATCAAAAGTGGCTTTATCAATATTGCTAAGCTTCAGCGTTACCGTATCTCCGCGATCAAAAAAACTGTAGTTCTCTTCGCGGTCTATATTTCGGTCTACGCCCCTCTCCACGGGAATTTCATAGGTACTGTTGTCTACAATCTGGTCGTCAAACACCGAGGTAAGACCCGGGTAAAACGGCTGACTATTCTGTTTTGTAAAATAACGTACATAATCGCCGAACCCCGGCGGGTCGGTCAATTTTAACATAAGTGTTACTTTATTGGCCGGCGCATCCCCGCCTGCCTGTTTCCAGTACATGGAATCAATTACTTTGGTAATGTTGGGTATGGTAGTTACGGCGTTGTACTCATTTCCTCCTGTTACAACATGCAGGGAATAGGAATGGTTGAGTTGCCCGGTAAATGCGGTAGCCGGGTCTGCCGGATCATTGGAATAATAATAGAGATTGATACCGGGGGAAACGGGAACTGCATATTCTTTCAAACGATGCGTTAGCGAACCATTTGAAATGTACACTTCTGCATTGTGAACAAAGCTATTTGCCAGGGCAGCCAGGTCGAGATTTGAAAAATAGGCCTGGCTTTGCGACAGGTACACAACTGGTGCAGTACCATTTTCAATGGTTGCCTCCACCACCAGCTTGGGAGTTACATCATCAAGCGGAATATCAATGTTCCGTTCACAGGATGTAACTCCCAGCAGGGGTATTAGTACAATAAAGAACCAACTGCGTTTCATACACTGCAAAATTAGCATTTTGCCAGCTGTTGTTGGATCAGCTCAATTTTTGGCTCTCCCGGTCAATTGCTTCAATATTTTCCTGTTCTTCTTCCAGCTTTCGCAGTTTGCGACCATAGGAAATACGTGTTATCAGTACAAACAATACCGGAACAATAAAGATCGCCAGCGTTGTGGCGGCAATCATACCTCCAAATACCGTCCACCCAATCGTTTTCCTGCTTTCTGCGGCGGCGCCGGAGGCGAAGGCCAGCGGCAATACACCCAGGATAAATGCCAGCGAGGTCATTACAATGGGACGCAGCCGAAGACGTACTGCCTGCAGCGTTGCATGCACAACGTCTATTCCGCGATCCACCCGCTCTTTCGCAAATTCCACGATCAGGATCGCATTTTTTGCAGCAAGTCCGATAAGCGTAATCAAACCGATCTGTGCATAGATATTATTGCTCAGGTCCGGCAAAAAAGTAAGCGTTAAGATCGATCCAAATGCGCCAATGGGTACGGCAAAAAGAACGGAGAATGGAACCGACCAACTTTCATATAGCGCGGCAAGAAACAGGAATACGAATACGAGGGAAATGGCGAAGATCACCGACTGTTGATTGCCCGCAGCAATTTCCTCGCGGCTCATGCCGGAAAATTCATATCCATAACCCGCAGGAAGTGTTTTTGCTACTTCCTTCAATGCTTCAATGGCCTGACCACTACTATAACCGGGTTTGGGGGAACCGTTAATTTCAATTGACCGGTAAATGTTATAATGGGAAATAACCGCCGGCGCTTCAATCACTTTGGTAGTGATCAATGATCCTAACGGCACCATTGTTCCGGCACTGTTGCGAACATAAAATTTTTCCATACCAGCCAGTGAACTCCGGTAGCTGCTATCTGCCTGAGACATTACGCGGAAATTGCGTCCATACAGGTTAAAATCGTTCACGTAGCTACTTCCCAGGAAATTGGAAAGCGTGGAGTAAATATCAGCTACGTTTACACCCAGCTTTTTAGCCTGCTCCCGGTTTACATCCACTTTATAACTGGGTGTGTGGGCGCTGAAGAACGTGTAGGCCCTGCCAATTTCCGGGCGCTGGTTTACTTTGGCAAGAAAATCCCGCGCTACTTTTTCAAAGGTCTGCACATCATCTGTGCTACTTACCTGCTCCAGCTCAAATGTAAATCCGGCGGTGGCGCCAAGACCCGGAATGGCTGGTGGCTCTATTACGAGTACACGTGCTTCCTTTATATCTGCGAGCGCCGCACTGATCTTGCCCATCACATCGTGCGCCACCTGGCCGCTTCCTTTTCGTTCGTCCCAGGGCTTCAGCAATACGAAGATGGTGCCTGAATTGGCTTTATTGGAAAAACTGATCACGTTCAAACCGGCTAGTCCACCGACGGTTTTTACTTCGGGTATTTGCCTTACGCGGCGGGCAATATCGCGCAGCATTTCCACGCTACGGGTAGTGGAAGTAGCCTCCGGCATTTCGTAGGTAACCAGCAGGCGGCCTTCATCTTCCGTAGGAATAAAACCGGTAGGTTTATTTTTAAATAACAGGAATAAGCCTGTAAACAAGGCGATCAATAAAATAAGTACATAAGGGGTGCGTCGGATCCACGTTCCCACGCCACGTGTGTAACCGTTGGTCAATTTTCCAAAACCACGGTTAAATGCGGCAAAGAAACGATCCATAAAATTCTTTTTCATGGATGCTGTTGGCTTCAGCATAATCGAGCAAAGCGCGGGCGTAAGGGAAAGGGCCACAAATGCAGAGATGATTACCGAAACGGCGATGGTAATAGCAAACTGCTGGTACAAGCGGCCTACGATACCCGGGATAAAACCAACCGGCACAAATACGGCGGCAAGGATCAATGCGATGGCGATTACCGGACCGGAAATATCTTTCATGGCCTTGCGGGTAGCCTCTTTTGGCGACATCTTCTCATGGTCCATATTATGCTGCACCGCTTCTACCACCACAATGGCATCATCCACCACGATACCAATCGCCAACACGAACGCAAAAAGCGTCAGGGTATTGATTGTAAAGCCCATCGTGTTGAACATGATGAACGTACCGATGAGCGAAACGGGAATGGCCAATAGCGGGATCAGTGTGGCTCGCCAGCTTTGCAGGAAGAGGAACACTACAAGTACTACCAGCGCCAGTGCTTCCAGCAGGGTGTGCACCACTTCGTTAATAGAAGCTTTTACCACTGACACTGTTTCCAGCGGAATCAGGTAATCGATATCTTTAGGAAATGTCTTTTTAAGTTCAGTGAGTGTTTTGGTGATGCCTTCGTAGGTTTCCAGTGCATTGGCACCAGGCGCCTGGTAAATGAGCAAGAACGCCGCAGGATTGCCGTTTACAAACGAATTGATGCTGTAATCAAAGCGACCCAATTCAATGCGTGCTACATCTTTCAGGTAAACGATACCGCCTGCTTCACCAGGCCTGCTTCGTACAATAATATCTTCAAACTGTTCACGCGTGTTAATGCGGCTATTGGTGAGCACGCTGTATTCAAATGCCTGGTTGCCGGGTTGAGGATTACCTCCTACCGTACCAGCCGCTACCTGCAGGTTTTGTTCCTGCAGTGAAGCATTTACTTCGGCCGGAGTAATACCCAGGGCCGCCATTTTTTCCGGGTTCAGCCAGATGCGCATACCGAAATCATCAGACCGCGATAATACGTCGCCCACGCCTTTCACGCGAAGAATGGCATCTTTCACATAGAGGTTTACGAAGTTCCCAATAAATTTTGCGTCGTGGGTGCCATTGGGGGAATAAAACGCAAGGGCCACCATGATACTGGGGTTACGTTTCCGAACAGTGAGCCCCAATCTTTTTACCGCATCCGGCAGCGTAGGTTCTGCCACACTCACGCGGTTTTGAACATCCAGGGTGGCTATATTAATGTCTGTTCCAACGGCAAAATTCACTGTAATGCCAGCCTGGCCACTACTGGTGCTGTTGCTGCTGAGGTAGGTCATACCCGGAGTACCGTTTACCTGTGTCTCAATGGCCGTGGTGGTGGTCTGTTCCACCGTTTGCGCATCGGCGCCGGTGAAGTTGCCCGAAATAGAAACGGTGGGCGGAGAAATATCAGGATACTGCGCTACGGGCAGATTAACCAATGAAATGACCCCAACCAGCACTATCACTATTGAAATTACGATTGCCGTTACCGGTCTGCGTATAAAAGTTTCTGCTATCATTCAAGTCTGTTTTTGATCCGCTGCCGGATCACGTATTGCTATTTTTTTGCGGGTGATGCGGCTGCTGGCGCCTGTGTGGTAATCACGGCTCCTTCGCGGAGATTTTGCACACCTTGTACAACCACGGTTTCACCGGTCTTCAACCCGTCTTTAATAATTACGCGCGTATCTATCTGCTGACCCGGCACTACTTTACGCTGCGACACTTTATTGCTGTCTCCAACCACATACACGAAGAATTCACCCAGTTGCTCGGTAACTGCTTTATAAGGAATAGTAATTGATCGTTGTCCGCCATTGTTCATTACCCGTACCGTTGTGCTCATACCCGCCTTCAGCATCTTTTTAGAATTGGGAAATACCAGGCGTGTGCGAATGGTACCGGTTTGCGGGTCTACAGCGCGATCAATCAGTTGCACTTTACCATATTCGGGATACACATCTTCACCAAACGCGATGGAGAATGTGGAATCCTTTGGTTTTGCCTGGCTTTGCAATTGTGAAAAACGATAAATCTCCCGTTGGTCTACGGAGAAATCCACCGCCATCGGGTCATCAGTAGAAATTGTATTCAACACGGTTTGGCCGGCTACCACGGATGTTCCCGTTCTTACCTGTGAAATACCGATGGTTCCGGAGAAAGGTGCCGTGATGACGGCGAAGTTTACGTTGGCGCGTACTGCATTTACATTGGCCCTGGCTGCTGCCAGTTGTTTTTTTGCAGCCTCCAATGCAGCATCAGCATAATCCACCTGTTGCTTGGCCACAGCTTCCTGCCGGTCCAGTTCATGGTAACGGTCAGCATCTTTCTGTGCCTTTGCCAGGTTGGTTTCCTGTACCTGCATATTGGCTACCGCCTGCTGGTAATTGGCCTGGTACAACTGCTGGTCAATGGAGTACAGCCGTTGTCCTTTGGCCACCTTATCACCGTCTTTAAAATAAACGCCGGTTACATACCCCGTTACCTGCGCGCGAATATCGGTTTGGTTTAGCGCCACTACGGTTCCGGGATACTGGTCATAGTAAGTAGCAAGCGTATCTGCTACCACTTCAACCGTTACCGGCACCGCCGGTGGCGGACCTTGTTGGGCTCCCTGTTGTTTGGAACCACAGGATGTAAATAGAACAGGTACCACAAGCGACAGCGAAATGATTATTTTTTTCATCGTATAACTTATAAGAGGTCTGCTGGATTAATAATTGAGCGCACCGGTTGATTTTTGAACATCTACCTTACTGCTCAGCAATTGGTAGAGTGCATCAAAATAGTTGATCTGCGAGGTACGCAGATCAGTTTCTGCTGTTATCACCTCCAGGTAGGTCTTTAACCCGGCCTGGTACTGCAGGTTAATCACATCATACACTTCCTTTGCCAGCGCTACATTTTCCCGCATCGCGGAATAATTGGCTAGGTTGGATTTGTAGGAAGCGATTGCTGCTTCGTATTCTGAATTAACAGCATTGCGAAAAGCGGTAATCTGCAAACCGGTCTGTTGTAATTCCAGTTCTGATTGCCTGATATTGTATTTCCGTTTGCCGCCCTGGAAAATGGGCACCGTTAGGGTGAGACCGGCATACGAGTTGGGATAACTCTGGTTATATAATTTTCCAAAATTATCATTCAGAAAATTCATGTTATAAGCCGCATTGGCAGCTACAGATGGCAGGAAACTCCATTTATTATAACGAAGATTCGCTTCCTGCAGCCGTTGCTGCGTTTCCAGGATATTATACTCAATACGATGGGTATAGTCGGGCAACTGAAGTGTATCCAACTGTGCTTCCTGCTCCAGTGCCGTGCTATCATACAGGAAACTGATAGATGCTTCCGCCGGGTAATTAAGCAATGTTTTCAGGTAGCTTGTTTTTGCCTTCTCTGCTTCCTGCAGGGAGCGTTGTGTAGCTTTTGCATTATTCAGGGCGATCGTTGCTCTTTTGTAATCCGTTTTATCAACAAAGCCTGCATCAAAACGGGCTTTGGCATCTTTCAGACTGCGGTCCAGCCGAAGGATGTTCTCGTTGATTACCCGCTGCTGCTGACGCGTGGCGAGGATATCATAAAACGCCTTCGACACATCAACTGCCAGGTTAATACGGGTATCCTGTGTTTGCTGGCGAGCCAGCTTTCGAACATCAGCACCGGTTCTCCGGGCCAGCAACACATCCCTGTTAAAGATGGTCTGGCTAAGCGAAAATTGGAGCGCCGAGGTATTATCCACGCCCAACTTAACCGGGTTGCCGCCAATGATATTTGTCTGGGTTTGAAAATTGTGCTGCAGGAGATAGCCAAAATTAACCTGCGGATACCAGTCGGCAAGCTTCGACTTGATCTGGTAGTCCGTGATCTGCTCATCCAGCAATGATTGCTGCACGGCTGGCTGGTTTTTGATGGCATACTGCACTACCATCGGTAGTGTGGCGTCCTGTAGCAGCGTGCTGTCGCCGCCGGTTTGTGCAGCCACATGGTGCGGCGCGGATAAAAAGAAGATAGCAGTAAGTACGAGTGTAAAAAGAAAGGATCTTTTTGCGTCGTGATTGTCTTTCAACATAAAAAATTTTGACATGATCCTATGGCAAGTATCAGTGGCTGGTCTGAACGGGTTATAACAGGGAAGTTCTCCATTTGTTTAACCGCGGTCGGAAAAGTCTGTAAAGGTAAAGCAAGTCGCAATGGGATAGACGCTATTTTGACCGGCAACCAGCAGGTTTTGACAAGCGGCAAGGCTGTTTTAATTACCTTCTAATTCAAAGAAACAGCCCCGGCCTTTCAGACCGGGGCTGTACATAAACCCATCAATTATCAATATGGTTATCCCAGGTATGCCTTCAGGGCGCTGCTGTAGCGCGCTTTCTGCAGGCGTTTGATTGCTCTTTCTTTGATCTGGCGGATACGTTCTTTGGTAAGATCATATTTCTGACCGATCTGCTCAATGGTAACACCATTTTCGCCATCGAGTCCAAAATATGCATTTACGATCTCAGCTTCGCGGGGACTAAGTGATTTCAATACGCGACGGATTTCATTGCGGAGTGAATCCTTCATTACATCATCGTCTGTATCGTCACCACCTTCCAGCAAATCACCCATGGCAACATCTTCAGCTTCGTGCACGGGTGCATCCAGTGAAGTGTGGCGGGTATTGCTCTGGAAAATATTATTGATCTCCGTTTCGCTCATTTCCAGCAATTCTGCCAGTTCTTCGGTAGACGGCTCACGTTCGTGTTCCTGCTCAAATGCCATATAGGCTTTATTGGCTTTATTATAAGTACCAATCTTATTTTGAGGAAGACGAACCAGGCGGCCCTGTTCTGCCAAAGCCTGGAGAATGGACTGGCGAATCCACCATACTGCGTATGAAATGAATTTAAAACCCTTGGTTTCATCAAAGCGTTGAGCCGCCTTGATCAGACCGAGGTTGCCCTCATTGATCAGGTCACTCAGGGAAAGACCCTGGTGCTGGTATTGCTTGGCTACTGACACCACAAAACGCAGGTTGGCCTGCACCAGTTTGTCAAGCGCTTTTTGATCTCCCATCTTGATCCGCTGAGCCAGCGTAGTCTCTTCCTCGGGGGTGATCATTGAAATTTTCGAAATTTCCTGCAGGTACTTCTCGACTGCCTGGGAATCCCTGTTTGTAATCTGGGTTGCAATTTTTAGCTGCCGCATAGTGTTGATCCTCTGAGTTTAAATAACAAAAAATAGACAGTCTTTGTTTGCAGAGAGTTGCAAGAAGGTGACCAGCTATCTATGTCCAAGTCCGTCTGCAAAGATACTCCGCAATCGCCAAAAGTCATAGTGGTTGTGCATAAAATATTACCAGCAAGGCACTTGCAGCAGATACCACAAGTAGTATTACCAGTCGCAAAGCGAGGCTCATCAAGGGATACAGCGAAATTGGCCGTTTACAGGGCTTAACCGGCGGTATGCAATTTTAAGGTTTTTTTTATGTGGATTTCTGGCTTTTTGACCTTTTTACGAGAAATATCCAAAGCCCCAGTCCAAAGAGCACCAAAAGCGTTGAAATGACCTCCGCCTGGGTTGGGTAATGTCCAAATAACTTCAGCGTGGTATTAACGCGGATCTTTTCAATAAAAAAGCGTTCCAGGCCATTTACAACCAGGTAGAGCGCAAACAGGGTGCCGGGCACCTTCATGCGCTTTCGGACGGCCCACAGCAGGCCAAAAAGAGCCAGGCACATCACCGTTTCATAAAAAGGCGTTGGGAAGACAGGCAGGGGCAATTCCGCGCAATGATCGCCTTCACAGTCGGCCATCGGCTTGCCCACATTATTTACGTTATGCGGGTAATTGTAGGCAAACATCCAATTTGGTAAAAATCCCAGGGATGCCGGTTTTTTAAAATGCGCGGTGCGCAATTGCGACGGATCTTCACCGTCTTTGGCGAGGAAGTACGCGTTGGAATCAACAGCTGCCGCGTATTCCGTTGGCGTTGCCAATACTACCTTATGTTGTTCATTCGTGATGTATGCGGAATTATGAATACCCCAGTCCCCGTCACCCGCAACCTGGCAACCGATACGGCCCACCGCATAGGCTATCATCAGCGCAGGTGCCGCAGCATCATTGAGATGCCAGAATGCAATCTTATGCCGGCGGGCGTACCACCAAATGGCCAGGGCAGCACAGATCAGCCCACCATAAAACGTAAGCCCCGAAGCCGAAAAAATCGTCCCCATCGGGTTTTGCGTAAACGCATCCCAGTTTTCGAAAATGTCAAAGAGTTTGGCGCCCGCAAGTCCAAAAACCAGCGCTATAATCGTCATCTCCCCCACCCTGTCCTGCGGCCAGATCCTGACGATGCGGGATTCGGGCTTGTCGAGTTTTTGTTTATTCTTTTCCCTCCACTTCAGGCCGGCAGCCAATGCGCCCAGCAGAAGACCCGCGGGCCAGCTTCCAAGGGGAGAAAGGATAAAATCCTGTGGGTTCTCAGTAGCTGCATTGTTCATAATGAACAAGGCAATGATTTTGTACCCAAATAAGAACCCAAGCAAAAAATTGAGGATCAGTTCGGCGGCTGTTGCAGGCTTCCCTACGGTGATTTTCATTTCCGTGGATTGCAGCAGCTTCAATTTACTTTTCCTGCGCAGTTCAGACACCAGCACCACCGCAGCCAGGATAAAGGCAATCGCTACAAAAAAACCAAACGAGTGCACAAACCGAAGCGGCTTCCATTGCACTCCGAAGAGGTCTTTGAAAGCATAGTATAAGTTGGGATACATCTAAGTGGTCAATTGATTAAGAGCAACGAATATACAACCGATTCCCGCACCATAAAATTTTCTTATTCCTATGAAAACCAATCACGCAGAGCAGGTTATCGCAAAAAAAACCCCGCCATGCGGCGGGGCCTTACTACCCAAAAATAATATTTTAAACAGTTGCCGTTTTTGAACAATGCTGCTCAAAGGCACCAATCAGGTTATGGGCAATTACCTGCGCAGGCCGGCCTTCAATCTGGTGACGCTCGATAAAATGCACCAAATCGCCATTTTTAAATAAAGCGATAGCGGGGGAAGACGGAGGATATGGCAGCAAATGCTGGCGCAACGCCTTGATCGCCTCAATATCAAAACCGGCAAAACTGGTTGTAAGGTAATCGGGCTTCACATTGCTATTGGCTACAGCCAGCAATACACCCGGGCGGGCAGTGCCGGCAGAGCAGCCACATACGGAATTGATCATCACCAGCGTGGTGCCCTCTTTTCCAAGCTGTGCTTCCACTTCGGCAGGAGTCAATAATTCGGAAAAACCATTATCGGTCAGTTCTTCCTTCATCGGTATTACAATCTCTTCAGGATACATAAGTTGTAGGAGTTTTTTAATGCAACGCAAAAGTAGCGAAAAAGTTGACCCCCTTTTAGATACATCTGGCCACAACACATCTCAAGCCTAACAATTAGGAAAATTGCCATTTTGGCATATCCAAAATAATAAAAACGCCATCTTGACGTGCTTGTGCTCAGATTTCTGCCCATCCGACATCCACATCCCTGGTTATTGCTGGTGGTATGGCGTTTGAGCAGGTTAGTGCATCAAACAAACCTCAAAAAATAAAAACTGATAGTTATGCTGGTAAAATTCAACAAGAAGCCTTTCGGCGCATTTAACGACGAATTCTTCAACGACTTTGCAGGCTTCTTCAAAAACGAAGCTGCCGACTGGAAAAGTTCAGCCCCGGTAAACATTCACGAAAAAGACAAGTCTTATGAAGTGGAAGTAATTGCCCCGGGTTTTGACAAAACTGATTTCAAGATCAACCTTGAAAAAGACATCCTGACTATTTCTGCTTCCAGGAAGGAAGAACAAAAAGATGAAAACAAAAAAGAAGTGCGTCGTGAATACGCGTATCGTTCTTTTAAGAGATCTTTCACCGTTGACGAAAAAATTGATGTTGCTTCTATTGAAGCCGCGTATGTTAATGGTGTTTTAACAGTCAACCTTCCGAAGAAAGAAATCGTCAAAGAAGAAGCGAAAGAAATTGCGATCAAATAACGTCTAATTAGTATAACGATTTTCTCATAAGCAGTTGGTTTTGGTTTAAACCCCTTGTTTCTACAAGGGGTTTTCTTTTTTGTTATCCACACCAGTTTTCACTGTTATCATGCTACCACTACTTTAACATAAATTCAGGGTTTGATCAGTTCGATATTTTGTCATCGTCATCTTCACATCACTACATTTTCACATTATCACACTTTCCTCCATTATCGAATCAGCGAATTGTCGAATTAGAAATTAATCAGCACATTTCCACATTTGCATTCCCTCCATTATCGAATCAGCGAATCATTGCTGTCCGGAAAAAATGAAAATTCAAACCGGTTCTGTTTTACTAAATTGAATGTCAAGGCTTATTTACTCAGCCTGTTGTCCAAAATGAAAAG
>JBEHYT010000023.1:0-63807 GCA_048498035.1 Bacteroidota bacterium | reverse complement strand
ATCAATCAATACATTAACATCACCTGCAATGATTGGATAGACCTTCTTCACCAACTGTATATCACCAATACCCGCATCAAATAGAATACGGGCATACTCATCCATACTCAACACCGGCGAAGGCCTTGTCCATCCATTGAGAAAATCACAGAACGGACTTTCCCCTACCTGCTCCAGCAGAACCCTGTTCAGCAAATTTTCCTGCTGCACCGGCATTTGCACCGCCAACTGTCCACCAACATTCAATTTTGCAATCAGCGCGGGAAATAACCTGGCGTGATCATCCGACCATTGCAATGCAGCATTACTAAATATTAAATCCCAGCGCGTGTCATCGTTCACAAAAGTTTCAATTGAACAGCTCTTATACTGTACCCGATCATTAGCATACCGCTCCGTTTGCGACAACATCTCAGGAGAATTATCAATGCCCAAAAAAGAGGCGCTGCTAAACCGGTCGGCCAGGATCGCCGTTTGCTCTCCCGTTCCACAACCAATATCCACAGCGCTTTTTAAACCTTCGGCAGCAACCATCCCCATCAGGTCAAAGAATGGCTGGTACCGGATGTTTTTAAACTGGTTGTATTTTTCGGGATTCCAGGGCACCGCAACATTTTACTTCATCAGCATTTAATAGTTCATTAAAAAAATCTCCCGGAAAAGAATGGAGAATGAACCATTATTGCACTTAATTCTTATATGGGAATTTCTTGGATGCATTTTTCATCAACGCACTTGTAAGCCGCTCTGCACTACTGCCCACCGATCCACTGGCATCATAATCATATTTCCAAAGCAGGCCACTTTTTCCATCATGTATAGTGAGCGACGTAGTAGTTTTATTGGTAGCACCCCAGGCACCAGCCAGTAATCCCACCACCACGGCAGCACCTTCCGACATAGGCTTAGACATCCTTATCCTGCCGGAAATAACCGCATCCACGCCCAGAAGTTTGCAAAGCTCTCCCTTGTCCTGCAACGAAATATCATCATACGAAATACCGGCCTTTTTTAACAGGGAGTTTGTTCTGTCGATATCCTGGAATGAAACCGTATAATCCTTACTGCGTTTTAAAAACCACGAATAGGAATTACCCTGCACGTCATATCCCGTTTTCTGTTCAGACTCTTTTAGCGTTTCCATTGTAGTCCCCTTCGGTAACCGCTTCGTGTCTATCGTAACTGTAAACGGCAGGATCGCAAGCGTCTTTACAGTTGCCTTTGAAGTTTCAAAATTATCAGATTTGTAAATCTTGGGGCCGCATGAGGAGATCATTATCGCAGCACAAGCAATAAAAGCAGTAAGCGTTCTGGTGTTTATCATTTTTTTTGATTTGACAAAGTATAAAAAAGCAGTTTCTCCCTCCCTGCAAAACTTCACCACAAGGCGGGTAAGTTAGCGCTTCCAAATTAATAATTTTACGGGAACCCGTAATTCACCTGGTATGTGAAAAAACAATTAAAATTGGCTATTATCCACTGAAATAACAGCCAATTCCTGGCTGGGGATGATCAATTTTATACGGATCCATTTACCTCAAACACATCCATGAAAACCAACCGCTCCTGTACCCGGTCGCTCCATTGCGGTTCAGAACCCGGAGCGAAATTGGTATTCTCCACTCTAAGTGGATCCTTCATGTGCAGATCATATTCTTCAATCACCACCCGGTAGGGTTTGTTCCGGTAATCGTCCCGCAGGTTTACAGGCGTACTGAATTCCATAATACCGTTCTTGATAAATTCCGTGGTAATGTCAAAGTCTTTACTCCAGATCACGGGGTTCACCCGTCTGTCTCCAGCCAGCCTGACAAATGCTTCATCCTTTTTCGGAATCACCGCTGCTTCCACAATGATCCGGATCCTCGTCCAGGCCTTCTCCTCTCCTTTTGGCAGCGCCATTACCGTTGGCAAGGTATAGCCAAAACGTGAACTTCCCTTTACAGACACCGCTATATTCTGTTTATTCAGCGGATCACCATACATAACCGACGTGGTACGATGCGGCACCACCTGTATCCAGTCGGTATGCACGATCGGGCTAAGACAACAATCCGTATTATTGATTCTCAGCGAATCTTTCTGGTAGCGCGCCAGGGCAAGTTTAACAAATGGAAAATAAGCATCGGAGATATTGATAGGGATATCCGCATAATACAATTGCCGTTCCATATCGTACAACACATTATACGATGCTGCCGCAACCGGCAATCCGTCTGCCTCCACGATACTTAACGATTTCTCATAGTCAACCGCAAATGGGAATGTAGCCTGGTCTGCATTGGGAAAATTAGCCATATTCAACTGTGCACTGGCATAGATCGGATCGCGTCCCCACATCGTAACATGCTTCGCATATTCATCAGAAAATTTATTAGGAGAAAGCACCACTGCTATTTTCTCTCCTTCACCGCTGCTAAACCAGGGCCTTTTCATATACACACGAATATTACCCGTACGCAAGTGCGTTTCTACTTTCGGCCCTACGTTCTTCAACCAGTTAAACGAAGGCAATACATACTCTACCTGCGGCGCCTGTGGACGCGCCGTACTAAGGATATTCAATTTAAATCCAGCGCCACTCCTGGTAAGCTCAAATGCTTTTTTTGCCTGCTCCGCATTCTGGCGCAACACGGTGAAATATTCCCGGTAGCGAGTAGTGGCTACAGGTCGATACTCAACATTACGGTGCCTGGTATCTCCAAAACGATGAATAAGCGGCTCGTATTTATGAATGGATTCATTAGCTGCCGGTGAATACGGTTGCCCGTTTACAACAGGATTACCTGATACAAGCGTGGCATCATCATATTGTACCTGTAATACATCCACGTGAGCCGACGCGGCTTTAACATCCGGACCTATTTCCGCAAGATCATCCGTAAATTCCTTCCAGGCCGCTTCTATATTTACTTTATCCGTACTAATACCACTCACCCGCACCAGCGAATTTAACGCGGCCGTAGTATCGTTGTAGGCACGCACCGCATCTACCGTTTTCAATACCGGTTCATTCAGCGGTTGCTGCACGGCATGCGTAAGCGTTAGCTGGCGCCAGGGTGAAAACAACCAGTGCTGTCCATTGCTGGCATGATCACGGGCTTTTGCATTGGCCGCCGGCCCGCTAAACAACACATCAAATAAAGCCGATTTATCTTTTACATCATCCGGTCGCCAGAACGATGCATAGTTCAGCGTAATTTTTCTCCCTTTTGGCAGTTGCACATACAGCATCCGCTCGTTATTGCGCCATTCGGCAGACAGCGTATTTCCTTCCACCAGCCGGATGGCAAGCGTATTGGGGGTCATCCATTTCCCGGCAATCTCTGCATTCAATCCCACGCCATGCACTTCTGCAGCATCCAGGTAAAAACTGAAAAAACGCGGCTGCGCTTTGGTCCAGTTCGTCAGCTCTTCTGAAGAGCGTTCGATGCAAAAAACCACTCCTGCCGCCATCGGATCAGCCAGGTATTCCAACTTTAAATCTTTCGCTTCCCCATTGTACACCGCATTGGTGAGCGTACTGTAGTCAGCAGGATTTACCGTTTCCTTGTCTTTGCCTACGATAAAATCATATAGTTCTTTTGCCTTGGCAGCACTGGAAAATGCCGCATCAAACATACCATGCACTTCAGCCATTTGCTGCGAAGTGCGCGGCGCCTTGATAAAACGCGTGGCACGATTGGGATATTTTTTTGAAGACCCGTTTACCTGGCCTACATTGTTGTTCTCATAATCCGTTGCGCTCACATTGTAATTGCTCCGGATCACCATATGCTCCATGGATTCGCCATCGCGAACAGCATTTCCCAAAACAAGCGCCGGTGGCGAAACAGGTTCGTACCTGCGGTAACGAATATTGTCCATCACCGCAGCAGCATAATTTTCCGGCTTCTCCGAATGCGGCAAACTGTTGCCGGCAAGATCAACCGTCCGGATTTTTACCCTATATCGTTGTCCAAACCGGAGTTTCGGCAGCGTTCCATTTTTTGGAAGATGGCTATTTGCCTGTAACCGGAAATCAAGATATTTAGGCAGAATATATCGTTCCTTTTCGTTGCTGTCGCTCTGCAATTCCGTACCACCGGGTTCAGGATTATTCAATGCTTTCCCGGGCTTCACCACGGAAAGACTCCATCCCTCCCATCGCGCCAGCACTTCTCCTACGCTCATCGCTTTGTCTGGCGCTGTAGTGTCCTGTGCCATGGCCAACTGGATAAAGCCTTCATCCATCTCAATTCCCGTAACCTGCTTGTCGGCACCATTATCGGGTTTAAAAATATACTCATCCTGCCGCCAGTGCAGGGATTTCCAGTCGTCTGGCTTTTCTTCATACGCAATATCCATGCGATATCCCTGGACGATATCATCTGCAGTTAATGCGCCAGCGGGCAATACAAAAGTTGTATTTCCGCCTTTAAAAGCGGCCGAAGAAGAAGCCGAAATAATTAATGACGGACGCAACGTGTTGCTGCGCTGAATTTTTTTCGCCATCACTGCCGCCAGGCCATTTTTTGCAATACCAATTCCTGCTGAACGAAGTGAAGGCAACCCTTCATCCGAAGCCTTATCATTTTCATATAACGCCTGTTGCTGCGGCGCCATGGAAGCAGAAGCCAGGTAAAACAGGTGTTTTGCCTTCTTTTGTTGCAGGTTGTCGATCATATTGCACAGTTTCAAAGCGGCCCCGTCTGCATCCACCTGCACCACCGTAAAATCACCGCCTTTCAATTTGAGCAGCCCGCGATCGATCATGCTACCCGCATCTGCCTGAGCATGAAAACCAGTGGCCGACTTAAGAAAACCAATAGCCGGACAGGAAATTTTGGTCGCTTCGCTGAAGTCCATGTCCTGCGGAATGATCCGCACCGTTCCGTTGGCGGGTACACTTGCCGCTTCCAGTTCCAGGTCAATGACCATTCCAAATTTCCGTTGCAACTGCGGGTATGAGGTTAGTACTGAAAGAATATCGTGATATTCAAAACCAGGTGGAGAGATCACCGGCGGTTTTCCGGATGGCCGTGTGGTGGCATCATGAAAATTACGGAGCTGCGCAAAATCCGTCATTGGAGATGCTGCATTGGCAAAGGGAATTGCTTTAGCAGAACGGAGTTGGATCTTCATTCGTTCCCGCACCGTATTGTCGGGCGATAAAAAAGACCCCTCCGTTAGTTTTTCACGCCGGTTCTTTGGCGCGTCATTTATTTTATATTCTGAAATGGCCAGCAGGTTGGTCCAGTCGTCTGTAAAAAATTTTACACCGGGTAATAAATTACTGGCCGTGTTGCCAACCTGTGCGTATGAGTTATGAATAAAATCCTGCACATATTTTACGGGGTAAGACCGAATTGGAAACTGTGTAAGATCCTCCTGTACATAAGGCCTTACTTTGATGCGGCTTGTAAAAAGACTTTGATAGAGCGACTTATCAAGCTTCGCTACCTGTGCCTTTCCCACTTTTTCCGAGTTATTGTTCCACTGAACAATAAATTTCGCCTTTCCGATCTTGTCGATCCAGTTAATAATATCCGGGTAGGCGTCCAGCTTTTTTTCTGACCCAGATTCTACCTGGATGGAAAAAAAAGCGGAAAGCATCAGCTTATTACTCTTGTAATCTTTCCAGGGAAGTGGCGTAACTACGATATTGATCGGCATACAATGTAAATTCTTGGTTGATACGTTGAAAATAAATTAAGCGGCAAATGCAGCACAGTAATCCAGCCATTCCTGTTCGCTGGTGGTCATTCTAAAGGTAGGATCGGCGCCGGAGCCTTTAAACTCCCTGCGGGTAGTGAGCGTAACGGTTTTGGAGAAAAACAGCACTTCCACTTTCACTTTCAATGAAGCTTCACCCCAGCACTTATCGGTACTGAAATTATAGGTAAGCGCCATATAAAATTCAACCGAAGCAGTAATCAATCCCAATACCGAAAGCGCGCCATTGATCCGCACATAGCCACTGAGTTCGATGATACTGTGATCGGTTTCAAATTTCATTTTGAAATAGATCCCGGCCATAATTGATACCGCTCCGCTGGCAACACCGAGATTAATGGCTACTGCAGCGCCAAACTCAAGAGATACTTCAAGCGTCCGCAGCCCTTTCAGGTCAAACTCAACGCCAAAAAAACCACCACCGCCAAGTGCCGCTACGGTAATGGTAAACGGCTGGTGCCGCTCACAGAAGTTGAAACCCATGGTTAGCGGTGCACCGGTAAAGGGAAGATTAACCACGGCGCCCATGGAAATATTCCTGAACACAAATGCGCCAAGCGATACATCGGGCACGGCAAGAGTATAACCAGCCTTTACGCCACTGGTAGTTACATCCAGGAAGGGAGGATCGCTAAAACCATCCGATGGAATCAGGTCTTTCAGTCCATTGATAAATTTCAGCGGTCCGAGAAACTCCATCGCATTTTTTTCCATCTCCACGTTCACATCCACTTTCGCATTGGTATCAACCGCAAACGATATTTTTTTGAAATTGACAGCAATGATATTAGCGAGCGTAATGTTGAATGAGTTGATAGAAGAACTGGTGCTGAAAACGGGAAGACCACCTCCGCCCTTCGGTCGGCGGATCATAGTATCGATCTTGATCGTATTTGGTTTGTCTTTGGGAACAAAACTCACAAACGGTGTTCCGGATGAAGGGATATTGAGCGTATCGGCTTCTGCCTTCCACTGGTATTGAGTGCAAATCTCTCCCGGCAGATCGATGGTTTTTAATACCGGGATTTTGGCCTGGTACGCTTTGATCTTATTAGAGACCAGGTCGGCAGATTTATCCAGCAACTGTTTCTTCAAATTTTCGGCATCTGCATTTTTTCCCTGCTCAATCAATGCAGCCACCTGCGACTGTATTGCTCTTATTTCATCAACTGCTTTGTTGATCGTATTGACATAAGAAGAAAGGCCACTCATCCCTGGGAATTTCACCAGGTCGCTGAGTTTGAATACGCCAAAAAGTTTTGCTTCCAATGCATTATCTGCAGGAAAAAAATCTTTCGGATTTACTGAAAAATTCTTCATACTGTCGATGTCGCCGGCAAAAGCACCCTGCAACTTTGACAAACCCGATAAATTAAAATTGGGTGCTACGCCGCCACCGGTTTTATCCGTGTTGCCGGCAAAATTGACAGCAGCAGAATAAAGTACTTTGGCAAAGACCTGCGCGGTGTTGCCCGATTGCCGGTCGTCTACCAATTTAATATCAATCGAATCACGCGTGCCCGTTAGCGCCTGGTAAGAGGGCTCGTGGATGCTAAGTCCTCCAATTCCAGGCAAAAAACCCTGCAATTCATCACTGCAAAGATTGGCGGCAAAGCGAATGGTTTCTGATTCATAGGTAGTATCGCCGGGAACAAAACTTTCCGCAACAGCAACTTTTTGTCCACGCAGTGGAGCCGATGTTGTAACGGGCGATGCCATCGACTGGTTCGGATTATCAATATTGTATCCGTTGTACCAGGATATAACTTTCTTTAATGATTTTTGATTGAGGAAAATATCGGGGGCTACAAATACCACGGGCATTTCAAAATTCACTTCGTTACCCTCGGGATCGATTGCCGTGCATTTAAATTTGAATTCCTTCCCGTTTACTTTGGGTACAAATTGAAGTTGCGCATCACCCATGCCTGCTTCCGGTACAAATCCCTTTGGCGGATCCAGGGTGGGAGTTATGGTAGTTAACAGCCGGATGCTGCGGAGCGGCATCGACAGAAACGTGTTATTTTTTGCGTAGGGATTATACTTTTTTTCCGGTTCATTGATCACGATAAACGTGCGTTGCAGGTTGGCAGCATACCCGTCAATGGGTTTCCGTTCTGTAATACGCACCAGCGACGCTTCATGTCCAAAGGGAAAAATATTTCCCGCATAAACAATCTCTACGTAATGATCGCGGGCCATTGTGGCAATATGAGACCACTTAACGAGGTTTAATTTTTCAAAGGCGAGGCGGCCATTTACCTTGCCTTTCTCCAGGTCTTTCCTGTCCACATCAAACTCTGAATCGAGCCAGGCTCCCAGCGCGCTCATCATCATCCGGTGTACTTTGATGGCTTTTGGCGTATAATTGCTGATGGCCCAGTTGCTGCTTTCATGTACAATGCAATGCCGGTCGTCATTATACATGGCAGTAGTAAACTGGGGAAGTTTCTGCTTATTATCCGGCTTAAAATTCCGGTCAGGCTTGCTCATCGGGTCAGCGCAGATATCAACACCCCACATGGCCCGCATTGAAAGTTGCGCCTGTTTGGATTCACTTTCGTCAAGTTGACCTTTTTCATTTTTTGCCGCCAGCCTTGTATGCCAGAGCTCGTACACCTGTAGATTTTTATCTTTTAGCAGGTCATACAGTTTCAATTGGTGAGAATGCGCAAAACCTTCAATGTTGCTGGGAGAAAGCATCAACCGCCAGGGCATTTCGATGCTCGTTTCCAGGTAATCTGGCGGGCGTGGTGTTTTTCCCTGTGTGATATTCTGAAAGGAAGCCACAATGCCGCCTTCATTTAGCTGGGTTTGCCGCACCACCTCGTCTTTGGGCAGTTGCGTGATCACCATTTGCTGCTGTTCATCTTTGGTAGCAACACGATTGGCCTGGTTCGCATTCACCCGGCGTGTAACGGTACTATCCTTAGGCGTAGTTTGGAGAATGCGGATGGGACGATTGCCCTGCTGTTGTACCGGCTGTGTTACCTGCCGCTGGTTGACGGGCTGCTGTGGTTCTGTTTGTCGAAGCACCGGGTTGCGCTGTTGCACGTGGGTGCTATCTACCTGGATATGTATGTTATTGCCATTGGGCAACACGGGTTTCACCTGCTGTACCGGTTTGTCATCGTCCAGTGTCCACTTGAGCAGGTTCGGGGCAAAAGCGCGTTTATTAACCCGGATGCTAAAGCGTTCCCAGTTTAGCAGCTCTTCCGCCGTAAGTGCAATTTGTTGAATGGAGGACGGTATCTCATACACCAGGCGACTGGCACCAGACAGGTAGGATTGCGCGCCATGGGTTATTTTTCCGGCCTTTATAGCATCGTCCGTTTCCGGGTAGGCTTCTTCTGCCAGGCTTTGTGGTTGAAAATTTACGACGAGATAAGCAGCGCCGCTGCTACGCCGACGCAAACCCGGTACAGCGTTGCTGGTAAGCTCGAAATTGATAAATGTCAACTCCAGCCGAAGCATATCCTGGGGGCGGTAAATGACGAGATTAATGGCATCCAGATAATTCCCGGCTGTGGTAATCAACCAATTGGCATCTTCGGGGCAGGTCCTGATTTGTCCCAGTGCGTTACCGCCCTGCATGGCGGCCCCCAGGCCTAAAAGTTTTAACAATAAACGACGGGAAGGGCTTGACGGACCGGAAGCGGATTGATTTCCGGCATTGGGTTCCTGGTTATTCAACATACAGATTGTTGGTATTAATGGCTCCATGAATTTAGGGTGAAAAAATCATCCCATAACAAATAAAGCTACTATGTGTATAAATTACCCCTAACCCGGAAAAAGCCGAACCCCCCGAACGTCGCCTGGCGGCAGGATGGCTTTGAAAAGACTGGCTATTTTTTTGCAAATAGAAAAGGATGATTGTAATTTCAGCATCCCAAAAACTCATTTCTACTTCACCATTTAATAACCTTCAAACTCTTACTTATGGCTTCTAAAAAGAAAGCAAAGAAGAAAGCGGCTCCGCGAAAAAAGGTGGCCAAAAAAGCGGCCCCTAAAAAGAAAGCCGCTGCCCGGAAAAAAATTGCGAAGAAAAAAGCAGCGCCTAAAAAGAAAGTCGCCAAAAAGAAAGCTGCCGGAAAAAAAGCAGCAAAGAAGGCGGTGAAGAAAGCTGCAAAGAAAGTAGCGAAGAAAGCCGGGAAGAAAGCAGCAAAAAAGAAAGCGGCAGTAAAAAAGAAAGCTGGAAAAAAAGCAGCGAAAAAAGCGGCAAAGAAAGCGGCTCCTAAAAAATCAGCTCCGCGAAAAAAGACAGCTCCCCGCAAGGCAACGCCCAAACCGAAAGCACAAGTAATGCCCGAAGAAGAAGAACAAAGTTCTGCTCCCGTTGATGATGTAATCATCGTAGAGGAGGTGATCATCGAAGCACCTGCCGACGATGATGCAGATTTTGAAGACAGCGGCGATGATGATGATATGATGGGAGACGAAAATGATATGGAAGACGAGCGTGACGATGACAATAATTCCTGAAAATATGAACCCCGCGTCGGCGGGGTTTTTTAATCTCTTTTCATAGCACGTGGCACTTCATGACCTATCCTGCTTTGTGCCTGCAGTTGCCACTGCCCGTCTCTTTCTTCCAGGTAAAATACGGGTTGGGAATAATCGGCACTACGTGGCAGGAACAGAAGTGTTCCATTTGCTTTCTCTGTTCCCGAAACATACCAGTCATAGCTATTGCCAAGTGCTGCGGCAACTGCCTTTGCGTACTGCAATCGCCCGTCGCCGTTAAGGCCTGGCAATAATATCGTCGCAAAATGGTGCTGACCGTACCCATTATAAACCACTTTCAATCCCTCTACCATCAGGGTATCTTTTTTTGCGGACATATTTTTAAAATCGTCCTGCGCCAGGGTAAGAAGTTTCGATACTGCAGTGGTGATGCGTGGCAGAGGACTTTCCAGTTGTTGCGGAATAACGCCGCGAAAACCGGGAGTGCCGCTATGTATCTTAAGGAGTATAAACGCTTCTTTTGGAGCGGTTGAGTCCGGATCATTTTCCGGTCCTGACAGGTATGGGTTTGCGGCCGATCGTCCGGCCATCAGTTCAATCCCGGCTTCAAAATAACCGCCCCGCGCCGGGATATTGAATGTGGTAATCAAACTGGACGCTGCAGAGCCGGTATTCATTTCCTGCTGTAAACCCAGGGCCCTGCGAAGTTGATTCGCCAGTTGCAACATGCCACTGTCTATCGATTGTTGCGTTGCGTACCCCCGAAATTCGATATACACATTGCAGTCCCAATCGCGCACCCGCACTATACCAAGCGTGCTTCCGGGAACAGTAGTGAGCAGTTGGTAATCATAACCCATCAGCGCCGTACTGCGCAGCAGCGGTCCCTGCACACTTTTAAACCGCAACGGTGCAGCATTCAGCAATCGGCCGATGCCCACCGTAAACGAATCCGTGGCATTTTCAGCCATGTGAAATTCAGGTGCTACAAAGTCCTGGCTGTACACGTGGAGGCATGCCAGCAGCAGGCCGGAAAGAATGCGTAGTCTCATGCTTCAATATCCGTTTTTGAAAAATGCGTTTCAATACCGGCAGGCTGGTATTTAGCAAAAAAAAAGTCACCCGCCGGTTGGCAGGTGACTTCAACAGTTATTTGTAAAAGGTTATACCCGGAAGTGGGCAAACGCTTTGTTGGCTTCTGCCATACGGTGGGTATCTTCTTTCTTTTTGAAAGCGGCACCTTCACCTTTGCTGGCTGCTACGATTTCGCCCGCCAGTTTGTCCGCCATACTGCGGCCATTACGCTCGCGGCTGTAACGGATCAGCCATTTCATGCTCAGGGAGATTTTGCGGTCCGGGCGAACTTCTGCCGGGATCTGGAAGGTAGCGCCACCAATCCGGCGGCTGCGCACTTCTACGGCAGGTGTTACATTTGATAACGCTTTTTTCCATACTTCATACCCGTCTTCGTTGGTTTGTTTGGCAACTTTGTCCAAAGCGTTATAGAAGATAGTGTAGGCTCCGCTTTTCTTTCCTTCCCACATCAGGTTGTTGACAAAACGTGTAACCAGTTTGTCGTTAAACTTTGGGTCTGGTGCTAAAGGGAGCTTCTTTGCTTGTGCTTTCCGCATATCTCAATGTTGTTATTGTGCTATGATGCTTTTAAATAGGGGCTTATTTTTTAGCCTTTTCTTTCTTAGTACCGTATTTGGAACGGCTCTTCTTCCGGTCTTTTACACCGGCAGTATCCAGGGAACCGCGAACGATGTGATAACGTACACCCGGCAAATCTTTTACCCGGCCACCGCGGATCAGCACGATTGAGTGCTCCTGCAAGTTGTGACCTTCTCCGGGGATATAGGCAATCACCTCAACTTTATTGGTCAAACGAACCTTCGCAACCTTACGCAGCGCAGAGTTCGGTTTCTTCGGGGTTGTTGTATACACCCTTGTACATACACCACGGCGCTGGGGGCACTGATCCAAAGCCCTCGATTTGCTTTTCGCCCTGATAATTTCTCTTCCTTTACGTACTAACTGTTGAATAGTAGGCATTATGAACCTTTTAAATTTGGGACGGCAAAGGTAACGGCAGACGGGTGAACTACCAAAAAATGAGCCTTTATTTTTACCCAGTGCCTTCCTTTCCGTGGATAAAAAATCCTGGAAATTCCTCCAGGATTTATAACTATTTAAAAATCAATTCTTAAACTTTTTCCATCCAGTGGTACCGATCTTCCCTTCTTCCTTCCCGGATGTCGGTCATCCACTTTTTTACCGTTGGCGCGGTCGTCCATTTGCTGGTATCAAATTCCATCACAAAGTCCTTGTACCGCAATTCCCGGATCAGGCTGATGGTAGCTGCCGTGCCGGTGCCAAATACCTCATGGAGAATACCTTTTTTATAGGCATCAATAATTTCATCGATATTCAACGCCCGCTCCTCTACTGAAAGTCCCATTTCCCGCAACAGGGTAATCGCGCTGCGGCGGGTTACGCCGTCCAGTATCGTCCCCTGCTCCAGGTTCGGTGTAATGGCGGTATTGCCGATGATAAAGAAAACGTTCATCGTGCCACATTCCTGCACATATTTGTGCTCTACAGCATCAGTCCACAATACCTGGTCGTACCCGCGTTTTTTAGCTTCTGCTGTTGCAAGCATCGCTGCACCGTAATTACCGGCTGCTTTTGCAAAACCAACTCCGCCGGGAGCTGCACGTACATATTTTTCTTCCACGTAGATCCGCATCGGCGTGGCATAATAGGGGCCCGTTGGGCTCAAAATGATCATGAACTTATAATTGTCGGATGGTTTTACACCTATCACCTCATCTGTTGCAAACATAAACGGCCGAATATAGAGGGAATGGTCTGGCTTGGCAGGTATCCAGCTTTTGTCGATCGCAACCAACTGGCGCATGCCTTCCATAAATAAGTCTTCCGGAACTGCAGGCATTTGCATCCGTGCTGCTGAAACATTAAACCGCTCGTAGTTATCATGAGGCCGGAATATAAATGCATCACCCGCCGCATTCCGGTAGGCTTTGATGCCCTCAAATATCGCCTGGCCGTAATGTATCGCGGCCACAGACGGACTTAACAGGAGCGGCTGGTAGGGCTTTATCTCAACATTCTTCCATTCTCCATTTTCATAATCGGCTTCCAGCATATGGTCGCTGAAATAGCGCCCAAATGGCAGATCATCCAGGTTCAGATCCTGTAATTTGCTGCGTTCTACCCGTGTAATCGAAATATCCAGTGCGTCTGTCATAAAGATTTATTTTTGACGGCCCAAAGAAACGAAAAAAAGCCCAGAAGGAGACGCCGGAAGGGTTTGCTCCGTGTTAAAAAACACCCTGATCGTTATGAGTATCAATGATATCAAGCTCTCGCCGGAACTGCTTACCGAACTTTACCCGCTTTCGCTGGTGCAGGACGACATTATGTCCCCGGTAATCCCTGCCGCAACTGCCAATCCGGCCCCGTCGGCTGAAAAAAAAGCACTTGGTGAAAACAGGAAACAGATCCTGGTGGTGGTGGAGTATGACAATGCAGCCTTCCTGCCGGACCCTGCATTTGACCTGCTCAGTTCCATGCTCACCGCATGTAAATTATCGGTAGCAGACGTGGCCATTGTAAATATTCATGGCAAGGATCATTCATACAAAAGCTGGCTGGAAGAATTTAATAGTCGCGTGGTTCTATTGTTCAATATCGAACCCGCAGGGTTTGGTTTGCCAATGAATTTCCCCCAGTTCCAGATACAACCCTTCAACCAGGCATCCTTTCTTTATTCACCGGCGTTGGAAGAGCTGGACAGTGATAAAGTACTGAAAAGCAAACTGTGGGTTTCGCTAAGGCGTTTGTTCAATGTTTAAAAAACCTGCATGAAACTGATTTTTGCTACCAACAACCAACATAAAGTTGATGAGATCCGGGCGCTTACGGGCGGAAAATTTGAACTGGTAACGCTGCGCGAAGCAGGCATCCTGGTAGATATTCCCGAACCCCACGCCACCCTGGAAGCAAATGCAACGGAGAAATCACGCACTATCTATGAGCTTACCGGCACCAGCTGTTTTGGTGAAGATACCGGGCTGGAAGTGGAAGCGTTGGGAGGTGAACCCGGTGTGAAAAGTGCCCGCTACGCGGGCGAAGAGCGGGAATTTGAAAAGAATATTGACAAGCTTTTAGCTAATTTAGACGGAAATGCAAACCGAAATGCCCGTTTCAGGACCATTATCTCCTTGTGGATCAATGGAAAAGAAACCATTTTTGAAGGCATTTGCAACGGGAAAATAACGCTGCAAAGGCGGGGAACAGGCGGATTTGGCTATGATGCCGTGTTTATCCCGGAAGGAAGTGAACATACTTTTGCCGAAATGGGCACTGCAGAAAAGAATGTTTTCAGCCACCGGGCCCGCGCAACGGCCAAACTGGTAGCATTTTTGAATAATTTGAAAATAAATCATTGAACTTGATCCCACAAAGCAACCATCATACCCCCGAAAGCGACCTAATAAAAGGATGTATCGAAGGAAACCGGCGCATGCAGGAAGAACTGTACGGCAGGTTTTCACCCCGGATGTATGCCGTTTGCCTGCGTTACGCAGGAAATGCCGAAGAAGCTGAAGATATTTTACAGGAAGGATTTATCAAAGTCTTTAAAAAACTGGACAGCTTCCGCGGCGAGGGCTCTTTTGAGGGTTGGGTACGACGGATCTTTGTAAACACGGCGATTGAACACTTCCGGCGGAAACGCTACCTCCAACCGGTTACTGATAAAGAAGAAAACACGATTGAAGGTAATAGCCTTTCTGCATTGGACGGCCTTGCCGAAAAAGACATTCTTTCGCTGGTACAACAATTATCACCGGGATACCGCACCGTATTCAACATGTACGTAGTAGAAGGATACACCCACAAGGAAATTGGAGATATGCTGGGCATCAGCGAAGGAACCAGCAAATCTCAATTATCAAGAGCAAAAGTGATCTTACAGGATATGGTCAGAGCCTTTATCGACCAACAACGAGGAGCAAGAACCAAGTCATGAGCAACAGTCTGCAACATAAACTTTATAACCAGGAAGTAACACCACCCACCCGTGTATGGGAGCAGGTGGCGGCTGAACTGGATGCATCGCACCTGGCAGACAAATTTCCCGGCCAATTGCAAAATGCCGAAGTAACACCACCGGCAAACTGCTGGGAAGAAATTGCAGTTGCTATCAGTACGCCTTCTTTTCCCCAACAACTACGTGAAATGGAAGTGGCGCCTCCTACAGGCGCATGGTCAGCCATTGCTGCACAACTAAACGACAACATTACGGCCGGTGTTCCTGCAACGCGTAAAACCATTCCCTGGATCCGCTATGCAGCTGCGGCTGCATTGGTTGGTATACTTGCTTTTGGTGCATCGCGTTTCCTCGGAAATAAAAATAATAATGAGCTGGCGATTGAGCAGGCTGATTCAACTAACCTTGCAAAAAATAACGACAGTCCCGCGGCTGGTGTTCCCATGATCAGCGATGACTCCATTCGCGATGAAGCTCCTGATCAATCTGAAGAAAGCACAAACGTACCTGCAGCTACTGCAGGTAACCATCCCGGCAGCAACCGGGCTCACCAGGCGTTGCTGGCCGCAAATCTTTATGAGTCGCCCGCGTCCACCATCAGTTACTCTGATGCTATCCGGCCGGCTGTTACCTACCGGGATCTGCCCTGCTCCGATGTACCCAGTTCAATACAATATGCTTCCAGCGGCGCGATTGATATGGCCGGCCGTTATACGCTGATGATGACTTCAGACGGACGCATTGTACGCGTATCCAAAAAACTGGGCGACCTGATCTGCTGTGTTTCCGGCGAAGAAACAAACGCCGAATGCCAGGACCAGTTGCGCAAATGGCGGCAAACCCTTGCCGACTCTCCACTCGCCCCATCTCCCGGCAATTTTATGGATATCCTGGACCTGGTGAATACGCTACAGGAAAAAAGCCTCTGAGTTATCGTTTACTTATTTTTGCTGCATGGCAAGAATCAAAGTGGACATCCCAACGCAATTTTCATTTGAAACAAGCATAGCAGTCCGTATTACCGACGTCAACTACGGCAATCATGTTGGCAATGATGCCATCCTCAGTCTCATCCACGAAGCCAGGATGCTTTTCTTAAAAAAGCACGGTTATACAGAAATGAACCTTGAAGGTGCCGGGATGATCATGGCGGATGTTGCCATAGAATTCAAAGCTGAATTGTTTTATGGAGACGAATTAGTGGTGCAGGTAACAGCAGGCGATTTTTCACGTGTGGGCTTTGACCTGTACTACCATCTTCAAAAGCGGGTAAATGATAAACGCGTAACCGTCGCCCTTGCCAAAACAGGCATGATCTGCTACGACTATGCCAACAAGAAAATAGTAGGAGTACCTGAAAAAGCTGCCGCCAATTTATCGGCCTGATCAGCTTACTGCATTCCAGATCTTCCAGTTCTCCTCAGCCTGCAATAGCAGCATGTCTTCACCATTTTTAATTACTGCGCCCTGCTCCTGCCCCTTCTGCAGGAAAAGTGTTAGCGCCGGGTTATAAACAAGATCGTACAGTAAATGTTTGTTGGTGATCTGCCCGTAAGGTATCGGTGGACAAGTGTTAACATCCGGGATCATGCCCAGTGGTGTGGTATTGATAATAAGCAGATGATCTGCCATAACCGCATCAGTAAGCTGCGCATACGAAAGCATGGATGATGTGGCCGGGTTTCGGCTTACTACGGTTGACACTATATGCAATTGGTCGAGCGCATACAATACCGCGGCTGTGGCGCCCCCATTGCCAAGCACCAGCGCTTTGCGATGGATAGGTTGCAATAACGGTTCAAGACTTTTCTGAAAACCGATATGGTCTGTATTATAGGCCGTGCAATGTCCCTGCCGGATGCGCATGCAATTACAGGCGTTGAGCCCTTCCGGAAGATGTGTTTGATCCTGGATAAACTGCAATACCTGTTGTTTGTAGGGAATTGTAACCGCCAGCCCTTCCAGTTCGGGATGCTGACGCAATAATTCAGGAAATGCGTCAATGGATTCGATGGGAAAATTCTCAAAGCGGCAATCGGTAAGACCTTCCTGCTCAAACTTCCGGTCGAAAAATTTCTTGGAGAAAGATTGAGCCAGCGGATAACCGATCAGTCCGTACAATTTCATCCCTCTGCCTGCTTTTTGTCGAGGTAAAGCCCGAATGTATCACCGCGCAACCCAATGCGCATCGCTTCAAGCGGAATTACTTCCGTAGGCGCGATGTTGCCCAGGTTTACATTGCAGCCAAGCAATTCAATAAAGTAGAGTTGCTGTGCTTTTTGAGGTGCTTCCCAGATGATGCGATCACCAGGGATCTGGGTCAGAATTTCCTGCACCAGTCCTTCCCGTACTTCTCCGCTGCCGCGATAGATGCCCACGTTTCCCGCTTCACGGGCTTCGGCAATTACATAAGAAGAACCGGCATCAAGTTCAGCACGCATCAATTCAATCCATTTATAGGGAGGAATGATATGCGCGGCGTCTTTACTGCCCACTTCACTTAGTACCGTGCCGTGCTTGGTCAATTTTTCAATATACCCGCATTTCTCTGCATGGGGAATGGTGATGGAGCCATCACTCACTTCCATAAAATCAATTCCAAAATCTTTGCATACGCTGATATAATCGTCAAACTGGTTCCTGATCAGGAATGCTTCAAACAAAGTACCCCCAAAGTAGATGGGTACGTTATACGAGCGGTATACATCCAGCTTTTCCCGAAGATTGGGGGTTACAAACGATGTCCCGAATCCCAGTTTAACAATATCCACGTGGGGATGGGATACACTCATAAAGTTTTTAGCTTCTTCCACACTAAGGCCCTTGTCCATCACCATTGTTAATCCAGCTTTGCGCGGTTGCGGAATGCGCTGGGGTATCTGCGTAAGGTTAAAATTCATGCGTATAGTCAGTTAAGCCGGTTTACCGGCGGGCAAATATAGGAATAGTTGCGCGTTCCTGGATTGACCCGCCTCACAGGCACCGAAGCCGCCAGGCGTTACTTTCCTTGTCAGAATATTTAACCGGGCCCTGACTGCCTTCGGTTCTTAGATCGATTTTTTACGTTTAAACCGCGCCAGTATGTCTACCACCGCCTGTTGTTGCAAAATGGCAGGATTGAGATCGATAATCTTTTTAACCAGTCGCGGGGCTTTTGTCATAGCTGTTTCCAGCTTTACAAGCGCTTCCTTGGTTTGTCCCATGGCCAGCAAAACGGCCGCTTCATAAAAATGGAATACTGGTTTGCCGCCCGTCATTTCGAGCGCGGTGTGTACCTGTTCCAATGCCTCTTCGAAAAATTCAGCATCATACAAACAGCGCACCAGTGCCTCCCAGCCGGCAGCATTGCGCGGCTTGGCGCTCACAACAGATGAAAAATACTGGATGGCATCTTTCAACTGTCCAAGTTGCAGCTTGCATTCGCCCATCAGCAGATTATATTCCGCCTGCAGGCGATGTATTTTCAACGCACTTTCCAGTTGTTTGATGCAACTCTCCCACTGTCCTTCATTGAAATAAGTGCAGGCAATTTTATAATACAGCCTACTATCATCCGGCCGCATGTGAGACGCTTTGCGGTAATAGAATCGCGCTTGCGCGAAATTTTTCAATTTGTCATAGCAATGCCCAATGGCCTCCAGGATCACATCCTCCGGCTTGGCAATCTCATTCACTTTTTCAAGCGCTTCGATGGCCTCCCGGTACTTCCGCATCCGGATATAGGCATCTGCCATATTGCGGTACGCATAATCGAATTTCTCATCAATGGTAATGGCGTACTGGTAGGCATCAATGGCCTTTTCATAGAGCTTCAAACCCTGGTAGGCAGCGCCAAGATTGAACCAGGCCAGTTCACAATAAGGAAACTCATCGATGATACGATGATGTATGCGGATACTTTCTTCATTGCGACCTGTAAAATCGGTCCAGAAGCAAATCTTATACAACGCCTCTTCACTGGTAGGCTCACGTTCAAGCACCATCTTCAGGCAGTCGAACACCTTGTCAAATTCCTCGTAATCGTCATATACATCGGCCAGTTCAAACAACAATTCAACCCGTTCTTCGCCTTCAAAGAGACCAAGCGCTTCTTCCAGCAATTCAACGGCACGCGCCTGCTGATCTAATGCCAGGTATGCATCTGTTTTTAAAATATAAAGGTTGATGTCGTTTGCATCCAGCAGTTGCGACTGCTCCAGCACTTCCAGCGCCTGGCGATACTGGCGACTGGCAATCAACACATCGGCTTTTTTGATCATCAGGGCCGAAGAATAGGGATATTGTTCTACCGCCATATCAGCCGCTTCCGCAGCACGTGGCAGTTCATCCCGGTCCTGGAAATATTCAATTATTTTCTCAAATGAGTCTTCCTCGATGAAGGAGTGTTGGCGGCCGTTTCGAAGATTTTCATAGCGTTTCAACAATTCCCGGATCTCTTCCCGATCCTCCCGGTAAGGGTTTTCTTTCATACGCGGATTTTATCGCTTCAAAGCACATTGATTAACAAGGTCTTATGCAAGTGGAAGACCAGGTGAAGCGGTGGGTGAAAAGAACGCAAATTTAAAGAGCAGACAGGCAGCAAAATCCCTTTGCCCCCTGAAATATTTGTTATCAACAAGTTACTGAAAAAATAACGGTTCTGAGCCGCGAAAGTTTTCAACACTTGTGCATGATTTAGCAATTATTTTTTTCCTGTGGATGTAACAAATGCAACGGTTCGTCGTTAAATAACTACTAAAGTTTAGGACAAACGGTTTGTTAAATTCCAGATTTTTAGTTTACTTTTGTAACGCATTGAAAACTACACGCACCATACGGATTGGAAATCTCGGCAAAAGATTGATGCTATTCTCGCTGATCGCGGGGTCTGCGTTTGTTGCCTTTGCTGCACTTGGAGATGGCCGGGGCGGTAAGGAAAGACCTGCCTCCAGCGGTGTTCGTCTTTTATCAAGCAAATCCCAGACCAACAATTTTTCACTGCGTTCCGGTTATACATTCCGTGGTTCAGAAGTCATCAATACAACAGAGCCCCGTTACGTTGATATTAGCAGTGTGATTACCTATCAACGTGGCAATACCACTTATGTACTTCCGCTGAAGAAAAAAGTGCTGGTTGACAATATCACTATCTCTTTTGGCAACCGCCAGTTCCAGCGTAACTAATTACTTCACCACTTTTCTCCCTGTTCTTAATTCGCATTCTTGCTTTCCTGGTAAGTCATTACCCTGAATCCTGATTTAGGTAAGTCGAACTTAGCCTGCGGCACCGGGTCAAAACTGATATTTGACACCGTATACATTACTTTCATCTTACCCAGGCTCGCCTCATACTGCATCGCCAAGCCAGGCAGGTTCCGGTTCAGGTATTGAAAGTCCTTGTTCATCGGCAACAGGTCTTTTGTAAAATAGACCACGAAAGTGCTTCCGTCAGCCAGTTTACCTACCGCTTTCTGGCATTTATATCCCTGGATCGTTTTATAATCCTCTTCATACGTAAAGGTTACGTTTTCGTATTTTTTGTTGGATTCCTTCCATTCTGCCGGCGTCATGTTGATCATGAACTTCTGCTCACCATATTCCTTTAATACGGTTACGTTGCCCGTTTTGCCGTCCACGATAGTAGACTGCGTACCAAGGGCACTGATCATTTCTGACCGACTGGAATTGGCTTTCAGGTAGATAACACTCGTAGCGCCATCCAGGAAGTCTGCAGCCTTTGGCGCGGCGTCGTTCGTATTGATCACAATATCATAGGATATTGTCGCCTCTGTCAGCCTGCGCTGCGCCATCAGCATATTACTGCTTAAAAGAACCAATGCAGCCATCGTAACTGAGTAGAAAATCTTTTTCATAGTGTCCTCCTGTTTCTTATATATACAAAGACGTGCCAATCTACGCAATAAGTTGCGTAACTAAAAAATCCGCCCTGGAAAGCACCGGGCGGATTCTTTCTTATCAGTTCTTTAACGAAATCAGCGTTTTTTACGTTGTTGCTGTTGTTGCTCACGCATGCGCTTTTGCTGCTCCTGCATTTCTTCCATGCGTTGCTGCCACTTTGATTTGGTCTTTGGCTTTTTCCTGTTCTCGTCAATCTTTGCCAACACCTTTTTGTGGTCAATGATATAATTCTGGATCACAAACTGCATTCCCAGCGTAATCAGGTTGGAGACAGTATAGTACCAGGTAAGCGCCGAAGGCAAATTGTTAAAGATGAAGAACATGAAGATTGGGAAGATGTAGGGCAGGTACTTCATGATCGGATTACCCTGGTCCGGCGTCATACTCATGCTGTAAAGCGAGATCAGCAAACTGGTGATCACTGCAGTAATTGTAAATATGCTGATATGATCACCCACCAGCGGAATATGACTAAAATGGATCACTTTATCAGGCGCAGCCAGATCGCTCGACCATAAAAAGTCAGCACCGCGGAGCCCTATCTCCGAGCCAAAGAAGCTGAACAGCGCAAAGAAGATCGGGATCTGTAAAAGTGCCGGTATACACCCCCCGAGTGGGTTTACTCCTGCTTCCCGGAAGAGCTTCATCTGCTCCATACTCATGGCCTGCTGATCCCCGCCATATTTTGCCTTCAGTGCAGCTATTTCCGGGCGAAGCGCTTTCATCTTTGCGCCACTGAGATAACTGGTATAGGTAAGCGGGGAAATGATCAACCGGATGATAAGCGTGAGCAACAAAATAGCCAATCCATAATTGCCAAGACCTTTAAACATGTTAAAGATCGGCATGATGACATATTTGTTCAGCGGGCGCACAAATGCGTACATCCCCTGCCCGAGGTTAATCAGCTTCTCAAATTTAAGGTCGTATTTCTTCAGTTGCTGGTAATCTGCCGGTCCAAAATACATACTAAACCCTGCTTTACCATCGGCACTCAACGGCGCTTTTAACACTGCAGAAGAATGAACGATAATACTGGAGTCATCCGGCAACGTCCAGTGCATGCTTCCACCGGCCGCAAATTGTTCCTTCGCCACCAATGCAGCAAAAAAGAAACGCTGGCGCATGCCCACCCATTTCACGTTCTTACTAAATTCTTTATCGGTGCGGCGCATCGCCGTATAATAATCGAAGTCACCATCCATCACGTAGCCCATCTGGGTATTCGTTTTCTCATACGAGAAGTCGCTCTCCTGCTGCATTGCTGTGTAGTTCCAGGTAAGATTTAACGTACCCTGGTCTACCAGTTGGGTGGCGTTTGAAAGACTTACGGCAAAATCCATCAGGTAATCATCCTTCCGGATTGTATAGCTATGCGTGATGGTGCCGGCAGCGGCGCTGTCTGCGGACCTGGTAGTAAAAGAATAGGTACGACTTCCATCGCTATTTGTAACCGAATCAATGCGCGAAAAATCGAGATTGGCGGTTTCTGTAACACCATTTTTCCCGGTCTTAACGGGATAGCTGATCTTATCAGTTGGATAGCCTGAAAGCTGCACCACACCGCTGTCCTGGTTCTTATAGTCATCCAGCCGGATCCATTTGGGTTGTCCGCCATGGGTTGAAAAGGCAACTACCATTTTGCCATTACTGGCGTATACCAGTTGTTCAGCATGTTCCTTGGCAGATGGGAAATTACCTACAGAAACACTATCGTTGATTTGAGCGTTACGAACTGAATCGGCTGCGCGTTTCGCGGAATCCTGCGTCGGCAATTTGGGCTGATTCGCCACTTTAATGGAATCCAGCCTGGCTTGTTCACGTGCCGCTTCGGCTTGTTGCTTGTTGTTGAAATAAAAGTAGCCGAAGAACAACACGGCCAGCAAACCAAACCCGAGGATGGTGTTACGATCAAATTTCATTCAGGTGAAAATTTAAAGACGGCAAAGATAAGGGATAGTTCCTGCTTTGCGCGGGATGATATCACCTTATCCATCAGCATTTTAGGTGAACTGCGGGTACAAACCGGCCAGTGGCGGACGCTGGTTATAAACGCTTAGATCATTTCACGTTGCAACACGGTACTCTTTACTTCATTCCGCTTTTCTGCATACATGCGTGCCGCATTCACAAAATGCACAAATACCGGTTGTGGATTTTCAACGGTGCTTTTCAGTTCAGGGTGATATTGTACCCCGATAAAAAACGGGTGATTCGGCAATTCGATAATTTCCACCAGGTTGGTTCCGGGATTTTTTCCACTGGCCCGCATCCCCGCCTGTTCAAACTGCTCCAGGTAATTATTATTAAATTCCCAGCGGTGGCGGTGACGTTCGGTGATTTGCGGTTTCCCGTAAATGCGGTAAGCCAGAGAACCTTCTACCAGTTCGCACGGGTAGGAACCAAGTCGCATAGTACCACCTTTTGCCGTTATTTTCTTCTGTTCTTCCATCAGGTCGATAACCGGATCAACGGTATCAGGATTCATTTCCGTGGAATGTGCTTCTTTCAGCCCCAATACATTTCGTGCAAATTCAATGACGGCCATTTGCATGCCGAGGCAAATGCCAAAGAATGGAAGACCGTGTTCACGTGCGTATTTTACAGCCACTATCTTTCCTTCCACACCGCGGTGGCCAAACCCTGGCGCTACCAGCAATCCATCCAGCCCAGCAAGCTTTTCAGCTACGTTATCGTCTGTGATAAATTCACTATGTACGTTCTGGATCTGTACCTGGCATTCATTCACCGCACCTGCGTGCACAAAGGATTCAAGGATGGATTTATATGCATCCTGTAGTTCGATATATTTCCCGATCAGGCCGATGGTGACTTTGTGTTTGGGATATTTCAGTTTATCCAGGAATTCGCGCCAGCGGGTTAATTCGGGTTCATTGTAGCTGGTGATGTTCAGTTTTTTCATCGCAATCACATCCAGCTTTTCACGCATCATGGCCAGCGGCACTTCATAGATCGTTGGAGCATCGGCCGCTTCTATCACCGCTTCCATTTTTACGTTACAAAACAGCGCAATTTTCCGGCGAAGTTCCGGGGTAAGCGGTTTTTCTGTACGACAAACAATAATATCGGGATGCACACCTTCCTGGCTCAGCATTTTTACGCTGTGCTGGGTAGGTTTTGTTTTAAGTTCTTTGGCGGCGCTCAGGTAAGGGATAAGTGTAAGATGTACTACAAGCGTATCTTCTTCAGGCAATTCCCATTGCAGCTGGCGTACGGCTTCTACAAATGGAAGACTTTCGATATCGCCAACGGTTCCACCGATCTCTGTCAGTACAACATCATACAGCCCGTTTTGCCCCAGTTGCAGCATCCGCCGTTTGATCTCATCCGTGATATGCGGAACCACCTGTACGGTTTTACCCAGGTAGGCGCCTTCACGTTCTTTATTAATTACCGTTTGGTAGATCCTCCCGGTGGTTACATTATTGGCCTGTGAGGTGAAAATATTCAGGAAGCGCTCATAATGCCCGAGGTCAAGATCGGTTTCTGCGCCGTCTTCTGTTACAAAGCATTCCCCGTGCTCATAAGGATTGAGCGTACCGGGATCCACGTTGATATAGGGGTCAAATTTTTGAATTGTAACCCGGAGCCCCCTCGCCTGCAGCAATTTCGCCAGCGAAGCAGCAATAATACCTTTACCTAAAGAAGAAGTAACACCACCGGTTACAAAAATATATTTAGCCATTACAATGGTTATTTACAAATACCCGTTGGAAGCAACTGGAAAAGCAAAAACGGTTGACCAGCAACTTCAAGTAACTACAATAAAAAAAATGATTACCCCACCCTGTCTGACCAAGCGGATATTTCAGTCGGTGTGTTGTACACGGAGAATTTCCGGGAGGTCATGCAAAGATACTCCAATTTTCCGACCCTCCGAAAAAAGCTCCGGCACTGTGGAAAACGGCTGTTTTATGGTGGGCAATTGAATTTGCAAATTTGCGGGAAATGGCAGTATCGCCGTCATCGCGCCCACAGGATCAATCTTTTGCAATCTTTTTATAGCTAACGGTAATACCCCGGATAAGTGATGAGCTAAATCCCTGGTGTTCCATCTCATTGAGCCCGGCAATGGTACAGCCTTTGGGCGTGGTTACTTTGTCGATCTCATGTTCCGGGTGTGTATTTTTCTGCAACAGCAGGTCTGCGGCTCCTTTTACGGTTTGCGCAGCTATCAGCGAAGCTGTATTGGCATCAAAGCCAATCTCAATACCACCCTGGATATTGGCCCTGATATAGCGCATGGCATAGGCTGTACCACAGGCACCCAGCACGGTGGCCGCATCCATCAGCTTTTCATCAATCAGCGCGGTGCGACCGAGTGTGTCAAATAATTGCTGGATATAATTTACCTGCGCTGCAGTAGCTCCCGCGAATGAAAGGCAGGTCATGCTCTGTTGAATAGCGATGGCAGTATTCGGCATCGCCCGTACCACGGGCACCGGTTTGCCAATTGCTTTTTGTAACTGCTCTATCCAGGCGCCTGTAACAACAGATACTACAATATGCTTTTTGGGGTTTAGTTGCGCCTTGATGTCCCGCAACACTTCTTCATAGTTATAGGGCTTTACAGCCAGGATGATCACTTCACTTTCCCGGACTGCACGTTTGTTATCACTATGTACCATGCATCCCCTTTCTGCAAATCGCGACAGCGCAGCAATATTGCGACGCGTAATACTGATCTCCACGGGGCGGCTGAATTCACTCATGATCAATCCTTCTGCAATGGAAGCGCCCAGGTTGCCCCCGCCAATGATGGCGATCTTTTTACTCATACTGCTGTTTTTACAAAGATACAATGTGGATTTTGTTGCCGGAATTCTTTATCGCTGGCAGACTTACATCCATTCGTAAAAAAAATTACAATTCACAAAAACCAAATATTCCAAACCACCGTATTTATAGCGTTCTTGTTAACATTCAAAATCAAAATCATGCAAAACAAATTTATGTCGCTGCTGGTAGCAGCCGCAGTTTCATGCAGCCTTTTTACAGCCTGCAATAACGACACAAAGAGCGATCAGAAAATGGAAGATACCACCGCAAAATCGTCTATGGACAATACCATGCAGGAAGAACCTGGTGTAATGGTAGGCGGAGCCAAAATGGTGGCTTCAAAAGATATTGTTGACAACGCCGTTAATTCAAACGATCACACCACTCTTGTAGCGGCAGTAAAAGCAGGTGGACTTGTAGAAACACTGAAAGGTGCCGGGCCTTTTACCGTTTTTGCTCCTACCAATGAAGCTTTCAACACACTGCCTGCAGGAACAGTAGATAACCTGTTGAAACCTGAAAACAAATCGAAGCTGGTTGATATCCTGACATACCATGTGGTACCCGGAGCTTATAAATCCAGCGATTTGAAAGATGGCCAGGAATTGACTACAGTGCAGGGTGAAAAACTGAAAATTGGTTACAAGGATGGTAAATGGACTGTTTGGGATGCAAAAGGTGGCAGTGTAAATATTACGATCCCTGATGTTATCTCCAGCAATGGTGTAACTTATGTAGTAGATGGCGTGTTGATGCCAAAGAAATAATTGACCTCATAAGTCACGATCATTCTTTCGTTGCGTAAGAACGGCCCTGCAATAGCGGGGCTTTTCTTTTTAGTAATAACGGTGTTCACGCAGATAATCGGTAACATAACCGGCTACACCTTGTTCCAGCGTTTGGAAAGGCTGTTTATATCCCGCGGTGCGAAGTTTTTGCATATCTGCTTCAGTGAAATACTGGTATTTCTCCCGTATGTCTTCGGGTGTATCGATATATTCAATATTGGGTGGCAATTGAAGTGCAGCAAAGATTGCCTTTACCTGGTCGTTAAATGACCGGGCAATGCCTGTTCCTACATTATACAATCCGCTCGCCGGTTGATGTTGCATCAACCAGAAACAAACCTGTACAACATCCTGCACATGAATAAAATCCCGCAGTTGCTCACCGTCTTTAAAATCCGGGCGATGTGATCTGAATAATTTAACCTTACCCGAACTGCTGATCTGGTTGAATGCGTGAAAAACAACGCTTGCCATTCTTCCCTTGTGATATTCATTGGGACCGTATACATTAAAAAACTTCAAACCGGCCCAAAACGGCGGTTGCTTTTCCTGTGCAAGCGCCCAGCGGTCAAATTCATTTTTGGAAATACCATACGGATTAAGCGGCTGCAATTTATCTACAATATCATGATCATCGCGGTATCCAAACTCTCCATTGCCGTAGGTGGCGGCAGAAGACGCGTACACCAGCGGCAACTGATGTGCAACACAATATTTCCAAATCTGTTGTGAATATTGTACGTTCAATTCTTCGTGGATGCTGTAATCAAATTCCGTGGTGTCTGTGCGTGCTCCCAGGTGAAAAACGATATCTATTTCATGGTCCGGGTCAGCAAGCCACTTGAAAAGAATACTTCGTTCTATTTTTTCTACAAATTTTTTTGACTCGTAGTTTGGCTTTTTGTCAGCGCGACTAAAATCATCCACGATAAAAATATTCTCAAAGCCCCGGCTGTTGAGATAGCCGAGCATATAACTGCCGATAAAACCGGCTGCGCCGGTAAGTAAAATCCTATCCTGTTGTTGCATAGCCAATTTTTAGGCGTTACAATGAACTGAGTGCAGAGCCGGCGCCTTCCCGTGACAGATAATTGCCGATCGCATTATCATAGCTGTCTTGCCAACTGCTGAGAGGTCCCCAAAACTCGCCGTCCACCGCTACGTCACCACCCGTTACTACTCCTATTTTTTCAGCCGGGAATTGCCCGATCTCTTTTTCAAATGCCTGCAGTTGATCTACACCTACTGTTACTACCACGCGGCTTTGCGACTCGCCGAAGAGAAATGCATCTTTGCGAATGGCAGGTGCTGTTTGAATTGAAAAGCCGAGTCCGCGGGAGAAACCGGATTCGCAGAGATTCACAAAGAGTCCGCCTTCACTTATATCATGTGCAGAACGGATCAATCCACTACGGATCAGCGCGGCCACTTTTTGTTGCAATGCTAATTCTTCTTCGAGTTCAAAATGCGGCGCCGGCGACCAGGCTATTCCCCGGAGGTGATATAAATATTCTGAACTGGCGATGTCATTGGTGGAAACACCGAGTAAAAAGATCAGGTCACCTTCTTCTTTAAAATCGAGGGTCATTTTACCGGCAACATCTTCCAGCACCCCTACCATACCAATGGTGGGTGTGGGGTTAACGGGACCATCAGGATTTTGATTATAAAAGCTCACATTTCCACCTGTTACCGGTGTATCAAACCGGCGGCAGGCTTCGCCCATTCCTTTTATACCATGTACAAACTGGTAGTACACTTCCGGATCATAGGGATTGCCAAAGTTGAGGCAGTTGGTAACACCAAGCGGTTGTCCGCCACTACATACAATATTTCGTGCCGCTTCGCTAACGGCGATCATTGCACCTTTGTACGGATCTGCGTGAACGTAACGGCTGTTACAGTCGGTGGTCACGGCGAGTCCTTTCTTTGTACCCTTTACCAATACAATCGCAGCGTCTGAAGGCTCGTTGGTAGAAGCGTTCACCGTTCCTACCATGCTATCGTATTGGGTAAATATCCAGCGTTTGGACGCAATGGAGGGCAGGGTGATCAACTCTTTTGCCACCTGCTGAAGGTCGTCTGGAGCGGCAACGGCAGCCGGATTAAAGGCGTTTATCTTGCTCATGTATGCCGGTTCACGGTATTCGCGCTCATATTGCGGGGCGCCGCCGCCCAACACTAATTCTTCTGCCGGCAGTGATGCTTCCAACTGGCCGTGCATATAAAAATTGAGGATGCCGTCATCGGTTACTTCGCCGATCACGGAGCAGGGTAAATCCCATTTATCAAATACGGCCTGCACAAGATGTTCTTTTCCTTTTTCCGCTACGAGCAGCATGCGCTCCTGGCTTTCGCTGAGCAGGAGTTCCCAGGCTTTCATATTTTTTTGACGCGTGGGTACTTTGTCCAGGTCGATGCGCATGCCCACCTGTCCTTTTGCGCTCATTTCTGCAGTGGAGCAAATAATGCCTGCGGCGCCCATGTCCTGCATACCCACTACTGCGCCGGTTTGGATCACTTCCAGGCAGGCTTCGAGTAATTTCTTTTCCTGGAACGGGTCACCAACCTGTACGGCGGGTAAATCCTGCGCGCTTTCTGCGGTAATATCTGCGGAGGCAAAAGAGGCGCCGCCGATACCATCTTTACCGGTTGCGCTACCTACAAACATGACGGGATTTCCCTTTCCGAGCGCGGTTGCGGAAACTGTTTCACCAGCTTTTACTATCCCTACGCTCATGGCGTTGACGAGTGGATTGGTATGATAACAATTGTCGAAATAAATTTCACCGCCCACGGTGGGAACGCCAAAGCAATTTCCATAGTGACCAATACCGTGAACAACACCGGAAAGGAGATGCTGGGTTTTGTCTTCTTCCAGGCGGCCGAAGCGAAGTGAATTTAATGCTGCAATTGGACGTGCGCCCATTGTAAAAATATCGCGGTGAATACCGCCCACACCCGTGGCCGCACCCTGGAAGGGTTCAATAGCAGAGGGGTGATTATGCGATTCGATCTTGAAGACCACGCCGAGACCATCGCCAATATCCATCAGCCCTGCGTTTTCTTCACCGGCTTTTACCAGCATTTTGCCACCTTCCCGCGGTAGTGTTTTCAACCATTTGATGGAATTTTTATAGCTGCAATGTTCGCTCCACATCCCGGAAAAGGCGCAAAGCTCCGTGAAGTTGGGGGTTCTCCCCAGCTTCTGCCGTATCATTTCAAATTCTTCGGCGGTGAGCCGTAATTGCTGTGCTGTTTTTACAGTTACTTCCATCGGTATTTATATTGATTTGACCACGGCATTGCCCGGCGCTGCAAAAGTACATACTCGTAAAGTGGGTGGCGCGACAAGTTGTCAACTTTTTTTAAAGAAAACGGCAGCAAAAATGTTATAGGAATACTTTTCTTCCGTGTCAATTATGGTTATTTTGCGCGGATAATTAAACCGCCACCGTTGGAATATCTCCTGTTTATTGCCTATCTGGTATTGTTTGCCTGGCTTGTTACACGCATCCGGTTTTTTCTCAATACCGGCTTAAGCAAACCGCAGATCATGATCCTGTTTTTAACCAAGGTGATCGCGGGGATTTTTTACGGCTGGATCGGTTCTTATTATGGTGGGCTGGCGCAGATGTCAGACACCTGGAATTACAATATGAATGGATTGCTGGAGCATAAACTGATGCTTACAAATCCACATGAGTATTTTACCAACCTTTTTCATAATCCTTACGGCAATAGTTTTATCCAGTTTTTTAAAGGGGATAATTCCTACTGGAACGACCTGAAATCGAACAGCTTTATTAAGTTGTTGTCCGTTTTTGATATTTTCAGCGGCGGGCTGTATTATGTGAATGTCATTTTTTATGCATTCATTGCGCTGTTTGGACCGATGGCTTTGTACAGGGTGATGATTGATGTATTTCCCCGCCAAAAGCTGCCCGTGCTGATCGCAACATTTTTAACGCCGTCTTTCCTGTATTGGGCCAGCGGCATACACAAGGAAGGCATTCTAACGCTGGGCATAGGACTGGTGATCTATCACTTTTATTTTGGGTGGAAGGAACGCCGATGGGGTTTTAAGCGGATAGCATTGATCCTCTTGGGGCTGCTCTTATTATTGATGATGCGAAATGTGTTGTTTGTAATGATGGTCCCTGCGTTGCTGGTGTGGTGGCTGGCCAATGCGATCAAAAAGCGTGGACTGCTGGTATTTACCGGTATGTATGCCTTATTTACTATCCTGTTTTTTACTACGCGGTATATTGATCCCGACTTTGATTTTCCCAATGCGGTGATCACCAAGCAGCGGGAATTTGTAGAGCTGGCTGGGAATAGTTCGGTGCCGCAACAGATGCTGGAGCCGACGCCGGTCAGTTTCATGGCCAATATGCCCCATGCCATTACCATGTCGGCCGTAAGGCCTTATCCTTCGGATGTACGCCATATTCTTTCGCTGGCAGCAGCGGTAGAGATAGAGTTGATCATGCTTTTGTTCCTGTTGTTTTTGTTTGTACGAAGTCGGGAAAACCGGCCTTCCAACCCTTATTTCGTGTATTTCTGCCTGTTTTTCGGGTTCTCGGTCTTACTGGCCATTGGATTCAGTATCAATAACCTGGGGGCTATTGTACGGTATCGTAGTGTTATCGTGCCGTTGCTGGTTGTGCCCATGGTGGCGCAAATCGACTGGAAACGGATTGAACGCTATTTTTCGAATAATATTAAAAATATTAATAATAATTAATATTTTTGACTAACTACCGTTCAGTTTCTGAATTTAGCCCCTGTTTTTCCTATTTTATTCACCTTTCATTATTTTTTTCTGAACTTTTTCAGGAAATATTTCCCAATTGTGTAGATTTGTTGCGTACACATTAATATTATAATTTTTTACAATTTAAACATGTTGCCATGGCAGTAGCAAAACTTGAGTATATCTGGCTTGATGGATACAAGCCTATACAAAGTCTCCGTAGCAAAACAAAGATTGAAAGGGATTTTAGCGGAGAGCTGAAAGATTGCCCCATGTGGTGCTTCGATGGCTCTTCCACTGAACAGGCCCCCGGAGGCTCATCCGATTGCTTGCTCAAGCCGGTGTTTCTTGTAAAAGACCCCCAGCGCAAAAACGGTTATCTCGTGATGTGTGAGGTCTTGAACCCGGATGGAACTGCACATGAATCAAACGGTCGCGCCACGATCGAAGATGACGACAATGATTTTTGGTTTGGATTTGAACAGGAATATTTCCTGTGGAATCCTGAAACCAACAAACCGATTGGTTTTCCCGAAGGAGGTTATCCTGCACCACAGGGCCCCTACTATTGTTCAGTGGGCGCCAAGAATGCTTTCGGCCGCCAAATGGTAGAAGAGCACCTTGATGCCTGTCTTGATGCCGGCCTGAATGTGGAAGGTATCAATGCCGAGGTAGCTACAGGACAATGGGAGTTCCAGATCTTCGCCAAAGGCGCAAAAGCTGCCGGCGACCAGGTATGGGTAGCCCGCTACCTGCTGGAACGTATTGGGGAGAAATACGGAATTGCCATCAACTGGCATTGTAAGCCGCTGGGCGCCCTGGATTGGAACGGAAGCGGTATGCACGCCAACTTCTCCAATGAGTTGCTCCGCACCTGTGGAAGCCGCGACATCTACGAGCAGGTATGTGAAGCGTTCCGTCCCGTGGTAAAAGAACACATTGAAGTGTATGGCCCCGATAATCATCTGCGCCTGACCGGCAAACATGAAACAGCGGCCATTACTGATTTCAGTTTTGGTATCTCTGACCGCGGTGCTTCTATTCGTATCCCGATCGGAACGGTGGAAAGGGGCTGGAAAGGATGGCTGGAAGATCGCCGACCCAACAGTGCAGCAGATCCTTACAAGGTGGCGTCGCGCATTGTGAAGACGGTGAAGACCGCCGAAGCCCAACTTGCGCTGGATTCAAAGAAAGTTGCCTAACAAACGTGCGATCTTTTTGCACAAAGAAATAAACACTTTATTCAGGGTAAGCCGGCTCACCGGTTTACCCTTTTATTTTTCCCTACTTTTATTGCCATTACTAAATCTTCTATTCCATGTCACTACGTTTTAATGCTATTGAGCAACTTTCCAAAACACCGGAGGTGAAGGTAGACTCACCCGTAAAGATCACCGGCATATTTGGAAGCAATGTTTTTACACTGAAAACAGCCCGCGAGTACCTGAGTGATGAAGCCTTTAAAAGCCTTGTCGCTTCCATTCGCGCCAGTCAGAAAATTGACCGCAGCATGGCGGCACAAATTGCCAATGGCATTCGCGCCTGGGCGGAAAGCAAAGGCGTAACGCATTTCACCCACTGGTTTCAACCCCTTACCGGCACCACTGCAGAAAAACATGATTCCTTTTTTACCGTAAAAGGAGATGGCACTGCCATTGAGTTGTTTGACGGTGATGCGCTGATTCAACAGGAGCCAGACGCCTCATCATTCCCGAGTGGCGGACTGCGTGCTACATTTGAGGCACGTGGCTACACGGCCTGGGATCCTTCTTCACCAGCCTTCATCATGGAGATTGGCCAGGGAAAAACACTTTGCATTCCTACCATCTTTGTTTCCTATACAGGCGACTCACTGGATTACAAAGCGCCGCTGCTGAAAGCGCTGGAGGCGTTGAACAAAGCAGCCGTGGAGGTTTGTAATTATTTTGACAAGAACGTAACCAAGGTAACGGCCACGCTTGGCTGGGAACAGGAATATTTTGTAATTGATGAGGGTATGTTCAATGCGCGGCCCGACCTGGTAATGACCGGCCGTACTGTGTATGGCCATAGTTCTGCCAAGAACCAGCAATTGGAAGATCATTATTTTGGTTCCATACCGGAACGCGTGTATGCTTATATGCGTGATTTTGAAACGGAATCCTACAAACTGGGTATTCCCCTGCGTACCCGGCACAACGAGGTGGCCCCGTCTCAATATGAGTGTGCACCCATCTTTGAAGAAGTAAGCGTGGCGGTGGATCACAATGCGCTGCTGATGGATGTGATGGACCGAGTTGCACGTCGTCATCACCTGCGCGTGTTGCTGCATGAAAAACCATTTGCCGGCATCAACGGAAGTGGTAAGCACAACAACTGGAGCATGGCCACAGACACCGGTGTTAATTTATTGGCGCCTGGTAAAACGCCAAAGACCAACCTGATGTTCCTCACATTCTTTGTGAACACCATCAAGGCCGTACATGATTATTCAGATGTATTGCGTGCGTCTATAGCATCAGCCCCCAATGATCACCGCCTGGGTGCTAATGAAGCACCGCCCGCCATCATATCTGTCTTCATTGGACAATACCTGACCAAGGTACTCAATGATGTAAAGGAACGGGTATCTGAAAAAATGGATGAGACGGATGAAAGCATGTTGAAGATCGACATCCATAAAAGCATTCCTGAGTTGCTGATGGATAATACCGATCGCAACCGTACTTCTCCTTTTGCATTTACCGGGAACAAATTTGAATTCCGCGCAGTAGGTTCCACCGCCAATTGTTCCAACCCGATGACGGTGTTAAATACGATCATGGCGGAAACACTTCGCCAGTTTAAAAAAGAGGTTGACAGCCTGATTGAAAAAGGCGAGAAGAAAGAGATCGCGATCATGCATGTGATCCGCCAGTATATCGTGGCCAGTGAGAAAGTTCTTTTTGAAGGCGATGGGTACAGTGAAGCCTGGGAAAAAGAAGCTGAAAAACGCGGTTTGCCGAATGTAAAAACCACACCGCTTGCGCTGGATGCGATGGTGACCGATAAGGCCAAGAAACTGTTTGAAGCCAATGATATCTATTCCCATTCCGAACTGGAAGCACGGCATGAGATTGAATTAGAAAAATATATCAAGAAGGTACAGATTGAAAGCCGTATCATGGGTGAGTTAGCAACCAGTCATGTATTGCCTGCTGCTATTCGCTACCAGAATTTGCTGGCTGGAAATATCCGCGGTTTAAAAGAAGCCGGCGTAAACGAAGCCGGTTATGCCAATCAACAGCAGATACTGGAAAAAATCTCGTTCCACATTGCACAGGTAAGTGACCTGGTGGAAAAAATGATTGAAGCGCGCAAGATCTGCAACAATATGGATAATACGCGCACCAAGGCAATCGCATATCAATCGCAGGTAAAGGATGCATTTTTTGATGCAGTTCGTTACCACGTAGATAAGCTTGAATTGCTGGTAGACGATCGTGAATGGTATTTGCCGAAATATCGTGAAATGCTGTTCCTCCGCTAATAGGCGTGATCAATAAGCAATAACAGTACACCATAAAAAAAGAAGGCTGCCAATGGCAGCCTCTTTTTTTATTTCGTCAATCAAGGTTGAATTAACCTGCAAATTCCTTGCGGATCACATTCAGGGCGCCGCCTTCGCGGAACCACTGGATCTGTTGTTCGTTGTAAGTGTGATTTACCGTAATGGAATCCTTTGTGCCGTCTTTGTGATTCAGCACAACGGTCAGCGGCTTGCCGGGAGCAAAGCTGGTAAGCCCCAGGATATCGATTGCATCGTCTTCCTGCACTTTATCGTAATCTTCTTTGTTATCGAATGTAAGGGCAAGCATCCCCTGTTTTTTCAGGTTTGTTTCGTGGATGCGGGCAAAGCTCCGGACCAGGATGGCGCGAACGCCAAGGTGGCGTGGTTCCATTGCGGCGTGTTCACGTGAAGAACCCTCTCCATAGTTCTCATCTCCTACCACTACGCTTCCGATACCGGCAGCCTTGTAATCCCGTTGTGTAGCGGGCACCGGGCCGTATTCACCTGTAAGCTGGTTCTTAACGTTGTCTGTTTTGTCGTTGAAGTAATTAATAGCGCCAATCAGCATATTGTTGCTGATATTATCCAGGTGACCGCGGAATTTCAACCATGGACCGGCCATGCTGATATGGTCTGTGGTACATTTACCTTTTGCCTTAATGAGCAGTTTCAGCCCTTTCAGATCAGTTCCTTCCCATGCTTTAAAGGGTTCCAGCAGTTGCAGGCGTTTGGAATCAGCTGCCACTTTTACCTGGATGCCGCTTCCGTCTTTTGCCGGAGCCTGGTAGCCTGGATCATCCACATCAAATCCTTTGGGAGGCAGTTCAAAACCCACAGGTTCATTCAACAGTACTTCTTCCCCTTTTTCATTCACCAGTTTATCTTTTAACGGGTTGAATGCAATTGTCCCCGCCATTGCCAGCGCAGTCACAATTTCAGGACTGGCCACAAAAGCATGTGTGCTCGCCAGGCCGTCATTACGCTTCGCGAAGTTGCGGTTGAAAGACGTGATAATGGTGTTCTTGCGATTGGGATCGTCAATATGACGTGCCCATTGTCCAATGCACGGACCGCAGGCGTTGGCCAGCACCACACCACCGGCATCTTCAAATTGTTTGATAAATCCATCCCGCTCAATGGTAAAGCGAACGAGCTCACTTCCCGGCGTGATGGTAAATTCAGATTTTGTTTTTAGTCCTTTCCCAACAGCATCTTTTACGATAGAGGCGCTGCGGCTGATATCTTCATAAGAAGAGTTGGTGCAGCTTCCGATCAATGCTACTTCAAGTTTGGCGGGCCAGCCGTTCTTTTCCACTTCTTCTTTCATTTTTGAAATAGGCGTGGCAAGGTCTGGCGTAAATGGTCCGTTTACATAAGGCTCCAGTTCATCCAGGTTCAGTTCCAGCACCTGGTCGAAGTATGCAGCCGGGTTATCATACACATCTGCATCGGGGCGCAGGTGTTCGCGAACACCATCTGCCAATGCTGCCACTTCTGCCCTGCCCGTTGCTTTGAGATAATTGGACATTTTATCATCATAGGCAAAAACGGAACAGGTGGCTCCGATTTCTGCACCCATATTACAAATAGTTCCTTTACCGGTAGCGCTGAGGCTATCGGCCCCCGGGCCGAAATACTCAACAATAGCCCCGGTTCCGCCTTTTACGGTCAGCTGACCTGCCACCCAAAGAATCACATCTTTGGCGGAGGTCCAGCCGCTCATTTTTCCTGTCAGTTTTACACCGATCAGTTTCGGCATCTTCAATTCCCAGGGCAGGCCGGCCATTACGTCTACAGCATCTGCTCCACCCACTCCAATAGCCACCATGCCCAGTCCACCTGCATTGGGCGTGTGAGAGTCGGTTCCAATCATCATCCCACCGGGGAATGCATAGTTTTCAAGCACTACCTGGTGAATGATACCGGCGCCGGCTTTCCAAAATCCGATCCCGTATTTATCAGAAATGGAAGAAAGAAAATCATACACTTCGCGGTTGGCCTCGATCGCCAGTTCAAGATCTTTTTTAGCGCCCACTTTTGCCTGGATCAGGTGATCACAGTGCACCGTGGAGGGAACGGCAACTTTGCTCCGTCCGCAAGTCATAAACTGCAGCAGCGCCATTTGTGCCGTTGCATCCTGCATGGCTACACGATCCGGTGCAAAATCCACATAATCCTTTCCGCGACTATACGGGTTAGCCGGTAATGCGCCGGACAAATGACTATAGAGTATTTTTTCTGAAAGTGTTAAAGGTTTACCAACCAGCTTCCTGGCGGCTTCTACCTTGCCGGGTAGCTCTGCGTACACTTTTTTAATGAGATCGAGGTCAAAAACCATGAGAGCGAAAGTTTTGAGTTATAGAATGCTCCGGGACTGTATCCGGTGAACGGGCAGGTTGCCGAATGTGCCGCAAAGTTAATCAAATTCAACCTTTCCATAAAGGCCACCTGACGGTCAAAATTCAAAAAAACGGGCCCCGAAGTTCCCGGGAATACCGGTTTTTAGTAATTTGGAGGTATGAACCGCCTGAAGAACTTCGTGGAATGGAACGCTTTTGGCGTATGCTCCGCAATTGGCAACAGGATGGGGATTGCCACCAGTAAAATACGCCAGTATTTTATGTATGCCTCCATCCTCACCGTGGGCTCTCCAATCATCATTTACATGGTGCTTGCTTTCTGGCGAAATATGCGCAAATATATCAGCGCCGCCCGCCGGAATCCCTGGTATTATCTCTAAGGATTTAGTTCCTGTTTTTCCCCATTTAATGTCCGCATGGCGGCAGCAGCGTGATATTTCGGTAAATTGATGTCTTAACATCTGCCTATGCCACACCAAACCGGCAAAAACCGGCCCGGCGAAAGCCGCCGTACTTTTCTGAAGAAGACATCCGCGGTTGCAGCACTCACTGTTAGCTCGCCTTTATTGCTGAAAGCAGCGGACCACGACGAAAAGATTGCTTCTTTTTTTGAGAAAGTTCCCCTGGCGCTTGAAGTAAATGGCAAAGCCTATTCCCTGAGCGTTGAGCCGCGTGTAACGCTGCTGGATCTGTTGCGGGAGCAACTGCAGCTTACCGGAACCAAAAAGGGATGCGATCATGGCCAGTGCGGTGCCTGTACGGTTCACGTAAATGGTCGCCGTATCAATTCCTGCCTGTCGCTGGCGGTAATGAATCACAACAAAAAAATAACGACTATTGAAGGCCTGGCAAGCGGGGATAACCTGCATCCCATGCAGGCCGCATTTATCAAATGTGACGGATTCCAGTGTGGCTATTGCACACCAGGTCAGATCATGAGCGCTATTGGTTGCGTGCGTGAAGGACATTCCGGCAGCGCCGAAGAAATTCGCGAATATATGAGTGGAAATATTTGTCGCTGTGGCGCCTATCCCAATATCGTGGATGCCATTCAAAGCGTACAACAGGGAGGAACCAAGCTATGATCAACTTCGAATATGTCCGCGCCAATTCCATTAAAGCGGCTGTTACTGCGCTGGCGCAACACCCGGGAGCAAGTTTTATTGCCGGCGGCACCAACCTGGTTGACCTGATGAAACGGGGCGTAGTGGCACCCGGGCACCTGGTTGATATTAACAACATAGAACTTCGCAGCATTGTGCAAGACAAGGAAGGCTTGCATATCGGCGCGCTTGCCACCAACAGCGATGTGGCAGACCATCCGCTGGTGAAAAAAAATGCACCTCTGCTGTCGATGGCGTTGCAGGCCGGTGCATCTGCACAGCTGCGTAATATGGCCACCGTTGGTGGAAATATGATGCAACGAACGCGTTGTTCCTATTTTTATGATACGGCTATGCCCTGTAACAAGCGAAAACCGGGCAGTGGTTGCGGAGCAATAAAAGGATACAACCGCATGCATGCTATTTTTGGCGCTTCGGAATCCTGCATAGCCGTACACCCCAGCGATATGTGTGTGGCGCTGGCGGCGCTGGATGCAACAGTTACGCTGCAGCACACAAAAGGCGTACGCACGATGGCATTTACTGATTTTCACCGCTTGCCGGGGAATACGCCACACCTTGATAACAATCTTCAACCCGGCGAAATGATCACTGGCGTCCGGATACCGCCAACTGCATTCAATCACTGTCATTATTTAAAAATAAGGGACCGCGCATCCTATGCGTTTGCGTTGGTGTCAGTTGCAGTTGCGCTGCAGGTTGAGGATAACCGCATCGTAAAAGCAAGACTGGCTATGGGTGGCGTAGCGCATAAACCCTGGAGGTTATCGCCAGTTGAAACATTCCTCGAGGGAAAAGAGGCTGGCAGTACACAATTTGAAAAAGCAGCATCGATGGCCATGGAAAGCGCGAAAAGCTATGGCTATAATGATTTTAAATTGAGGATGGCGCCTGCAGCCATTGTAACTGCATTATCCAATGCAATGAACCTTCAAAGCTGATTGTATGAACACATTGTTTGATAATACAGACGACCGGGTAGACGGTCCGGATAAAGTAACCGGGAAAGCAAAGTACGCTGCCGAATATTTTCCGGACAGCATGCTATATGCCGTATTCGCGAATAGCACCGTTACCCGTGGGCGTATCAGGAAAATAAATACGCGTGCTGCAGAAAATGCGCCTGGCGTTGCTGCCGTCATCACGCATTTGAACGCGATACAGGTGCCGGGCTGGGAGCCGGCGCCGCCTGTTGAAAAAGTAACGCATACCAACCGGCCGCTCCGGTTGCTATATGACGGCTACGTGTACTACAACGGACAGCCCATCGCGATGGTGCTGGCAGATACACTGGAACGGGCCACGTTCGCTGCATCACTGGTGCAGGCTGAATATGAAGAAGAAGCATTTGCGACAGACCTCGAAAAGAATCTCGACAAGGCGATACGGCCTGGTAACCGGGCAGATTATGTACGCGGAGAGGCAGATGTATTTATGAAGGCGCCTGTGCATATCGAAGCGAGCTATTTGCTCCCCACCGAAGCGCATAACCCGATGGAACTGCATGCTATTACCGCGCTATGGACCGATGCCGATCATTTAAAAGTTTATACAAAAACGCAGGGCGTTAAATCCTCACAACGGGCGCTGATGCAGGCCTTCAAACTACCCGAAGAAAATGTGGAAGTGACGGCAGCATTTGTAGGCGGTGGATTTGGCTCGGCGCTTAGAACCTGGCCCCACGAAATCGCGGCCGTGATGGCCGCAAAAAAATTGAACAGACCGGTGCGTCTCGTATTGAGCAGGGCTGATATGTTTACTTCTGTTGGTCACCGCCCCCGAACCATTCAAAAAATGGGAATGGGCGCCAATGCCGACGGAACGCTGACAGGTATTACCCATGAAGCCACGGGCGAAACTTCTTCTTACGAACAGTTTACCGAAGGTGTGGTAAATATGACGCGGTTCCTGTATGCATGTCCCAATGTAAACACCATTTATAAAACAGTGGCGTTGGATATTGGTACACCCACCTGGATGCGCGGTCCGGGTGAAGCAACAGGCGCTTTTGCGCTGGAATCCGCGATGGATGAATTGGCTTATGCATTACAAATGGACCCGCTTGACCTGCGGAAAAAAAATTATGCAGATACTGACCCCGAGAAGAACAAACCATTCTCCAGTAAATTTCTGCGTGAATGTTATGACGTAGGCGCTGAAAAAATTGGGTGGTACCAGCGCAATCCTGTCCCACGCTCCATGCAGGAAAACGGATGGCTGGTTGGATATGGAATGAGTACCGGCACCTTTAATGCCGGGCGGGGAAAAGCATCGGTACGCGCAATTTTTCATGCAGATGGCCGCCTCGTGTTGGAAAGCGCCGTAAGTGACAGCGGTCCGGGCACGGCCACTGCCATGGTTCAAATTGCTTCACGCGCACTCGGCTTGCCCGCGGAGCGCATTACGTTTAATCTGGGTGAATCTGATCTGCCCCCGGGCCCAACACAGGGCGGTTCCACTACTACTTCCACGCTGGGTTCAGCCGTGTATGAAGCCTGTGAAGAATTGAAAAATCAATTGATCAAAATGGCTGGCAACACGGTAAGCGATGTAGAAAAAGATAAACTTACATTTACTGAACGTGAGATTCAATTGCCGGATGGCCGGAAAATTTCCTATGCAGCTATCCTTGCCAATGGCGGACAGCAACAAATTGAACTGACCAAAGACTCACAGGCGTCCGGATCTCAAAACGGCTATTCCATTTATTCCTATTCGGTTCATTTTGTAAAAGTATGGGTACATCCCAGTACCGGCGTGGTACGCGTAAAACAGGTTGTGTCTGTAGCGGATGCAGGAAAAATAATGAGTGATAAAACCGCGCGCAGCCAGATGATCGGCGGTGTTACCGGCGGCATTGGTATGGCGCTGGCAGAAGAGGCCGTGATAGACGATCGTTATGGTCGCTACGTTAATAATAATTTCGCCGATTATCACGTGGCGGTAAACGCCGACGTGCCGATGATAGATGTGCATTTTGTAAATAAACCGGATCCCGTTCTCAACCCAATGGGAGCAAAAGGAATGGGAGAAATTGCATTGATCGGGTTTGCAGCTGCAATTGCCAATGCGGTTTACCATGCTACCGGAAAACGAATCCGGGAATTGCCGATCACCCCCGACAAACTAATGTCATAACAAATAACCCCGCTGGTAGCGGGGTTATTTGTAGTTAGTTCTGTTCGCTCAGTTAGAGACTGTGTTTTGCAGCGCGGACTGCTGTGCTGTCTACTGTAACGCACACAACTGCCGGGGACGTCATTGTTGTCCGAACGCTTACGCCTACAGCTGGCGTGGCAGCAACGGACGGGGAGGCCGATGTTGAGACGCTAACCTGGCAAGCAGCTTTAGCCGCGACATTAGTTCTTGACGCCACTTTTACCTGGGTAGCCGGCGTGGGGGTTTCTGCTACGGTAACCACCGCTGGCGGCGTGGGCGGAGGCGGCGGAGGTGGCGTTTTTGCACCAGGTTGAGCAGGCGGCGGTGGTGGTGGCGGCGCATTCACTGTAGGCACACGCGGCGGAGGCGGTGGCGGCAGGAAACCATACTCTTCTTCATAAGCCGCATGGTTCTTGTTCCATTCATCCAGCGTCATGCTCTTAATGAGCTTTCCATTCTGATCGTTGATCATAACGGTTCCGCTGCCGTTTTTTTCCTTCACAACCAACTGGTATCCCTTTTTGTTTACCCGCGGCGTATCGGTACACGGCTGTACACACACTACATCACTGATCTTCCTGGGTTGAACAATCTGGTCCTTTACATCGCGTGAGCGAAACGCGAGTAAAACCACGGCTACGGAAGGTAAAATGAAAAGAAAACGCAGCAAATTCACTTTTGCTGTCTTGATTTTGTTCATCATGGCTATACGTTTTTTTAACGATGAAAAATTAAACTGGCTGGCTATACTAAAATGACTGTTACCTATTACTTTGAGAAGAAGATATTGATACTGGCGACGATCCACACCCTGCTGTAATACTTCCTGGTCTGCAATAAATTCAAGATTCTGACGAATGGCCCTGCGGATCAACCAGGAAAATGGATTGTACCAATTAACAAGACAAAGCAATTCGCCAAAAAGAATGTCGATGCTGTGACGCTGGCGAACATGCACAAACTCATGTGCGATGATCTCTTCCAACTCTTCGGGCTGATGGAGTTGACGGTTTAAAAAAATTGACTTACCGAAGGTGAATGGAATAACTGCATCATTCACTTCGTAAATATGAAACGGGCCGTGCGTTACCTTATGTGCGCGTTTCTTCATACGAAATACCGCGTATAGTTGGAGAATGAACCGGAAAAAAAGAATGGCTGCGCCCACCGCAACGACCAACACAATCAGTTGCCATGACGAGATCCCTGATGAGTCCCCGCCAGCAGTAACATGCGATGTGAGCGGGAATGCCGGCACCAGGCTGGCTACAGTACTTTTTGTGCTGAGCGCTGGTGCAATGTTGATAGCCGCGATGATAAAAGAGAGCAATGAATAGCCAAGCAGGTACCAACGGTTCCAGGTATAAAAAGTAATCCTGCGCAGCAGCCACTGGTAGAATAAATAAACCACCGCCAGCGATAATGAAAATTTCAAAAAATAGGTAAGTATATACGGCATAAAAAGTGGTGATTAGTGATCAGATCCCTTTTCAATCATCCGGATAATTTCCCGCAGTTCGCGGGCAGACAGTTTCTTGTGCTCAACGAAAAAATTTACAAGCTCTTTATAAGAGTTGTCGAAGTATTCGCGCACTACCTTTCCCATAAATTTCCGCTTGTAGTCGTCTTCGGAAACGGATGGCTTATAGAGATAGGCGTTTCCTACAAGGCGCGATTGCAGGTAACCTTTTTTCTCCAGGTTTTTTACAATGGAAGCGATAGTGGTATATGGAGACGGCGAATCCATGTGCTCCATAAATGTCTTTACCGGCCCCTCTCCTGTTTTCCAAACCGCCAGCATCACCTCTTCTTCCACATGGGTTAATGGTTCCATTTCTACGAAATTTTCGTAAACCTACGAAATATTCGTAGAGTTCCAAATTTTTTTCTTTAACATCTTCGAAACGTTTGTGAATAGATGTTCTTTTAAAATACCATCCAGCACGGATGCTAAAACGTTGTGGAAATAATTGATTTGCGTTAAAATAAGGAAATGAAAAAATTGTCATTTGTTGCCGTTATTGCGCTGCTTTTTATGCAGGCTGCACAGGCGCAAAAAATCCGTACAGGTATCTATGCAGGCGCAGGCTTTTCTACCGTAAAATCTGATTATGATGAAATTGGGGTCCTGCCCATCTCCAAAGGCGGCCTAAATCTTCATTTTGGTATTCATGTAAACATTCCCGTTACCAATCGCTTTGAGTTGGAAACAGGCTTGCAAAAAGTGACCCGTGGCTATAAGTACACCGATAATTCACCACTTGGCAGTACAGAATACACGAAAATACAATGCGTGTCAGTGCCTGTAATGGCGGTTTATCATATCCTCGATTACCCGGAAGAAGTACCCTTTCGCTTTAGCGTTGGCCTGGGCGTTTACGGAAGTTATGCGGTGAGTGGCCGTATTGAGTATGAAGATGGCACGCATGATAAGGCCACGTTTGGCAATGCCCGCAGGAATGAATTTGGTCCGCGTTGGATGATGAAATGGGAGTTTGCCCACAAGTTTGAGTGCTATCTTTCCAATGATATGAAGTCCACCAACATTATCAAAAATGGAAGCGGCTCATTAAAGCAGGGCAGTTTCCAGGTAGGGTTTGGATATGTTCTTTAATAACACAACCTACTTGTGAAATGCACGGTAGTTGCCGGATTAAATAAGTTCCCGGAGTTTGTTCACTACGGCATCTACCTCTTCTTTCGTGTTATGCTTGCTGAAGGAAAAACGAACAGTTACCAGGTTTGGGTTATTATTGATAGCCCGAATAACATGGCTTCCCACGTCGGCGCCGCTGCTGCAGGCGCTTCCGCCGGATACACAAATGTTATTAATATCCAGGTTAAAGAGGATCATTTCGGATTTTTCCGTTTTGGGAAATGCGGCGCTTAACACCGTATAGAGGCAACTTCCTTCCTGGTCGCCATTTAACTGTACACCCTGTATCTGCTGGCGCAACTGGCCAATCATGTAGGATTTTAGTTCCTGGATATAATTCCGGTCGGCTTCGTAATGGCTCATGGCCAGTTCAAGCGCCTTTGCAAAACCAACAATACCGTACAGGTTTTCTGTTCCGGCGCGCATGTTACGTTCCTGCCCGCCACCAAAGATGAATGGTTTGATCTTTACGTTATCATTCACATACAAAATTCCAACGCCTTTGGGACCATGAAATTTGTGTCCCGCGCCGCTGATAAAATGCACGGGCGTCTTTCGCAGATCCAGCGGGTAATGCCCTACCGTTTGTACACAGTCTGAATGAAAGATCGCATTGTAGCGTTTGCAAAGATTTCCTACCGCGTCAATATCCAGCAAATTGCCGATTTCATTATTGGCATGCATCAGGGAAACCAGGCAGCGCTGATCTTCCCGGGAGGCTAATTGCTCTTCCAGGTCGTCCAGATCAATATGTGCATCCGGCAACAACTTTACAAAGCTGCTTGTTACTTCATCACCGCAGTCATAATGTTCTACCGTATGCAGCACCGCATGGTGTTCTATGGGAGAGGTAATAATATGTGTACAACCGAGATCACGAATGGCGGAAAGGATAGCAGTATTATTGCTTTCAGTGCCACCGCTGGTGAAAAATATCTCACCCGGATGCGCATTCAGCAATTTGGCTACCGATTTACGGGCAGTTTCAATTGCCAGGCGGCTTTCTCTTCCATAGGAATAAATGGAAGACGGATTTCCAAAGTGTGTGGTCATGTAGGGAAGCATTGCTTCCAGTACTGCGGGGTCGAGTGCGGTAGTTGCCGCATTGTCGAAATAAATACGCTCCATAGTTGAAATATTCTTTCCCTCTCTTGCCGGGAACCGCAAAGATAGTGATGTAATTCAGTAATTCTATGATTCGGTAATTCGGCAATCATTAGTGTCCGGGGAAACTTTAGCATATCCCACGAAGTGGGGCACTTGCATTGCTTGCGGCTTTTTTGCCTCCACGGCCGAAAAATAATTCGCTAATTCTGCGATTCAATAATTCGGTAAGAACCAATCAGGTAGCAAAAATCATTTTTCCATTGCTGGTATTAGATCTGTAAACGAATGCTCGGGATTATCCAATCATTTTTAATTATTCATTTTTATCTGTTAGTTGTCAACTGGTTCGCCATTCCGCTGCGCGGAACCGCACAAAAAGAAGGCGCCTCCACCGCAACTGGTAGGTTAAATACAATTCTACGACACGCTATTTGATGATATCAAGCGAAACTTTTACTGCACAGCGAATTCAGAGTTGTTTTTGAATAAGGGGCCTTACTTTTAAATTGGACAAAAAGTGACTTAAATAATCTTTGATATTCAGGCTAGTAAAGAGGTCCGGAATTGGATTTTTATTTTCCCCGGACAACAATGATTCGGTAATTCGGCAATGCTGAAAGCAGGGCCATTATTCAAAAAGAATATCGGTTTCGGCTGTCCGGCAAACGTCTTATCTGGCATTGGTAATTGAGAAATGGATGAACCGGGTTGCGTTCATTACGATTCCTGGCGTACTTCGCGATACTGCGTTTATGACGAACTCTTTTGGGAATGCGATGTGGCCAAGGATAATGATGTAATTCGGCAATGTTGTACTCGCCCTTTTCCCAGCTTAATCATCTTTCCACATTCTCCGCCATTATCGAATCAGCGAATTAACGAATTAGTGAATTAATCACATAAACTCGCGTATATCGCGGATCAGTTGGGTGGCGATATTGCTGGCCTTGGTTTCAAAATCGCTTTCCGCGTAGATGCGGATGATAGGTTCTGTGTTGGAAGTACGCAAATGCACCCAGTCGTTATCAAACTCGATCTTCAGGCCATCTTCTGTATTAACCGGGTTCTTTTTATATTTCTTCTTAATCTTTTCAAAGATCGCGCCCACATCCACGCCTTTTTCCAGTTCAATTTTATTCTTGGAGATAAAATAGTCAGGGTACATTTTTCGTAAAGAGGTCATGGTTTTTTTCTGTTCCGCCAGGTGACTAAGGAACAAACCGATACCGATCAGCGCATCACGACCGTAATGGAAATCCGGCACAATGATCCCTCCATTTCCTTCGCCTCCAATCACCGCATTTACCTCTTTCATCTTTTTCACCACATTCACCTCTCCCACTGCCGACGGGAAGTATTCGCCTCCATGGCGTATCGTAGTTTCGCGCAGGGCCTTGGTGCTGCTCATATTGCTGACCGTATTACCCTTACGTTTACCCAACACATAATCAGCAATGGCCACCAGCGTATATTCTTCACCAAAAAGGCTGCCGTCGTCATTTACAAAACAAAGTCTGTCTACATCCGGATCCACGGCGATGCCGAGGTGCGCTTTTTGTTTAACCACCTCGTTGCTCAATTGAGACAGGTGTTCCGGCAGGGGTTCAGGATTATGTGCAAATTTTCCGTTCACTTCTTCATTCAGGACAATAATATCGGTAACACCCAGTGCGCGGAGCAGCGCCGGAACGAAAGTTGCACCAGTGGAGTTGATGCCATCCACCACAACGCGAAAATTCATTTTGGCGATAGCCCTAGCGTCAACCAATGGATAGTCCAGAATTGCGTCTATATGCAGTTGTTCGTACTTGTCATTTGTTGTAACGGTTCCCAGTTTCTCAACAGTTACAAACGAGAAAGCTTCTTTATCGGCCAATTCAAGCACGCGGGCTCCGGTTTCTGCCGAAATAAATTCGCCTTCGTTGTTGAGCAATTTGAGCGCGTTCCATTCTTTGGGATTGTGGCTTGCTGTAAGGATGATTCCGCCATCCGCCTTTTCCATTTTTACCGCAACTTCCACTGTTGGTGTGGTTGAAAGTCCGAGGTCAACCACATTAATTCCCAAACCAACCAATGTATTTACTACGAGGCCCTGCACCATGGCGCCACTCATACGCCCATCCCGTCCAATAACCACTTTTGGCGTTTTATTTGCTTCAAGAAGAATGCTGCCGTAGGCGGCCGTAAATTTCACAACATCCACAGGAGTAAGGTTATCGCCAGGTTGTCCGCCTATTGTTCCCCGAATCCCCGAAATACTTTTGATCAGTGCCACGTTGAATTTCAATTAAGGGTTGCAAAAATACGGGTTTCGCAGTCAATCGCTTTGCTTTGTGGATATTACATTTGCTAAAAGATTTTTGTATGGATCAACCCTGGTATCGCAACTGGTTTAATTCTCCCTATTATCACAAGCTTTATTTCCAGCATGATGAGTTGGAAGCCAGGGAATTTATTGCACGGCTTACCAATTATCTCTCTATTCCTGCCGGTGCACGCATCCTGGATGTTGCCTGTGGGCGTGGCCGGCACAGCCGGATATTGGCGGAAAAGGGATTTTTTGTAACCGGTATCGACCTGTCGGCTGAAAGCATTGCCTATGCCCGGCAATTTGAAAATGATCACCTTGAATTTTTTGAACACGATATGCGCTTACCCTTCCGGGGGAATTATTTCGACTTTACTTTTAATTTTTTTACCAGCTTCGGCTATTTTAAAACAAGGCGGGAGCATGATGATGCTATCCGTACCATTGCCAAAGGCCTTCGCCCGGGGGGCATATTGGTAATTGATTATCTCAACACGCATTTTGCCGAAGAACACCTCCTGCATCATGAGGAAAAGGAAATAGACGGAACACGGTATGAAATTAACCGCTGGGATGATGAATCTCATTTTTTTAAAAAAATAACGGTTAATGATCCTGCGCTGGAAGAGCCTGCCACTTATATTGAACAGGTTGCCAAATTTTCTCTCGGCGATTTTACAGACATGCTCAGTTTCCAGGGCATGCAGGTTCAGCATGTCTTTGGTGATTATCATTTCGCACATTATGACCTGCGAAAAACACCACGCCTTATCGTTATTGCAAGAAAACAGCAGCGTGAACAGGAAGATCAGCAGAAACGGTTGTATAGCGACGGCAGAACTACCGATCCGCTTACCTGAGTTAATCTTTTTTATTATTCATCAACATATACCTGGCCGTTTCAAAAAATGCGGTGGTAAAGGTCGACATCTGCTTTTTTGCAGAATCAAGTTGTGCTTTTGTGTAATGCGGGTTATTAAACCGCACGGGCACCAGCTCTTCTTCCGGGAATTCGAGGTGCTTGGTAAAATAAAAATCGTCATTTACGATCCCGATCTTTCCGGCCGTATTGGTTATAAATGCAAAATTGTTCTTTTTCGCGGGGTCAAGCAGGTCCCGGCCGAGGGTTGTATTTACATAAGGCTGTGCCAGCATTCCTGCAATGGTAGGCAGTACATCAATTTGCGATACCACTTCATGCCGCCACTGGGGTTGCAACAGGTAAGGCGCATAAAATAAAAGAGGCACATGCTCATCCGTTAGCCGTTGGTCAGTCCACGCAGCCGGATAAAGAGCCGTAGCATCACCCGCCACGCCGTGATCTCCTAAAAAAACAAAAATGGTATTGTGAAAATAGGGTTCGGCGGAAGCCGCTTCAATAAACTTCCGGAAGCAGTAATCAGAATACCGGAACGAGTTAAACTCGTCGAGTGCATCAAAGCCGTATTTGTGAAGTGTTGCATCATCTACCTTTATTTTCTTAAATGCAGAATCTGCTTCCGGTATCATATAAGGCCGGTGATTGTCTGAGGTTTGTATGTAAGCAAAAAAGGGCTGCGTTTGCTCACGGAATACTTTGTTGGCTTCCAGGAAAAGATCCTTATCGCTGATACCCCAAACATTGATCTTCGGCGCCTGGAAACTGCCTTCAGTATGCATCTGGAGGCTGTCGATATTATCCAGCAGGCCTTCAAAATTATTGAACTCGGGGCTGCCGCCGAGGAAGTAATGTTTGCTGTAGCCTGTAAAATTGTCAACGATGGTATGTTGTTGCAGCGCCAGCGGGTTCCTGCTGGAGAATTTAAAAAGTTGCGCATCGGGAATGCCAAAGAGAATTGCAAAAAGTCCCCTTGCGGTGGAGAAATGCGGCGTAAAGCAGCGATCGAAAAAGATGCCGGCATGCGCCAGCGAATCGAAGAATGGCGTTGTATTTAATGGGTTGCCGCTCATAGAGCTTTTGTACATGCTGAACGATTCGCATTGTACCAATACGATATTGGGCCGGCTTTCGATAGCATTACTTCCCGGCATAATCTCCCGGCGATAGCTGAATGAATCGCGGTTGGGCAGTTGTAACATCGAAGCCATCAGCGGAAATACGTCCCGCGCTTTCCGTTCATTAAATTCCGGGCGGCGACCGCTCAGGGTGCTAAAGAAGTTCTGAAGCGGATTGATGGCCACATAGGAACGAAAACTGTCTTTAAAGGCAAAACTATCGCCACGGCCCAATGGTCTTAATCCGACGCGCCCCCAGATTAATAACAACATGATCACCGCCGTTACAACAAAGAATTTTCTACGGTAAAGAATTCCCTTTCCATCTGTGCGGTTAATAACCCGCCAATGACTTTTATGATACATCCAGCGAAACAGGAAGACCGCTACGATCAATCCCAACACCATCCAGATCAGCGGGTAGGTCTGGTACATCATTTCCAGGGAAATCTTTGGATCTTCCGCAAAGTTCATGGCACCGGCATCCAGGCGGGAGCGGTTATAGGAAAAACTGCCAAAATCGGCTGCAAAAAAGAAAAAAACGATAAAGGTTACCAGCGCCAGGTAGAGCGTCCACCATTTTTTGTTACGCGATGAATAAAATGGCGACCATTGTGGCCGCATGCTAAATACAATGATGGGCAGCAGGATGATGGCGATCCAGCGCAGGTCATACCGGATTCCCATGCCAAACGAAGGCAGGGTATCTGAAAAGCTGATTCCCCGTGGCCGGAACGCCACAAAAGTAGCCAGCCGGAAAATAGTAAAGATCAGCAGGAAGATCACTGCCAGGTTGATGATCCAGAGAATCGTCTTGGGTATTTTAAATCGTGTTAGCATTGAACTGGTCCGGTGAAGATTGAGAACCACAAAAGAAGCCATTTTATATGGTTTGGGCAACAGGGGGAAGCCGGTATTTTAGCCCAGCTGCTGTGAAGGAGTTTAGTATTTTTGAGTGTATGGGAGCCGGAAACCTGCTGAATATTAGCGCTGCATTGCTCAATTGGGACCGCCATGTGTTTGTAAAAATCAACCACGACTGGACCAATTCGTTCCTGGACGGGCTGCTTCCGTGGCTGCGGAATCCGCCGGTTTGGGCGCCGCTTTACCTGTTCCTGCTGGTGTTTGCGATCGTCAATTTTGGAAAGAACCGCTGGTGGTGGATCCTTCTTTTTGCGGTTACTCCTGCCCTCACCGATCTGTGTGGGACCTATTTTTTTAAGCATGTTTTTCAACGGTTGCGGCCTTGTCATGATGAGACGCTGGCAGGCCATATCCGGTTACTGCTGGGGGATTGTTCGGGTGGCTATAGCTTTGTGTCCAACCATGCTGCCAACCATTTTGGCATGGCTTGTTTTTTCTATATTACCACCCGCAGGGTGATGCCCCGCTGGGCCTGGCTGGGGCTGCCCTGGGCAGCGCTGGTGGCCTATTCACAGGTATACGTGGGCATCCACTACCCGCTGGATGTGCTGGCCGGCGCGCTGTTGGGCACAGTTTTGGGGCTGTTTACCGGTTCGCTGTTCAATAAGAACTTCGGAATCGCTATCTTCGGGAAACAACCAATTGTCACTTCGTAAATGGAAATATTCATACTGGTCGTACTGATCTTTGTAAATGGCCTGTTCGTGATGTCGGAAATTGCCCTTGTTTCAGCGCGTAAATCCAGATTGGAAAGCCAGGCGGAAAAAGGTGACGAAAAAGCAAAACGGGCGCTTGCGCTTTCCAATAATCCCGAAATCTTTCTTTCTGCTGCCCAGATCGGCATCACGCTGATCGCCATCCTTACGGGTGTGTATTCCGGAGAGCGGTTTGCCAAATATCTTCAGCCTTCCATTGAAAAGGTGGATATGCTGCGCCCTTATGCAGAAACAATTGCAACTACCATCATTGTTATCATCGTTACTTTCCTTTCTATCATTTTTGGAGAACTAATTCCCAAACAGATCGGGTTGATGCGGGCGGAGCGGATCGCGAAGCTGGTGGCAGGGCCGATGAATGCTTTCGCTGCCCTCACCCATCCCATTGTTTGGAGCCTCAATTCCATCAGCCATATTTTCTTCCGCATTTTTAATATCAAACGCACGAAGGAAGATGTGGTAACGGAAGAAGAAATTAAAACGCTTATTACGGAAGGCACGGAAGCCGGCACCATTGACGAAGCAGAACAACAGATCATCGAGCGTGTATTTCACCTGGGCGACAGGAATATTACATCGCTGATGACGCATCGGAGCGATATTATCTGGTTTAACCTGGATGATAATGAAGACAAGATCAAGCAGAAAATCCTGAATGAACCCCATTCTGCCTACCCGATCTGCGACGGCAGCATTGACAATATCAAGGGTGTGGTATCGATTAAAGACCTGTATGTAAGTGCCGACAGTACTCTTTTCAAGGAAATTATGCAACCGGCGTTATTTATCCCGGAAAATAATTCGCCCTACCAGGTACTTGAGAAATTCAAACAATCCCAAACGCATTCTGCGTTTCTTGTAGATGAATATGGCAGCATCCTGGGTTTGCTTACGCTTAATGATATCCTGGAAGCAATTGTAGGTGATATGCCGCAGCCGGATGTTCCTGATTACGAAATTGTAGAACGTGAAGATGGCTCTTACCTCGTAGACGCGCAAATCCCTTTCTATGACTTTCTTACGCGTTTTGAAAAAACGGAATGGATGAATGAAGGAGAACAGGAGTTTGATACCCTAGCCGGATTTATCCTGCATGAACTGGAGCGTATTCCCAAAACCGGTGATCAGTTGGACTGGAAAGGGTTCCGACTGGAAATTGTAGATATGGATGGACACCGGATCGATAAGGTGCTGGTAAGTATAAGTCCTGAACTTCGTGAACAAATGGAAGAATAGGCTACCAGCCGCGGTATTTCGTTTGCACCATACTTACGGAAAACTAAACGTTATCCTGGACGTTGGATAATCCAGTTTCTCACTCTTGCGTTTTCCATTTTCAATCACGTGCATGATATTCATCTGATCGTTGAACAGGTTATGAAGCAGCGTATTTACAGCTGCAAGCTGGTGCATTGTTTTAACCTGGTTTACCTGTAAGTAGGCTTCAATGGCTTCATGATCCTGTTCCCACCCCACATATTGCAGTGATACTGGCGCTCCATCCACTTTCAACTGCAGATGATTTATAATATATTTTTTTACTAATGTATCCATCTGGCTTTTTAGGCCCGCATTGGAAAAATCGGCTCTGCCGCCAAATTGTTTTACCAGCGCGCCCTCGAAATCATCGGTGAAGATCCGGCAACTAATCTCCAGTGTTTGATCGGTTGCATTATGATTTATTTCGGTGGTGCTGAGATGAAACGGGTGATTTTCCGGGATATTCCGCCTGTCAAAACTTAAGAGCAGGGGAAATGCGGTTAAAACAAGCCATTTATTGAGCCATGCTGCCATTGGGAGAATTTTTTTTCCGGTTACAAAAGTCTGGATTATTTTGACCCTTTGTTCACCCGGGTCGCAGATCTTTTACCGAATTATTGAAAAGACGCGTCCGAAGCCTCAAACGATGCAGGATTTCTGGTTTTATTTCAAGTGGGGATGGCACCATATCATCAGTACGGATGCCCTGGACCACCAGCTTTTTATCGCCGCCCTGGCGGCTATTTATATGCTGCGCGACTGGCGGCAGGTGTTGGTGTTGGTAACTGCATTTACAATTGGTCATTCACTTACGCTGGCGCTGAGTGTGCTGGATATTATACGGGTAAAGAGCGACTGGGTTGAGTTCCTGATCCCCATCACCATTGTTTTAACGGCAGTCAGTAATTTTTACCAGCGAAGTTTTACACCCAAATCCATTCGCATTAATTACTTCCTGGCGCTTTTCTTCGGGCTGATCCACGGACTTGGTTTTGCGAGCGGTATCCGGATGGCGCTGGCGAGTGATCAAAGCCTGGGCTGGAGTTTGTTAGGTTTTAACCTCGGACTGGAAGCGGGACAGATCTTTGTCGTTATCCTGTTGCTCCTTTTAGCTTACCTTGTTGTTGGCATTTTCCAGGTAAACCGCCGCGATTGGGTTATTTTCCTTTCAGCTGCAGTATTCGGCCTGGCATTAAAAATGACGATGGAACGTTTTCCCGAAAAAAAAGAAGATTCAATTTCACTAAATACTATCATCCATGAGAAAGGCTTTTGCAATCGTAGCATTGACCGTAGCAACCGGGTCTGCCTGCTGGGCACAGAATATCCAGAACAACCCCGGATCTAACCACGGCAATAAGTTTGAACAACTGGGCACCATTTTGCCCACCCCCAATGAGTACCGTACCGCCAGCGGCGCCCCCGGCCCGAAGTACTGGCAACAGCGCGCAGACTATGATATCAAATGCACGCTGGATGAAAAAAATCTGAAACTGACAGGGAGTGAAACCATCAATTATTTCAACAATTCCCCTGATGTACTCACCTATCTGTGGTTGCAGCTGGACGAAAACCAACACAGCAACGTAAATAATTCCGGCTACCAAACCAGCAATTCACTTCCCGCCCAAACCAGCGACCGTACCCTGGACCGGATGGAAGATAACAACGGACCTGATAACGGGTACGGAGATAAGATCAGCAAGTTGACCGATGCTGGTGGCAAAGCGTTGAAATATACCGTTAACAAAACAATGATGCGGGTTGAACTGCCTGCACCGTTGAAACCCGGTCAGCATTTTGTGATGAATATTGACTGGAGCTACAAGATCTCGGATCGTATGTCGCGAGGAGGCCGTGGTGGTTACGAATATTTCCCGGAAGACGGCAATTATATTTTTACGATGACGCAGTGGTTCCCACGGTTGTGTGTGTACAGTGATTTCCAGGGCTGGCAAAACCACCAATTTACCGGCCGCGGAGAGTTTGCGCTCACCTTCGGAAATTACAAGGTACAAATGACCGTTCCTGCCGATCACGTAATTGGCGCCACGGGCGAATGCCAGAACTACCAGCAGGTACTTACACCAGCACAATACAGCCGCTATACGAAAGCAAAAAATGGTGATGGCAAAGATGTTACTGAAGTGGTAACGCTTGCGGAAGCAAAGGCATCGGAACAGCAAAAGAACCAGAAAACAAAAACCTGGATCTTTAAAGCAGATAACGTTCGTGATTTCGCCTGGGGTTCTTCCCGCAAATTTGTAATGGACGCTATGCCCGTTACTGTATCCGGTAAAAAGATCATGTGCATGAGCTATTACGCTAAAGAGGCGTATGGACTTTATCGCAAGCTGTCTACCAAACTGGTAGCGCACACGATCAAAACGTATTCAAAATTTACTATTCCGTATCCCTACCCGGTTGCACAGAGTGTGGAAGCCTCCAACGGTATGGAATACCCGATGATCTGCTTCAACTATGGACGCACTGAGAAAGACGGAACCTATTCCGAAGGAACCAAGAATGGAATGATCGGCGTTGTTATCCACGAAGTGGGACATAACTTCTTCCCCATGATCATCAACAGTGATGAGCGCCAGTGGACCTGGATGGATGAAGGCCTGAATACATTTGTTGAATATCTGACGGAAGAACTGTGGGATAATAAATTTCCGAGTCGCCGTGGGCCGGCCTGGACGATTGTAGATTACATGAAATTGCCCAAGGACCAGTTGGAGCCGATTATGTCTAACTCTGAAAACATTGTCAATTTTGGACCGAATGCCTATAGCAAACCGGCTACCGGGCTGAATATTCTTCGTGAAACGATTATGGGTCGTGATCTTTTTGATTACGCATTTAAAGAATATGCGCGGCGCTGGGCTTTTAAGCATCCAACTCCAGCCGACCTGTTCCGCACCCTTGAAGATGCAAGCGGTGAAGATCTTGATTGGTTCTGGCGTGGCTGGTTTTATGGAACGGAGCCCTGCGACATTTCACTTGATTCTGTAAAAGTAGCGAAGATTGATATGGATGCGAAGCCACGTGAAGGACGCACCTTTGACCGCAAACTGGACGCACCGCTTACGCCCGCATTTGATGATATTTCCAAAGTGCGTAACCGCGATGATAAAAACATCCAGTTTGAGACTGACCGCGATACCACCACGCGTGATTTCTACTGGCGTTATGATCGTGGAATGGAAGCGTATGATTCCAGCGCCTACCCTGTAACATTTGGAGGTGGCTCATCACCACTTTCTGATGAACAAAAAGCAAAATATGCAGGGAAGTTCTTTTACCAGCTTTCCTTTAGCAATAAAGGCGGGCTTGTAATGCCGATCATTATTGAATGGACATTTAAAGATGGTACCAAGCAGGTTGATCGCATTCCTGCGCAAATCTGGCGCCTGAATGAGAACAATGTAACCAGCACCTTCATGAAAGACAAGGAAGTGGCTTCCATCAAGCTGGACCCGATGCGTGAAACGGCAGACATTGATGAAACCAATAATAGCTGGGGTACTATGCCCACACCGAGCAAATTCCAGGTATTCAAACAATCCCAGCAGGCACGGGGCGCACAAAATGGCAGCACGAACCCCATGCAAAAAGCAAACGAGAAAAAAGGATTTTAACCGATATCTGACTTAATTTTAAACCAGCCACGGCAAGCAGTGGCTGGTTTTTTTATCCCAATACATTTTATTATGCGTAGCCTTTTTTTGAAGACAAAATGTTTTAACCTGCTGGCAGTCCTGTTGTTGCTATGTGCTTCCGCAAAATGCGCCAATGTAGACACAGTAAGCATCTACAGCAATGGTATGCACAATGCTTACAAATGCGTGGTTATTACACCTCAAAAACATAAAGGGGAAAAAGGACAACGCTGGCCGGTTGTTTACCTGCTGCATGGCTATGGCGGCTGGTATGCTAACTGGATATTGCGCGTGCCGGAATTAACCAGCTATGCAGATCAATACCGGATGATAATTGTATGCCCGGATGGCGCTACCAATAGCTGGTATGTAGACAGTCCTATGGACAGCAGCATCCGCTATGAAACCTATATAGCCAGAGAAGTGCCCGCGTATATTGACGCGCACTATCCTACTATCGCCAACCGTACAGCGCGGGCCATTACCGGGCTTAGTATGGGTGGGCACGGCGGATTAATGCTCGGATTACGCCATGCTGATTTTTTTGGCGCCTGTGGCAGCATGAGCGGCGCGGTTGAACTGGAAAGCATTACCAGGAAATATGAGTTGATGAAAAGACTGGGAGATACGATTACCCATGCAGCCAATTGGAAAGCTGTGTCGGTGATGGACATGGTAGAACATTATCCTTCGGATACACTGGCGATGATCATCGACTGCGGGAACGACGATATTTTTATTACGGTCAACCGGGCGCTGCACGCCAAATTGCTACAGTTGAAAATTCCGCATGATTATATTGAGCGACCCGGGAAACATGAATGGCCTTACTGGAAGAATGCTGTGGCGTATCAATTACTTTTTTTCCGGAGGTATTTCGACAGGCAGCAACCGAAGTAAGCTACAGGCCTGTTGAGCCGTCGCGAACCTTTACTTTCTTTTTGCCTGAATTCTTTTTTTCGTAATCCACAATCACCTGCGGCTTTGCGATAGGCTTTTTGCCGGCAGTATCAGTGCCGGGTTTGCCACTGGCAACACCAATCGGCGCCAGTTCATCATCGCCGTTGCCAGCGCCGGTTTGTAATTTGTCGAGGAAATAACGTTCTGTTTTTACTATACTCCCGGTTTCGGGATCGTAATAGGTCCAGGTGCCATGTTTTACCGTTTGGCCTTCCAGTTTTACCACTACGTGATCAACAATTTTATTCGGATCATTCAGGTCGAATACCGGCACTGTGTCGAGTGTTTTTGAAGGATCAATGGCGCGCCAGCTTTCATCGCGGAGGTGAAAGCCGATGTTATTGTAATAGGAACATTTGCCGTCTTTTGCGCCAAACCGGTAATTTTCGTCGGCGATCTTATCGCCCATCAGTGAAAACCGTACCCAGCGCCCGTCCTTTTTGTCGTTTACAAAATAACCCTGTTCATCAAACCCTTTTTCTCCGCGTAATTCATCCACATGAATCACCCACGGACCTTGCTTCAGACCTTTCTGGTCTACACGGTTAAGCGTGTCACCATAGGGATTGAGCGTATAACTTTTCCAGGGTTGCGCCTGGCCGGCAATGATGATCAGCAGAAAAGAGAGGGAGAAAAAACAACGCATATAAATCGGTTTTTCAGGTAACGTTTTCCAGGCGGAATTATTCTATAAAGTTACATCATTTACGGGCGGGCCGCTGTCAAGAAAAAGCGAAATCCAATAGAGAATCGGGCTTATTGATTATCAATTTATTAGACATCGCCGAAACGGTGTAACTAATTGACATTCTTTACACGCCCAGCAGGTAGTTGATAGCGAGTTCGTAGCCCTTTAATCCCAGTCCGAAAATGCTGCCAACGGCTTTGCCGGAGACATGGGAAAGTCTCCTGAAATCTTCGCGGGCGTGTACGTTGGAAATATGCACTTCCACTACGGGTGCTTTGATGGCGGCTATGGCATCGCCAATGGCAACGGAGGTATGGGTGTAACCCGCGGGGTTCAGTACGATGCCATCCACATCATAACCCACGCGTTGCAATTCATTGATGAGTTCTCCTTCCACATTACTTTGGAAATAAGTAAGGGTATGTTCCGGGTGTCTTTTTTGCAGCGCAGCGAAAAAAGCGTCAAAAGGCATATTGCCGTAAATATCGGTTTCCCGCTTACCCAGCAGGTTCAGGTTGGGACCATTGATGATTGCAATCTTCATGGTTTCAAAAGTAATGATAAAACGGTGCAGTTGAAAACCGAATACCAGTTCTCTCAAGCTGACCACCCCAAGGTCAACTTCAAAAACAAATTAAAAAACCAAAAAGAAAGGAGTGTACTAAAAAGGGAAGCGAGGGTTAAACACTGGGTTGGTTAATTATCAGTCATTTTATCTCCGAAAAAATGTTTTGCAACACTATAGGCGTCCAGCAAAGGAACAAGCGTTTCTCCAAATACGCTACCTGCAACACAGGTCGCCAGAATAGCTCTTGAGTGAGAAATAGCCAGCGATAAAATTGAAACTAAAGCGGCACCTGGAAGTTCAATTAAATTACTTTTTTCGTTTAGAAATCGATTTAGTTCTTTAATGGCAAAGATATTTTGCACTTCTGCGCTAATAAAGACTTGTTCAGGATTATCGGGATAGTTAAATCTAACCCTTAGCGTAAAATTAAAAAAATCTGAAGCAGTATCATGTCCGGTTTTATAATCGAGTTGAACATTTGCCACGCCATTAGGCCTAAAAGATCCCTCATTCATAAAGAAGTTAAGGAGTTTAATCCGTTGCACTCTCATCTCCACCCCCTCATGTTTTACCTCATTTTTATTCATATTATTTATTTAAGATAAAAGGGAAGTGTGTTCGGAATTTATCTCAATGCTCGAAAGAACTGTAGAGAACTGCCCATGCTGATCATGATCAAATTCACCGCTTAGCGCTGTATTATTTATGGGATCAGCAGTGTAAACATGGTCTTCATACATGATATCTCGCGGTCTTATAACCGGAAATATTGCAAATACTTTATCATCGGCGTCCTGCCTTATAAACTCGTCCAGATCGACAAAATAAATCAACGGCATTTTGTTACAAGCTAATGCAAGATCTACCACTTTACTTATTTTATGATCAAATGTTGCATTTAGTAATTGTGATACGTATCCCTTTGATACACCCAGTTCGTTTGCCAACTGATAATCCTTTAGCTTCTTTTTTTTCTTATAATCGCCGATCAAATTCAGTAACGCTAATTGGATAGTAGAAACTATGTAATCTTTACTTTTTAAAAGGTTGGCCCGTTTCATTTTTATGTGATTTAAGAAAATCCAAATACTCTTTTTTAATCGCTCTAAATGCTGTAATGTTATCGCTACTATCGGCCGCGCGTTTGATCCCCCCAAATATGATTATCTTCTTACCTGAAAGCTGTATCGCATAAACTCTAAGATGCTTACTTCTAAACTCAAATTCAGTTGTCCCGTCACTTTTGTTCCCTTTCAAATATTTGACCTTGCTTCCCGGATTGCCTCCGTTTGCAAAATGCTGAATAAATGCCAGCAAGCCATGATATTCGCCTTGAAAAGTTGTTCCAACTAATTGATTTTCAAATTTATACAATTGGCCGACACCGTCTTTAAATAGTTGCTCGACTATTTGCTTCGCTTTAATCTCCTCGACTATTTTAGTAACAAATTTAGGCATAAGAAAGTTTAGTTCCAACTAAACAACATTCAGCCTGATAAATTCCGGTCGAACGTTAGTAAGTTTAGCAAAAATAGAACTATCCTTTTAGCAAAAGCACGATCCTGCTAATTTTTTGAGTAAAATTGAGCGTAGCAACAAGGCTGTCACAGTTAAGGTTGATTCACCATCGCGGATGTAATCACATGTACTGGTCAAACAACAAGGCTAATTTAATCGGACCGCTCGTTAAATAAGATAGCAACTCCTATTTCCTATGTTCGCGGATCATGTCTACGAACTGGTCAAACAGGTAGCGGGAGTCGTGGGGCCCAGGTGTAGCTTCCGGGTGATATTGTACTGAAAATGCAGGTTTGCCTTTTACCCGGATACCTTCTATCGACTGGTCATTCAGGTTTACGTGTGTAACTTCGATATGGTCGGCATTTTTCACAGCTTCCGGGTCAACGCCAAAACCGTGATTCTGGGTGGTGATCTCCGAGCGACCTGTTACCAGGTTTTTCACCGGGTGGTTTAGTCCGCGGTGGCCATGGTGCATTTTAAATGTGGGAATGCCATTGGCCAGCGCCAGCAATTGGTGACCCAGGCAGATGCCAAATACAGGCTTGCCTGCTTCAAGTATTTTTTTCAGGTTATCTACGGCATAATCCATTGGTGCGGGATCACCGGGACCGTTGGAAATAAAATAACCGTCAGGCTTAAATTCATTTACTTCTGCAAGCGCTGTTTTTGCCGGGAACACTTTTACGTATGCTCCGCGATCTACCATGCACTGCAGGATATTTCTTTTTACGCCATAATCCATTACGGCAATCCGGATGCCTGCATTTTTATCGCCGAGTTCATAGCTCTTAGCGGTACTTACTTTGGAAGCGAGTTCCAGTCCGTCCATATCCGGGGTGGCCGCCAGTTTTTCTTTCAGCGAAGCGATATCTGTTGTCTCAGAAGAGATGATACAGTTCATTGCACCTTTGGTGCGAACATGTGCAACCAGCGCCCGTGTATCCACGCCTTCGATAGCTACTACATTATTTTCTTTCAGGTAGTCGTTAAGAGAGCCTTTCGCCAGCATCCGGGAATAACTTTCCTCCAGGTTGCGACCGATAAGTCCGTTGATCTTGATACCAGATGATTCCACATCTTCATCTTTTACCCCGTAGTTACCGATATGCGCACTGTTCATGATCAGTATCTGGCCGAAATAACTGGGATCGGTAAATACTTCCTGGTAGCCGGTCATTCCGGTGTTAAAACAAAGCTCTCCGGTAGTGGTGCCAATGGCGCCAAAAGCCTGTCCGTAGGCTACAGTACCATCAGCAAGTAATAAAACGGCGGGACGTGATTGTTCAGGCATCTTTGTAAAAAATAAATTGCGCGAAAATACGGCTAAAAACTGACAAATCTGTCAATGTGCGGAATGAGTTTGTTGAAATGTGAACAGCATGGTAACAACCGCTCCCGGATACAGTTAGCGGCCACGTTCGCCACGCAGGAATTTTTCCCGGATCACATCCTGTACGTTTACGCCGCTGATCTTACTTTCCAGCCAGGAAATCACATCGAGGTAAATAAAGGCGCGGCTCTCCAGCGGGTTGCCTTCGTATTTTTTTAATGTTGCAAGCAATTTTTCAAATTCCGGTTTCAGTGCGTGAGCGCCAACGCTAAAGGAGTGCCGCAGGAAGGCAAACATCTCTACTTCCACTTTACTGAGGCTTTCCATTTTGGCCATGTAGCGGTACACGGATTTGATCAAATATTCCAGCAGTTCAAAATTCCCGAGTTCATAGTGTGCAATCAGGTGCAGCAGCCGCGAATAACATTGCAGGTCGATGCGCAAATCGCCTTTCTGATTGATGATGCGGTTGAGATAATCAATTGCCCGTTCATTATCCCCGCTGCCAAAATACAGGCAGGCAATTTTGTAATAAAAAACAAGCACACGATGCGAGTCCAGGTAAATGCCGTATTCCTTCAGCATTTTTTCCAGGAAGGGCACTAATCGCAGGCCTTTGGTAAACGTGCCGCGTAAAAAATAGAGATTGATCCTTGCAGTATATAAATACTGGTAGGCCAGCAACCGGTTGTTTTCATTGTGTGCCACCAGGCGATTTTCCGTAAAGCGCTCAAAGCGGCGGATGGCTTCGGCCAGCTTTTGATGATTGAGCAGATCAAAGTAGGCACCCATCAGGTTGTGCATCCCTTTAATATAAAGAGGCGTTTCCGTTTGCAACAACCCCGGGTATTCATCAAAAAGGCTTACCCATTTCAGGGAGTGCCGGTAATACATTAAAAAATCCTGGCGGATAAATGCATACCAGCAATAGGACTGTGCCAAATACAGCTTTTCATAAAAGCCGGTCAGCTTCTCTACCTGTGCCGGTTTGTTGGCATCAAAAAAATGTTTGATGTCGCGCAGGTCTTTCTCATTCCTGGCGTGGCCGTTGCGGATATACCAGCTGTACAGTTGCAATGAAAGATTGGAAAGCTGACTGACTAGTGAGAGCTGCGTATTCACGAAATTAGATTCTGCCGACAGCTCATCGGCCCGGTCCTGCATACTACGGGTGATAAACAGTGCCTCTATTTTCTTTTCGAAAAAAAGTGCCTGTTGCAGGTAGGTAAGCTGGTTGTAAGCGCGGGCGGTTTCTTTTAGTTTTTCCAGCACCTTCAGGGTCTGGAGATACAGCCCTTTGTTAAAAAGGATCCGGGCATTGTCAAACTGCTCGCGGAGCATGATATCCACATTGCCGTCTTCACGGATCAGGCGCAGACTTGCTAACACCTGTTTGTAGAGTTGGGCCTTTATATTGGATAGCTGCAGCTTGGTAATGCTCTTTGTTTTGCGCAGCAGGAGTGTTTCGTCATAGTCGGTCATCCGGTCCAGCGCATCGAACAGTTGTATGGTTTTCAGGTCGTCGGCAGACGAATTCCGTTTCACAAAAAGCTTAAAATTCCGCTTTTCGCTCTTTTCCAGCGATTTAACCAGTTGAAATAATGCATCCGTGGAACGGTTGGCCATCGTAATTCAAAATTTTTAAAACCTAATACAGTAAAGGGTTTCAGCGGTTACGCCCCCTTTTAAAGTATGTAAAATAGCCCTCAATTTGATTTGATCTGACAGGTTCGGGCTGCTAATTTAGTTGATGCAGGCTGGTTATTGGTTGAAAGAATAGCAAGCAATTACAAAAATAAGCAGCCTGTTTTTTTTCCTAACCTAATTTATTCCAAAAAAATGAGCGCAAATAAAGTCCACATCTTTGATACCACGCTCCGCGATGGCGAGCAGGTACCCGGTTGTAAACTGAATACAAAAGAGAAACTGGAACTGGCGCTTTGCCTGGAAGACCTGGGGGTGGACATTATCGAGGCCGGGTTCCCGATCTCTTCTCCCGGGGATTTTGAATCGGTGCAGCAAATTGCCGCCGTGGTGAAAAATGCAACCGTTTGCGGACTGAGCCGTGCGGTGCAGCAGGATATCGAGGTGGCTGCGCAGGCCCTGAAGGGTGCTGTTCGCCCGCGAATCCATACTGGTATTGGAACGTCCGACTACCATATCAAATCAAAATTTAATTCAACGCGCGAGGACATCCTCGCGCGTGCCGTTCAGGCCGTAAAATGGGCGCGGAATTTTACAGATGATGTAGAATTTTATGCAGAAGACGCCGGCCGTACTGATAATGCCTACCTGGCACAAGTGGTGGAAGCCGTGATAAAGGCGGGTGCCACTGTTGTAAATATTCCAGACACGACGGGCTATTGTTTACCGCACCAATACGGAGAAAAGATCGCTTACCTGGTGCAACATGTGGCCAATATTGACCGGGCAATTATC
>JBEHYT010000022.1:0-73194 GCA_048498035.1 Bacteroidota bacterium | reverse complement strand
TTCCGCGCAGCGGAATGGCGCTGCCAAGCACAAAAAACAGCGCCGGAGCTGCAACTCGGCCCGCCGGCCGTGGAGGCAAAAAAGCCGCAAGCAATGCAAGTGCCCCACTTCGTGGGATATGCTAAAGTTTCCCCGGACACTAATGATCGCCGAATTAGCGAATTACCTACCGTTCCCCCAATCGCAGTATCTTTGCTGCCGGATGAAAAAAACGCAAAACAATATCAGGCACCTGACCCTGCCGGAACTGGAACAGTATTTTGAAGAACTGGGTGAAAAAAAGTTCAGGGCCAAACAGGTGTATGAATGGATATGGCAAAAACAGGCGATGAGTTTTGCAGACATGACCAATTTAAGTAAAGAATTGCGCCAACGCCTGGGTGAGCAATTTTCACTCCCGGCGCTTTCAATTGACGCCACCCAGTATTCTGCCGATGGCACCATCAAAAGCAGGTTCAAAACCTGGGACGGACATTTGGTGGAAGGCGTAATGATCCCTACAGAAAGCAGGAATACCGCCTGCGTTTCTTCCCAGATCGGCTGCTCATTAAGCTGCCGCTTCTGCGCCACCGGCTACATCGACCGGAAACGTAACCTCGACTACGATGAGATCTATGACGAAGTAGTGCTGATCAACCAGCAATCAGAACGTGTGCATGGGAAAAAACTGAGCAATATCGTATTCATGGGTATGGGCGAACCGCTGCTCAATTACAAAAATGTGCTGAAAGCCATTGAACGAATCACAGCGCCAGATGGCCTGGCCATGAGCCCGAGACGAATTACAGTATCTACCGCCGGGGTGGCAAAAGGCATTCGTCAACTGGCAGATGACCGCGTTAAATTCAAACTCGCCCTGTCGCTACATGCGGCCAACGATGCCAAACGGCATGAAATTATGCCGATCAATGACAGCAATAATATCAAGACCCTGATTGACGCACTCAACTATTTTTACAAGCATACCAAAAACGAGATCACGTTTGAATACATCCTGTTTAAAGACTTCAATGATTCATTACAGGATGCCGATGAACTGATCAAGATCTATCGCCAGGTACCTGCAGACCTGATCAATATTATCGAATACAATCCCATCGACTTTGCCAAATTCGAAAAACCCGACGAGGCAAAAGTGGAAGCTTTTATGGCCTACCTGGGAAAACATAAGGTAAATGCACGTTTGCGGCGCAGCCGGGGCAAAGACATTGATGCCGCGTGCGGCCAGCTGGCTAACAAAGACCACTAGTTTCACATTTCTTTGCATAGAAAAACGTCCGGGACGTTAAACTTCGATCTCCGCCAGCAGTCTTAGCTCGGTGCCTTTTCGGGCACGGCTTATTGATTACACGAATTAAATAAAACAATAATGAAAAAGATTGTATTGATCCTGGCCGCGGTATTTGCCTTCCAGGCCGTTGTTTGTGCGCAGGAGATCCCCGACCGGAAAGATGAAGGCTACAAGCCGCATACACGCGAAAAAATAGGCGATAAAAAGCAGTTTGCCAACCTGAACCTGACAGCAGACCAGAAGGCAAAGATGAAATCCATCAACCAGGAAACACGCCAGCAAATAGAGGCATTGCAAAAAGATGATCAACTTACAGCGGATGTGTCGAGGGAAAAGATGGCAGCCATCCGTAAAGATCGTGAGGAAAAAATCCAGGCCGTTCTAACCGATGAGCAAAAAACACAGCTTGAAAAAGCCAAAGCAGATGCAGCCAACAAAGGAGCCGATGCCGGTAAAAAACATGATGCCCATCTTCAGCAACAATTGAACCTGACGGATGAACAACGCTCCAAACTGGCCGAAGACCGCAAGGCGAATATGGCGAAGATCCAGGCAATCCGTAAAGATGCTTCGCTGACTGATGAGCAGAAGAAAGACCAGATCAAAGAACTGATGAAGGCACAAAAAGAAAATATGAAGTCAGTGCTTACCGAGGATCAGTTGCAGAAGATGAAGGAAATGAAAAAGGATAAAATGAAAGGCCACAAGCAGAAAGATCAGGATGACGCACCTGCTAAAACAGCCGATGACAACGCAACGCGTTAAACAGTTATGTTATTCATACAGAACAGCCCATCCCTTTCGGGGTGGGCTGTTTTATTGTTGGAAATGAACTGGTCTGCAACCGATTAGCAATCTCTAGCACCCATCCCGTCCATTTTTCGTACCTTTGTAGTATTACCTGTTGTAAAACAGCACAGTATGAAAAAAAGTAACTCCCCCGGCCGTAAAAGCAGTGCTAAACCTGTATCCGGCATGGCTGCCAAGTTTGGCGCCAAACGAAGCCCCGCCGCCATTAAGGAACATTTCAAAGCAGAAAAAAGAAAATGGAAAAAGGATCGCGAGGCCTTTTTTGAAGAAAAAAAGCAACGGAGCCGCATGCAGGAGCCGGGAAAAGGAATCCAGCCACCTGCTACCCACCAGCGTCCCGCTGATACCGGCCAAATGCCGCTGAATAAGTTTATTGCCCATGCCGGGATTTGTGCGCGTCGCGAAGCCGCGCTACTTGTAAAAGACGGTAATGTGAAAGTGAATGGTGAACTGGTTACAGAGCCGGGACATCGCGTTTCTTCCAAGGATGAAATTCGTGTAAATGGCAAGCGAATCTTCCTCGCCAAAAATCTCATTTACATTCTTCTTAATAAACCTAAAGATTACCTGACAACCACCAATGATCCGCAAAACCGGAAAACGGTGATTGACCTGGTTGGACAAAATTCCGGCGAACGCGTGTATCCTGTTGGCCGGCTTGATCGTAATACCTCCGGTGTGTTACTGCTGACCAATGATGGCGAACTGGCGCAGCAACTGACACATCCCAGTCATGAGGTGAAAAAAATCTACGCTGTTACGCTGGATAAACCCCTTGAAAAGGCCGACTTTGAAAAAATATTGAAAGGGGTTGTGCTGGAAGATGGAGTTGCTCCTGTAGATGTACTTGCGTACAGCGACAGTAAAGATAAAACACAAATTGGCGTTGAGATACACAGCGGGCGCAATCGCATTGTGCGCCGCATTTTTGAATCATTAGGCTACCAGGTAAAAAACCTGGACCGGGTAATGTTTGCCGGGTTGACCAAGAAAAATGTAGATCGCGGAAAATGGCGCTTCCTGAGCGAGAAAGAGGTGCGCGACCTGAAACATTTTGGAAAAGGCAAACGCTAATCATTTTACCTGTTGCTGAATGAAGTTATCAGACATCATCCTTACTGTTACCAATGATTTTATCGCGGTAAACAAGCCATCGGGACTTTTGTCCATCCCGGACCGGGAGGGAAAAGAAGTATCATTAAAGCAATTGTTAGCCGCGCAGTATGACGGAATATTTACCGTACACCGGCTGGATAAAGATACCAGTGGGCTGATCATTTTTGCGCGAAGCGCAGCGGCGCACAAACATCTTTCTGCACAATTTGAAAACCGGCAAACCAGGAAGATCTACCAGGGCCTTGTGCTTGGCACGCCCGAAGAAAAGACAGGAACCATTGACGCGCCGATTGCAGAGCATTCAGCGGGCAATGGAACAATGCTGATTCACAGAAGGGGAAAGGAAAGTATTACCGACTACGAAGTGATGAAAGAGTTGGGACCATATAGCCTTTTACAATTCCGGATACATACCGGCCGGACTCACCAGATACGTGTGCATGCCAGGGAAATAGGTCATTCTATTGTAGCCGATCCCCTGTACGGCGACGGTCAGCCTGTATTGTTATCATCCCTGAAACAGAAAAAATTCAAGCTGTCGAAAAATGAATGGGAAGAGCGGCCATTGCTGAACCGGCTGGCGCTTCATGCCTGGCAGCTATCGTTTACCGATCAACAGGGCAATGTTATTGACCTGGAAGCGCCCTTATCCAAGGATTTGAAAGCAACTATACAGCAACTGGAAAAATGGGTGGTTGCAAAAAAACGATCCTGATCAACCCAGTGCCTGGATAATGTCGGCAAGAATATCATCTACATGTTCCAACCCCACAGAGATCCGGATTAATCCCGGCGTGATACCAACAGACTGTCTTTCTTCATCAGATAACTTTGAGTGTGTTGTAGACGCAGGGTGAGATGCTATCGTCCGGCTATCGCCGAGGTTGTTCGTCATTGAGATCATCTTAAGGCCGTTTAAAAATATTCTACCGGCTTCAATTCCTCCTTTTAATTCAAACGCGACGATACCGCCGCCATTGGCCATTTGCTTTTGCGCAATTGCATATTGTGGATGCGTGGGAAGAAACGGATATTTTACAAAGCTGATGGCAGGGTGACCTTCCAGACGCCGCGCCAGCTCCAGGGCATTGGACGCATGCTTATCCATACGCAGATGTAAGGTTTCAAGGCTTTTGCTGAGCACCCATGCATTAAACGGGCTGAGGGAAGGCCCCGTATTACGAACAAAGAGATAAAGTTGCTTTACCAATTCTTTATTGCCAACAACCACACCCCCAAGTACGCGGCCCTGTCCATCGATAAATTTAGTAGCAGAATGTAAAACGAGGTCGGCGCCAAACCGGATCGGTTGTTGAACCGCGGGTGTGGCAAAGCAATTATCCACTACCAGTAAAATTTTCCGTGTTTTGCAAAATTTACCCAGCCATTCCAGGTCGATGATATCCAGCCCGGGGTTGCTCGGTGTTTCCACATAAAGCATTTTTGTGTTGGGGCGAACCAGTTCTTCTATCGTTTCCGGTTTGGTCATGTCAAAATAGGAAAAATCAATTCCCCATTTGGGCAAATATTTGGTAAGGATGGTATGGGTAGATCCAAATACGGCGGATGCCGATACGATATGATCGCCGCTGGAGAGAAATGTCATAAACGTTGAAAAAACAGCAGCCATCCCGGTACCGGTTGCGATGCCATCTTCTGCACCTTCCAGCGCGGCAATTTTCTCGATGAATTCGTCAACTGTGGGATTGGAGAACCGGGAATAGATATTGATGTCGAGTGAATCATCTGCAAACGCAGCTGCCATTTCTTCAGCAGAATCGTAGGTGAAACTACTGGTAAGAAACATAGGTGTGGAGTGTTCTTTCTCACCTGTTTTTGCAGTCTGGATACGAATGGCTTTTGTTTCTGGTTTGTATGACATATTCCGCTGGTTAGAACTTTACGAAAGGCTACAAAGATACGCCGCACCCGGCGTTTTTGATCCGGAGTTTACGGCTATCATGCATTGTTATCTTCTATAATATCGCGGCCAATATTTTGATGCTCCATCCTACCACCAGCAATCCCAATAATATATAGGAGGTTTTACGTGGTAGCCGACCCGCCAGTTTGGCTGCCAGTGGTGCCGCTATCAATCCGCCTACCACCAGCGCTACAATTGCCTGCCAGTGCGCAACGCCCAGTAATGTAAAAAATGTAAATGCGCTGGCCAGTGTTACAAAAAATTCTGCCAGGCTTACGGAACCTATTACGTAGCGGGGGCTCCTGCCTTTTGTAATAAGGGTTGTGGTAACAATGGGCCCCCAGCCTCCGCCGCCAAAGGAATCGAGAAAACCACCGGCTCCTGCCAATATGCCGTAATGTTTAAATTTCTTCTGAAGGCGTTGTTTGCGAAATGCCAGTAGTAAAATCCGGACACCGAGGAACATGGTGTAGGCGGCCATCACCGGGCGAATATAACCTACATGTCTTTCTCCCAGTTGGGTTAGCAACACAGCTCCCAATACGGCCCCGATAACCCCCGGGATCAACAGCGCCCTGAACAGTTTTTTGTTTACGTTTCCAAATTTGTAATGGCTATAGCCTGATGCTCCGCTGGCAAACATTTCCGCGGTATGAATACTTCCGCTGATGGCGGCAGGACTAACGCCCACTGATAAAAGAATAGTTGCGCTGGTAACTCCATAGCCCATACCCAGTGCGCCGTCTACCATCTGTGCCAAAAATCCTGCGAGTAACATCAATGGAAAGTTTTTATCCAGTGAGTGGTAGGCGGAAATCGCATCTGTAGTAAGTTGCTTAAGCGGGATATAAGAGAAAATGAAATAGCCTACCAGCATCAATGCAAACGCGATCAGTGAATATGTGGCTATCCGGCGCCAGTTTATTTCTTTTTCCGCGGAACTCTTTTCAACGAGAACGCGGGTGAGCGCATTCAGTTTTTTTACTTTTTCGCTAAAATTGCCATTCATCCTGTTTCTCACGAGATGAAGATTTTCGATCACTTCCTCTAACTCACCGGGAAGGGTATCCTGCAGCACTTCGCGGATGCGCTTGGCGGCGGTGGGTGATTTGCCATTGGTTGAAATCGCGATCTTTAGATTTCCCTTTTGCACAATACTCCCCAGGTAAAAATCACAAAGTCCAGGCGTATCCGCTACATTGACCAGTAGGTGCCGTTCCGCAGCTTTATTGCGAATTGCCTGGTGAAGCGCAGGATCATCGGTTGCAAGCAATACAAGGTCTTTCCCTACCAGGTCGTTCTCTTCAAAATTTCGTTGCAACAACGTACAGTTTTGATGCTTTTCTGCAAGCGCTCTCACAGCTGCATTTACCTCCGGTGCCACAATGGTAATGGTTGCCGCGGGTGCATTGTGCAATAGCGCAGTCAACTTTTCCAAACCTACATGACCTGCACCTACTACAAGCGTTTGTAGCTGCTCCAGTTTTAGAAAGACCGGGAACAATGTGTTTGTGGCTCGTTTCTCCAACGCCTGTCCTGATAATTGATGATCGATTTCCTGCTCCATACAAATTTAAAATTGTTGGTTGTTGATCCAGTTCCGCGCCTCGCGGGCTGCGTAAGAAATAATGCTATCGGCACCGCTGCGCTGTAAAGAAGTCCATACCTCCAGGTGCGCCAGGGCACGGTCAACCAGCCCATTGGCCGCAAGGCCTTCCAACCCGGCATATTCCCCGCTTACATGGTAGGCTACCACGGGTTTCAGCACCCGTGCACGTATCTCTTTGATAATATCCAGGTAAAGTGTGGCGGGTTTTATCATAATCATATCCGCACCCTCCTGCTCATCCCGCAATGCACAACGAATGGCATCATTCGGATTAGCGGGCGACAATTGGTAGCTTTTGCGATCCTGTAGTCCTTTTGCCTGGGGAGCCGAGTGACAGGCATCGCGAAACGGCCCATAGAACTGTGAACTGAATTTGGCCGAATAACTCAGGATACTCACATCTTCGAATCCCAATGCATCCAGTTGTGTACGAATAGCTCCTATCCGGCCATCTGTCATATCGCTTGGCGCAATACACTGCACGCCGGCCTGTGCCAGTATACCGGCATAGCGGGCAAGTTGTTCAACAGTTGCAGAATTTAATAATTTTGATTGTGCGGCGTCCAAAATACCGCAGTGCCCATGGCTTGTATAACTGCATAAACACAGGTCAGCTGCAACCCAGGCGGCATCTCCAAAATTTTCACGGATGGAATGTACAAGCGATGCTGCAAATGAGAAGTCAAACGATGTTGCTGCTTTTTGAGCAGGAACCGGAAATAGCAAAAACTTATTGATGCCGTTTTCAAGATCTGCTTCAATGGTCCGCAAAACGGATTCTGCCGTATCTACCTGCACAAATGGCAATCCCTTCACGGCCCTTGGTTCCGTTAAAGTGGCGTCTACAAAAAGTGGCTGGATAAAACTTCTTGCGGAAAGCTTCACGGTAGCTGCCAGTTCGCGCATCTGGGTATTTGTTCTCAGGCGGCGTTGATTGACCGGGAACATTCTTGTCTCCATTGCTGAAAGGATTTAATAGTTGGAAATAAGAGCGGGTTAATCCCCGCTTCCAGGAAACGATTGGCCGTTTCTCCGGATGCACAGGCATGTTGCACACCCATCGGCACAGCATCCCGGAGTAAATCATATTGATTGAAGCTGGTCCAGAATACAAAAGCTGCACTCCGAAGCCGTTCTTTTAAATTTTCACCTTGTGACGCTTTTGCCAGCAACTCATAACTGGCGTACGCATGCCAGCCTTTTTCCTGCCAGCCTGCAACGGCATCTTTGTGGGTAATAATTCCAACCTGGTCCCGGTTGATGTTGAGCAGCGGCATTGTCCAGGCTTCCTCCAGGAATGAAAGTCCCATTGCATCTGCACAGCCAGCTACCCAAATTCCGCGTGCGGCCAGTTGCAGCCAGGTCTTGGTACCGGAAGCCCATACCTGGCGCTGTTGTAATACGTCTACTAACTCCTCATTTATTATTGCCTTGTAATTGGCTACAAAAACCACAGACTCCTGTATCGCGGGCAACGACTGAATTCCATAAGTAAAAAATTGACCCATGTAATCTGCGCTGCTAAACAGCGGTTCTTTGTACAATGCGTTAGCAGGCAGGTTTAGCCATTTTGAAAAAAGATTTCCATTTTCATCGCGACCACCGGCATACCTGGCTTTGTAATTTTCATTTGAAAACGTGGTTACACCAAATCGTTGTTCGCAGCCGGTGCCGAATGTTGCAGCCAGTTTCTTCTCTTCGCTGCAGGCAGCGAATAATTCTTTATTATTTATTAGTTCAAGTACCTCGCAGGCCCAACTATTGGCAGTCATTGCTTCTGCTACAATCGCGCCCTGGCAGGGAGCGGGCACACATTCCACAAGTGGCAGCAACATAAAAGGACGGTCTGCAAGAAGTTGCCTGATTGCGGCCGCATGGTCTCCCAGTAACAACCGGTTTAGTCCGGCAGTAGCGAGTATGATGCCATCATATTGCCCATCGGCGAGTTTACGCAAGCGACTATCCACATTGCCCCTAATAACTGTTGGCACTAATTGAAATTGTTCATTGGGAACAGGAATTGCATCGTGCAAAAAACCAATCGCCATTTCCTCCCTGCGGGGCGAACAGGTTCCAATTCGAAGCGTTTTGCCCTGGCGGGCTTTTTCCAATACATCCGGGTTAAAAATGGCGATGTCACGCGTGTCATCCCGGTCAACAACGGCGAACTGGTTACCACCAAAAAAATGAGCAGCGCTCATGTCTTTTAGTGAATGCACGGCAATGTCTGCCGAGCCTGTTTCAAGTTCGCTAAAAATATCCCCGGTAAAAAAATCGCTGCCTTCCACGGATTGCAGGGGAATATCCTGTAGCATATCGCCACGGCTTGTCCTGGCAAGCATTGTAACAATACTACCGGGTATCGTGCTTTCAATCTTCCGCTTCACGATGTCCATTTGCAGCAGCGACAATTTCGAGTTCCTGCCGATAATTCGGATTGTTTTCATTCAAAACTTTGGTAAGACTATAAACCAGGTGATTAATATGTTTGGGCAGGTGACGAGCCGTGGTAATGATCCGGAGGCACTCTTCACCGCGTGGAACTGTTGGATGGTTAATAGGCTGAAGATAAAGACCATGCTGCTCCAGCAGTTGTCGCGCCACGTCCGCGCAGCGTGTTGCATCTCCTATATGAACACTGGTAATGTGGGAAGAATGGCCTGAAAAACGAATACCGTTGCTGATCAGCAGTGTACGGAGTGCGGCCACGTTTTGGTGAAATGCAATACGCCCCTTCTCATCCTGTTGCAGCAATGCGATACTCTTTCCTGCTGCAGCACAAATTGCGGGCGGCAATGAGGTTGTAAAAATAAAACCCGGGCCAAAACTGCGAATGAAATCAGCAAATAATGCAGATGTTGCGATGTAACCCCCAAATACACCGATCGCTTTGGAAAGTGTGCCATTTACAATATCAACTTCAGACTGCAGGCCAAGTTGTTCCAGCATGCCCGCACCGGTAGGTCCATACATTCCTACGGCGTGTACTTCATCAAGATAAGTAAGCGCATCATATTTTTTTGCCAGGGCGATGATTTCTGCCAGCTTCGCCACGGTGCCCTTGATGGAGTACACGGATTCAAATACGATCATCCGTGGAGCATCCGACGGCAATTCGCGAAGAATAGCTTCTAACGACGCGGGATCATTATGCCGGAAGATCTCCTTCCTGTTTCCCGCCGCCCTCATTCCTTCAATCAGCGACGCATGATTGCGCTCATCAGAAATAAAGATTAAATCGGGAATATGCCGCCCAATTGTTTGCAGCGTAGTCATATTTGCCTGGTAGGCGCCATTAAAAACCAACGCCGTCTCCTGCTGATGCCATTGCGCTAATGTTGTTTCCAGCTCCCGGTGATGATTCGTAGTTCCGGATATATTACGGGTACCGCTGCTGGCAGCGCCACTGCGATGCGCCACAAAACTGAGTTTGGCAATAACTTCCTCTCGCGTACTCATACAGAGATAATCGTTACTGCACCAGTTAATAGCAGACCGCTGCGTACCCGATTGATCTGTGAAATGAAAAACCGGGAAATGCTGCGCACTTTTGTTTACTTCCAGGAAATGCCGGTATGCACCGCTTTTCTTCAGTCCATCCATACGCTCCTGTATCAATTCTCTAACATCTCTCATTTCGATCTTTTTAATCAAATTCCTACCGCCGTAGCCGGAAATATGCGATCGCAGAAATCACCAAAGTTCTCGCCTGGCGCGCGCTCTGTTTTATATTTTGCAAAAAGTGTATCCAGTTCCTGCAGTATCGCCTGCTCATCCACGTGGTCCTTATACTTCCGGTTCAATCGTTGCCCGTTCCGGTCCCCGGCAATATGCAGGTTATACCTGCCATACGCGGTTCCAATCAAACCGATCTCGGCGGCTGTTGACCTGCCACAACCATTTGGGCAACCCGTCATCCGCATAATAATTCCTTCGTCTGTCAACTGATGTTTTTCCAACAGCGGCTCCAGTTTATCAATCAGCGAGGGCAAATACCGTTGCGCCTCCGCCAGCGCCAGGGGACAGGTATTAAAGGCCACACAGGCCATTGCATTTTTGCGCAGGGCTTTTGCGTTCCTGTTGTGTTGATGAAGATTGAACTGTTCAAGCAATTCATCAATTGCCTGCTTATTATCCGGGTGAATATCGGAAAGAATGAGATTTTGATTTGTCGTAAACCGGAAAGCAACCTTTTCCGTTCTCGCAATTTCAAGCAACGCTGTTTTCATTGCAACATGTTCGCTATCCAGTACCCGGCCGTTTTCAACGAAAAGGGTAAAGAACCAGTTGCCGCGGAAGTCCTGCGACCACCCGTATTGATCCTCCCGGAAATTAAGTTCAAAAGAAACAACAGGATCAAGGTCAAATCCACAACGACTTTCAAGTTCGGCTTTAAAAGCAGCTTCTCCCATTTGATCCAGCGTGTATTTCAGTCGCGCCAGTTTACGATCAGCCCGGTTACCAAAATCACGTTGAATGGTCATGATCTCATATACGGCTTTCATCGTTTTTTCGCCAGCCGGTACAAACCCCAGGAGTGATGCCAGCCTGGGGTAGGTTTTATCATTGCCATGTGTTGTACCAAGTCCACCACCAGCCGCGATATTAAATCCTTTTAAGACGCCATCTTGAACCACTGCAATTAATGCAACGTCGTTGGTGAAAACATCGACGTCATTGTTAGGCGGAATGGCGATCCCAATCTTAAATTTCCTGGGCAGGTATTGCTGCTGGTATAAAGGATCTTCTTCGGTTTTTTCAGCAAGCTTTTCCTGGTCAAGCCATATCTCATAATAAGCCCTGGTTTTCGGAAGTGCCATCCTGCTAATGGCATCTGCATAGCCAAAAACCTCCTCATGCACCGGAAGTGACGCCGGCACAGCCGTACAGGTTACATTACGGTTTACATCGCCGCAGGCGGCAATAGAATCCAGTTTTAATGTATCAAACGATTGGATTGTTGGACGTATTTTGGATTTAAGAATACCATGCAACTGCACTGTTTGGCGCGTAGTGATCTTTATCACTCCCGTAGAAAATTCGCCGGCAATATCATGCAAGCCAACCCACTGGCTGGCCGATAAAAACCCGCCGGGCAGCCTAAGCCGGATCATGAATGAATAAAGCCATTCCAGTTTCTTCTGGCTTCGCTCTTCCCGCCGGTCACGATCATCCTGCTGGTACATGCCATGAAATTTGATCAGCGACTGATCATCTTCATACAATGCACCGGTAAGTGGATTGTCAAGACTTTCCTTTAAGGTACCGCGCAGCCCATCGCTGGCCAGTTTGATCCGCTCTACAGGTGATTGATTGTTCTTCTTATCCATGTTTATCTTTTGTCTTAGTAAACATCTTTTTCGTATCGTCCTTCTTTTTTCAATTGCTCCAGGTACGCTTTTGCGTCGTCGGGATTTCTGCCACCGTGGCTTTCAATAATAGAAAGCAATGTTTGTTCAACGTCTTTACTCATGGGATCTTTTGTACCGCTTACAAAAACAGAGGCGCCGCCGTCAATCCATGAAAAAAGATCGGCTGCGTGTTGTTGCATACGGTGCTGAACGTATACCTTTTCCTGCTGGTCTCTTGAAAATGCAAGGTCAATACGATTAAGAACACCGGTTTGTACAAAATTTTGTATTTCCAGTTGGTAAAGAAAATCGGTGGTGAAATGCTGGTTTCCGAAGAAAAACCAGTTCCGACCGGGTGCGCCGGTTGCATCCCGCTCTGCAAGAAAGGAACGAAACGGCGCAACGCCTGTTCCGGGACCAATCATAATCACGTCTTTCTCCGCAGCCGGTAGCCGGAAGTGCTTATTCTTATGCACATAAAACCGGAGGTTTGCGCCAACAGGATAATCACCCAGGAACTCGCTGCAAAGCCCATAACGCTGCTCATCCTGCGCCAGGAAACGGTCACGTGCAACCGTAATATGCACTTCGTTGATGCCATGTGCCGCAGGCGACGAAGCAATTGAATACAGGCGCGGCGCGATGGGTAATAATGTTTTTATTATTTCGATAAACTGTTCCGTGTCTTTTACCGGGTAAATACGAAGCAGGTCTACCAGGTCCATGCGGATATCCGGGATCTCCTGGCCTGTAATTGAGGCATATTTTTTTACTGTTGATGAGAGCAGGAAGCAAATATTCAAATGCCTCAGCAACAGTTCCCTAACAGTCCCGCTCGACTTTGCCGTTGTTAGCTCCAGGTCTGGATCAATTCCTGTAAGCTGAAAAATACGGCTAACCACATCTTCTCGGTTTTGTGGAATGATCCCGATGGTATCACCTGGCTCATAGTCCACAGGCTCTTCGGTGGCAATTTCAATGTGGTAGGTATTTTTCACAGAGCCGCGATCGTTCAGGTTCACATTCGCCAACACTGTCCCCTCGTAGAATTTTTTACCCACAGCTTTCTTCACCTGCGCAGCAGTCGGTGTCGGCGGAGCAGCTGATTGCTGAACCTGCTCCAGCACAGCAGCCAGCCATTCTTCAGCATCTGCCTCATAGTCTACATCGCATTTCCGTAGCGCCAGCAGCGCTTTAGCGCCTGCCAATTTCAGTTGCGTATCCACGTCGTCACCTGTTTTGCAGAACTGCGGGTAAGAGCTATCTCCAAGGGCAAGCACGGCAAATTTCAAATTAGGCAATAACAGGCCATCGGTAAACAGGTGGTCATAAAACCCGCGGGCCGGTGCTGGCGGTTCACCCTCACCCTGGGTACTGATGACGATGAAAAAAAATTCCTCTTTGGAAAGATCGGCCAGGCGGTATTGGTCAAGTCCAACCAACTTCATGTGCACGCCTTTCTTTTTAGCAATACCTGCAAGCTGTGTAGCGAGACGCTTTGAATTTCCCGTTTCGGTGCCGTATGCCAGGCTAATTTTTTTAACCGGCGCTTGCTGTTTTTCAGGCACCACGCTGCCCGATACAGGATCACTACCTACCAAACCGGCGAGGTAGCCATTTATCCAAATCAATTCTTCCTTGCTGGAAATATCAATCAGCTCCTGCAGTTGTTTAAACCTTTCTTTGGTCAGCATAACTATCGCATTAATAATTGCGGAAATACAGATGCACTGCCCTGCGGGCGAAACCAGTTGAATTCCTGGTAAAGTTGAACCACATCACCCACGATGATGAGAGAAGGAGAACTGAACACGATTCCCGCGAAATCAGAGCGACAATCTTGCAATGTTGAAAGATGCACTTGTTGCGCTTCAGTAGTTGCCTGTTCAACCACCGCCAGTGGTGTTGCGGGTTTCTTGCTATAGCGCAGCAATAGTTCCGCTACATCGGCGATATTTTTTGTAGACATATAAAATACCAGCGTATCATTGCTCTGCGCCAACTCCTTCCAGCGGCCGGGACTGTAAAAACTATTGGGGTTAAAGGTGATGAACTGCACGCCCTGTGAAAAACCACGGGCTGTGAGAGGTATACCGGTATATGCAGAAGCGCCGGATGCGGCCGTAATGCCGGGAATGATCTCAAAACCGATTCCGGCAGCTTTCAACGCCATTATTTCATCCAAAACATTACTGAAAAAGGCAACATCGCCGCCTTTTAGCCGCACCACTTTATGACCTGCCAATGCGTTCGACACCAGCAATGCGGTCACTTCTTCCTGGTTAAAGGAATTGTCGTTGTAACCCTGCTTCCCCGCAAGTATAATTTGCGCGTTGGGATTGGCATTGTCAGACAGGATCAACGGGTTTACCAATCGGTCAGCAATAATAACGTTTGCACTGGCAAGCGCTTTTTGCAATTTTACAGTGATCAAATCCGGATCACCGGGACCAGCGCCTGCAATGATCACATCCTGGATATCGAAATGAACGGACATTAGTCTACTATTTTTATAGAGTTATATAACAAAAAAATTTACTGTAGCAGCACCGCCGCTACAGTACTGTTGCTGGTCTCGTCGATCAGGATGGCGCTTCCATTTTCCTGGATGCGCTCAAATGAATCAAATACCAGTGGTGTTGCCGTTTTTATCGTTGCGCGAATTACTTCATTCAATTTCACCGGCCCATCTGGCTCCTGTTGTTGTAATGTGTTTACATCAATCTTATAGGCAATATCGCGAACCACTGCCCGCACCAGTCGTCCATTGTGCTGCAGGTAATATTTATTACCGGGCTGTAGCGGTTTATCGCCCAGCCAGCAAAGCACAACATCCAGTTCTGACGCAACCCGGGGCAGGTTGTCTTCTTTTGCAATCGTATCGCCACGGCTGATATCGATATCATCTGCCAAACGTAATACCGCAGCCTGTGGCGCAAATACTTCCTCCACTTCTTTGCCACCTACTTCAAGCGCACTGATTGTTGAGCTGATGCCTGCGGGCAATACCTGGATTTTATCGCCCTTCTTGTATACGCCGCTGATCACCCGGCCTGCATAACCACGGTAATCATGCAGCGCTTCTGTTTGCGGACGAATTACGAGTTGCACCTGGAACCGGGGATCTTCCAGGTTAATATCATGGTCCAGTTCCACTTCTTCCAGGAATTGCAGCAGCGGCGTTCCTTCATACCAGTCCATGTTGGCAGACCTGTCAACAATATTATCTCCGCGCAATGCGCTGATAGGAATATAGGTTACTTCATCTAAACCCAACTGCCGGGCTACGGCTGAATAATCGATCACGATATTATTATAAACATCGCGGGCATAATCCACCAGGTCCATTTTATTCACGGCTACCACAACGTGCTTTATTTTCAGCAGCGATGCGATAATCGAGTGGCGACGCGTTTGTTCCACCACGCCCTGCCGCGCATCTACAAGAATAATGATCAGGCTGGCATTGGAAGCTCCTGTTATCATGTTGCGGGTGTATTGCACGTGCCCCGGAGCATCTGCAATGATAAATTTCCGACGTGGAGTGGTAAAGTAGCGATAGGCCACATCAATCGTAATGCCCTGTTCGCGCTCAGCACGCAGTCCGTCTGTAAGCAGCGCGAGGTCCACTTCGCCTGCTTCTTTGTTTTTGGTGGAGCGCTCCAGCGCTTCCAGTTGGTCCACGAGAATATTCTTACTGTCGTACAATAAACGACCGATCAGGGTGCTTTTTCCATCATCTACACTTCCGGCGGTAATAAAACGAAGCAGGTCCATATCTTTTATTGGGTCTGGTTATTAAATAGGTAATCAGAAATAGCCGTTCTTCTTACGATCTTCCATCGCAGCTTCTGTTACCCGGTCGTCAATACGGGTTTCCCCGCGCTCACTGATGCGGGTACTGATGATCTCATTGATCACTTCGTCAAGCGTTGCAGCTACAGATTCCACGGCAGCGGTGCAGGTCATATCGCCCACGGTGCGATAGCGCACTTTTCTTTTTTCCACGCGATCTTCCGGGTCAATCTGAATAAATTCCGATACGGCGATCAACTGGCCTTCATGCTCCAGCACTTCCCGCTCATGCGAAAAATAGATAGATGGCAGCGCGATATTCTCGCGGCGGATATAATTCCATACATCCAGTTCAGTCCAGTTACTAATCGGAAAAACGCGCACATTTTCTCCTTTATGAATGCGGCCGTTATAAATATTCCAGAGCTCCGGGCGTTGCAGTTTGGGATTCCATTGACCAAATTCATCCCGAACAGAAAAGATCCGTTCCTTGGCTCTCGCTTTTTCTTCATCGCGGCGCGCGCCGCCAATACATGCGTCAAATGCAAATTCCTCGATGGTATCCAGCAACGTGTAGGTCTGCAACCAGTTCCTGCTGGCAAATTTTCCACGCGGCTCGGTCAGGCTGCGGCTGCGAATGGTATCTTCCACTTTTCGTACCACCAGGCTGGCGCCAACTTCTGCTGCCAATGCATCCCGGAATGCGAGCGCTTCCGGGAAATTATGCCCGGTGTCAATATGTACTAATGGAAATGGAATTTTACCGGGCGCAAACGCTTTGCGCGCCAGATGCACAAGCGTAATAGAGTCTTTACCGCCGCTGAATAAAAGGGCAGGCCGCTCAAACTGGGCGGCTATTTCCCGGAAAATATGAATGCTTTCTGCCTCCAGTTGATCCAGGTAATCCAGTTTTCTCAATTCAGTTGATACTGCTTCACTCATCATTACTACTTTTCAGGTCATCGCATTCTGCCAATTTTATATCGGCAGGTTGTGTAAAAATCGGACAGGCTATCAGGCCGTATGAAGGCCGCATTCTTTTTTTGAAACTTCCCACCACCATCTGCCGGCACGGGCATCTTCACCCGGTTCAATTGCCCTGGTGCAGGGAGCACATCCAATGCTGATAAATCCCTTATCATGAAGGCGATTGTACGGCACATTGTTCTCATGAATGTAGGCCAGCATTTCATCGTACGTCCAACGAATCAGCGGATTAAACTTGTATAATTGCTTTTCCCCGCTCCATTCAATCATCGGCATATTGCGTCGGTTGTCAGATTGCTCTGCACGCAAACCGGTGATCCATACTTTTACATCGCGCAGCGCGCGATTCAACGGCTCCACTTTCCGAACAAAACAACATGATTTACGATTTTCCACTGATTCATAAAAACCGTTGATGCCGTTTGCTGCCACAAAAGCCTGCACTTCATCGGCCTGCGGAAAAAAAACATCGATATTCTTTTTGTAACGGGCTACCGTCCGCTCTAACAGCTCATAGGTCTCATTAAACAACCTGCCCGTATCTATCGTAAAGATGCGTACGGGCAGGTTGTTGCGAAAAATAATATCGGTCAGCACCTGGTCTTCCTGCCCCAGCGACGATGAAAATGCCACCTGGCCCGGAAACAATTCCGCCACCTGCCGGATCCGATCCGCAAGTGGCGCAATTTCCAGCGACTGTATAAATTCTTCGTTAAGCATTACAAATTAGGCTGCGGCGTGTAACGCAGGTAAGGCTTTACCACTTTCACACCTTTCGGAAATTTTTTGATCGCATCTTCTGTGGAAACAGCAGGAACAACAATTACATCCTCACCCGCCTTCCAGTCGGCCGGAGTTGCCACGCTGTAACCAGACGTAAGTTGCAGTGAGTCTACCACGCGCAATACTTCGTAAAAATTACGACCCGTAGAAGCCGGGTAAGTAATGATCAGCTTTACGGCTTTATCCGGACCAATCACAAACAACGACCGAACGGTTGCCGTAGCCGATGCATTGGGATGGATCATGTCATAGAGCGTGGCCACATTGCGATCTTCATCAGCAATAATGGGGAAATTAACCGTGCAATGCTGCGTTTCATTGATATCCTTTACCCATCCCTCGTGTTTATCCAATGGATCAACACTTACAGCAAGCACTTTTACATTACGCTTTGCAAATTCTTCGTTCAACAACGCAGTACGCCCCAGCTCAGTTGTACAAACAGGGGTATAGTCTGCAGGGTGTGAAAATAGAATACCCCAACCGTCTCCGAGATACTCATAAAAGTCGATCTCTCCGGCAGTTGTCTTTGCTTTAAAATTGGGAGCCTTGTCCCCAAGACGTAATGACATAAGCGATAAATTTTAAGGATACAAAAATAAGGGATCAAGAATAGCCCACCAAGTTAGTGGACTTTTAATTTGCGGAAAGTTCTGTTCAACAGAACGTTTGTTATCAACACGATATAGTTACTTGAGCAAATCCTTTAATGTACGGTTTTCAACCACCTGCAATGTGGCATCGCGCACTTCGGTCATGAGGTCGTGCAGCGCGCAGTATTTTTCGTTGCAATTCTTGCAACGTTCATAGAAATAGAGACTTACACATGGCAACATCGAAATGGGCCCGTTTACAAGCCTGATAATGGTGGCCACTTTGATCTTCTCCGGGCTTTTCTTTAAAAAATAGCCCCCGCCCTTGCCTTTTTTGCTATCCAGTATATCTGCCTTTTTTAGTTCGAGCAGGATATTTTCCAGAAATTTTAACGGAATTTTCTTTTTACGGGAAATTTCGGAGATCAGTACAGGACCTTCATCAAATTTTTCCGTGAGATAGGCAAGCGCCTTAAAGGCATATTGTGATTTTTTCGACAGCATAGATTACTTCAGTAGCTCCAATTTATAATGAATTGCTGAATTTTTTCGCAGCATGGCAGAAACGCCGCAATATTTTTCCAACGACAGTTCGATAGCTTTACGCACTTTATCTTCATTCTCAGCAGCCGTACGCAGTTGGTAGGTGATGGTAATGTCTTTAAATACCTTTGGATGCTCAGTGGTTTGATCTGCCTCCACCACCATTGAAAAATCCGAAAATTCCACCCTTTTTTTATGCAGGATCTCCACCACATCGATGCCGGAACACCCGGCAAGGCCTGAAAGGAGAAGCGCCTTGGGACCGTGCCCATGCGTTTTGGCGCCATCCACTTTGATCATATTTCCATCATGCTCGCTTTCAAACTCCTGAGCCTGAATCCAACGGGTGATTGTCCTGGTCATGTTCCAACTGGTGTTTTTTATTTTGAGATACGTTCTTTAATGTCCAACGAATTTTATGGATAAAAGTTTGCTTTCGCACGGGGCAGTCGTGCTTGGAGCAGAGTGAGCATTGGAACGGCAGGCATCCGTCTGAGTGTACAAACATTTCCATGGATTCTCCAAATTCTTCCCGGATTAGTCCTGCCAGCCGGTCAATCTCATTATGCGCCTCGTGTACATTCAGGTACCAGGGCACAGTAAGATGACAATCAACGTGAATGATAGATCCGTACTTGATCACCCGCAGGTTGTGTAAATCAACCCAGTTGTCGTGCCGGTTGTTTTCCAGCATCTCCACCATGCGCCCAAGTAATTGAACATCAGCCTCATCCATAATGCCGGCAATGGAAGAGCGAAGGATTCGGTAGCCGGTAAAAATGATAATGCAGCCAAATAAAATCGCAACCGCACTATCTACCCACGACCAGCCGGTAAAATAAAGCAGCAGCAGTCCGGCAATAATACCGAGTGTAGACCATGTATCGCTTTGAAGATGGCGGCCGCTGGCCTGTAGCGCCAGCGAATTGTTGCGGCGCCCCACCAACAGGCAATAGGTCCCCAATCCGAAGTTTACCAGCGCTGTTGCGGCCACCAGCCAAATTCCATAATCTATTTTCCGTAGTGGTACGGGGTGTAGAAGCGTTGTTACGGCCTTGTAAATAATCAATACGCCCGCGGTGCCAATCAGTGTGCCTTCCACTGCGGCGGAGAGAAATTCAGCCTTGCCATGTCCATAAGGATGATCGGCATCCCTTGGCTTCGCTGCCACGTAAAGGCTATACAATCCTATAAACCCGGCCACCACATTCACGATACTCTCCAGCGCATCCGTAAGAATCGCAACAGAGTTGGTTGCGTAATAGGCAACGATCTTTACCGCCAGCAGCAGTACGGAGATTGCCGCCACCCATTTTTGAACCGATAAATTCTGGTGTTGTTTTTCCAAACAGCCGTATTTAGTTTATTGTTTCCACTGCAAACTGCATCCATTGCTTGCGTGCATATTCCAGGAAAGCCGGAGGAGCGGTTGAAAACTCGCGCTCCGTTTCATAGCGCCCAAAGGTCTGCAACAATTGCTCATATTCATCATTTTTCTTTGGGAGTTTTTCCAGGTCGGCATCTTTTTCTGTAACAAAAAACTGATCCGTATCTGATGCTTTTATCCACATCGATCCGCGCAGGATATATTTTGTGCTATCCTCGTGCATGACCAGTTTCATATACGCCGGCGACACATCACTTCTGCAGGCAAGTTTGTACTGGATCTTGGTTTCAGCAATGCCATTGTGATCCAGGTCGGTGATGGTAGTGGATTGATCCAGGAATGAGCAGGTAACATCAAAAAGACAGTCTTTTTCGGCATCGGTCAGTTTCCATAAAAGTTTCCACGCAGTATCTTTTTTTATAAAATGGAATGCATACAGTTCGGCTGAGCGTTCTGCTTCACCGTCGTCGGATCTCTTTGCATCACTGGTATATACCGGCACCAGGCTGGTAATAAGTATATTCTCTCCCAATTTGTCGCTCCAGGAAAATCCTTCATGAAAAACGCCTTTAAATTTTATGGAAGCAGGCAGCTCTGTTTTTGAAAGCACTTGAGGCTGGTTAATGGTAGCTGTATGATTTCCACCAGCACCCGCTGCGCTATCACTGGTTGGTGCTGTTGAATTCGTTTTGTTTTTACAGGAGAAAAAACAGGCTGTAAGAAGAATGAAGAGAAAATATTTCATACAACAGGTTTAGCTGCAACAAGATACTCTAATCGCGGGAAAAATCAGTTGCTGGTTGTTTTGCGCCCAAACAGGCCTCGTATCCGGCTGATAATTTTGCGGTACGCATCTTTATTGAACAACTGTGAATCGCGCAGCGCTTTATAAGTGAGAAACAGTCCAATAGGAAGAAGAATGAAGGTTGCCAGCCACATCCCGGCAAAAACACTCATCGTATTCTCTTTTGCAAATTTTTCGCCGGTTGTACTCGAAAAATAAAACAGCATAAAAAACCCGATAGCAAGGATCAGGGGCATACCGAGTCCTCCTTTCCGGATAATGGATCCCAGTGGCGCTCCAATGAGAAACAGCACCAGGCAAGCCAATGACAGTACCACTTTGCGATGCCATTCTATTTTGTGTTTGCGCAGAATGCGCTCTGTATCCTTTAATCGCTGCGCTTCGGTAACAATTGTATTGCTGAGCGTGTTTGCCAGGGCGGTTACGCGCTCTGCCAGCGGTTTACGTGCTGAATCCGGAAGCCAGGTACTAAAATTTTGGGCTTCTTTATGCCTTCCGGTGTCTTTGTACGCAACGGTATTCCAGTTGCTATCTACCATGGCGCGAAAATTCCAGATGCTGAATGTTCCCAGTTGCACCTGTTTTTGAATTGTATCGCAAAGCCGCTGTATGGAATCGATGGCTTTATCCAGCTGCCGCATATTGTAGTAACGTTCACCGTTCCGGTTAAGACTATCCGGGGTGCGGGCCATGAGCCCGAGCGTGGTCAGGTCAAATTTTTTCTTGTACTCCTTAAATGCCATCCGTACATATTGACCAGTAACACCGTAGCCGTTCGAAGTACGTTCTTCATAACGCCTTCCATTTTTAAGATTGAACTCCAGGAAACGCTTGTCTGGCGAAACTTTCATGATACCGCTTCGCGCGATGATGAAATTATCCTGGATGGCATTGGATTGTTCGTAGATGATCACGTCACGAACAACGCTATCATTGGATTCTTTTTTTCCCACTTTTATAGCAAACTGCGGGATGTTGTCATAAAATACACCTTCCCGAAGATCAAACGCAGGCTTGGCATATACAATATCACGCAGCAACGTGGTTGATTTCAACGCGGCAACGGGAATGATGTAGTTGGAAAATAAAAAAGCAATGCCGCAGATGAACACTGTAAAAATAAAAAGGGGGCGCATAAAGCGCAGCAGTGAAATGCCGGCGGCCTTAATGGCTACCAGTTCAAACGTTTCACCCAGGTTGCCAAAAGTCATCAGCGAGGAAAGCAAGATGGCCAGTGGCAGGGCCAACGGCACCAGTACAGCGCTCTGGTACCAGATAAATTCCGCGATCAGGCTTGCGTCCAGTCCCTTCCCTACAAAGTCATCAATGTAGAGCCAGAAAAACTGGATAATTAACACCAGCAACGTAATAAAGAACGTTGCCACAAACGGGCCGATGAAGGCCCTGAGTACCAGTTTATCCAGCTTTTTAAACACTATCTTTAGTTATGAGCCCGGCAAAAATAAGACTTTCGGCAACGGAGCGGGAATTGCTCTGCAACAAGGATTGGATTTTAACAAAGAACGCCATCCTGCAAAAAACAGGGCAACTGCTCATTGGCATGCAACAGGAGGTGGAAGCAATCGTATCCGGGCACCATCACCTGTTACCAATTGCTGCATTGGATAAACCACCAAAACTGTCACGCGGTGAAAATTACCAGGGTTTGCCTTACCTCGTGCTCGACTATCCTCGTCTTTTTACCAGGGAAGATGTTTTTGCGATACGAACCCTATTCTGGTGGGGGCATTTTTTCAGTGTCACGTTGCACCTGGGCGGGCGTTCCGCAGCAATGCATCTGCATGCATTAACCGGCGCACGGAATAGGGCGATAGCGGCGAATCTTTATGCAGGTGTTGGTAAGGATGAGTGGGAGCATCATTTTGAACCAACAAATTACCGGCCGGCAGCCGGTTTTTCGCAGGAGGGCTGGGCAGCCAGCCTGGCGGAAAAACAATTCATCAAACTGGCCTGCAGGTTACCGGTTGCGCAATGGGAATCTGCTCCCGGTTTCATGGCAGACAGTTACCGGGTGTTACTTGGAATTTTGCAGGAGGATCAGTTACCCAAACGGTGAAAAAGGTCCTTCACCTGGTGGTCCCATAAAAGGGACTGGTCCTTGATGTCTTTCTTCTCTGCAAAATCCTTGATCACCAAAATGGTTTGATTGGTAATCTCTGATTTTTCGATACGAAATTCGAAATATTCCTCCTGGCGGGAAGATTGCCAGCGAAAACGAACAAATTTATCCTGTTCATGTTCCAACAGGTCGGCCTTGTCAAAAGAGCCGTTCCAGCCAAAATAAAAAATGCCGTCTCGTTCATCAACTTTATCTGCAAACCATTCACCTAAACCTGCGGGAGTGGAAAGAAACTCATAAAGAATAGAGGGAGAACACCGAACCGGAAACTCTAACGTATATAATTGTCTGCTCATCGTCTCTTGTTAAAATCTTTAGCGAACTGTGCAATAATAAAAAAATAATCAACCCGTCAAAATATTTTATCGTTTATTTTTCAGCCTTTACCAACCCTTAACCCGGTCGTAAAATAAAACGACGGCCTAATCGTTAAGAATAACCTAAGATTTTTTTGGTATATATTATAGTTTTAGTTAAATTGCTTTGAAGTTCAATGATTTCTGAACTTGGAAAAGCCGCCGTGGTGGGTATTTTTAGAGTCGTAAGCTAGCAAAGCCATCAATTCTTAACCCTTTAAATACACCATTCTTAAAACCATACCTATGAGCATGAGACAATTAAAGATCACGAAGTCGATCACGAACCGTGAATCTCAGAGCTTAGAGAAATACCTTCAGGAAATAGGGAAGGTAGAACTCATTTCTCCCGAAGAAGAAGTGCGCCTGGCCACCCAGATCAAACAGGGCTGCCAAAAGTCGCTGGATCGCCTTACCAAGGCCAACCTTCGTTTTGTCGTATCTGTTGCAAAACAGTACCAAAACCAGGGTTTATCCCTGCCAGACCTGATCAATGAGGGCAACCTGGGGCTTATCAAGGCCGCACAGCGTTTTGACGAAACGCGCGGATTCAAATTTATATCCTACGCCGTCTGGTGGATTCGCCAGAGCATCCTGCAGGCCCTGGCTGAGCAATCCCGTATTGTAAGGCTGCCGCTGAATAAAGTGGGGCTTACGAACAGGATCCAAAAGGCGTTTTCCACCCTGGAACAGCAGTTTGAACGGGAGCCCTCAGCCGAAGAGCTGGCAGAAATGCTGCAAATGGACCTGGAAGAGGTTTCTGCCACCCTGGGAATCAATGCCCGGCACGTGAGTATGGACACGCCCCTTTCCGAAGGCGAAGACAATACGCTGCTGGACGTGCTGGAAAATCCCAACGCGGAGAAAACAGATGCCGAACTTGATCATAACCAGTCGCTCAAAACCGAAATAGACCGCAGCCTGAAGACGCTTACTGAGCGCCAGAAAGAAGTGATTTGCTTCTTTTTCGGGATTGGTGTAGACCATCCCATGAGCCTGGAAGATATTGGTGAGAAGTTTAACCTTACCCGGGAACGCGTTCGCCAAATCAAGGACAAGGCCATTACCAAACTGAAAACCAGTAACAGAACGAAATTACTGCGCACCTACCTGGGCGCCTAACCTAAAATTGTAAGAACCGTAACTCAACTTTACACTTCTGCATTATCTTTGCAATTCTTTAAAAAGTGAACATCCTGATGTTCACTTTTTATTTCACCCTACCGGCTCCGCCGGCTAAAAACTGATAGTATGTTCAATAGTTTGCAAGAGAAACTGGAAAGCGCCTTTAAAAACCTGAAAGGACAGTCGAGGATTACCGAACTGAACATCGCCACTACCGTAAAAGAAATCCGCCGTGCCCTTGTGGATGCGGATGTGAACTATAAGATCGCCAAGGAATTTACCGACAAGGTAAAAGACAAGGCTATGGGTGAAAAAGTGATCAACGCCATTTCTCCAGGCCAGTTGATGACGAAAATTGTGAAGGATGAACTGGCGGACCTGATGGGTGGCGTGGAAGCCGCTTTTAATGCCAAAGGGAACCCGGCAGTGATCCTGATAGCGGGCTTACAGGGTAGTGGTAAAACTACTTTCAGTGGCAAGCTCGCCAATTTCCTGAAAACGAAGAAGGGGCTTTCACCGATGCTGGTAGCGGCTGACATTTATCGCCCTGCAGCGATGGAACAACTACGCGTATTGGGTGAGCAGGTGGGCGTGGATGTACACCTGGAACCTGAGAATAAAAATGCCGTTTCCATTGCTGAAAATGCAGTAAAAGAAGCGCGCAGCAAGAATAAAAACGTAGTGATCATCGATACTGCGGGCCGACTGGCGATTGATGAAGCCATGATGACAGAAGTAGCGAATATCCGCAATGCCGTTCAGCCGCAGGAGATCCTTTTTGTGGTTGACTCCATGACCGGCCAGGACGCCGTGAATACGGCGAAGGCTTTTAACGACCGGCTGGATTTTACCGGTGTGGTACTTACTAAACTGGATGGCGATACACGGGGTGGTGCCGCTCTTTCCATCAAATACACGGTAGACAAACCGATCAAGTTTGTAAGCAGTGGCGAAAAAATGGAAACGCTGGATGTGTTTTATCCCGACCGGATGGCACAGCGTATTCTCGGCATGGGTGATATTACCTCGCTGGTAGAAAAAGCGCAGGAACAATTTGATGCAGCGGAGGCTAAAAAGCTGGAAGGAAAACTCCGGAAAAATAAATTTGACTTTGCCGACTTCAAGACCCAGTTGGAGCAGATTCGCAAAATGGGCAATATGAAAGACCTGCTGGGAATGATTCCCGGGGCGGGCAATAAATTGAAGGACCTGGACATCAATGATGAATCTTTCAAGGGCATTGAAGCGATGATCAATTCCATGACCCCTGCAGAACGGGCTGATCCGGACCTGATTGACGGCAACCGCCGCAAACGCATTGCCAAAGGTGCCGGCCGCGATATTACAGAGGTCAATAATTTCATGAAACAGTTTGACCAAATGCGCGCCATGATGAAAAACATGAACAAAATGGGCATGTTTGGAAAGATGATGGGATTGAAGAAATAAGGTGGAGATTAATTCATTAATTCGGCAATTCGCTGATTCGATGATGAAATCGAAATGTGCCGACTAATTTATCAATTCGGCGATTCGATGATTCGATGATGAAATGCAAATGCGGAAATGGGAGTACAAATGTGGAAATGGGATGAATGTGCTACTGTGAAAATTATGATTAGTTGTGTCAAATTAGCCATTGCCGAATCGCACAGTTTTAAAAAAGATTAATAATCAGCCACTTACAGGTCAATTTCAGCGTTTGCCGACAATAATTGGCCTGGATTTCAGTATTTCCGGATTTTTACATTTTCACACCGCTTCTTTCAGGTTATCTCTTGCTGATAACGTGTCATTTTTACTATTTTCCCTTATCTTCGTTCCCCGGTTTCAACCGGACTAACAATTATTGTTTAACGCCGTTAAATGTCTATTTAAAATGGCAGCCAAAATCCGTCTTCAGAGACACGGGTCCAAGAAGAGACCCTTCTATTTCATCGTCGTTGCTGACGCCCGCGCACCTCGCGATGGGAAATTCATCCAGAAATTAGGTACTTACAATCCCCTGACTGTTCCGGCAACTATCCAGTTGGACCGCCAGAAAGCATTGGAGTGGTTGAACAAAGGTGCTACACCTACTGACACTGTTCGCCGAATCCTCAGCTTTAAAGGTGTATTGTATTTGAAACACCTCCTGCGTGGTGTTGGCCTGGGTCTGTTTGATGAAGCAACTGCAATGGAAAAATTCACCAAGTGGAGTGCTGAGCACGATGCGCAGGTGAAAAAACGCCAGGAAGAAGCATACCGCGCAAAACGCGCCCGCCGTGCACCGGTTGGCCGTCGTCCGGAGCGTAAAACCGAGGACAGCGGTTCGGAAGGATAAAATATCCAATCCTGAAAGTTCTCAGAGAGCCATTCACCCAGTGAATGGCTTTTCTTTTTGTGTGCCCGCCTTCGCGCAATATCCTATTTTCGCAGCTATGTCTTCTTACCTCAAAATTGGAAAACTGGTGGCCGCCCATGGCGTTTCGGGAGAATTGATCCTGCAGCATGAGCTCGGGAAAAAAACATCACTCAAAGGATTGCAGGCTTTTTTTATAGAGGACAGGAAAGGTTCTTTTATTCCCTGGTTTATAAAAAACGCACGTATTAAATCAGAAACCGAACTCTATATTCAACTTGAAGACATCATCACCCGTGAAGCAGCCATGAAGCTGGTACCAAGACCCGTTTGGCTCACAGAGGCCGAGTTTAAAAAATATTCTTCGCAATCCTCCCCCATCGCCCTGCTGGGCTATACGATCCTGGATAACGGCCAGGCGCTGGGAGAAATACTGGAAGTGATTGAGCAGCCGCAGCAACTTATCTGCCGGCTGGATATACAGGGCAAAGAAGTCTTAATACCTCTTCACGAAGAATTTGTCGAGAAGATCGATCACAAAAAAAAGCAGGTGCTTGTTCAATTACCGGAGGGACTGCTGGATATTTATTTGGCGTGATCGCGATACCATTCGACGACTACTAGTATCGAGGACGCGATTTCAATTTTTGATACATTAACCGTTATTTAGAATAATGTGCCAGTGTGAAAATTTTCCCGGACAATAGTGACGACTGCTTCTTCACATCCAATTGATTGACTGTCACCACAATCTATCCAGCCCTTCAAAAAATGGTAACTTTGTAGTTTGTGGAAGTCTCTAAAAAAAATATTGCGCACTTCGACCTCGACTCCTTTTTTGTGTCGGTTGAAATCCTCAACAACCCTTCCTTAAAAGGGAAGCCGGTTTTAGTGGGAGGATATGAACGCGGTGTGGTTGCCGCTTGCAGTTACGAAGCGCGCAAATTTGGAATTCACTCGGCTATGCCGATGAAAAAAGCGATGCAACTCTGTCCACACGCAGTGATTACCTCCAGCAGCCGTGCCGATTACAGCCGGTATTCCCGCTGGGTTACCGAGATCATCGCAAGCAAAGTGCCCCTTTTTGAGAAAGCTTCTATCGACGAATTTTATATCGATCTCACCGGAATGGATAAATTTTTCGGCGTAAGTAAATATGCGCGTGAATTGCGTCAATTAATTACAAAAGAAACCGGGCTTCCAATTTCCTGCGGACTGGCCTCTGCAAAATTTATTGCTAAAATGGCCACCAATGAAGCCAAACCCAATGGCTTCCTTGAAATACCGCATGGAAAAGAAAAAGAATTTTTATGGCCTCTTCCTATTGAGAAGATCAACGGTGTAGGCAAACAAACAGAAGCCCAACTCAAAAGCTTTGGCATTTATACTATTGAACAAATTGCCAAAACACCGGTTGAATTAATGGAGCGCTACGCCGGTAAATGGGGTGAAGCATTGTGGCAAAAAGCCCATGGAATTGGGAATGCGGAAATCGAAACCGATTGGGAACAAAAAAGTATCAGCCACGAAAATACATTCGACACAGATTATACTGACACTGGCTTTTTGCATAAAGAACTCGTTCGTCTTACTGAAAAAACGGCGCAGGCATTACGGGAGGATGAAAAGCTTGCAGGTTGTATCACCGTCAAAATCCGCTATTCCAATTTTGAAACTACCTCCCGCCAGGAAAGCATCGATTATACGGCACTGGATGATGTGCTGATTGCAAAGGTGAAAGACCTGTTTAATAAAAGTTACCAGGCCGGCAGACCGGTGCGACTGCTGGGCGTTCGGTTTAGCCAGTTTGTGCCAATAACCATACAGATGAGCCTGTTTGATAATAACGTGGAGAAACTCAATCTTTATAAGGCCGTTGACGACATCAAGGAGCGCTTTGGAAACAAACTTGTTACCAAGGCCGTGAACGTACAGCAACCCAATACTGACGAGTCCTGAGAATGCACGTCGGGGTGCTTTTTTGAACCCGGAAACAGCTCAAACCGCGTATCTTCGCTACTCTAAAACAGTATCGTATGTCACAAGTTTGGAAAGAATACCAGGAAAAAAACAAGGACCGTTTTTTAGATGAAATGCTGGATCTTTTACGCATTCCTTCTGTAAGTGCCAAAACAGAACATAAGCAGGATATGCTCCGCTGCGCCGATGCAGTGAAAAAAAGCCTGCTTGCTTCAGGTTGTGATAAAGCTGAAGTAATGGCAACCGATGGACATCCCGTGGTTTATGGTGAAAAAATCATCGACCCCGCACGGCCTACAGTATTGGTGTATGGACACTACGACGTGCAGCCGGCAGAACCGCTGGAACTGTGGCATAGCGGCCCTTTTGAGCCTGTAATTAAAGACGGAAAAGTATTTGCCCGCGGATCAGCAGATGATAAAGGCCAGTTTTACATGCATGTAAAGGCATTGGAAACACTGGTGAAGACCAATACGATGACCACCAACATCAAGTTCCTGATTGAAGGTGAGGAAGAAGTAGGATCCCCTAACCTGGGAAAATTCGTGGCGGCACATAAAGACCTGTTGAAGGCCGATGTGATCCTGATCAGCGATAGTTCATTGTTAAGTATGGAAAATCCGTCGCTGGATACCGGTGTGCGCGGACTTAGCTACATAGAAGTGGAAGTGACCGGTGCCAACCGCGACCTGCACAGTGGTACCTATGGTGGCGCCGTAGCCAACCCCATCACCATCCTGGCACAGATGATCGCAAGCTGTCATGATGAGAATAATCATATCACCATTCCGGGCTTTTATGATGATGTAGTAGTAGCCAGCGATGAAGAACGCGCCCTGATCAACAAAGCACCTTTTGACGAAAAGGAATACAAAGACGAACTGGGTATAAAAGAATTGTGGGGAGAAAAAGGCTATACCACCTACGAAAGAACAGGCATCCGTCCAACCCTGGAGATCAACGGTATCTGGGGCGGTTATACCGGTGAGGGTGCGAAAACGGTTTTACCGTCCAAGGCAACGGCTAAAATTTCTGCAAGGCTGGTGCCCAATCAATCTTCTGAAAAGATCACTGAACTGTTGCTGAATTATTTTAAATCTATTGCGCCATCGTCTGTAACCGTAAAAGCGGCGCTGCACCATGGCGGGGAGCCCTATATGACGCCGATCGACAGCAAAGGCTATCAGGCTGCTTCAAAGGCGCTTGAAACTACATTCGGTAAAACACCAATACCGGTGCGTGGCGGTGGCAGCATTCCTATCTGTTCCATCCTGGAAAAAGAACTCGGTATCAAAATCGTGTTCATGGGATTTGGACTGGATAATGACAACCTGCACAGTCCCAATGAAAAATACAATCTGGAGAACTATTACAAAGGAATTGAAACGATCCCCTATTTTCACAAGTTTTTTGCTGAATAAACGCCCGGAGATCAATTGCTTTGTTATGCTAAAAACGAGGAATCGTGAGCGAGAAATTGCGATTGGACAAATACCTGTGGGCCATCCGCCTTTTTAAAACGCGGACACTTGCCGCTGTGGCCTGTGACACCGGCAAGGTTAAATTCAATGGTGCCGCGGCTAAGGCTTCCAGGCAGGTAAATGTGGATGATGAATACGAGATAAAAACTGAGGCAAAACGCTGGCGCATTAAAGTTACCGGCCTGCTTCACAACCGTGTTCAGTACGCCGAAGCGGTTAAGTATTATATCGACATTACTCCTGCCGAGGAAATTGAGCGACTTGAATTCCAGGCGGCCACCTTTCACACCGGCAAACGACTTAGCAAAATTGGCCGCCCTACTAAAAAAGAACGGCGTGACCTGGATGATTTCCTCGAAAAAGACTAAAAAAAGTTTGTCCGGCCACAGGGGCTGGACAAACTTCAAACTACAACACCATTCATGAAAAAACGCTCTTCTTTTACTTTGATAGCGTTAGCTTCATTGTTGTTTGGCGATGGTGAGCACCGGTATTGATGATTCCCGGTAGAGATATTTTCCAATCCACCGGCTCAGCCATCCTTTCATCAGCGATTCATTTCCGGGATTAACAACGATCAGGTCTGCGTTTACATTGGCGGCATACGCCAGGGTATCGTCTGCCACGCTGTCTGTACCCCGGGAGGTGCAATACACTTTTACGTCTGTGTAATCTTTCAACAGGTTGTAGGCCCTTGTCAGGCATTTTTCATTGTTCCTGTCCTCCGCATAAAACCGTCCATTTTTTCCCATCAGGTGAATAACGGCATTAAAACGTTTGGCCAGGTAGGTAGCAACGGTCAGCTTTCGCATCGGCAAAAAATCATCAACGGGCACCACGATCTTTTGCAAATGGGCGATTTCAAAATGACGCGTTATGGTCAGTATAGGACACTGGGTTTGTTGCGACAAACGATTTACATCTATTCGATTCAGCAAAGCTCCAAACACACGGCCCGAACTTCTGGGTAAAACAACCAGGTCAATATGCCTGGAGATTATCGTTTCCTTGATCCGCGTATACCAGCTTCCCGCATCAACGGAATATTCAAGCAAAAGTCCCTGTTGCAGGCGGGGCCGTGCAACAGCAATCACTTTTTCCATCTTTTGAATTACTTCCCTGCTGTCCAGTTCTGTGAGGCCGGCAGAAGAATGTCCATCAAAAAGATACGGGATGGAAAGAACGGGCGTCTGCACATACAGCAAATGAAGATCGCATTGGAAATAATTTGCAAGCTCCACGGCTTTGCCAATTGCCATCGGCGTGTTGGAGTTCAACCCCACCGGTAACAATATCCTGTTAAAGAAATTCTTCATTTGATGTTGTTGGTGCTGCAGCGTCAACAATATCAAAGTAAACACCTCTTATTTAGAGCCTAATTAACCCTCCATTAGAAGCCTATTAAACTTATGCCTTCATGGTGGGAAGCTTGATGGTGAAGATGGTTCCCGATGAACTGTCAGAAATGGCAGAAAGCTCTCCTTTGTGCAGGTTGATGATCCGGCGGGTAAGGGTAAGTCCTAGGCCAACACCTGGCTTTCCTTCTGCATTGGCACTGCGATAAAAAGGTTCAAAGAGTCTGCTGATCTCATCCCCTTCAATACTGTCTCCACTATTGGTGAAAGAAAGTAATATATCCTTGCCCGTAAAGGACAGATGCACTTCTACAGCATTATCAGGTGAATATTTACAGCCATTTTCCATAATATTCCGGAAAGCGCTTTGCAAAAGAATGGCATTCCCGAAAACCATGCACTCATGTTCATCTTCCGGCAGGTCTTCAAATTCAAGTCCTACGTTAAAACCGGGATTCTGGTGAAGGGTATCGCTGTGTGCTTTTAGCAATACCTCGTCTATACGCACGGATTCAAGTGAAATAGTGCCATGTGTACCGGCCCTGGCAATTTCGAGGAGCGTTTTGGTAAGTTGCTGCATTTCTCTTACATCCTCCAGCGCCGAACCGATGATCTTGCGATATTCATCTGCCGACCGCTCCTGCAACAACGCTACCTCCAGTTGGCTGGATACTGATGTGAGAGGCGTTGATAATTCATGCGAAGCATTGGAAATAAAACGCCTTTGCATGGAAAAAGACTCTTCCAACCGGTTAAGCAAATCGTTGAAAGTAGCATTCAGCATAGACAGTTCATTCTTGCTTTGCCCTACAAATAACCGGTGCGACAGGTTTTGTGAGGTGATAAGCCGAACATCGTCGATTGTATTTTTTACAGGTCGCAGCAAACTTCTTGAAAAAAGATAACCGGCAATTATTGTAAAAATCAGGGCAAGCGGCAGATAGATCAGGAAGAGCCTTTTAAAATTGCTCATGTATTCTTCCCCGTTTACATTCTCTGCAGCCACCATTACAATAAAACGCCCACGGCTTCCGCTAAAGCGAAATAATCCTACCTCTTTCCGGTTGATCCGGAAATACGTAATGCTATCCTTCGCCAGCAGTCCAAATTTTGCGGCAGGCGCCGGCATGCTGGTAGTAGCCGCATCATGGTATTCGTAGACAAGTTGGTGCGCTTCGTTGTAAATGTTGACATTTTTATTCAATAATGCACCGGTGGTGGTGGAATCAAGCGACTTCAACAGGTTGGTGCTGTCCGGGCTGATGGTATTGTAGAGATAGGCAGTACGGGTGGCCCGGGTTTTCAGGCGCTGGCGATAATCGTGCTTGATGCCCTGTCTTGTAACATTGTAAATAATACCCGCCATTACCAGCAGGATGCTGGTAACGATGATCGTAAAAAGAAGATTGATCTTGACGGAGAGCTTCATCAGCTTTTATCTTTCAAAACATAACCCATTCCCACCTGGGTATGGATCAGGGGTTCTGAGAACCCCCGGTCTATCTTCTTGCGAAGATAGTTGACATACACATCAATCACATTGGTTCGCGTGTCAAAATCAATATCCCAAACCTGCAGCGCTATATCGGCCCGGGAAACCACACGGTTTTTATTACGTAACAGGTATTCCAGCAATTGAAACTCTTTGGCTGTAAGGGAAATAGATTGATCGTTCCTGGTAACTTCCTTGCTGTCGAGGTTCATCACCAGGTCGCCAGCCTTCAGCAATGTGCCTGTAGCCACGGTGGCATGCAGGCGTTTCAGCAGCGCTCGCACACGTACCAGCAATTCGCGGAAGTCGAAAGGTTTGATAATATAGTCATCAGCACCGGCGTCAAAACCTTCAATTTTATCTTCCACGGCATTCATGGCGGTTAGCATCACAACCGGTATGGCTGTATTTGCTGCGCGAATGGCTTTGCACAGGTCGAATCCATTCATCCCGGGAAGATTAATATCAATGATCACCAATTGGAACGGCCTGCTTTTAAATACTTTCCAACCAATCATCCCGTCATAAGCCACTTCAACCTCAAATCCATTTTCTTCCAGTCCCTGGCGAAGTGAATCTGCAATCTTCTTCTCATCTTCAACAATCAAGATCGTAATATCCTGCATGGTTCTGCTTTTGTGCTGTAAAGATAGTCTGCCAAACTTTTAGATGCGCAACTCTTTGTCTGCATCCCGGCACACAACAGCATAAAGATCCGTACGGCGGTCGGTCCAGGTTTGCACAGAGCCAAATTCCCGGTTCCGTTTCAGCAGGTTCATATCCAATTCCTGAACAATCGCCGTTTCCACATTGGCAGGCGCTTCCGCAGCGAGCCCTTCGCGGTGAAATTCAATGTCGCTGGGCGTAAGAATGGCCGATTGCGCATAGTGAATATCCAGGTTCTCCACGTTGGGAAGATTACCAACCGCACCGGTGATAACGACGTACACCTGGTTCTCAATGGCGCGTGCCTGGGCGCAGAAACGAACGCGCAGGTAAGAACGCCGTACATCCGTATTGAATGGTACAAAAAGAATATTGGCACCCTTGCTTACTGCTACACGTGCCAGTTCGGGAAACTCGATGTCGTAACAAACGGCAATTGAAATTTTGCCGCAATCGGTATTGAACACTTTTATTTCATCACCCGGTTTTACACCCCACCATTTGCGCTCATGCGGTGTAATATGAATTTTAAACTGGCGGGAATACGTTCCATCCCGTTTAAACAAATAGGAAACGTTGTAAAGATCTCCCTCCTCAACAATAAAGTGGGAACCACCAATGATGTTTACATTGTACTGGATGGCAAGACGGGTAAATAATTCAATATACTGCGGTGTAAACTGGTGCAATTCCCGGATGGCCTCTGCCGGATGTCGGCGCGGCAAAAACGTAAGCAATTGCATGGTGAGCATTTCCGGGAATACCACGAAGTCTGAACGATAGTCCGACGCCACATCTACAAAATATTCGCAGCTGTCTGCAAATTGCTGAAAGCTTGTTACCATTCTCATTTGGTACTGAATGCAACAAATCCGCACATAAGGGTCATGTTTTACAACCCGCTTCTTATCATTATAGAGAAAATTATTCCATTCCAGGAAAGTGCCATAGCCCATGGATTCTTTGTCGTTGGGCAAATAATCCGGCAACAGGCGTTTTAGCACAAAACCGTTGGACAATTGTGCGGTAAGTACACTGTCGTATACTTTTTTATCGATCACATCCTGTACATATTCCTCCACCGTCATCTTAGCAGCAACTTTGTGATAACCGGGCAGACGGCCGCCAATCAGGATTTTTTTCAGATTGCGTTCCCGCGCCAGGTTTTTGCGGGCTTCGTAGAGTCGACGGGCCAGTTTCATCTCCCGGAATTCGGGCTTTACCATTATTTCCATTCCGTACAATGTATCACCATCGGGATCATGATTAGTGATCATGCCGCTGGCAGTAAGCTCGTTCCAACTGGCTGTTTCAGAATATTCATCGTGGGAAATAATCAGACTGGATGACGACGCGACAATTTTGCCATTGTATTCTACACAAAACTGCCCCTCGGGGAAAATAGTCATGATGCTTTCAAACTGCGCCCGGCTCCAGGGCTTCATTCCAGGGAAACATTCTAATTGCACCGCGCATACCGCCTCATAATCATCAAGAGTTGTTCTTCTTAAATTGACTTTCTTTCGGGCTAATGTTTTCGTACTCATGGTGGATTGCTTTAAACCGGGGTAGGGAAAGCAATAAAAATGCCCGAATCGTATTGGACATCAATTAGTATTATATTAAAATAATATTAGTTTACTCATTCATTTGTAAGGCAGTGAATTAGCAGGGCCGAACTATCTTTGTGGTATGCATATCGACATTCTGACCGTATTGCCGGAACTGCTGGAAAGCCCCTTAAATCACAGCATCATGAAAAGAGCAAAGGAAAAAGGGCATCTTACTGTAGAAATTCATCATCTCCGCAAATGGGCCGTAAATGAATACGGCCAGGTAGACGATTACCAGTATGGCGGCGGCGCAGGTATGGTAATGATGTGTGAACCGTTGGCAAAAGCCATTGAGGAATTGGGAACGGCACGTAAGTATGATGAGATCATCTACCTTACTCCGGATGGTGAACGACTTCAACAATCTATTGCTAACCAGTTGTCGCTAAAAGAGAATTTATTGCTGATCTGCGGACATTACAAAGGAATTGATGAGCGCATCAGGGAGCATTTTGTAACCCGGGAGATTTCCATAGGAGATTTTGTACTTAGTGGCGGAGAATTACCGGCGGCGATTTTGGTAGACGCCATCGGGCGACTGTTGCCGGGCGTTTTGAATGATGAAACTTCTGCGCTCTTCGACTCGTTCCAGGACAACCTGCTGGCGCCCCCGGTGTACACGCGGCCCGAAGATTTCAGGGGATGGAAAGTGCCTGATATCCTGATGGGCGGCAACCATAAAAAGATTGAAGAATGGCGGATGGACCAGTCTATCCAACGTACCCGCGAACGAAGACCCGACCTGCTCCAGGGCGAAAGCTGAAGAAAATGAAAACCCGGGAAAAAATAAATTCCAAAAAATAACACGAATTAAACAATATAGGCTGTATTTCAATCGTTTAGGATTGGTTTAAATTTAAACTATTGTAGCGTTGCTACAAGGAAAAGAGTAGATTTGCGGGGCGAAAAAACAGGCCGGGAACTGTTTTTTAGAATTGCCACTATTTCACAAAACCACATTTATTGTTTGATGAAGGCGCTGACCACTCTTACTGATCCCACGTATGTTCCGAAGGACTCTTTTACGCCCTACGAGCGCTTTTGGCTTCGTTATATTAACGACAAAAGGGATTTACCGTTTATTCATTTGCTGACCGGGATTCATCTGTTAGTGTTGCCCGTCGCCATTTTGTTATACACGCCACTACTTACCGGCTGGTATTGGTGGCTGGCCTATATTCCCTATTTCTACGTATCTCAATTATATTTCAAAGGCCGGTTTGGATTGATGCTACATTGTATCAGCCATCGCAAGCTTTTTAAAAAGCCGTATGTCTGGATCTATAACTGGGTCATATGGGGAATCTGTCCTTTTTTTGGGCATACGCCCGAAACCTATTTCGTTCACCACATGGCCATGCACCACGTGGAAAACAACGGCCATGATGATGCCAGCAGCACGCTTCCCTATCAGCGGGATAGTTTGCGTGGCTTTGGCAGCTACGTCCTCCGTTTTCTCGTACTTGGCTTTCGGGACACATTCATGTACTTGTTTAGCCGCAAGCGCAAAAAAATGTACATGCGCCTGAGTTACGGAGAAATTTCATTTTACCTGTTTTGTATCGGGATGTGCTTTGTAAATCTCAAAGCGACACTTTTCATCTTCATCATTCCTTTTGTTTTTGCAAGGATCGTGATGATGATTGGCAACTGGGCGCAACATGCATTTGTTGATCCCAACAATTATGATGAGAATACGATCAATTGCATTAACACGCCCTATAACCGCACCTGCTGGAATGATGGATATCATTTTGTACACCATATGCGCCCGGCATTGCACTATACTGACATCCCCGGTGAGTTTATGAAATACGCCGATGATATCGCTGCGCGAAAAGTATTGGTGTTTGATGGCATCCATTACCTCCACATCTTTGTTTGGCTGATGCGGAAGCGCTATGATAAGCTGGCCGATCACCTCGTAAATATCAACGGGATGTTTGCCAGTAAAGAAGAAGCGATAACGCTAATGCGCGAACGAACACGGAAGATCCCGGTGCAATAGTTCTGCCGATTTCATCTTATCTTTCCTGCGCAGCACACCGCTGCTTGGTTATAATTTTTACCGCCACAAATTTTCACTATGGCCGCTTTCTCTATTCATGGCAACCTGGTAGATGTGCACCAGGAGCGAATCTATCCCGCAGTTGTTCAGGTAAGTGATGGAAAAATTCTTTCGATACGGGAAATAGCTGCCACTGAACTTCATACCAGCGATTTTATTTTACCGGGTTTTATCGACAGCCATGTGCATGTTGAAAGTTCCATGCTGGTACCTTCTGAATTTGCCCGGCTGGCAGTGGTGCACGGTACCGTTGCCACCATCAGTGATCCACACGAGATTGCGAATGTATGCGGTATGGAAGGCGTGCTGTACATGATTGAAAACGGCAATACCGTTCCGTTTAAATTCAATTTTGGCGCACCCAGTTGTGTGCCTGCCACCAGTTTTGAAACAGCCGGCGCCGCGCTGAATGCCGAAGCCGTGGAAGAATTGCTCCAACGAAAGGATGTTCTGTACCTGAGTGAAATGATGAACTTTCCCGGCGTGTTGCACAAGGATGAAGAAGTGATGAAAAAAATTGCAGCTGCACACCGGCTGGGCAAACCGGTAGACGGGCATGCGCCCGGACTTCGGGGTGCGGATGCAAAAACTTATATCGGCGCAGGCATTTCCACAGACCATGAATGTTTTACTGAAGAAGAAGCGAAGGACAAACTGGACTTGGGCATGAAAATCCTGATCCGTGAAGGAAGCGCGGCGAAGAATTTTGAAGCATTGATTCCCCTGTTAAAACAACATGCTGACCAGATCATGTTTTGCAGCGATGACAAACATCCGGACAGTCTCGTTGTTGGACATATTAACCAGCTTTGCGCACGTGCCGTGGCAAAGGGCATCCCTCTTTTTAATGTGCTGAAAGCAGCTTGTGTAAACCCGGTGAAGCATTATAAAATGCAGGTTGGTTTGCTGCGCAACGGAGATCCTGCCGACTTCATCGTGGTAAAAGACCTGGAACATTTTGAAGTGGTAAGCACGTTTATTGATGGTGCGCTGGTAGCAGAAAATGGTGTATCAAGAATCAGCGCTGCAACTGCAGGACTTATCAATAATTTTTCCTGTAATGAAAAAACAAAAGATGATTTCCGAATAACAGCAGGTTCAACAACAGAAACTTCGGAAATAGCAGATGTGATAGAGGCGCTTGACGGACAATTGATCACAAATCATTTACGGTTGCCTGTACCTGTTAAAAACGGGGAGCTTGTTTCAGATCCGGAAAATGATATTCTTAAAATAGCTGTGGTAAATCGTTATCGAGATGCAGTGGTTGCTACGGGCTTTATTCGCAATTTCGGGTTAATGGCCGGCGCCCTTGCTTCTTCTGTAGCCCACGACAGCCACAATATCGTGGTAGTAGGTGTGGATGATGACAGTATTTGCCGTGCAGTGAACCTTGTGATCCGGGAAAAGGGCGGTGTAAGCTTCGTGAATGGTGATTTGGAAATGGCGGTTGCGTTGCCGGTAGCCGGACTTATGAGCAACCAGGATGGCTACGCGGTTGCAGATGCCTATGCAAAGATTGATGCTGCCGCAAAAGCCGCAGGCGCAACACTGGGCTCTCCATTTATGACGCTATCATTTATGGCGCTGCTCGTGATCCCGAAACTTAAATTAAGCGATCTGGGACTTTTTGACGGCAGCAACTTTACATTTATCAACCGCGCGGGTTCATGATCTTATTTATTCTTCCAGATAAAGCAATAAAAAGGGTTCAATAACTACATGAACCCTTTATTTTTTTCTAAGGCCTTACTCTTAATTGTTTTAGCAAGACCTGATACGGGCATTGGATAGCCGGATGCGGGTGGAAATATCTGTATTGGCTGGATATTTTAGGATAGCATCATCCTTTGAGTAAAACCCGATTATCGTGAAAACCGTATCCACTCCCCCCACCCGTGCCGCAGCTATGCGGATTTTTGCAGCCGTTTTATTTATTTCTGTCGTATTAAGTCCCGGCTTTGCCCGTGCACAATGCCTGTCGGTAACCGCCAACCCAGGTTCTGCTGCACAGGATGCCTCCGGTGTAATTTCATTTGACTCCCCGGGAAACGTAACCAGTTCAAACGGCGTTTATGCAAAAGCCAAAGCCACCCTCACATTGTTAAGTGGTAATACCAATCAAATCCAGGTCACCGGGTTCGGATTCTCCATACCCTCGTACGCCTACATTTGTGGGGTTACCGTAAATGTAAAACGGGATGCCAACGGAATTGGCGTACTGGCATGGATCGAGGACAATAGTCTTTACCTCGTCAAAAACGGCGTTATTGCCGGTAATAATATGAAACAGAGTGGCTCCTGGAGCGGCTCCGATGTCACAATTACATATGGCAGCAGCGGCAATCTTCCCGACTGGAATACAACGCTCACTCCTGCAGATGTGAACAATTCCAATTTTGGTGTTTCATTTTCCGCATCATTTGCCGGCGTGGCGGCACTACTTCCATCCATCAACGTTGACAACATCTCAATGACGGTGTATTACAACCCGGTTCTTCCGACACATTTATTATCGTTTGATGCCTCGCTGGCTGGTAGCAGGGCTCACCTGCAATGGAGTACTGCTGATGAGGAAGAAGGCGAGATCATCCACCTGCAACGTAATAGCGGCACTGGCTGGGAAACTATCGCCAGCTTTTCCATGCGCTCGGGGAATGTCAATGGTCGATATACTTATGACGACATATTAACTGCAAAAGGAAATTATTCCTACCGGTTGCACATTCTCAATAATAACGGCGCAGAGGTGTTTTCTGCCGTGCGAAATATCCGGTACTCCGGATTACTGCAGGCGGTAGCCTACCCCAATCCTGCCACCAACCTGGTTACGGTAAAACACGGGATCCTGCAAAGCCCGTTGCAGGTTTATAATATCTTTCAGCAGCGGTTGCAGGTGCCGGTAAACACGCTGAATGCGCAGTCTTCCACGATAGATGTAAGTGCGTTGCCCCCCGGTATGTATTTTATAACGCTGGATACGCAACGGGTAAGTTTTCTGAAACAATAAATTAAAATAATCAACTATAGGTCCGGGTCGGGCCGCTCCTGTGGCGGTGCCGGCCTCTTTTTTTGGTATTAACCGCCACTTTACCGCCGTTTACCGAGATTTCCTGAGGTATTGCCTCCGGTCTATTGCCAGATAAGCATGGGAGGTATAGTTTTGATTAAAATTTGAAACAATGCGAGATTTTGAAAAATGGAGCGAGGAGAGACGTGCGAGATGGCAAAGCAGGTGGGAACGCAGGGCGGATGTTCATAACCAGAAAAATCACATGTGGACAGGATTGTTCCTGCTGGTGATTGGCGCTGCGGCGCTGGCAAAAAGCTATCTTACTACTTTCCCGGATTGGATATTCAGTTGGCAGATGCTATTGATCGTGCTGGGGCTTTTCATAGGCGTATCTCACCGTTTTCGTGGTGGAGCCTGGTTTGGATTGCTTTTGGTGGGCAGCTTGTTCCTGGTAAATGATTATTTCACAAATGGTGAATTGCGGCGACAAATATGGCCGCTGATCCTGATCATTCTCGGCATTGTGCTAATACTGCGTCCACGCCGAAGATTTAGTGAAAAAAAAAATACTCCTCCGGACCCGGATCTAGCTGCTTCAACGTGCATTAATGATACCTATGGCACCAGTGAAGAAGACTATATAGACAGCACTGCATTTTTTGGAAGCGCAAAAAAAATCATTCTTACAAAAGATTTTAAGGGTGGTGATATTGTGAATGTATTTGGCGGTACTGAATTAAATCTTTCCCAGGCGGATATGAAAAGCAAAGCCGTACTGGAAGTAACCAACATATTTGGCGGCGCAAAACTGATTATCCCCGCCAACTGGTCTGTGAAATCAGAGGCTGTAACAATCTTTGGCGGTATTGAGGACAAACGCCCGCTGCCAGCTGCGAACGAAGTCTCTGAAAAAGTGTTGATCCTGAAAGGAACCGTCATTTTCGGCGGTATCGATATCAAAAGTTTCTAGGAATTTAAAAGCCATACCGGTGACGAGGACCGGTGCAAAAGGAGGTATGGCTTTTCATTATTAAAACCTGTCAACTCGCTTTTATGCAATGGTACCTTGCAAAATTGGTGTTCCGCATTGTTTGTGGAGACGGTGTTCATACCGCACAGTTTGATGAACAATTGCGACTGGTAACAGCGCCTGATAAACAGGAAGCATTCCGCAAGGCGCAGGCAATGGGCAGGCAGGAAGAAGATGTTTTTGTCAATGATCGCGAACAGCTTGTTCAATGGAAATTTGTAAATGTGAGTGAATTATACCGGCTTCACGAGTTGATTGACGGCGCGGAATTGTATTCGCGGATTGAGGAACAGGAAAATGCCGAAGTGTATATGCACAACGTACACCAGAAAGCTGAAAATATTTTCTTTTCACCGGTTCATCAATTATTGAATTTAGCCTGACGCAATGGCCAATTCACCACTTTCTGTAAAACGCTTTGCAACAATTTTTATCATCGCCTGGATGGTGCTGATCGGGGATCACATGATGGTACTTCATGCGTTTGGCCTTCCCTGGTCTGTGGCTGCAACAGATGCCGGCATCAGCTATTCGTTGTTGTTCCTGGCATCTTTATTGGTGATGAACACACTCCGGTTTTACCTGCCCCGTGGCGAACAGTATGTAAATATTTTTTCGCTGGTGTTGATTCTTTCACTAGCCTGGCTGCTGCTGATTAAATGGTTGCTAGGCATCACCATCCCGCATTTTTTCCCGGAATACAGGAGCCTGTTGCCACATTCCATGCCTATCCGCTTTGGCATTGGATTCCTGCTGCTCGGTTGCGTAACCATGATCAGCATTGTTTGGTATAACCAGCTTGAGCAAAAAGAAAATGAACGCCGAAAAACGGATGCCGAAAAGCTGGCACGGGAAGCTGAGTTGTTTAAATTACGACAACAATTACAACCGCATTTCCTGTTCAACAGTCTTAATTCCATCAATGCGCTGATTGGTCTCAGACCGCAGGAAGCGCGAAAGATGGTTCAGCAGCTCTCTGATTTTCTTCGCGGCACGCTAAAAAAAGAAGAAACGCAATGGGTAAGTTTGCAGGAAGAATTACAATACCTGCAACTTTACCTGGATATTGAAAAGGTCAGATTTGGTAACCGGCTGGCTACGGAAATAGTGTGCGATGACGAAACCCACGACCTGAAATTACCAGCACTGCTGCTTCAACCGATTGTTGAGAATGCTATTAAATTTGGATTGTATGACACCACTGGCGAAACCGTGATCCGGATTTATAGCAGGAAGGAAGATCATCACCTGGTGATCAGCGTTCAGAATCCATTTGACCCGGAAACATCATCCCCGCGGCAGGGAACCGGGTTCGGACTTAAATCAGTACAACGAAGATTACATCTTTTATTTGGAAGAAATGACCTGCTGGCAACCGTGGCAAACGGCACTATCTTTACCACGACAGTACGGATACCCCAGAAAAAAAATGATACGGCATGAAAGTAGTTTTAATTGATGATGAGCCCCTGGCTCGAAGTGTGGTGCGGGAGTACCTCGGCAGTCATCCTGACCTGGAAGTGGTGGAAGAATGCAATGATGGCTTTGAAGGTGTAAAAGCCATTCAACAGCACCAGCCAGACCTGATTTTCCTGGATATACAAATGCCAAAGATCAATGGATTTGAAATGCTGGAACTGATTGAGCACCCTCCCGCTGTCATCTTTGCAACCGCCTTTGATGAATACGCTATAAAAGCTTTTGAGGCGCATGCAGTGGATTACCTCCTAAAGCCCTTTAACCAGGAACGGTTTGATAAAGCCATCGAAAAATGGCAGGAGAAAAATAATGCGATCAAGGAAAAAACAACGCAGGATCTGCTGGAGACCGCTTCACAATCGCCTACGCAAAACAATCGTATTGTAGTGAAGAACGGCAGCAAGATCAAGATCATCCCGGTGCACGATGTGTTATACCTGGAAGCGGCTGATGATTACGTAAAAGTGCATACTAAAGAAGGCTATTTCCTGAAAAATAAAACGATGGCTCATTTTGAGCAGGTGTTGGATGCTCAACAATTCGTTCGCTCCCACCGTTCCTATATCATCAATATACAGGAAATAACAAGGATTGATCCTTATGAAAAAGACAATCATGTGGCCATCCTTCGCTCAGGAATGAAAGTGCCTGTAAGTCGCAATGGCTATGTGAAACTGCGTTCAGTATTGGGGTTGTAACACATCCCGGCAACAGCATATCAGGCTTCTGTTCCCAACCACAATGCACCTCCGATACTACTGCGGGATGCACCTGTAACGGATGCCAGTACATTGTATTCTTCGCGCCAGCGCAACACGCCGATAAGCGCCATGATCAGCGCCTCTTTATAATTTACCACCTGTGCATCCGGCACCACTACCTCAACGTTGGAAAGTTGTGCCTGTAGCAATTCAACCAGGAAATCGTTAAAAGCACCGCCACCTGTAACCAGCATGCGGGCATTTTCCGGAACCGGTCCGCCGCCGTAAAGTGCGGCAGCTACCTGTTTGGCAATATGTGTACAGTAAGTGGCCAGCGCATCTGGTACAGCCAGGCCTGCTTCCATCACAATCGGAAAAACCACATCGGTCCCCCAATTATTGGCGAGCGATTTTGGATGAGGTTGCGCATAAAAATCAAGTGCATTTAATCGCTTCAGCAAAACTTCATCCACCGCACCCGTAGCAGCACGTGCGCCGCCCCTGTCGTATTCCATCCCTTCCAGTTGCGCCAGCATATTCAGCACGCGGTTGGCCGGGCAAATATCAAAAGCCTGGTAGGAAGGCTTGTTAAAAGAAATATTGGCAATACCTCCCAGGTTTAAGAAATATTGATAGTCTCCGAGCAATAATTTTTCACCAATAGGAACAATTGGTGCGCCCTGGCCGCCGAAAGCAATATCCATATTACGCAAATCGGTTACCACGGGTAACTGCGTTTCGGCTGCAATGGCAGCCCCATCGCCCAGTTGCGCCGTCATCATTCGTTCAGGCATGTGAAAAGTGGTATGGCCGTGCGAAGCGATCAATGCCACCTGGTAATGCAGGCTGTGTTTATTAATAAACGCATTGATCTGGGTGCCCAGATAATGACCATAGGCTGTATGTAGCAACTGGTAGTCTAACGCAGGCAGCGACGTGGCCGTTTTTAATTTTTCAATCCATTCCGGTGAGTATGGAAAACAATCCGCAGCCACAAGTTTATAGGTCCAGTTGCCGCCATTCTCATGTAATTCCACAAAGGCTATATCCAGCCCGTCCAGCGAGCTGCCACTCATTAATCCGATAACGCGGTAGATCATTCAATTGCAGATTTTGGCTCCTGTGGGGTGGGAGCAAATTTATCTATAGATTTGCCCAAAAGTACAGTTTCGGAACCGATCCCGGACGGCTATCATTTTCAAAATTTTCAAATGGTTATCAACCTCAGCCAGGAACATTCCCTTGTCAGTAATTGGGTTAGCGAACTTCGCAATGTGGACGTTCAGCAGGACCGGATGCGTTTTCGCCGGAACCTGGAGCGCATCGGCGAAGCCATTGCCCTTGAGATCAGCAAAAAACTGGATTATGAAGAAAAAGAGATCCAGACCCCACTGGGCACCGCCACCTGCAAATTGTTAAAAGAACAGCCGGTGCTGGCAACCATCCTGCGGGCAGGACTTCCACTTCACCAGGGACTGCTGAACTATTTCGACAAAGCCGACAATGCCTTTATTTCCGCGTACCGCAAGCATAATAAAGATGGTAGTTTTGAGATCAGCCTGGATTATATATCCTGTCCGGATATGGAAAAAAGGGTCGTAATTATTTCAGATCCAATGCTGGCAACAGGCTCCTCGCTGGTTAAAACCATTCATTTTCTGAAAGCAGAAGGTCATCCCCGGGAAATCCACATCGTGGCCGCCATTGCCTGCACCGTTGGTATTGAATATGTGCTGCGCGAAGAACCCTCTGTTACGGTTTGGTGCGGGGATATTGATGATGAGCTAACGGCCAAAGGTTACATTGTTCCCGGACTGGGTGACGCCGGAGACCTCGCTTTTGGTACCAAAGTTCAGATGTAGCTGGGGGCAAATTTTCCTTTCCCGGGTGTCGATTTTGTCGTATTTTTCCAGTTCCCGTAATCCCCAGGGAACCGGGAATAGCTGTGGAAGAGGGGCTGAGACAATTTTTGCATCAAAGCAACCGTTTATAGCAGATAGAAAAGACATCCCATCTGACCAGAGCCTGCCTGACCATTGAAAAAACTAAATTGCTGAGATGAAAAGATTATTGTCAACCCTTGTTGTATGTGTGGCGCTGTTGAGTGCATCTCATGCTCAGGATCCCAATTTTTCCCAATTTTTCGCCTCTCCCATGACGTTGAACCCGGCACTGACCGGCAAATTTGACGGGGTTTTTCGTTTTTCCGCCAATTACAGGAACCAGTGGCCTTCGATTAACAATGCCTACACCACCATGACTGCATCGCTGGACATGGGCATCCTCAAAAACCGTATCCCGGAAAATGACCAGTTTGGCGTTGGGATTATGGGTTATAGTGACAAAGCAGGGAATGGCGCATTGAACAGTTCTTACTACTCTGTTTCGATGGCGTATCACAAGGGTCTTGATGAAGACGGGTATCATCAACTGGGTGCCGGATTCCAGGCCACATACATGAACCGTTCACTGAACCTGAACAAAGTAACGTTTGAAGACCAGCTCACCCCGTTCGGATTTACCGGAGTAACATCTGAAAGTTTCAATTCGGACCAGGTCAATTTGCATTATTTTGATCTGAATGCCGGCGTGCTTTATAACGGAAGTACTAACGGTTATAACAACTTCTATCTCGGTGCTTCCATGTACCATATCAACCGCCCAAAGGAAAGTTTTCAAAAAGGAAACTTTTTATTGAATGCCCGTACTACGCTCCAGGCCGGCGCCATGTTGCCCCTGGGCTCCTATAATGCGATACACCTGGCCGCCAATCACAGTATGCAGGCCAATGCCCATAATACAATGATCGGCGGGGCGTATGCCATGACGGTCAATACGGACGAAAGCAATCCTACCACGGTGTACGCAGGTACATGGTATCGATTGGGTGATGCATTGATTCCCTATCTCGGACTTGAATTTGGAGAATGGCATTTCGGCGCTTCTTATGATGTAAATACATCCTCATTAAAGGCAGCTTCCAATTCGCGCGGCGGCGTTGAGATTTCACTGATCTATATCAAGAAGTATGTTGATCCCAATATGAAAAAACTGAACTGTCCAAAATTCTGATCGTCTTTTATACTTTTTTATCCTTTCTGAACGGCAAAAGCAATACTGTTTTTGCCGTTTTTCGTTGTATTCCATTTTTAGCAGCGAATTGTTTTACTTTCAGCCGGAAAAATAGCAGCAACAGGCATGAAAATTTTTAAAAACCTCACGTTCTGGGTCCTGGTAGCAATTACTGCAGGTATTCTTATTGGTCATTATTTCCCAAAACTGGCGTTATATCCTTTACTGAATAAGCCCTTTCAACTTCATTTTCCCGGGCAGGAACTGATACTGGGGCAACAGGTAAGCATTGGCGCCACGCTGAGTGAATTTTGCTCCAGTCTTTTCATTTGCCTCGTCAAACTGTTTATCAACCCCATCATATTTTTGACCATCTCCCTGGGTATCGTAAGTATGGGAAGTCTTAAAAAGGTGGGGCGCATCGGCGGTAAAGCATTGCTTTATTTTGAGATCGTAACATCTGCTGCCCTGCTGATCGGAGTAATTGCCGCTTTCGTTATTCAACCTGGTCATGGGGTAGACACATCGCATGTAAAGGATGCGGATGTAAGCAGGTTTACAAATACAAAAGAAGGTTCTGCATGGGATTTTCTCCTGCATAACCCTACGCTGCTATTCTTGCTGGCGGCCGTAGCTGCGGGCATCCTGCTCAATTATTCCGCTGCGAAAGACAAAATTGTGCCCCACCTGCAGGTGGCTTCAAAAAAGATCTTCAAAGGACTGCGATATGTGATGTTTATTGCACCTATCGGCGCTTTTGGTGGTATGGCATACACCATCAGCAAATATGGTATCAGCACTTTAGTACCGCTGGGTAAGCTGATGCTCACTACCTATATCACCATGGGCATTTTTATCTTTGTGGTGTTATTGCTCATCCTTAGATATTATAAAATAAACCTGCTCCATTTTCTCGGGTATATCCGGAAAGAACTTCTCGTAGTATTAGGTACTTCTTCTTCGGAGTCTGCGCTCCCCTCGCTGATGGAAAAACTGGAACGCATGGGCTGCGCCAAATCCGTGGTAGGATTGGTAGTTCCCGCCGGCTATTCCTTTAACCTGGATGGCACAACCATCTATCTCTCACTGTGCATGATCTTCCTGGCGCAGGTATTTCATGTACACCTCGATTGGGGCCAGATACTTACCATTGTAGGCATATTAATGCTTACTTCCAAAGGAGCAGCCGGGGTAACAGGTAGCGGACTGGTAGTGCTGGCATCAACGCTTACAAGTATTAAAGTAATACCTGTAGAAGGACTTACATTACTGGTAGGCGTAGATCGTTTTATGTCTGAAGCCCGGGCCCTTACCAACTTTATTGGAAATGGAGTAGCTACGGTTTGGCTGGCGAATAATGAAAAAGAATTTGACCGGTCAAAAATGAAAGCCGCATTCTCAGGTACCGAAGAATAAACGATTAGCGAAGGCCTTTTTTACCACTTACATACGGATTGCCGCTAATATAAAACCTGTAAAACCAGTTGGCGTGCTCTCCCGCATAATCAACCCCGATTCGCGGCGAGGCTTTGATGGCACGCGTATCTACCGTAAAGCCATCATCGGCAATAAACAATTCCCTGCTGCGCAGGGATATTCCTGAATGCTGGCGCGTAATACCCAATGCCTTTGCCACATTGCCAGGGCCGCGCGTAAGGCTATGATCAGGCTTTTGCTTACCGGTGCGCAGCAACATCAGCGGAACTCCTTTTATCGGCTCCACCGCACGAATCAATATGGCATGCGGCACATCCACGCCGTGTGTTACCACGTTAAACATATTATGAATGCCATAAATAAAATAAACATAGGCGATGCCCCCATTTGCATACATCACTTCATTCCTTGCCGTACGCCGGCCATTGTATGCATGTGACGCCCGGTCTGCCGGACCCGCATACGCCTCCACTTCCACAATTCGTCCTGAAGTTAGCCCATCCTCGAAAGCTGTTACCAGCACCTTTCCCAATAGTTCCCGTGATATGCGCAACACATTGTCCCGGCGGTAAAAATCGAGAGGAAGTTTTTTCATCAGCAAACATTTAAAAACCCTTGCCCGGAATAGGACATTTGCATCTATATTTACCGCTCAAATTAAGGCTTTGCTGAAAGAAATTGTCATTGCATTTCAATCCTGGGCGCAGGCGCATCGCTTTATCCAGCAACATCGCTTCTGGAAGTGGATCCTTTTGCCCGGAATTATATATACCCTTCTTTTTATTGCAGGAATGATCGTTTTCTGGCGTTCGTCAGACACCGTTTATACATGGGCCAGCAACCAGCTCCATATTGAACCCTGGCTTCAACAGGAACGCAGCACCTGGCTCAGCTTTCTATTCCTGATGATGGGGATGATGATGCGCCTCGTGATGGTATTATTCTATTTCTCGCTTTTCAAATACCTGATACTGATCATCGGATCACCTGTTTTTGCCTACCTGAGTGAAAAAACAGAAGCAATTATTGAAGGACGTGAGCATTCCTTTAATTGGGCAGAATTAAAGAAAGATTGTATTCGAAGCAGTCGCCTCGCCCTCCGGAACGCTGGCTGGCAGATCATTTACCTGCTGGGTTTGCTGCTTATGTCACTCATACCACTGGTAGGATGGATAACACCGCTGATTGCGCTGGTAATGGAATGTTATTATTTCGGGTTCTCAATGCTGGACTACAGCCTGGCACGAAGCAATTTTGCTCCTTCTGCCAGCATCCGGCTGGTAGGCCGGCATAAAGGGTTGGCCATTGCCAATGGCTTCCTGTTTTATCTTTTTCATGCCGTAATCGTGGTGGCACCTGCCTACGCTATCATTGCCGGAACATTAACCATTCACCAGGTAAAAAATAATTGATATGGGCACCGTGTATCTTTTACCTACGATACTCCATCCAGACGGACTTAACGCCCTGCCCCCTTATATCCTTCAAGCAGCAGAGAACTGCGAATTTTTTTTCGTGGAAAATGAGCGTACGGCCCGGCGTTTCCTGAAGCAACTCAGTCGATCATTCGTCATTGACACTCGCCAATGGGTAAACGTTGCCGATGAAGACGCCGCTGCAAGGTTCCGCGCGGCCCTAAAAGATCAAAAAACCATCGGTATCTTGTCAGAAGCAGGTTGTCCGGGTGTGGCAGACCCGGGCCAGGCGCTGGTAGAAATTGCCCAGCAGGCAGGTGCCACGGTAAAGCCGCTGGTAGGGCCTAACTCCATCCTCCTGGCGCTAATGGCCAGCGGTATGAACGGACAGCAATTCCGCTTTTGCGGCTATCTTCCCATTGAAGCTCAACAACGCAACAAATCCCTCCGCGACCTGGAACAGCAGTCGCGCCAGCAAAACTGTACCCAAATTTTCATTGAAACACCTTACCGGAACAACCAACTGCTGGATGCGATTCTTAAAACCTGCAATGCCGATACACGCCTGTGCATTGCTACGGACCTGACTGCCAACACTGAGTTTGTAAAAACACGTTCCGTAAAACAATGGGAACAGCAAAAGCCTGATTTGCATAAACGCCCCACCATATTCCTGCTGTACGCCGGTAGTTAGGCCTTATTCATCGTGCATACCGATAATACTGTCTACAACGTATCGTGTATTGCCCCGCCAGGGCACCGCGCCGTGATATTCAATATAATGCAGGTCAAACACCTTACCACTGTGCATCGACAGCGAATCATACAGGCGCCGGTTGGCAATGGAAAACTCAAATTCATTGGATTGCAGGTTGGTTTTGTAACCCTGCTGGATTAGTTTCCCCTCGTAGGTTTTGAAGATATTGCCCTTGCGAACAACGTAGTTCAAATGGCCGCTTTTTACACCCGCGCCAAAACGATAGAAATAATGGAAATAGATAAAACCGGCAAGCAACAGCACGCCGATAACCGGCAACAGCCGGAGAAAACGTCCCAGGGAAGATCGTCGCCGACGGCCTCCCGGAGCTAACGATTGTTCTGCCGTTACAGCCATGTTAATAGGGCTTTATAACAAAAAATTTGTGAGCGCAATTCAATTATTATTATACATTTGTATTCAAGTTACGACTTGTTTGTAAAGATGAACAACAGTTTGACACATACCAAGCAATTTGCATTCCACGCGCCCATTACAACGGGCGTGTACGCTGTTGGGTATGACGTATTTACTTTCTCTCCCCGCCCGCGACGCCGCCCTGTGTGCTGACAGGACGAGCCGTTCACCAAGGCCCCTGTCAGTGAAGACCTCCCGGAAAATTGAACTCAGGACTGGTGGCCCATTTTCTTCAATTCTTGACAAGTGAACAACTCAAACATAATTATCAGGGTAGCTACGGCTTCCGATAAGGTTTATTCCAAGACCATCACTGATGAGATGGCTTCTTCTGCAGCTGCGCGTGGTACCGGAATTGCCACCCGCACGCCGGAGTACATTGAACAAAAAATAGACGAAGGCAAGGCAGTTATCGCCATAACAGATCACAACGAATGGGTAGGCTTTTGCTACATCGAAACCTGGAGCCATGGTGAATATGTGGCCAATAGTGGCCTCATCGTGGCACCGGAATTCCGCAAAAGCGGCGTTGCAAAATCAATCAAGAAAAAAATATTTGATCTGTCGCGCCAGAAATATCCCACTGCTAAAATATTTGGCCTTACCACCGGCCTGGCTGTGATGAAGATCAACAGTGAACTTGGCTATGAACCGGTTACCTATTCAGAACTTACGCAGGACGAAGCTTTCTGGGCCGGTTGCAAAAGCTGTGTCAACTACGAGATCCTGATGAGCAAAGGCCGAAAAAACTGTCTCTGCACCGGCATGCTTTATGATCCGAAAGATCATTACGAGCCAGAAGAAACAAAACAGTTTTTTGAAGAAAACGAAAAAGGACTGGAGCGGCTCCTGCGCTTCAAACAATGGAAATTGCTGCGCCCTTTCCTGAAAAAAGATAAAACAGACCGGAATGAAAACGGCGGCAAACCCAAATCATTCCTCTATCATTTATTTCATTTTTAACCAACGATCCCGGAAAGATGTCTAAAAAAGTAGTACTCGGTTTCAGCGGCGGATTAGATACCTCGTTTTGCGTTAAATACCTTTCAGAAGATGAAGGATATGAAGTGCACAGCGTAATTGTAAACACCGGGGGATTCTCTGACGAAGAACTGAAACAGATTGAAGCACACGCCTATAGCCTGGGTGTTAAAACCCACAAAACCGTAAATGCAGTTAGAAGCTATTACGATAGCATCGTTCGCTTCCTGGTATATGGTAATGTGCTAAAAAATAATACGTATCCGCTCTCTGTATCGGCGGAACGCCTTAGCCAGGCACTGCATATTGCGGAACACGCCAAAGAACTGGGTGCCGATGCAGTAGCACATGGTAGTACCGGCGCCGGCAACGACCAGGTTCGCTTTGATATGATCTTTCATATCATGATCCCCGGCATCCAGATCATTACACCCATCCGCGACCTCAAACTCAGTCGCGAGCAGGAAATCACTTACTTGAAAGAGAAAGGCGTTGATATGAATTTCGACAAAGCCGTTTACTCTATCAATAAAGGCCTGTGGGGAACCAGCGTAGGCGGCAGGGAAACGCTTTCCTCCAAAGGACTGCTGCCCGAAGAAGCCTGGCCTACACAGGTTACAAAAAGCGGCAGCGAAGAACTTTCTCTTTTCTTTGAAAAAGGAGAACTGAAAAAAGTAAATGGTCACAATTTTGACCACCCCTCCGAAGCTATCCAATGGCTGCAAACCATTGCCGGCCCTTATGGAATTGGACGTGATATCCATGTTGGAGACACCATCATCGGCATCAAAGGACGCGTAGGATTTGAAGCAGCTGCGCCGATGGTAATCCTGAAAGCACACCATGCCCTCGAAAAACATGTGCTCAGCAAATGGCAACTGCAATGGAAAGACCAACTGGCACAATTCTATGGAAACTGGCTTCATGAAGGCCAGATCCTGGACCCGGTAATGCGCGATATTGAAGCATACCTCGAAAGCAGCCAGCGAAACGTAACCGGAGAGGTTTTTGTACTACTTCAACCGTACCGGTTCCAGGTAATCGGCATAGATTCCCGCTACGACCTCATGAACAGCCGCTTTGGTAAATACGGTGAAATGAACAGCGGGTTCACAGGCGATGATGTACGTGGCTTTAGCCGCATCTTCGGTAATCAAACAATGATCTACCACCTGGTAAAGACAGAAGAAGGAAACGGGAAATAACAACTTGAGATTAAAATAGAACCGGGATTGTTTTCCAAATGATCACAATGATCGCGGGTTGCAATTTCCAGTCTCAACTTTTAATAACATACTATGATCAAAGCTGGAATAATTGGAGGCGCAGGATACACAGGCGGGGAATTGATCCGAATACTGATCAATCACCCGGGCGTGGAAATTTCATTTATTCATAGTCGCAGCAATGCCGGCAAACCTGTTTATGCCATTCACCAGGACCTGCTTGGCGATACAGATCTAACCTTTACCAGCAATATCGCTTCAGACATCGATGTACTGTTTCTCTGCCTGGGCCATGGCGAATCGCAAAAATTCCTGGCAGAAACCGAAATCGCTTCTTCTATCCGCATTATTGACCTGGCTAACGATTTCCGCCTGCACGATCATGCCAGTTTCGGCAACCGCAGGTTTGTGTACGGACTACCGGAACTCAACCGGTCGGCCATCCGCAACGCACAAAATATCGCCAATCCCGGCTGCTTTGCTACTACCATTCAACTGGGATTGCTGCCCCTGGCCAAAAACGGCCTGCTGCAGGATATTTACACCACCGGCATCACCGGGTCTACCGGTGCCGGTCAATCACTTACGGCAACATCGCATTTCAGCTGGCGCGCCAATAATATCCAGGCTTATAAAACACTTACGCATCAGCACCTGGGTGAAATTGGAGAATCGTTGCTGCAACTTCAACCCAACGGAACAATCGATCTCCATTTTGTTCCCTGGCGCGGAGATTTCACCCGGGGCATTTTTGTAAGTTCCACCCTGCACTGTGACCTTTCACTGGAAGAACTTTATACTCTCTACCAGGATTTCTATACTGGTCATCCTTTCACTATTGTCAGCAAAAATCCTATTTTCCTGAAGCAAGTAGTGAATACGAATAAAGCTGTTATCCAGCTTGAAAAAGCGGGTAGCAAACTGGTGGTTCATTCTGCGCTCGACAACCTGCTCAAAGGCGCATCGGGGCAGGCTGTACAAAATATGAACATCATCTTTGGACTTGATGAAAAAACGGGCCTTCACCTTAAACCCGCAGGGTTCTAGCCATGAAAAAAGATCCGCTATATCATTTCCTGAGAAAAAGCGAATCTTGCGGCTTACTTTGTAATCAATCCGCCTGGCACGCCGGCCAGGGATATTCCTTTCACTGGCTGCAGCAGTACGCGCGTATTCGAAAAGTTTTTATCCCGGAACATGGATTGTTTGGAGAACTTCAGGACCAGGTAAAACAGGATTCAACACAGGCTTACCGCCAATTGGATGAAAATGTGGAATGGATCTCACTGTATACAGCCGGCGCTAATGGTTATACTGCAACAGACGAGCAACTTTCGTCCATCGATACGCTGGTGATCGACCTGCAGGATGTGGGCGCACGATACTATACATTCATCTACACCATTGCCCTGCTTTTTGAAAAAATTACACGCCTGCAGTTGTCTATCCGTGTAGTGGTGCTGGATAAACCAAACCCGGCCGGTCGGCAGGTTGAAGGGTCCCGTATCTCAGCAACCTATGCATCATTTATCGGTTACGAAGGCCTGCCACACCGCCACGGCCTTACGCTTGGAGAACTTTGCCATTGGCTGCGCAACCGGCTGCGGGCTGATTGGGACCTGGTGGTTGTTCCCCCAAAGAAAAAAGAATGGGTTTTTATCCCACCGTCACCCAACATACCAACCCGCGATACCTGCAAATTATATAGCGGCCAATGTCTGTGGGAAGGTACCATCGCCAGTGAAGGCAGAGGCACCACGCTTCCATTCCAGGTGGTAGGTGCACCCTGGATGCAATGGGTGATGAGTGATGCATGGAACCGGAAAAAACACCCCGCTTATGATGCCAACTGCTTCATAAGGCCGCTGCAATTCATTCCTGTGTTTCACAAATTTACCAACGACCTTTGCTATGGCATACAGCTGCTGCCGCAAAAAGGAAGCGACTATCACTCACTTGCGCATAGTCTCAAACTGATCCACTATGCCCGTGAACGTACGCCACAACTGATGTGGCGCGAAGGCAGCTACGAAGCATTCAACCAGCGAAGCGCAATTGAACTGCTGGCCGGCGACAGCCTGGTGCTGCAATACCTGGATCACAAGGCGTCGTGGAAAGAAACGGCACAGCATCTTGACGAAGAAGAAAGAAATTGGATACGGGAAGCAACTCCGTACCTGCTTTATAAAAGATCATTACAAAAACTGAAATTAAATTAAATGAATCTATTCGACGTTTACCCGATCAACAACGTAACGGTTGTAAAGGCAAAAGGATCTTATGTGTGGGACGATAAGGGAGAGCAATACCTTGATCTTTACGGCGGTCATGCCGTGATCAGCATCGGGCATACTCATCCGCACTGGGTGCAGCGCATCGAAGATCAATTGGAAAAAATCGCCTTCTATTCCAATTCTGTCCGTTTACCCATTCAACAGGAACTTGCGGAAAAACTTGGGAAAGTATCCGGCAAAACCGACTACCAGCTATTTCTTTGCAACAGTGGCGCTGAAGCCAATGAAAACGCACTTAAACTTGCATCCTTCCATACGGGCCGGAAAAAAATAGTTGCCTTTAGCAAATCCTTTCACGGGCGCACTTCCCTGGCGGTAGCAGCTACTGATAATAAGAACTACGTGGCGCCGGTGAATGAAACGGACAACGTTATCTTTTCGCCATTTAATGATGAAGATGCACTGGAAGACGTGTTTAAAGCCCAGGGGAAACAAATTGCAGCCGTCATCATTGAAGGAATTCAGGGTGTTGGCGGTATCAACATCGCAGAAGAAAGCTTCCTGAAAAAGATCCGCTCCCTTTGCGATGAGTATGGAGCTGTATATATCGCAGACAGCGTACAGTGCGGCTACGGAAGAAGCGGCAAATTTTTCAGCCATGATTTCGCAGGCGTCAACGCAGACATCTACACCATGGCCAAAGGAATGGGAAATGGTTTCCCGGTAGCAGGCATTATTGTAGCGCCGCATATCCGGCCAAAGCATTTCCAGTTGGGAACAACCTTTGGCGGAAACCCAACGGCTTGCGCCGCTGCGCTTGCCGTACTGGAAATAATAGAATCTGAAAAACTCATGGGTAACGCCGTAATGGTTGGCAAATACCTGCGAGACGAACTGGAAGCAATCCCACAAATCAGCAATGTTCGCGGACGCGGCCTGATGATTGGATTTGACGTTGCCGAAGAACATAAAGAGCTACGCAAAAACCTGCTGATGACACAAAAAATATTTACAGGCGAAGCCAAACCAAATGTAATCCGGCTGCTTCCTTCACTGGCGCTTAAAAAAAGAGACGCGGTTGATTTCATTGAAGCGTTACAGACGGAACTGGCCGCATTTGCCTGATTTTTTTACAACTAATATCGCAGCGAAATTGAAAAAGTTCATCTCCGTTCACGATGTAGACAACATCAACCAATTGGTCGAAAACGCACTTGCGTACAAACATGATCCCTTCCGCGACAAGACCCTCGGAACCAATAAGCGCGTAGGCTGTCTTTTTCTCAATCCGAGTATGCGTACAAGACTGAGTACACAGATAGCAGCCCAAAACCTGGGCATGGAAGCAATTGTATTCAACGTTGGCAGCGAAGGATGGGCGCTGGAATTTGATGAAGAAGCAATCATGAGCGGCAACACCGTTGAGCACGTTAAAGATGCAGCTCCCGTGTTTGGCAACTATTTCGACATCCTGGCCATCCGCACATTTCCTTCACTTAAAAATCGTGAAGACGACTATAGTGAGCTTTATATTCGCCAGTTTATTAAATATGCCGGCATACCCGTGGTAAGCCTGGAAAGCGCTACGCTTCACCCCCTCCAAAGCCTTACAGATATTATCACCATACAGGAATGCCTGCAGGAAAAACCAGTAAAAAAACCAAAGATCGTTTTGAGCTGGGCTCCCCACGTAAAACCATTGCCACAATGCGTGGCCAATAGCTTTTCACAATGGGTAACTGCCTGGGGTGAAGCCGACTTCGTGATCACTCACCCGGAAGATTATGAACTGGACGAGCAATTTACGCAAGGCGCCACCATCACACATAACCAGGAAGAAGCCCTGGCCGGTGCTGATTTTATCTATGTAAAAAACTGGAGCACTTTTAACGACTATGGGAAGATCTATGAAAGCGATCCCAAATGGATGCTTACCAACGATAAACTGGCGCTTACTAACCAGGCAAAAGTGATGCACTGCCTGCCGGTAAGAAGAAATGTGGAACTGAGCGACGAAGTGCTGGACGGACCTAACAGCGTTGTAACCAGGCAGGCCTCCAACCGCGTATGGGCGGCGCAGGCCGTTTTGTCTAACATTTTACAAACCGCGCAATAAGATGATGCAGCAGTTGCACGTAATAAAAATTGGTGGAAATATTATTGACGATGACCAAAAGCTGGCCGGCTTCCTGGCCACTTTTGCCGCGCTGGACGGTGCCAAAATATTAGTACACGGCGGTGGCAAACTGGCAACACGGCTGGCAGAAAAACTTGGCGTACAGCAGCAACTGGTAGATGGTCGCCGGATCACCGATGCGGAAACACTGAAAATTGTGACAATGGTGTATGCAGGCTACGTAAATAAAAATATCGTAGCCGCCCTGCAGGCGCATCACTGCAACGCCATTGGGCTTTGCGGCGCAGATGGAGATGTGATCCTTGCCCATAAACGTAAACACCCGGTGCTGGATTACGGTTTTGTAGGTGATGTAGATGCGATCAACACCGTTTTGCTTCAAAATCTCCTGCAACAGGGCATCTCCGTGGTAATGGCGCCCATTACGCACAACCAGGACGGGCAACTTCTCAATACCAACGCCGATACCATAGCACAGGAGCTGGCCAAGGCAATGAGCGGATTGTATAATGTAAGCCTCATTTACACCTTTGAAAAAAGCGGCGTGCTGCTCGATGCAAACGACGATGCCACCGTTGTCAATGAATTGCGGCCTTCCTATTATCAACAACTCAAAGCCCGTGAAAAAATATTCGCAGGTATGATCCCAAAACTGGATAACGCCTTCACCGCACTGCAAAGCGGCGTGGAAAAAGTAATCATCGGAAAAGCCGAACAACTCCTGGAACTGGTTGCCGGCACTTCCGGCACAACTATTCTGAATGAAAAATGACCTGCCGATATTACAACAGAAAGCATTTGAACTGCTCAAAACGCTGATCGCAACACCATCGTTCAGCCGTGAAGAGGCCGGCACAGCTGCGATCATAGCTGATTTTCTGGCAAAAGAAAATATTCGCTTTAGCCAGACGGCAAACAATATCATAGCAACTAACACTCACTTCAACCCCGACCTTCCTACTATTCTTCTCAATTCACACCACGACACTGTTAAACCCAATAAGGGATATACATTGGATCCGTTTACACCAATTGTGAAAGATGAGAAATTGTACGGCCTGGGGAGTAATGATGCAGGCGGTTGCCTTGTATCGCTGATCGCGGCATTTGTACATTTCCACGATGCAACAGATCTGCCCTTTAACCTGGTACTGGCCGCAACCGCGGAAGAAGAGATTTCAGGGACCGGCGGCGTGGAACTGATACTGCCGCAGCTTCCGCCTATTGACGCCGCGGTGGTTGGTGAACCCACCCTCATGAACCTGGCTGTTGCCGAACGTGGCCTGATGGTACTCGACTGCACCGCACACGGGCAGGCAGGACACGCAGCCCGCGAAGAAGGAGAAAACGCTATTTATAAAGCCATAACAGACGTCGAATGGTTCCTCTCCTACCGGTTTCCCAAAGTATCTGACCTGCTGGGGCCGGTTAAGATGAACGTAACCGTAATTGAAACAGAGAATCGTCAACACAATGTAGTACCTGCACAATGTAAATTTGTGGTTGACATTCGCGTAAATGAATGCTATAGCTTCGAAGATATACTTGAAGTGATTACAAAGGAGGTTGCCTCAGAAGTACAGCCACGGAGTACCAGGTTACGTTCATCTTCCATTTCCCTGGACCACCCACTCGTGCAATCGGGTATCGCGATGGGACGCAGCTACTATGGCTCACCCACTACATCCGACAAAGCCCTGATGCCGTTTCCCGCATTGAAAATGGGGCCCGGGGATTCTGCAAGGAGCCACACCGCCAACGAATTTATCTATCTTGAAGAAATAAAACAGGGTGTGAAAGGTTATATCGATCTGCTGAACGGCGCAGGTAAACTTTTGTAAAAACATATTTCTACCATGAAACTCTGGCAAAAAGACAAGGCATCATTAAAAGAAGTTGAAACCTTCACCGTGGGAAAAGACCGCGAGATGGATGCCTACCTGGCGGCCTTTGATGTACTCGGCTCCCTTGCACATACACAGATGTTACAATCAGTGGGATTGCTGACGCAGGATGAGTACCTCCAGCTTCGCCGGGAACTGCAGGCCATTTATCAACAGGCTGCCGCAGGTGAACTTATCTTACAGGACGATGTGGAAGACATCCATTCACAGGTAGAACTTATACTTACACAAAAATTGGGCGATACCGGGAAAAAAATCCATAGCGCCCGCAGCCGCAACGACCAGGTGCTGGTGGACGTAAAACTTTTTATGCGCGCTGAGCTGGAAAAAACAGTGCATGCGGTGCATGAATTTTTCAAACTGCTGCAGGAACAGAGTGAACGATATAAAGATCACCTGCTGCCCGGCTACACACATCTTCAATTGGCCATGCCCTCTTCTTTTGGCCTTTGGTTTGGCGCCTATGCCGAAAGCCTGGTAGACGATCTAATTACCTTACGGGCGGCATACGACGTAGTCAACAAAAATCCGCTCGGATCAGCTGCCGGCTATGGTTCTTCCTTTCCCATCAACCGAACGCTTACCACGCAACTTTTGGGATTTGAATCGCTTAATTACAATGTGGTATATGCGCAAATGGGCCGTGGCAAAGCAGAACGTGTAGTAGCACAGGGATTGGCAAATATCGCTGATACCCTTTCGCGGCTGAGTATGGATGCATGCCTGTACCTGAACCAGAATTTCGGGTTTATCAGTTTCCCGGCAGAACTTACCACCGGCAGCAGCATTATGCCGCACAAAAAAAATCCGGATGTATTTGAGCTGATCCGCAGTCATTGTAATCGTATCAAGGCGTTGCCCAACGAGATTATGCTGATGACCACCAACCTGCCTTCGGGGTATCACCGGGATTTGCAATTATTGAAAGAACATCTATTCCCGGCATTTCAGCAATTGCGCAACTGTATCAGTATGGCCGGGCTGATGCTTTCCAATATCAACATAGAAAAAGATATCCTTGCCAGCGAAAAATACAAATACCTGTTTAGCGTGGAAGAAGTAAATAAACTGGTAAACCAGGGGATGCCATTTCGCGACGCTTATAAAAAAATCGGGCTCGACATCGAAGCCGGGAACTACCAGTACAGCACCGAGGTGCATCACACCCATGAAGGAAGTATCGGCAACCTCGAAACAGCAGCTATAGGAAAGCAGATGGAAAAAATTGTAAACAGTTTCCCGTTTGCTGCAAGCCTTTCAGCAATAAATGCCCTGCTGGCGCCATAGCAAAGGCGTCTCTTACAACTAACCTGGGAAGTTATCGGCGGGCAGTTTCCGCTCCACAGCATCCTGACCGATTGAGTCTACCGGCACTGAAAGTCAATGAATTGGAAACCCAGGCAATCACGTTTCACCTAACCGGAACTCAAAATTACCTCCGCCGGGCAACAAGAACAGCTCCCCAACTCCTCCAGAGGCCATTTTTTGTCAATTACAGCCCGTCCCTATCTTTGAAGGATAAATCTTCATTCCATGAGAAATCTCGCATTTTTGGGCATTTTTTGCTTTCTGGCGGGTATTGCAGTTGCACAACCACAAGTAGAGCGCCCCGCTGCCGACTATGAAAAACAAAACCATTCCCAGAGCCCCGCCGCAGCCCAACGTGTGCAGTATTTCCAGTATCCGTCCATGAACAAATACGATGTTCGCTACCTCAAGCTCGATATTTCCGTGCTGCCCAACAACCGGAACATCAGCGGATCCTGCCTTACCCGCGCCATCGTAACGCAATCGCTCGACTCGTTTATCTGTGAACTCCGGTCTAATATTACAGTGGATTCCGTGTTTATCAATAATATCAAAACCACCAGCTTCTCGCAATCCGCCGATCATGTCTTTGTGCGGATAAGCCCTTCGTTACCCGTAGGAAGTACCGTTAACGCCCTGTTCTTCTATCATGGCCTCACCAGCGCAGCCGGGATTTTTGCAGGTACCGTTTCAAGTAACGGGTTGCAATACACGGCGTCGCTTTCAGAAAGTTACCAGGCGCGTGAATGGTTTCCTGTTAAACAATTACTGGGCGACAAGATCGACTCTGCAGATATCTGGATAACGACGGATGCAGCTTACCTGGCCGGGTCAAACGGCTTGCTGGTAAACACTGTAGATCTTCCCGGCGGAAAAAGACAATACCAATGGAAAACACGGTACAAGATGAGTTATTATATGCCCAGCTTTTCCGTAGGCAACTATACTGACTATCGCAATTACGCAAAACCTGCAGCAATAGCGCCAGACTCCATCCTGGTGCAACATTATATTGTAAACAACAGCAGTTATCTCAACTCTATAAAATCCAACCTCGATAAAACGCCCGCTTTTATTGAAAAGCTAAGCGAACTCTACGGCCTTTATCCCTGGCACCTGGAAAAATACGGGCATTGCTATGCCAATATCGGTGGTGGCATGGAACATCAAACCATGAGTACAATGAGCACCTTTGATCCCACCATTATCGCACACGAACTGGGACACCAGTGGTTTGGCGACCAGGTAACCTGCGCCACCTGGAATCATATCTGGGTAAATGAAGGCTTTGCAGCCTACACAGAATACCTGATGATTGAGCAATTGCCTTCTCTTTTTCCCGGGTATACACCGGCCAGCTACATGAACAGCATTCACAACAGTGTAATGAGCCAGCCCAATGGGAGCGTATTTGTGCCGGATGCATCCATCTTTGATGAAAACCGGATCTTCAGCGGACGGCTCACCTACGACAAAGGTTCTGCCATCCTGCACACTTTACGTTTCGAGATGCAGGACGACAATAAATTTTTTCAAACTTTTCGCAGCTATCTTCAGCAATTCAACGACTCCGTAGCCACTGCGGATGATTTCCGGCACGTAGCGGAAACGGTTTGTGGCAGAAGCTTCGCTGATTTTTTCAACCAATGGTATTATGGAGAAGGTTACCCTACGTTCAACGTGGATTATTCAAAGCAGGGTGATAGCCTGGCGCTTTATGTAAATCAAACGGTCAGCGCTCCTTCCATCACGCCATTCTTCAAGGGCTTGTATGAATTCACTTTTCACACCACAAGTGGAGATACCACGGTCAAAATCAATCTTACACAAAACAACCAGCTTTTCAAGTTCCGTTCCAATCGAATCCCAACCGGCATAGTTGTAGATCCCAATAATTGGGTGATCAATAAAACAGGTTCTATCACTACCGCTGTTACAGATCCCGGCACTACACCCACGGGTGTCCAGCTTTTTCCGAATCCCAATTCAGGAAGCTTTGAAGTTCGCTTCCCCGCAAATCAATATACCCGTTTGCGGGTGCTGGATGCGACGGGAAGAATTTTGCGGCAACAGGCACTTTCGCCAGGCGCAACTTCTCAATCGGTAACAGCCCAGCTGCCCCCGGGCGCTTACCTTTTATGGTTGGGGAATGAGCAATCAGGAAAAACGATATTGTTTACAGTCCGCTAAAGACCATATTGATCCACGAGGTACACAAGGATGGCCATATTTACTGCGCCCAGTTCCAGTTCACGCTTGTTTACCGCCTCAAACACATCGTTGCGGGCATGGTGAAAGTCGAAGTAACGCTGGGAGTCCGGGAATACGTTGGCCGTTGCCGTACCCAATAGTTGGTTTAAGGGTCCTACATCTGCACCGCCGCCACCGGCCCGCAATTCACTCGCGCCATAGGGCGCGATCAATTTATTCCATCCTGCAATCTTTTGCAATTGAGCTGCAGTGCCCGTTATACCAACACCACGTGGCGTAAAACCGCCTTCATCACTTTCCAACGCGAAAATGTGTTTTTCGCCCTTTGCTTTCGCTTCTTCTGCATATTTAGCGCCGCCGCGCGAGCCGTTTTCCTCATTCATAAATAAAACAAACCTGATACTGTGTTTGGGTGTATAACCCAATGCACGAAATGCGCGGAGTATTTCAATGGTTTGTACAATTCCTGCTCCGTCATCCTGCGCACCCTCGCATACATCCCAACTGTCGAGGTGACCACCCACCGTAATAAACTCATCGGGGAACTCAGCACCCGTTAGCTCGGCAATTACATTATGGCCAATGGTATCGGGCAGAAAATGTCCATTCGTTTTTAGCGTGGCTGCAACGGGACCCGCTGCAATTTGATTCGCCAGCCAGTCAGCATCCTGCAGTCCAACCGCTACCGCAGGTATTTTTGGCAATGTAGTGTCGTACCGCGTAGCTCCGGTATGCGGTACATTATTCATACCATGGCTCATGCTCCGGATAATTACACCAACAGCTCCATAGCGCGCCGCGCGACTAGGTCCCTGGCCGCGATATCTGACCGCGTCGCTGTAGGCTTCAAACGTATTGATGAAAGTGGGGTTGAAATGATAATTATAGAAAACGATCTTCCCCTGCACCTGGTCTTTCTTTGCGTCCAGTTCATCAAAATTATTCACCAGCACCACCGGTGCCTGCAAAGCGCGGCCGCCAGTGCCCATTGAGTTTCCGAGGGCCAGTACGTCCAGTACTTTTTTTCCACCCGTTTTGGTTCCGGTTGAAATTGTTACTTCATCCTTACCGCCTCTTACCCAATGGGGCACCATACATTCCTGCAACCAGGCGTTGCTGGGCTGCAATTCCTGCAATGTTTGCAAACCCCAGTGCTCCGCTTTTACCATCCCGGGAGATCCGGCCAGCCTGGCACCTACGTCTTTTGTAAGGTGATAAAGATCGGTGTATGCACCGTTATCGGTAAGTATGCGGTCCGCCAACCGGCGGATAAATATCGAATCATTTTGCTGCGCAACAGAAAGTAATGCAGTAGCCAGGAAAGCGACTACGCCGAAAATCCTTTTCATCCGGTTTTCTTTAAAGATAAAAGAATTCTTTATAGATTATAGATAACAGTTAAAAGATAAAAATGAACACCGAAGCAAGGCTCCATTATCGAATTAATTAGCACATTTCCATATTTCCATATTTGCATTCCCATTTCCACATTAGCACATTTTCATATTTCCACATTTGTACTCCCATTTTCACATTAGCACATTTTCACATTTCCACATTAGCAAATTTGTCCAAAATATTTAAGACGGGGTGCCAAACAAACGGACGGTAAAACTGTTACCTTAGTTCCTATAAGCACGACTATGAGAATTGGAATTGTATGTTACCCAACTTTTGGCGGCAGCGGCGTATTGGCAACAGAGCTTGGAAAGGCCCTGGCACAAAAAGGCCACCAGGTGCACTTTATTACCTACCAGCAGCCGGTTCGGCTGAGCAGTTTTATTCCCAATATCTTTTACCACGAAGTGCAGGTACCCACCTACCCGCTTTTTGACTACCCACCCTATGAAACAGCGCTTGCCAGCGCGATGGTGGATGTGATCAAAAACAATCACCTGGACTTACTCCATGTTCACTATGCCATTCCACACGCATCCGCAGCGTATATGGCAAAACAAATCCTTAAAAAAGAAGGCAAAGACATCCCGGTTATTACCACCCTGCACGGCACCGATATAACGCTGGTGGGAAGAGATAAAACCTATGCACCCGTTGTAGCATTCTCTATTAACCAAAGCGATGCCATTACTGCCGTATCACAAAACCTGCGGGATGAGACCTACAAAACATTCCGTATTGAAAAAGAAATTCGTGTCATTTACAACTTTGTAGACGTTCAGCGCTTCAGCCGCAAGCCGATCGACGCATTTCGAAAAGTAATTGCGCCGGACGGTGAGCGAATCCTGATGCATGCCTCTAACTTCCGTAAAGTAAAACGCGTTCAGGACGTAGTCCGCATCTTTCATGAAGTAAACAAAAAAATCCCTTCCCGCTTGTTGTTCGTTGGTGATGGTCCGGAACGTTCCACTGCGGAAGACCTCGCACGCGAGCTTGGCGTTTGTGACGAGATCCGTTTTGTGGGAAAACAGGAACAGATGGAAGATATATTGGCCATTGCCGACCTGTTTTTGCTTACATCCGACTACGAGAGCTTTGGACTAGCGGCGCTAGAAGCCATGGCCGCAGGTGTGCCCGTGGTATCAACGAATGCCGGCGGTCTTAAAGAGATCAATGAAAATGGTGTAACCGGCTATATGGCCGATATTGGTGATGTAAAAACAATGAGTCAGCAGGCAATCTCCATACTGGAAGATGATGCCGTACTGGAACGATTTAAAGAAAATGCAGCGGCGCACGCGAAGCAATACGACATCCACAGCATCGTGCCTGAATATGAACGTTTATATGAACGTTTCTTAAAAAGCTAAACCGTCAATGGCCGTTTCTTACATGTGACGAAGCCACTGCTCGGGGTTCACATTCTTCGTTTCAATCATCAGGATAAAGTCAATCATACCGGAGTCTGTATCCTCATTACGACCGGCGCGGCCCAGCGTTTGCCCGCGCGTTACTCTATCTCCCTTGTGAACACTCACGTTGGTAAGATTACTGTAGGTGGTAAAATATTTACCATGACGAATTGTAACCGCCATCCCGTCACCAAGATTATAAACTCCCACAATATCGCCGTCAAATACTGCCTTGATAGCGGTACCAATCGCTGTAGAGATAGTAACGCCCGGGTTGTCACCATAAAGCGGCGGCGAAGTACCTTCAATTGTATACCGTCCAAAATGGATAACAGGCACACCGGCATCAACGGGCCAGGGCAGACGGCCTTTGTTATTGGAGAAATCGGAACTTAATTTTATATCCGCTTCGGAATTAAGCAACACGCTTTCAGGCGCCTTGCGCACAGTAGGCGTGGAAGGTGCAGCGCCTGTTCCCACTTCGCTGGATACTGTACCGGCATTACCGGATGTAGTGGTAGTAGGAGTAGTGACCACTGCAGGCGTATTCTTCTTTTTATCTTCTTCGGCTTTCTTTCTCGCAATTTCACGCTCCCGTTCAATCTCCTTCCGTACGATACTGGCGATTGCATTTTTCAATTCGTTGTCCCGCTTCTTTTTCGCATTGATCTGCCGGGAAAGGTCCTTCTCCTGGGATTTCAACTGGCCCAGCACCACGTCTTTTTCCTTTCGTTGCGCATCCAGTACAGATTTCTCTTTTGTTTGGGACGCCAGTGCGGTATTTTTTTGCTCCTTGCGACCCAGCTGCTGTTGTTTTCTTTTAGCAATAAGGTCCTTGGTTTCAAGAATCGTTGCCACCTGCCGTTGCCGGTAGGCCCGGTAGCTTCGCAGGTACGCAATCCGCTTCAACGCATCATTAAAATCATCAGACGCAAAAATAAAGTTCAGGTAGTCGTAAGAGCTGCGATGCTTATACGCATATACCACGGATTTTGCATACTCTGCTTTCAGCGTATCCAGTTGTTTTTCTAACCGGTATATTTCAATATTGCTGCGGTAAATATCATCATCAATAAAACGGATTTCTTTACTGATGCTCCCGATATAACGCTCCTGCAGGTTGATTTGCCTGTTAATAGCACCAAGCTGGATCAGCGCCTTCTTGCTTTGGCCTTTCACTTTGTCATATACGCCCTGCATATCCTTCAACTCACGCTGGAGATCCTGGCGTTCTTTCTCCAGTTCTGCCCTGTCTTGCGCAGATGTATTTACTTGTGCCAACAAAAAAACCGGCAAACAGGTAAAGAAAACAATTAGTGCTTTTTTCATGGTGTAATACAGGATTTTCATGATCAGATCAGGGTGCGGAGAAAAATTATAACGTATTCCGGAAAGTGATAGTATCCCGTTTAATTCGCCTTGTAACTTTTCGGTACGGAAAACGGAAAGCTTAACGTTTCATTAAATGCAAACTGCTTGAAATCGAGCCGGATATCAAGCTTTTTTGCCTCAGCCACTGTAATATGCCGCTTGGTGGCAAAGGTAACCCCATCGCTTATTTCATAATCACTATAATTCAGGAAGCAGGTTCTGTTTCTTGAACCATCCAGGTCATCCAGCTTGCTACTCTGGATCAGTTCCGTTGTTTTGTCAACCGTTACCAGGTTTTTGAAAAACTCGCCAAGACTGATCAGGGTAATGGCCGCATCATTTTGCGAATAGGACGTCAATCGGCTGCTGTCCAGGAATACAGGATTCCCGATCAGCAATTGCTGAAGCGATGAAAGATCCAGTGGCAAAGCTGTTACTTCCTGCAGGTAAGCTACGCTGCGCGCAGTATATACTTTATCTTGTTTGTTGATCAGCTTTACAGAATCCGGCGTAATCAATGCGCGAAGGCCTTCTATTCCAAATATAGCCGTGATGGATATCCAGATAGCGCTGTCTTTTTGCATTCTTAAATGCGCATTAACATTGTATTTTTTGCCTTGAGCATCGGTATAGTCTACATCGATCTTTGCAGAAAATGTAGAAAAATCGATCTGGTGTGCCGCAATTTTCTGGTAGGTGGCTGAAAGAAACTGCAACGTATCCTCATGGGAGCTAACCACCGGTGTAACCACCACCTGCGTTACCGTATCTTTTTTGGGTTTTACAACTGTCTGTATTTGTCGGGTAGATCGGCACGAAGCCAGGAGAGCAATAGAAAGGATAAGTATAAATAAGTTTCTGAACATCCGATTAGTTTATTGTTTGCCAGTATGGCCAAATCCACCGGCATTACGGCCGGTTACTTCCAATGTGGTAGCTTCTTCCCAGTTAATGACGTCCACCTGTTGCAACACCATCTGTGCCACACGATCGCCATGTTGAATCACTTGTGGTTCTGTAGACAGGTTGATCAGGATCACCTTGATCTCTCCCCGGTAGTCTGCATCAATCGTACCGGGTGTATTCAGGCAGGTAATGCCCTGTTTAATAGCCAGTCCGCTACGCGGCCGAACCTGTACTTCGTAACCGTTGGGCAATTCGATAAAAAGCCCTGTGGGAACCAGCACCCGCTCCATCGGCTGAAGGGTAAGTGGCGATTCCAGGCTGGCCCGGATATCCATGCCCGAAGAACCGGAAGTAGCATATTCCGGGAGCGGGTTAGAAGATGTGTTGATCACCTTAACGGTAACTGTAGACATGGCGCAAAGATAACAAGTGTGTGAAAATGAAACGTTAGGGACGGTTTAAATTTACACGCTCAGACCTGTTTCAGCAATACCGTGGCATAAGCCATCACGCCTTCTTCACGTCCTACAAATCCCATTTTCTCGGTCGTCGTCGCTTTGATCGAAATATCTTTTTCACGTATTCCCAGGATATCCGCAATTGTTTTTTGCATCTGCGGTACAAATGGTTTGATCTTGGGCGCCTCCAGGCATAATGTGCTATCAACGTTCACCACCTGGTAGCCTTCCTTTTGCACCAGCACCAGGCTTTTCTGAAGCAGGATTTTACTGTCGATATTTTTAAAGGCAGCGTCCGTGTCAGGAAAATGGGTGCCGATATCACCAAGCGCCAGCGCACCCAGGAGGGCGTCGCAGATGGCGTGCAATAATACATCAGCATCACTATGCCCCATGGCGCCCTTGTGATGCCGTACTTCAATACCACCTATCCAAAACGGGCGTCCTGTTACCAACTGGTGAAAATCAACACCGGAACCAATTCGATACGACATGCAGCAATTTTGGGCAAATATCCTGAAAACAATGGGCAACCCATAAAAAATAAGCCCTCCCGTTTCGGGGAGGGCTTTATAAAAAAAGCTGTGTTAGTTGTCATTCTTATTTGCTGCTACCATCCAGGTCGAACAGCAGAGAGAAACGCAGTGTATTAGACAGCGGGTTGCGGCTTACACCACTGCCAGAAGGCAGGAGGTAAGAGAAGTTGAGGCCAAATACATTGTATTTAACACCAACGCCCATTGTGAAATAACGGCGATTTCCTTTTGTTTTGTCTTCGAAGAAATAACCGGCACGCAGTGCAAACTGGTTATTGTACCAGTATTCAGCACCGGCAGACACCTGGAATTCTTTCAGTTCTTCACTGAAACCACCCGGTGCATCACCGAAAGAGCTGAACCAGCTTCCTACTACACCTTTGCTGCGATAGTCAGCAATATCCTGGGCAGTTGGATTTTCAGGAGGCGTAGGTACCAACAGTTTGTTTACATCCAGACCAAAAGTCAGTGAGTTTTGCTCATTGAACTTTTTAGTATAGGTAGTACCCAAACCGAGATTGGCAGGAATGAAATCTTTTTGATCAGCATTGTCTGTGTAAGCAATTTTGCCACCCAGGTTGCTCAGCACGGCGCCAAAAGACCAGCCGCTTCCATTGGCCTTTCCATCATAATAGTAACCTATATCACCGGCAACTGTGTTACCAGCTTTGTAAGTACTTCCGCCTGATGCGCCATTGGCGAGATCAGAATGGATATAACGGAGTGATACACCAAGGCCAGATTTGGCAGACAGCTTACGGGAATAACCGAAATCAACACTGAACTCACGCGGACGTGATGTGTTCAATTGGTTTCCGAGTCCGTCAGTAAACTGGATGCTACCGAGGCTGAAATAGCGAACGGAGGCATTCAGGGCCTGGTTTTCGTCAAACTTGTAATAACCGGCAACAGATGCCAGGAACACATCATTCACAATGTCCTTCAACCAGGGGGTGTACGAAGCAGAAACGCCACCTTTTGACTCGTTGAAAGCGACTTTACCGATGTTCCAGTAACCTGCATTGGCATCAGGGGATGTGGCAACGCCAACATCACCCATACCGCCTGAACGGGCGTCTGGAGAAATGCGGAGGAACGGTGTAGCAGTAGTGACAACATTGATCGGCTCAACCTGAGCCTGAACAGCAGAAGAAATACCACAGAAAAGCAGAACTCCGGCAGTTAGTTTTAAAGCAGTTGGTCTCATCAGAAAATGTTTAATAATGGTGTAAATATATGGCTTTTGATAAAAAGCGAAAGTAAAATATCGGATTTTTAAAGGAAACTACAAAATGGCAAGTTTTTCAATTTTTTCCTTCGCTACACCTCCAGGCCCCCTAATGGTTAACTTATATAGATACACGCCCCTGGCCACCCTGTCCCCAAAATCATCTATCCCATTCCATTCCAGCTCCATTGAACGGTTTCCGGAGGTATTTATTGTTTGCCGGATGGTTTTTATTAATTTCCCCGAAATCGTGAATATCTGCACCCTCACATCAAGGTCTACCCCCGGCTTGTTGTGCTCAAAACCAAAGCGGGTGGACGTTGTAAACGGGTTAGGATAATTTAATACATGTTCCAGTCGCAGCTCCGCATCATCCACAACCACAAAATCAAGCACTGCTTCATTTGAATTATTCAACACATCCCAGGCCTTAATCCGCAGGGAATGCGCCCCGGGCAGCAGTTTAGGCAACTGAAAACGTACCTGCCCCTCCCGGTAATTGTCCTGGTTTCCCTGGTAAAAATCATTGAGGATGAAGAATTGGTGATTATCGTTATCAAGCGTTGCCACCAGGTCGTGGCCAATGCCAGTACCCGCCGTATTAATGCCTGAAGAATCTGCCAGTTTTACAAGCAATACCGGTTGTGCATTGGTGATACTGCCGTTCACAAAGCGTTCGTCATTCAGGAACGGGTGTATCTCCGGCCCCTCTTTATCGCCACCGGCATCGTTACCGATACCACCTACAACGAACCTGGAGAATAGTCCGGTCGCGTCTGTTTGCCCATTTTCCGCATACAAACTCAACCGGCCGTACCCCGGCTGGTAATTAATATCTTTCGGAACCCTGAACTCAAACTGGAAATGCCCTGCCTGCACCGTGGCCTTACCACGGAATAACGCCGCAGATTGCGTTTGAAATGCAGCTACCTGGCTTCCCGCATCGTTACCGAGCGTATGTTCGGTTGTTGGCTTATCAAAAACAACGGGATACACCGTTCCATTAAAATTATTCAACAGTGCCCCCTGCAAATCTGTTACCTCGCCTTCTACCTGCACCTTATCCGTAGCTTTTAGTGTATCAATTAACGGCACATCCCGTCCATTCACCCGCGTTATTTTCACCCGCATGGCGGGAAAGCCAAGCGTTAACGCAGGATCTCCCAACAATGTAAATTTCCGGTTGTTGGCAATATCGCCGGATGTTTGATACGTATAATTTTTAGCGGCTCTTACTGCATCACCAAGACTCAGGAATCTTCCATTCGCATCCGGCGTCAATGCATATTGCAAATAGTTATTATTCAAAATGCGGTTGCTGAAAGCAAAGACAACTCTCGTGGTTGTCATTAAAGCAATACCTCCTGTACTTGGCCTCAGCAAAATATCCTCGCCGATAGAACGAATACGCGGGTTGTCGTACGGTGCAAAATCACAGGTGGCCGTGATAAATAGAGGCAGCCGGTTCTTATTCGTCCAGCTATTCACTATTTGCTGATCCAGTATTGTTTCATCGGCAAGTCGCGCCGATCCGCCATGCCCGTTATAATTGAAAAGCAAGGTTCCTGAATACACCTGGTTATTAATGGCATTGTTGGCCACGGGGTAGCTTGCCCCACCCGGTCCGCTTTCCTGGACAAATGCATCGAGGTAGATTTTTTGCTGGTTCAGCAGCGAGTCTGCGGTTGTTGCGGTAGCAGTCAGCAATTCAGCATCCTGCAGGTGCAGGTTATTGTCTTCATCATCTGCAATGAACGTGCTGTTATTTCGCCAGGGACCCAAACTTGCTGCGCTCCCATACGCGATTACTTTGTCTACAAAATTTTTTGCATCATCAGCCGTAGCCGCCGGCACACGGCCAACCCCAATATCCAATTGATTCATCACCAACCCGGAATTAATGTCCTCCTGGTCATCAAGGAAACCAAAAAAATCATCCGAAACATAGCTGGTTAATGGATCGAGCGACTCAGGACTTTCCCAGGCCGGTACGAGACTTGTTTTTGTGCCCAGTTTGCCGAGATAATCAAACGAAGCATCTCCCAACAGCAACAGGTAGCGCAATCGGTTGGCCGGGTCCTGGCCATATTTGTCGTAATACATTTTTGCAAAATCCCTGATAGCCCCGGGATCCGCAATACCGCCACCAAATTCATTAAACACCTCCTCCACGTTCACGGCAAGACAACGCAACCCATCATGATCCTGGTGCCACTGGGCCAGGCGCCTGGCTTCTCCCAGGAATGCAGGGAAAGCCACAATCAGCATATCTGTGGGCGCTGTGGCATGTAAATCCTGGACAGGCACCCTGCCAACCGGCTCCGGCGTCAGAAAACGTTGATTATCAAATGCAATATATTCATGTAGCTGGCTGGCGGTATTGGAAAAGGTCAGTAAGCCACCAGCAACAGTTACGGGCAGTTGGCGGGCATTCCAGGGGTCTGTAATATCCCATACCCGCGTAACTGTGGATGCGCCACCCAACTCAAAAAAAACCGTATTTCCGGGGGCTACAGACGCCCAATCCCGGAACAATAACTGGGACTGGCCGGCTAGTGACAGACTATTCCTGGAGAATACTTCCACCTGGTTGAGCCAGCCCTGCGCATTAAAACTGCCGGGTACATAGCTAACTGTCAGCGTTCCCGCAGCTGCTGATGGTGCAACGCTGGTAAATACAGCCGAAGCCGCCTGCGCAAACGGATCGTATAGGTTCCCCGTTACCGGGGGTACAATGGTTTGTCCAATGGCCTGCCCGTTCAACCGGGTGTCAAACCTGCTGGCGCTGCCCACAGCCCTTGAGATATACTGTGCACGGATGACCAGTGGGGAATTAGGCACCACAGGAAGACCTGGCAGGGCAAAATCCCGGGTCAGGCTTCGCCCGGGAAGGTCTGAAAATTCTTCGCCATACCATTCCCGGCCGCTGGATAGGAAGTTAACCGTATCCAG
>JBEHYT010000021.1:0-74969 GCA_048498035.1 Bacteroidota bacterium | reverse complement strand
CAATCCAGGAAATACCTGGAGCGCCTGGGCGTAACGGTAATGACGAATACGCTGGTGAAGGAATACGATGGGAGGGATGTGAAGTTGGGTGATGGCAGTACAATCCCGGCGGCAACGGTGATTTGGGCGGCAGGTATCAAAGGTAATGTGCCGGCAGGGATTGATCCGGGCTTAGTAGTGCGCGGCAATCGTATTAAAGTTGACCGGCATTGCCTGGTAGAGGGTACCAATAATATCTACGTTGTGGGTGACCTGGCCTACATGGAAACGCCGAAATATCCGCATGGGCATCCGCAGGTGGCGCCGGTGGCGATGCAGCAGGCGGAATTGCTGGCGGGCAACCTTCGGTTGATGGAGCGCAAAAGCAATTTGTCTAATTTAATTGAGTTTGAATACCGCGATAAGGGCTCAATGGCGACGGTGGGTCGCAACCTGGCGGTGGTGGATATTCCGCGGCCGCGGTTGCATTTTGGCGGCTTCATGGCGTGGATGATCTGGATGGGTTTGCACCTGATGTTGATTTTGGGAGTGAAGAACCGGTTTTTTGTGTTTATGAACTGGCTGTATAATTATTTCACCTACGATCAGAACCTGCGGTTGATATTTAAAGAATTTGATAAACAGGAGAATTAATAATTCGGCGATTCGGTAATTCGGCAAATCTATATTTTGCTGGCGTGTTTCATTGTCAAATAGGCCGCATTGCGTCCGTTGTGGATTATGGGTTTATTTTTGTATTCTCATTTTCACATTAATCACATTTCCACATTTGTTCTCTCATTTTCACATTAGCACATTTGTATTTGCGTTTCATTATCGAATCATCGAATCAGTAGTATCCGGGGAAAAATTTATTGCACAACCGAAATTATCATTGCTTTTTAGCAAGAGGATGAAATACTGAGCGAATGAATTTTTATTGCGGCCTTTGCGAAACCTTGGCGGCCTTTGCGTTACAAAAAAAATCTTCATAAATGCAGTATCGCAAGGAACGCCGGGAGCCGCAAAGAACGCGACGCGATCAACCGTTTATTGATCGTTAGTGCTCGGAGAAAATTTTACAGAAAAGCCAAAATAAAACTTCTTTTGGGTATGGGGCCTTGCTTTTAATTTGGACGTAGTGCGGGTCAAATAAGGGTTAATATTCAGGTTAGTGAACAGACGCCAAATTTGGATTTCTAATTTCCCCGGACATCAGTGATCATCGAATCGCCGAATTATCGAATTACTTAGCACATTTTCTTCATCATTTTCCTGGCCCGCACCCTGAATGCCGGGGATTCGCGGTCCCATTGTTCCTGGATGATGAGTTTGATTTCTGGAAGGATGTCGGGATATTGTTTGGCTAAGTTTTCCAACACTGTTAAAGAGAATGCTTTTACGGCCGGCTTCTCCTGTGGATTGGTAATGTAGTTGAAGCAGGCGTTCATTACCGCGCCGTGGTAGCGCCTGGGGATCTCAACTTCCTGGAATAACCGCATGCAATTGCGGCGAACGGCATTGTGTGTAGCGGGTGCTGCCAGTTGTTTGATGAGCGCCGGGAAATGTTTTTTAACGAGTTGCGGGTGCGCAATGCCCACATAGCTCATGGGCCAGGCTGCACGTTGCACCAGTTTTTTGTCGGTACCGGTGAAGATGTTCATTAATTGATCAAACCGCGCCTGGTTATCTCCAATCCACGCAATGATCCGATCCGCCTGGGCTTTGGAATGCTCAGCGAGTAGGGCAGTGGTGAGGTTGGTAATGGAGGGGTTGGGGTTCATGGCGTTAGCATTGCGTTGTCCAACCAGCGCTTATAAATAATGCAGCCGTTCATATATAAATACAACTCGTTGTTCTCTATTTTTTTTAAAGAATGGCATGATTAAGTGCATCTGTACCGGTTTGTTTAAATTTACGGTTTGTTTTTCATACTGCTTCGTCATGTTGCAATAGCGGCTGTTAAAAATTTCCCTTGTGCGGGAGCCAAGCGTGAGGGATAGCAGCGGATACCCCGCTGAGGTCTTTGTGTGGTGGGTTTTGTGGCGGAGTAGCAGCGAATAGCCCGACCCAGACCGGCTGCTGGAAAATCATTATCGTGTCCCACCGAAATGCCCGTGCAGCAGGGCAGGGGACACGCCCTAATTATAAACAATGTGCTGTACAATGCCCTTAATGTAGAAAGTAGGGAGTGGGGCGGCGAAGCCGCCCGATTGAATGTTTTATGTCTTGTAACAAATGATTTATTATTCTAAAGCTTTGGTTTCCACGAGGTGTTATCCCATTTGATCTGAAGCTTTTCTTGGCTGGGTCTTGCTCCATCAGTTCTTGCGCTTAGGGTAATACCATTTAATTTGACGTACGTAGTATTGTTCAAACTAGGGTGTATATAAATCATTAGACTTACAGGTTCTATCAGAATTAAATCATCATCAAAAAGATCATGAATATCAGAACGTAATAATAGCGCGTTCGTAGTATGATTATCTCCTTTAACTGAATGAGGTTCGATATGAGCAGCCTGCAGTACGTTTTCCGGTCCGGTATCTGTAATGCAACATTTTTGGTTGTATAGTGTAAGTAAATTCCGTCTCAACGTCACTTGCCCCTTTCTTATCTTGCGGGCGTATGATTGATAGTCTTTGTCATCATTTTCTGCTTCGACAATATGTTTAAGAACTTTGATATTTGTCTCTTTCGATGTTTTGACAACTTTGATCCACTCAAAATTGTCATCCCATTCAAGATCAGGATGTAGATATACCATCGCTGCCTCAATTGCAACAGTGTAATTCAAGGTTCTTCGTCCAGCAACTCCTCCGGCTGCATTTATCGAAACTATTGCACGTTCAACATCGCTTTGTGTAAGCCTATCTGTTGTCGATTTACTATGCCGAAGAACGACAATTTCATTATCAGAAATGGACTGGATTTTATACAATTTTTTGTCTTTCGGAGAGTGCCAGGTTGATGTGGCTGTTTGGGCTTTATGTGCAGATTGCTTGATTAACTCCCAGGATATAGCTGCATCAAGGTGTACTTCTTTATTAGGAGTAGGTAAGCGCCAAAAGCCGGGTTTATGATTAACAATAGTGCCTTGACTTTTAAAATCTTGTAGATTATTACGTAAGTTTCTCTTCCAGGACGGTTCGCTCGTTTCTTTTCCCCTTAATTTGGGTGGCTTCAAATCTTCAGCATCGAATGCAAAATCCTGGATTGCTGCTTCATATAATACTTCTATTGCAATTGGCTGTTCTTTAAGTTCATTAAGTTTTTTAAGAATTAGTTCCTTAAAAATATGGCTAGGTATAGGCATGTAATTGTATTTAACTATAAATCGGAAGTATGTAACGGAGTCAATCCAAAACACTACAGCAACCCATAAACATAAGGTTACGGATGGGTGAGATCTTAGGACGGCGAAGCTGCCTAAGAAATTATAAGAGTTCTACCTCATCTTCTTTAAACCATCCGTATTTAATAGCATTATCCTTTACCAAACTGGGATTGTCCGTGTAAGCAACAATTGCTAGACTTTCTTTAGCCCGGCTACATGCAACATAAAAAAGCCTTCGGGTTCGATCAATACCCGTTTCTTTCCCTTCTTGTATATTCTTCTGATCGCTTGTACTAAGCCCTTTTGACCCAAAAAGCTTGTCATAACTAAACATAAATCCTCTAGCTTCTTCGTCATCTATTATTACCATTACTCTTGAGTACTGTAACCCTTTAACGCCTTGATGTGTACCGAATTTTGAATCCTCGGAAAAATAGTGATCATACTTTTCGATTTGCGAAAAAGGTGTTTGTAAGGCATTGTCCCATGCTTCTATAATTTCATCCGTATCTTGCTCTTCTTCCTCATTTGTTTCACCTTTTTGGGTTTCGATTATCTTCTTTTCGTCCTCAGTTCTTGAAAGCATGATGTGCATGGTGCTGGATATAGGAAATAATGATGAGGAATTTATTTTACCTAAGATATCGATCAACTTTGGATCATTATCGTTTTCCCAAAGGGCTAGTAAATCATATACAGATTGATTGATTTTTTTTAAGTTTTCAGACTGTTCACTACTACTTGCTAGTGTTTGCTTTTCTAAAAGTTTGGAATGCTTCTTTACAATCCGAGCTATTGAGAATTTATCATTTTTCTTAAACGCCTGGACTAAAGGCAATACTATTTTAGTAAATAGGTTGAGACCTGGTAGCGTTCCGTCTAGAAGACCTGTTCTTAGTTTATCTATCCTGTAAAGTGGCTCAAAAAGCTCTAAAAACCCCATCCTATTAGCTGCCATATGGTGTTCAAGTATTAGTGTCATAATATCACCGGACGCTACGTCCCACAATGGATCGCCTGTCAATTTAGACATCTTTTGAGCAGCGGTTTTTTCTAAATCTGGTTTATGTGACGCTCTTTGAGCAACAAATAACCTGACATGACCATCAGCTTTTTCAACCCTTGGTACTTGCTGTTGTCCATCTACATCTTTTCTAATATTGTTTATCAATTCGATGATGCGTTTATTAGATCGATGATTCATTTTTTTTGATGGTTTTGCCCAATCTGCAGGAAGATTATTGCCTAAATCATCTTTTCCATCACCATAAATCCTTTGCATCATGTCGCCAAACAAACCCAAAGAAAATTTGTCTTTCTTCTTCTGTTGAAGTGTAAATAGGGCATCAATCATTTCCTTTTTGGTATCCTGACTTTCGTCAACAAGTATTATTGGAAAAATAGATGCGACGATGTCTTGCATCAAGTCTTTTGTTCTGATAAATTCTGCGGCTATGCTTATTACTTCGACATGGTTAAGGGAATCCTTTGAAATATTGTCACCGTTTGGATTATAGATGAACTTTGAGATGTTGTCTAGATATTGTATCCGGTTTTCTTTCGAATCGATTTTTCTAGCTCTATCTACCGATGTTTTATTTTTTAAGTCTCTACTTTTTGACTGAGCTTCTTTAAGTTCTGATATTTCCGTTTGTAAGTTCTTTTTTAGCCAATTTCTGATATCCGTGCTTAAATTTTTGATCAATTCCCATGAAAAACTGTGTATAGTACTTACTTTAAATATCGGATCATGATCAAGTCTATGGCTAATTTCATCTGCAGCGGCATTGGTATAGGTTATAATACCTATTTTTTGGCGGTATAATCTGTAATTACTGCCATGTTCTTTTTTAAATTTCTCAAGCACATTTACCAATGAACGTGTTTTACCTGAACCCGCTCCTGCAAAAAGAAAAAAGCTTTTGGGTTGAGCGGGTGTGAAACACGAGTATATTTCCTCATCAACACTGTCGTCAATATTGTTATCTATTTCTGCGCTGCTCATATTATTTGACAACTTTTGCTGTTTTGTTTTTGGAAATAATCAATTTTGATTCCAGCCAATCCAATCCTTCCTTAATGTATTGCGGAGTAGCTAACTTGTTTGGCTCTTCAAAGTAAAAAAGCTCAAGAGCAAATTCAGCCTTCTTAGCACCTTTGTCAGTTATAGCATCATACATTGCCTGAGCCGATTTATTGATGTCTGCTTCTTTTGCTGCATCCGTCATTTTCTTTAGAAGACCTGTTCCTCCTGCTAACGTTTGAAACATTTGCCTATTTTCCATTACCAGAGAGTCTTCAAAAGTGTACGGATTAACTACCACTTTGTTTTTCCCATCATTAATAGTAAGAGGTATTTGATAGGCTACCTTTACGGGCAGATTCATATCGTTCTTGTCGGTTTCTTTTAATGACAATAATTTATCAAGCTCATTTTCCTTTGGCAACCACAATTTTAAAGTGTCGTTACCTGATTGATAACTTTTACCGGTTTCTGGTTTTGTTTTACTTTTCCCATTTACAGAGTCAATGTCTGTAACTATAAGTGTTATTATCCCCAAACTTTCTATTAAAGGACGCAGCCGATGAGCATGGCTACCTCCAATTTCTAGTATGGAAATACAACAGTTGCTAAGCTTAGAGCTTACGTTACTTTTTATAAAATAGGGTAGGAGCATTCTTTCTGCCGGACCTTCTACCATGATAACTGCATCGGCAAAGAATAAATCACAATGTGTCGTTTTCAGATACCGAATAGCAAACTTGGTAGTATCATCTTGTGTGCCAAAAGTTTTTGAAAGATTGACAACCCTTGATGTGTTTATTTTACCACCACCATTTATCTCTCTTTTAAAATACCTGAGTGCTGTAAAGTTTATTTCATGAGCTATATGATTAGAATGTGTACTGATCACAAGCTGCGTTGAAAATTTTTGACTTGCCTCCAAATTAGGATGCCTCCTTAAAACCTTATATGCTTCCTTCACAAACACTTGCTGCACCTGTGCATGGAGATGCGCTTCGGGTTCTTCAATTAAAACAAGATGCAGCGGCTCAAACTCTACTTCGGGTTTTGATGGGTTGACAAGTTTCCCTACCTGCATCCATTCATCCCGGAAGCGTATTAATTTAAATACTATTGAGATAAGGTTTTGGTAGCCTAAACCATTGTATTTTTCTGGCAAGGTCAATTCCGAGATTCCATCGTCAAGAAAGTACTGTACAGAAGAATCATGGTTTAAACTATCAACTGTGTTAAACTTACTAGATAAATTAATTTTTGCACTACCAAAACCAGGATAGTTTAATAGCTCCAATTCCGCCAACGAACTTTTGAAACTTTCTTTTAAGTTTGAATCAAACATTTCTTTAGCATCGTGAATAGCCCTAAGCGCCTTTATGTCATCATTGGTTGGATTTACTGACGGGTTAAGATGTTTATCATAATAACTCCTTAACTGACTTGATAGCGTTTTAGTATTTGTTGTCGTTTCTCCCGAATCTGCATTGGCATCTGTAAAACCTCGTTGCGCATTTATAATGTCGATCTTGATTAACCCACTGAGTGCATAACCTTCGATTGGTATATCAAGCTCAGTAAGCTGCTGTGGAGTAGCAGATAGGTTAGGGTCAAGCAAATATGTCTTTACAGTAAAGTGACTGTTCAATTTCTTCTCCAAGAAATCCCACATATCTTTGGGCCATAGTTTGAATGTATCTTCCTTCTTTGCTTTTTTACCGGAAGTGCTAACCGTTCTTGCATGACTACAATCGGTGCTAAATTCTTTATGTAATTCCTCTATACTCTCAGGCTCTAGCCTTAGCCTTATTCCTAATAAACCGCCAGACCAATCCAGTGTAGGAATTAAGCGGTTAATATAATGAAGCTCGTTGTTTTCAACCCTAAGCCAAATGTCTAATGTGGGCAAATTATTTTCCCAACGCTTTATCGTGAAATCGAGCTTTAGCGGGTCTTTTTCTTTCAGCCAATCTTCCGCAATCGCATTAATATCTTTCCAATTTGATAGCGTAAAATCTCTGGTGGTAAACTTATTTGTTAGCTTGAAGAATAAAATCAAGGCATCCATAGCAGTAGTTTTACCGCTGTTATTGGCTCCAACAAAAACTGTTTCTTTTTCTGAAAAGTCAATCCTACAATCTTTAAGTTTTCTGAAGTTCTGTATATGTATAAAATCAATTAGCATGACAACTTTCTTGGTTTATTAGGTTGGTTTTGAGAGTTTGTAAATGTCGTTACTACGGAGCAAGATGAAATGCCATAATTTCTAGTTGAACTTCACGGTTTTTGTCCCCTGGTAAATGGAAGATATAGGAGAAAGAAGAATCATCCGTATCGCCTACATACCGCACGAAATATTGATGTTTGCTAACCTCCGATTTGATTGTTGCTAAAACGCCAGAGAAATCAGCATTTCTAACAAAAAGTAATAATGCAGCTTTGCTATCTCTCCATGTTAGATATAAATTAAATAGTTGGTCAATTGCTGCCAAGAAGATTTGCTGACCTCCCCAAACCTTACATTCTGCAACAAATAGATTTGAATTGTCAGTATGTTTTAAAAGTATATCAGTTTTACCGGATTTGTTGAAAGATTCTCTTGTTGCAGTCGTATCTTGATACCTTGTTTCAAGAAACATCATTAGGTAGTCCCTAATATCTTCTTCACCCATTCCTGAATAAATTCCTTTCTTCTGTTCTAAACCCTTCAACGCGTTGTTAATAGTATTCAAAACGTCTAAGTACATCTTTCCTGAAATTTTCGGTTCAGGAACGGCTACTGGTTTTATTCTTTCATTTCCTTCATCACCGAATAAAGCTTTCAATGCGGCAAGTTCAGGTAGATTATAAGGTTCTAGTTCAGCAATAATTGAAAGATATGCTTCTTCCCGTTTTTCAGGCGTTAAAGAGTTAATCAACTCTTCATAGTAGATACTCCTTGTAGTGTTTAGTCCTTTTGCTTTCCTTGCATCCATGTAAGCCATATAATTTTTAGGAATAGAATAATCGATTTTGCTTAATGCTTTCAGGAATCTTGTTCCACTAAAATAATGCGGAGCCTGCTTATTTCCATCGGCATCAATAATTTCAAAAAGTCTATTATATGCCTCATTCCAATTAATTGCCATAGTCTAAGTTTAGTATTGATATTGAATAACTCACCAAGGTACTAATCTATATAAAAAATTAAAAGGGGAAATTTCCCGTTTTAATTGATGTTATTTTAGTTTGTAATTACTTTATTTTTTCCAAAATCTCCTTCATCAGTTCCACCTTTTCGCGTTCGCTGGCAAGTAGGCGTTCAAATAATTCCATCACTTTATCGATAGGATTGAAAGTAACGGTTCCAAAATTTGGACTTTTCAAGGACGTGTGATCACCAAATGTGTTAGCTATAACATTTATAGCATTCTCCTCATCAAAACTCCGAATAGCTTCCAATGATATTTCGCCCGCAGCAAAAATCTCCGCTGGCAGGGGGGCGGCCAGTGTTTTTTGCCGATCCGGGATTGCTAATTTGTGCTGGTATATGGACTGGAATCGCTCGGCGCGGTGCTCATGCGATTTGCTGTCCGGGATTTGCCGGAAGTTGTGCATACGCCGGTAGCCGCAGGAATTGGTGGTTGCTGGTAGAATGAATGGCACAGGAAAAGGTATTGAGATAAATATAATAAATTTTGAATTAGAAAAAGAAATTCCCGGTGCCTTTAAAAGGCTACCTAACCACCAATTTCTGGAATCCGAAACAGCCGGGACACGAGTGCGGGACGGTACCGAGAAAAAATAAACAGGCTGACGGAGCCAACGGCGACGAGGTTGCCGAAAGCTTAACGGAAGAACAAGCGATCCGCGCTAAACAGATTTTAGCAAAGCTTTTGATAGCGCAGCAGAAAAATCCGCAAAGATGGCTTGCTGATCTTCGGCTGGAAGTCGATCAAACATTGCTTGCACAAACAAATTTATCTTCAGTAAGTGATCTTTGTAGCTTTATATTATGTTAAGTAGAAAGCAACCGACTGATTATTCATCTATTCGTCGAAATGTGGACACTGCATATTATATGTCTATTTCAGCAGCGATATTATCACTGCTATCGCTGCTGATACAGCTGCTACGATTGACCAATATAATCCGCTTTTAGAACGGCGATCGGTCAGCGGATAATTCTCAAACATTATCCGCGCATTTTCACTTTCCCACCATTTGCTCATTCTTTCGCGCTCAATCGATTTCGTTAACTCATCCGCGAAGTATTCATAAGGTCGATTCTCATATTCCTTTGGAAGAATAGGAATCTGTTGCTTTATATGCAGCGGCATGAAGTAGTTGTGATATTCGTCTCTTTTTGCGATGCCAACTCGAATAAGTTCATCCATATAAGGGTTGGCTTCAAAATGATGGGCATTGTTCAATGTTTCGTCGGCATACATCATTGCCTCAGCGATTGCGTGATCGCTTTGATATAACCACTGGGCAACGTGGTTGAGTAGGCTCGTGTCCATTTCGCAGTTAGTTTTTCGCTAATATACTTCCGCGACGGGGTTTTGAACAGAAGCCCGGCCATTTTTTCTCCTGTACCCGTCCCGCTTCCAGCCTCACCCATTTCCTATAATTTACATTATGTTAAGTAATGGATTTGAAAGCGTTCTCCCGTAAAGCCTACATATCAACTCCCCGCCAACCTGGCACTGCATCAGCCCCACCACACCGCCTCACGAAAAAAAAATCCCGCCGGGATTATCCGGCGGGATCTGAATATGTTGGGAACACCCCTATTAGTTGTCGAAGGCCTTCGACTTCTCGTCGAATTCTTTTGCCTTGTCTTTATTCTTTTTGCTGTTCCAGTACTCCGTCAGCATATTGGTTACAATCTTGTACTGGCCCTTCTCTGAACCCTTCAGCGCACCGGCTTTTGAACGTGCGATGAGCAGATCAAAGGCCGCCATCATCGTTGGATACGCATCATCATAATATTTGTTGATCTGCGCCGTGATGTCGTTCTTCTTTTTGATATCCTCGGGCTTGGTGCCTTTTACAGCTTCATACTGATCATCCAGGTCCTTGATCATCGAAAAATAGTGACGATTCATCAGCATCAGCGCCTCCAGACCATCCTTATTCTGTTCAATCGCCTTTTTCAGCACTTCTTCCAGCTTCCGCTGCACTGCCACCTTATCATCCGGCGCAGGATCTGCAACATCTGCATAGTTGTACATCTCCACGCTGAAATTATACCGCGTTATATAATTGTCGCAACCCGAAGCCAGCAGCTCGTCGTATTTGACAAAGAGTTTCTTTTTGTCATTGTCCAGCGCCTGCAGACCCACTTCACACCAGTACCCATCCGTTGGATATAGTTCCTTACCAATGGCCAGGTATTTATCCCGGTTGGCTACATCTCCTTTTTTATCAAAATAATCTACCAGGTAGCGATAAATCTCTTCGAAATTCTCGTCCTTGATTTTTTTGTCGGCGATTTTCTGGTAATACGCTACCGCCACTTCATCCCGCTTTGCATTGATAGCCGAAGCTGCAATATTCAGGTACAACTGTGTATCATACGCCGGGAACGCAAAACTTCCGTAGGTAAATCCTTTTTCTACGATGTAATTTTCCACGCCTTCAGCTTTCTGGAAGTTGGTCATGGCACCTTCAAATTTCTTCGTGTTGAAGTCCATCGTGGCCTGCTCCTGGTAGCCAAATGCAATATCAAACAGCGGTGAATGCTGGTTGATCACACCTTCATTGGCTTTAGGATCTACTTCCAGGTATTTTTTATACGCGCTGAACGCCTCTTCCCGCGCATTTGGATATTGCGAAGCAATTGCGGAATCTCGTGCAATGCCGTTATAGATCTGTGCTTTCAAAAACCAGCCGGATCCTTTTTTTGCATTTTTTTCGTTGGCGAGGTATTTATCGATACCATCTTTGGCTTTTACCCATTGTTTTTTTCCGGCGGCATCCCGCAGGTCGTCCAGGTCCTGCGCCATGGCGCTAAAAGACGCGACCAGGATCAGCGCTGTAAGGAGTGATTTGATCATAATTGTTTTTTTAATCGGCAAACGTAATTGTTGATTTATTGGCCATTTTCCTCACCGGAAGATGGTGTTGTGGTGTCATTGGTTGCGTTGTCTGTTTCAGTACCCGTGTTTTCTCCGTTTTCTTCAGCTGTTTCGGGCTGGTCCTGGTCGTCGGTCAATTTAGTGATAGCGGCAATTTCGTCACCTTCATCCAGGCGGATCAGTTTTACTCCCTGTGTAGCTCGTCCCTGCTCACTGATCCCGCTTACCGGCATACGAATGGTAACGCCACTTTTACAGGTGATCATCAGGTCTTCATTCGCGTGTTCAACAGCCAAAATTCCTACCAGTGGACCCGTTTTATCGGTTACATTGATCGTCTTCACTCCTTTTCCTCCGCGATTGGTGAAACGATATTCGTCTACCGCCGTCCGCTTGCCAAATCCTTTTTCACTCACCACCAGCACTGTTTTGGATGCATCCGTAGCCGGGTTTATACAGATCATTCCCACCACTTCATCATTCTCATCATCCACTTCAATACCGGCAACACCAATGGCGCCGCGGCCTGTAGCTCTTACTTTTTCTTCGGAGAACCGTATCGCGCGACCGCTTTTTACCGCCATCATCACTTCGCTGTTGCCGTCTGTCATGCTGGCGTCCAGCAGCTCATCTCCCTCTATAATAGTAATAGCATTTACCCCGGTCTGGCGCGGGCGACTGAAATCGGCCAGTTCCGTTTTTTTAATGATCCCTTTCTTGGTACAAAGAAGGATGTTGTGCGATTTTACAAATTCTTCGTCCTTGAGATCTTTCACGTCAATTACGGCGCGAATCTTATCGTCGGGCGAAAGTTGGATCAGGTTTTGGATAGCGCGTCCCTTACCTGTTTTTTCACCTTCCGGAATTTCGTACACGTTGAGCCAATAGCATCTTCCTTTTTCGGTAAAGAAAAGCATGGTGTGGTGCGTGGATGCCACGAAGAGATGTTCGATATAATCTTCATCCCTCGTTTTTCCACCCATCACTCCCCTGCCGCCGCGGCGTTGTGCGCGGTATTCGTCGGCCGGTGTACGTTTGATATATCCCAAATGAGAGATCGTGATCACTACATCTTCTTCCTTGATCAGGTCTTTGATCTTTACTTCTTCATCCAAATAAGTGATCTCGGTGCGGCGTTCATCGCCATATTTATCGCGGATCTCGAGCAGTTCGGTTTTGATTACTTCATACCGCATTGGTTCATTGGCAAGCAGTTCCCGCAGGTGGGCGATCACTTTCATCAACTCGTCATATTCTTCCTTGATCTTTTCCCGCTCCATGCCGGTAAGGCGTTGGAGGCGTAATTCAAGGATCGCTTTGGCCTGGATCTCATCCAAGCCCCAGCCTGCGTTGATCAGGTTTTCCTTAGCCACTTCGGGCGTTGATGAATTCCGGATCAATGCAATCACTTCATCCAGGTGATCCAAAGCAATCAGGTAGCCCTGCAGGATATGGGCTTTCTTTTCTGCTTCGCGGAGCTCAAATTGTGTACGTCGAACCACCACTTCATGCCGGAAATCGACAAATTCAAAGATCATATCCCGCAGGTTGAGTGTGCGCGGGCGTCCCTTTACGATGGCGACATTATTGATCCCGTATGAAGTTTGCAGTTCTGTAAGCTTATACAACTGGTTCACGATCACATTTGCAATTGCATCCCGTTTCAGGTCAATTACAATACGTGTTCCTTCTTTGTTGTTGGATTCGTTGTTGACGTGTGCAATGCCGTCGATCAGTTTTTCATTCACCAGTTCGCCAATGCGGTTGGTGAGCGCATCGCGGCTAACCTGGTAGGGCACTTCGGTGATGATGATCTGTTCGCGTCCGCTGGCTTTGGTTTCAATATTGAGTCGTCCACGCACCACTACCCTGCCCCTTCCGAAATGCGCTGCAGCCCGTACGCCTTCCATACCGTAGATGATACCGCCGGTTGGAAAATCGGGCGCTTTGATATGGGTCATCATTTCATCCACCGTAATCTCGCGGTTGTCGATGTAGGCAATGCAGCCGTTGATCACCTCTGTCAGGTTGTGCGGCATCATGTTGGTGGCCATACCTACGGCAATACCACTGCTACCATTGATCAGCAGTTGCGGAATGCGCGTGGGAAGAATGGATGGTTCCTTTTCCGAGTCGTCGAAATTCAACTGGAAATCGATGGTATCTTTTTCGATATCGTCCAGCATGTGTTCTCCCAAACGTGCCAGCCGCACCTCGGTGTAACGCATGGCAGCGGGATCATCCCCATCCTGGTTACCGAAGTTTCCCTGACCGTCCACAAGGGTATAACGCATATTCCATTCCTGCGCCAGGCGGGCCATGGCGAAGTAAACGGAAGAGTCGCCATGTGGGTGATATTTACCCAGCACTTCCCCTACTACACGGGCTGATTTTTTATACGGCTTGTTGTGATTTAACCCGAGTTCATTCATCGCAAAAAGAATGCGGCGATGCACAGGTTTAAATCCATCGCGCACATCGGGCAGGGCGCGACCTACAATTACCGACATCGAATAGTCGATATACGCGGTCTTCATCTGCTCCTCGATGTTTACGGGAATAATCCGGTCTGAGTCGTTCGTTGCTGTTGGTTCAAAATTCTCTTCCATAGCTCAACTTTTCTTAATCGGTAATTTGGCTGCAATTCTTCCTCCTGTTGTCCTAAAAACCAGGATTTTAGAAGGCCTGCAAATCTACTTTTTTTGACCCTCAAAAAGCCTAATCTTCCGGCCTTTTTTCCCCGTTTTTTTCCACGATTGTGGATTAGTTGGCCTCCCCGGAACGAATTGGTTTATAACAACTTTTTTACACTTGACGGCACTGTTTTTTCGTTCTTTCCCAGATTATCAAAAGAACCGATCATGAGCAGTTACCTGTTGCTTCGCGATAATAAGGAAACCGGGCCCCTGAGCCTGGAGGAGTTGGTGCAGATGGGATTGAAGCCATACGACCTGATCTGGGTGCCGGGCAAGAGCGCCGCTTGGCGCTATGCCGGGGAGATCCCGGAATTGAAGGCCTATGCGCCTGCCGTTGAGGAGCAGCCGTTTGACCGGTTTTTTAAGAAGGATGCGCCGGGAAAAGCGATGGAAGAGTCGGCCGATGCCACTACAGCCCTTCCGGTGACCGGGGGGCGTGTTTTTGTGACGATGCCTGGTAAAACGCGGCAACCGGTTCAGGGCCAAAAAAAGGCTAAAAATGAGGTTTCGGTACCGGATTATAGTCAATATGAACGTTATCAACCTGTTACACAACAATCTACAACTGCGGCGATTACCGTTACCGAGAACCCTGTGGCTGCGGCCAATCGCCAGTTTGCCAGCCAGGACGAGGAGGCGGACCGGATTGCAGACCGGTATGCGGAAACACTTCGCAACCGAAAGGCAAAGATGGCCAGCCGGGCTTTAGTGCTGCGTTGGATGCGGAAGGCGGCCGTAGTGTTGATGATTGCGGGTGTAGGTGGATTAACTGGCTGGATGCTGCGTAAAAACAGCGGCACTGCACAACAGGAACCACAATTGATTGCAGTAGCGCCCTCCCAGCCCGTTACCATTCAGCAACAACAGCAACAACAACCTGAAACCGGTGCGGCGGTTGTACCTGACCTCGCTTTACAGACAACGTCCGAACAGCATGCACCTTCCCGGCCCGATCCCGTGGCCAGACCGGAACAACACCATGCAATGATAACGCCGGCAACGGCCGTTGCTGCGCAACCGGCAACACCGCTGGCAGAAGCATCTAAAAAAATAATTCCTGCCGACGTGCTTTCACCGGGTGTTGAAGTAAACAGTTTAACGGGAGAACGCAGTCGGAAAACGCGGGCAGCTAACGGAGATGATCCAATCAGTCAACAGGAAGTTGCTGCCGGTGCGGTAAAAACAGGTACCAATAAAACGATACCGGCGTCAAATGATGGGTCAGGACTTTCCAGCCAGGTAGCGATCAGCAATAATGCTTATAAGGTTGTGGCGCTGGGAGGTATCCGTGGGTTAGAACTTACGGTAACAAACAGCAGCAAATACACGCTGGATGATGTGATTGTGGAAGTGGATTACCTGCGGGTAAACAATGATGCGGTGAAAACACAATCGCTTTCGTTTAAGGATGTGGCGCCGGGCGAATCAGCAACGGTAAGGGTTCCGGACACCAACCGTGGTGTAAAGATCAAATACCGGGTAGCCCATATCCTCTGCACACAATATGCAAAGGATATGGCCGGTTTGTAAATCGATTTGTGATTAATGCGTGAGCGGAATGTAAATGCTCGCCTGTCCTACCCCGTTCTTAAAATCGGGATTAATGTTGTTGGAATCAAAATCGCCCACTTTGGATACGCCCACCATGTAGCGGATACCAATTCCCAGGCCTTTCTTTCCACGGATACCGAGGCCTGCGCCCACAGAGAGGTCGAGATTTTTTGCGAAGTTTTTCAGGGTTTCGTTTTCCACATCTTCACTTACTTTAAAACCAACCTGCGGACCTGCTTCGAGGTAGAAGCCACCGGGGAAATTGTATTGTGCCATTACCGGAACATTTACATAGGTCACTTTCCAGTCGTAGCTGCCCGATACGCTGTCAATGCGGGCGCCCTGGGTGGAAATAAATGCTTCGGGTTGCAGGGAGAAGCCGGCAAACCTGAAACGAAGGTATGCCCCGCCATGAAAGCCAACGAGCGATTTCTTTTTTACATCATCAAAATTTCCGCCGGTGAAGTTGCTGAGGTTGGCCCCGGCCTTCAGACCAAAGGAAAAGTTTTGAGCACGGGCGGAAGTAAAGCTGATCAGCACCACTACCGCGAAAATGATTTTTTTCATAAATGGTTTGTTTGAATTGCATTTGACGCAGGATTTTTCCGGCATCATTTTTCTTCCTCAATCTTTGAACCAAAAACCTGAATTTTAATGCAAAAGTCAAACTTTATTATGGTAAGTTGCAGCCGGCTAAATGAACAGGGATGAAAACGATTTTACTTTTTGGAGCGGGAAAGTCAGCCACGGTATTGATTGATTACCTTTTGGAGCAGGCAATTTCGGAAAACTGGCGGATCATTGTTGTAGATGCGGATTTAAAACTGGCGCAGTCGAAAATAGGTGGTTCACCACAGGCAACGGCGGTTTCATTTGACATCCGGTCAGCAGAAGAACGCTGTCGCCACGTCAAAATGGCGGATGTGGTTATTTCGCTTCTTCCTCCCTCCCTGCATATCGAGGTAGCCAGGGATTGCATCGCGCAGCGCAAAAACCTGCTTACTGCTTCTTATGTGGACGATGAGACCCGCAAACTGGAGCCGGAAATTGCAAAAAGCAAGGTTTGTTTCCTGTATGAGATGGGGCTTGACCCTGGTATTGACCACATGAGTGCCATGCAGATTATTGATGATATCCATGCGCGTGGCGGAACAATAACATCTTTCAAATCACATTGTGGCGGGTTGGTTGCTCCGGAGAGTGATGATAACCCGTGGCATTATAAGGTTAGCTGGAATCCGCGAAACGTGGTGATGGCGGGCAAGGCTGGTGCTCATTACCGCGAGAATGGTGAAGAACGAAAATTAAAGTACCAGGAATTGTTTACCGGCGACCGGTTGGTGGAGATTCCCGACCTCGGTTACCTGAGCTGGTATCCGAATCGCGATTCGCTGAGTTATGAATCGTTGTATGGAATGAAAGACACCAGGACTTTTGTTCGCACCACGCTCCGCCATCCTGATTTTATTTACGGCTGGCGTAACATCATTGATCTGAAAATGGTGGATGAAACGCCGCAGTATGATACCACGGATAAAACGCTGTATGCAGCGTTTAAAGAGCATATGGACCGGAACGGTTTTGGCGAATGGCTGAATACAAAGCTTTCTGAACGTTTTGAGGAAACGAAGGGGTTGATGGAAAACCTGATGAAGCTGATGGCTGCGGAGAATGAAGCTGAAGTGGAAGGCGCCACCATGCCAGCATCTTTTATGACTGCCGATGATAAAGGCAACCTGGAAGAAATAGAGATTGATGATGTGAAAAACCAGGCGGCCGCTTACCTGGCGCAAAAAATGCACGAAGCTAATCTCACCTTAAAGCAACTTTTTTTCCTGGGCCTGGATGATAAGGATACTGTAATTAATAAAGGGCTGTGCAGCGCGGCAGATATTCTTCAATTTGCCATTGAGCGAAAGCTGATGTTGCGTCCTTACGATAAGGATATGATCGTTATGCTGCATGAATTTGAGTATAGTATTGACGACCGGGACCTGGTTACGAGAAGTTCGCTGGTAGTGAAAGGAGAAAACAGTTTGCGTACCGCAATGGCGAAGACGGTAGGACTACCGTTGGGCATTGCTGCGAAATTATTGTTGCAGAACAAGATTACCCTCCAGGGATTGCATATTCCCACACGAAAAGATATTTATGATCCTGTTCTTAAGGAGTTGGAGCACTACGGTGTGCAATTCCGGCATTGATCAAGGGACAGTTAATGGTGTAATCCGAACAGGTTTATAGTTGAAATCACGCACCACGATGCGATAGTTTCCTTTACGGAGATAAAGTGGGAAATTCCCCTTGCTATCCCGGTAATAGGTTTGATCTGCCGGCACCAGTTTTGCTGTTTGCTCATCTACAATTTCATCGCTGTGAAATGCCTGCACAAAAAAATCGTTTGCGTCTGCGGTGTTGATGGTAACCAGCTTACGATCTTTTTCGCCGGCCAGCCATGATGGTCTTCCGTCGGTATAGGATGTGGGTGGATGAATTACAACAACATCAAACCCGGTTTGTTCCAATGGATTTAAAAGCCGTTGCCCGGACAACAGCACAGAAGGTTCTGTAATTACATAGCGGTCTGTAAATAGTTTGTAAAACAATCGCCCGTATTCAAACGTGCTTGTGGGTGTTAGTTCCGCCTGTTCAATGGTGAGTGGGTCAATGCCGCTTTGCGTGGCAAATTGCAGGGCCATGGGTCGATACTGCGCTCCTACCGGCGCTTTGCTAACAGAGAGATATTCTCCTAATACAATCATTCGCGCGCCAGGATTATTTTTCAGCATGCTCCACAGGTTGGCGGCCCGAATGCTATCGCGTTCATTTTCTGTATGTCTTTCAGCCAGGCTGTCTTCGTAAGGAACAAGTTGAAAGCCGAGTTTCAATGCTTTTCGCAGCAGCTCTGCTTCCACCGATTCAATAGCATACACGCCTGTTTCTGAATTAATGATCGCGGGTGTGCCTGGGGGCTGATGATAGAGACCCTGCACCGCGAGGTAACGGAAACCCTGGTCGTACAGCGGGCCCAGCAAGCCATCCAGCATTGCCCTGCCGGATATTTCGGCGGGATTTTCATCCAGCATTAGTACGCGTTTATCCAATGCTTTTCCAAGGATAAAGGAGGCGGCATCCACCGATTGGATAGCTCCAAATCCCAGGGCGTGTTTTTCGACAATCTTTCGGTTTTCTTCGGGCATGGCTTCATACCCCAGGGTTGCCAGGTCGCTGGCGCCGCGGTAGTCTGCTGCTTCTGCCATAAAAGCCGACAGTTGCTGATAGTATTTCTTTTTTCCCATTTGCAATTTGAAATGGTTATCCCAGGCCACGGCCTGGTAAAGGGGATACAGGTAATGCACAGCAGTGCCGAAGCGATTGGTAAGTCCTGTTTGCAGCGAATCGATATGACCGGGCAATGTAGTTTTCAGGTAGGCGCGCAGTCGCCCCAATGCGGGTGCTTCCTGGGTCATCGCAACATGTGCGAGCGCCGATAAAATGATGACTGAAAAAATTCGTTTCATAGTCAAATTGCAGGTGCAATGTTACGGCTGTTGGTGTTACCGAAACGCTAAAGTAGTTACAGGCGTTTTACCTGTCATTTTCAGCCCATGGCATCAGCCATTCGCGGAGCGTGTGAATACCTTCGGTGGCTGGTTTTTCTATTGCGGAGAAATTGAGGTGTGAAGGCACTGCAGGTATTTTCCTGTCGAGAATAAATTTGGGAATGCTGGTTCCTGCTTCATGAATCAACCCTGCGGCCGGGTACACCACCAGTGAAGTGCCGACAATCACGAGGATATCGGCGGTGGCGGTGATGCGTGCGGCTTCGGTGATCATGGGTACCTGTTCACCAAACCAAACAATATGCGGGCGAAGTTGGTGACCGTCTGCAGCCAGGTCTCCTACCCGGATATCTCCTTCCACAGGCAGCAGGTTGGTTTCATCGTATTCACTCCGCATTTTAAAAATTTCACCGTGAAGGTGAACTACATGTTTTGATCCGGCACGTTCATGGAGATCATCGATGTTTTGGGTGATGACGGTAACGTTGAAATTGTTTTGCAGTTCGGCCAGGCCGAAATGGGCGGCATTGGGCCGGGCATTGCGCACATCGCGGCGGCGGCTGTTGTAAAATTCAAGTACCAGTGCAGGGTTCTGTTTCCAGGCCTGTGGCGTGGCTACCTCTTCAACGGGATAACCTTCCCATAGGCCATCGCTATCGCGAAAAGTGCGAAGCCCGCTTTCTGCGCTAATTCCTGCGCCGGTAAGTACAACCAAATTTTTCAAGCAACGGCAGTTTAGAATGCCGATAAAATTACTGCTTCCAACGGAAACAGATCATGGCGATTTGTTTTTATTGGAAGCAGTAGTAACCGATCTAGTTTACGCTGTTGATACGGTGGAGGAGCAATATGCTGCTGTCGGCCGTTTTCAGTTGCAGCGTGTCTGCGGTTGCTAAGAGAATGGAAAGATAATTAACGCTGCTGTCTCCATTGCCATGCGTCAGCACCAGCTGTGCGTCGCGGAGTTGATAATGAAAAGTGTCTGCCGGTAACGAGTCTGTTGTTGTGTGAAAGAGAAGGCTGTCGGCCGTAAACCGGAAACGTTCATTGTTGTTAGCACTGTCTTTGCCAACGGTTTCCCAGTTCCCGGCAAGTTGTAGCATGGGTTGCGGGGTGGGTTTGTTGATTTTGTTTTTGTTAGCGAGAAAAAACCAAATACCGGTGCCTGCTGCTACAAGGAGCAGGGTAATTAAAATGATTTTCATGGTTATGCTTTAATGGTAAAAAAAATAAATGCCAGGTATTGATACCCGGCACCTTGAAAAAGTAACCCACTGGCTTTATCCCGCCAGGGAAAATGATGCAACGCTACCAGCTATTGTGAGAGTTCCATAATGATGGCATATTCTTCATCGGTTACGGGTTGTACTGACAGGCGTCCCAGCCGGACGAGCGCCATGTTTGCGAGTCGTTTATCTTTTTTGATGGTGTCCAGTGAAACCGGCTTTTTTAATTTTTTAAAAGGCTTTAGATCTACTACTACCCATGCAGTTTCGGGGGTGGTAGGATCCTGGTAGGCTTCTTTTGCCACTTTTGCGATGCCTACAATGTTTAGTCCTTCATTGCTGTGATAGAACAATACCTCATCTCCTTTTTTCATGTCGCGCAGATTATTTCTTGCGGCGTAGTTGCGTACCCCGTCCCACATCGTTGTTTTATCTTTTTCAAATTGCTCCCAGGAATACTTAAACGGTTCTGATTTGACGAGCCAGTATGCCATACGATCAAAGTTTTGATTTAGATTTCAAAGGTAGCCGAACTTATGAAAATAAAATTTTCAATTTCTCCAATCCGTGGCGGATCACTTCGCGTATTTGTTATTGACTGTGCACAACGATAAAAAAAAATTAAACCAGTAATTCAAATTCAGAAGTATGAAAAAGTTGAAATCAATTGCGATGCTATTGTTTGCGGCATTTGTGGTAAACAGTTCATTTGCGCAAATGGGTGAACAAACTGTTGAAGTGGGCGGAGCGCCGATGTATCCGTCGAAGAATATTGTTGAGAACGCCGTTAATTCAAAAGATCACACCACGCTTGTAGCGGCGGTAAAAGCAGCAGGACTTGTAGAAACGCTGCAGGGTGCGGGACCGTTTACCGTGTTTGCTCCTACCAATGAGGCGTTTGATAAATTGCCAAAGGGAACGGTAGAAACGTTGGTAAAGCCTGAAAATAAGGAGAAGCTGACTTCTATCCTCACCTATCACGTGGTGGCCGGAAAGTTGGGTACTGCGCAGTTGGATGAGATGATAAAGGCAGGCAATGGAAAGGCGGAATTGACGACGGTGCAGGGCGGTAAATTGTGGGTGATGAAGAAGGGGAAGAAATACATGCTGAAGGATGAGAATGGCGGCATGGCCACGATTACTATTCCGAATGTGTACCAGAGCAATGGTGTGATCCATGTGATTGATCACGTAGTAACTCCGAAGTAGGATTTTGATAAGTTGTTGATTTTCAAATTCCGGCATAGCCGGAATTTTTTTTGTAACGAAATCCAGCTTGTTGGCAGCTACGTAAATAGGAAGTCACTCCATAAAAAAGCCTTTCAGTAGAAAAATCCAATCCTTGTAAAGCTGTATCGATCCATTCCTTGTAAAGACCTTTTACTCTATGTGCAAATTTTTCCATGTGAAGGGCAAACCGGGCCGGTAATCCATTTGGGTGCCGGCTCTTTTGTTTGTAGCCTGGTGCCGGAAATGTTGTAACTTAAGTTGATTTTTATGAAAAAGATCACGCGCAAACATCCGCTCGCTATTCGCTGGTTTCACTGGCTCAACTTTCCGATCCTGGGGGTGATGATCTGGAGTGGACTGTTGATCTACTGGGCTAATTCTGTGTACCGGATTGGTTTTGGAAGTACAACGCTGCTGCGATTTTTTCCCGATTCCTTTTATAAAGCCTTTCATATTGAACGCAGGCTGGCGGAAGGAATGGCTTATCATTTTGTGTTTATGTGGCTGTTTTTTTTGAATGGCCTGGCTTATGTGGTGTATACGGTAGTATCTGGTGAATGGAGGCAATTAATGCCCAACAAACATTCTTTCAGGGAGGCCTGGCAGGTGTTGCTTCATGACCTGCATATCCGTAAAACGGCGCCGCCGCAGCGCAAATACAATGGCGCGCAGCGTATTGCTTATTCGGCTATCATTGTTATGGGAATTGGCTCATTGCTAACGGGGCTGGCTATTTATAAACCTGTTCAGTTGGGATGGCTTTGTGCAATGTTTGGTGGTTATGCCAGTGCACGGATCATTCATTTTGCATTAACGATCGGGTATGTTCTTTTTTTCCTGATCCATATTTTCCAGGTGATCCGTGCCGGCTGGAATAATTTCCAGTCGATGGTGACAGGTTTTGAGATCAAAAAGAAAGAAGAGCTTCCCGGCGCTGATATTAATGAACAACCTGTTGAAGATAAGCGTTAGCAGGGCGATCCTGCAACCATTAAATAATAAATTATGGAACCCCGGAAAAATGATGGCGACGAGCAATTGGTTTCGCAGCGATGGATACTGAAAAAATCGGTGATCAGTTTTTCTGTTTTTGTTGTGCTGCTTTGTTCGGCCTGGGTGGGTTGGCGATGGCTTCGTCACTTGCCTGGTGAGCCGGGCAATGCTGCTGTAAAGGCTCCGATCCGGAAGGTGTTAAATGCGAATGATGCATTGTTTTCAAAAGTGGTTTCCGACAAGCATCTCACTAAAGAATATCCGCAGTCGGCTGCAGCTGCACGGGTGCGGGTAAATGGCGGGCTTGGATTAAGCGGCGTTACCGATACGGCGCTGTGGCGTTTGCATGTGGTGCGGGCTGCCGGGGATACACTCATACTTCGACTTTCTGATATTATGCGGCTGCCAAAAACGGAGATCATTTTTAATTTTAAATGTATTGAAGGCTGGAACCAAATAACCTGGTGGGGCGGCGTACGGCTGGCCGATTTTATGAAGGCGTACGGACTGGACCAGCAGTCGAAAATGAAATATGTTGGCCTCGTAACGCCGGATGGTGGGTATTATGTTGGCATTGATATGCCAAGTGCGTTGCATCCGCAGACCCTTTTGTGTTATGAGATGAACGGGAAGCCGCTTCCGGCTAACCAGGGTTATCCCCTACGGTTAATTATACCTGTTAAATATGGGGTGAAGAGCCTGAAACAGATTGGCACCATGGCATTCAGCAATGACCGCCCGCGGGATTATTGGGCAGAACATGGTTACGACTATTTTAGCGGCCTGTGATGAAATTTTGATGGTTACCATCCTGAAGCCAGTACATCTGCCAGGTGGAGTGTTTTGAGGTCATATCCTTTTTGATGAATATAACCGGCGAGGTGCATGAGGCAGGAATGATCTGTGGAGATGAGATATTGGGCGCCCGTAGCGAGTGCATTTTCTACTTTCTGCTCGCCCATCGCGATAGAGATCGATTCAAATTTTACGGCAAATGTGCCACCAAACCCGCAACAGGTTTCAACATCATTCATTTCGGAAAGTTCAAGCCCTTCTACATTTGCCAGCAACTGGCGCGGTTCCTGTTTGATCCTGCATTCACGAAGACCGGCGCAACTGTCGTGGTAGGTAGCTTTACCGGGTAGCGAAGCGCCAACGTTGTCTACACCCAATATTTTTATCATGAACTCTGAAAATTCAAAGATCCTTTTTCCCAGGTCTTTCACGTCGTTGTGCATGGATGAATTATCGAACAGCTTTCCATAGTAGTTGCGTACAAATCCGACGCAACTGGCACTTGGCGCTACGATATAATCAGCGCCGCTGAAATCCTTTATAAATTTGTTGCAAACTGATTTTGCTTCATCCCAAAAACCGGCATTGAACGCAGGCTGGCCACAACAGGTCTGGTTAGCATTGTATTGAACGGTGCAACCTGCTTTCTCCAGCACTTTTACCATGTTAAACCCTGTTTCAGGGTACAGTTGATCAACAAAGCAGGGTATAAAGATTTGAACGTTCATGATCGTTTATCAGGGTTTTTGGAGATGTTGCTTCAGCGAGATCATTTTGAGGGCGGTGAGGGCCGCTTCTTCGCCTTTATGTCCATGTTTTCCACCAATGCGTTCCTGCGCCTGTGCTTCGTTGTCTACTGTTAAGACACCAAAGATAGTGGGCACATCAAGTTGCAGGTTGAGTTGGGTAATGCCCTGCGTTACGGATTGGCATACGTAATCAAAATGGGGCGTGCCGCCCTTTATTACGCAGCCGAGTGCGATAAAGGCATCGGGTTGTTTTTGTTGCCAGCAGGCGCGTATGCCGAAGGGAATTTCGATTGCGCCGGGTACGGTGATCGTTGTGATCTGGTGTACGCCGTGTTGCGAAAGCGCCCGGATGCAGCCTCTTTCCAGTTCATCTACTATTGCGGCGTTCCATTCTGTTTTGACCAAAACGACACAGGCATCCTCCATGTTGAGAATGCCTGTATCAATTTGCAGCAGTTTACTGTTGTTGACGTCTGCCATTATTTAAATCAGTTGTTATAGTCGCCCAGTGCTGCCAGGTGAAAATCGGCATCTGCACTGTGCACAGCAGGAAATTTATCTTTAAGTTCTTTATACAGGTCAATAGCTTGTTTGTTGTCTTTCAACACTGTTTCTGCCATCAATGCTGCGCAGTAGAGTGCCTCACCGGCAACGCGTGGAGCTTCATCAAAATAGCGACCGGCTTTTTTATAGTAATCCACCGCTTCTTTTCCCTGGTTAAGATTGCCATATGCATCTCCCAGCAGTTTGTAAGCCAGTTGCTGGATGCCTTTGTCTGATGTGCTAAAATCTTTCAGGTATTTAACTGCATTCTGGCTGTCGTCCATCTTAAGATAGCAAACACCGGCATAGTAATGCGCGAGGTTTCCCGCTTCTGTACCGCCGTATTTGCTGATGACAGTAAGGAAACCCGGGTATTGACCATCACCTTTCAGGGCGAGGTTGAGGGAGTCCATACGAAAATATTCTTCCGCGCGGAAGATAGACTCGTTGGCTTTTTGTTCTTTCGGGTTTTTGACGAAGTTTTTATAAAGCAGCCATCCGCCGCCAAGCAGGATGATGGCGCCGCAAATGATGAGGATCGGTTTATTGTAGCGTGTCCAGAAATCTTTTGCGCGGGCCATTGCCACGTCGCCATCATTCAATTCCAGGGCATTTTTATTCTCTGCCATACGTTATGTAGCTTGTTTTGTTTTTGGGTTTGCTCGGTTAGTCAACAATAAACGGGTAGTTTTTGTCAACGTAAATATCTTTCAGCACTTCATCATCATCCGGGAATGCGCTTTCTTCAGCAAATTGAACGGAAGCCGTTACCATCTCTTCTACGCGTTTGTCGATATTATCCAGGTCTGCCTGGCTCGCCAGTTTTTTCTCCAGGATGGTTTTTGCCACAATGGAGATCGGGTCTTTTTCACGGTATTCTTCCACTTCTTCCTTGGTGCGATATTTCTGTGGATCACTGATAGAGTGACCTTTGTAGCGATAGGTTTTAATTTCCAACAGTGTTGGACCACCTTTTTCGCGCGCGCGTTTTACTGCGCGGCTGATGCCTTCGTGAACGGATTCAGGCGTCATGCCATCGATCACATCGGAAGGCATATCGTAACCGTCGGCCAGTTTGTAGATATCCACTACGTTGGAAGTCCGCTGAACGGATGTTCCCATGGCGTAGTTATTATTTTCGCAAATGAAGATCACCGGCAGTTTCCAAAGCATGGCCAGGTTGAATGTTTCATGCAGGATACCCTGGCGTGCGGCGCCATCGCCAAAGAAACAGAGTACCACGTTATCAGTACCGCGGTATTGTTCGGCAAACGCGAGGCCGGCGCCGGTTCCGATCTGGGCGCCTACGATGCCGTGACCGCCGTAAAAACCAACATCTTTCCCGAAAAAGTGCATACTTCCACCCTTCCCTTTTGCATTCCCGGTTGCCTTTCCGTAAAGTTCAGCCATACAGCTGTTTACGGAAACGCCCTTGGCAATAGCCAATCCGTGATCACGGTAGGCGGTAATGAACAGGTCTTCCGGTTTGGTAGCGGTCATACATCCCGCAGCGATTGCTTCCTGGCCTACGTAGGCGTGGAAGAAGCCGCGGATCTTGCCCTCCATTTTATACTTTTCTTCGGCCATTAATTCAAACTGGCGGATGAGCTGCATCAGCTCATACCAGTAGAGATATGTTTCTTTAGAAAATTGGGTAGCCACCGGCAGAAAATTTGAGGGGCAAAAATAAGGGAAAGTTGTAGATTTTAGACGTTTCTTTCTCCTCTTTTCATGCTGGAAAAGAGCTATTTACTGGATTTTTGGGGGTGAAAAGCCCGTTCAGACTCCTATCTTGCAGTGTTTATGCTCCATTTGCACCATTTGACGATGCTCCAGTTTAAAAACTACGAGCAGGCCCGTTTCAGTTTCCCGGAGCGGGTAACGGGGATTTGCGGGCGTAATGGTGTGGGCAAAACCAATCTCCTGGACGCGATTTATTATCTCTGTTTCACCCGCAGTTATTTCAGCCGGCAGGATGCTGCCAGTGTTCGCAAGGGATCTGCCGGGTTTAGGCTGGAAGGAGATTTTGAACGATGGAATCAGCCGGAAAAAACCGTGCTTATCCTTCGCGAGAACGGACGGAAAGAGCTTTCGCTGAACGGCCAGGCGTACGATAAATTTTCAAAACATATCGGGCATTATCCCTGCGTTATTATCGCTCCTGACGATGCTGCCTTGATCACCGGCGACAGTCGCGAGCGCCGCTCCTTCCTGGATGCGCTGCTGAGCCAGTTGCAGCCCGACTACCTGCAGCAACTGATTGTTTATAAAAAAGTGCTGGAGCAACGCAATTCACTGCTGCGCAGTTTTGCAGAATCGGGCAAACCCAACTGGGCATTACTTGATGTGCTGGATGATCAATTGTCGCAGGCGGGAATGGCTTTATTTGATGCTAGAAAAGAGTTCCTGGTTTCTTTTTTACCAATGGTAAAGCGCCTGTACCAGGATATAGCGCGGCAGGAAGAAGATATTTTGTTGTTTTATGAGAGTGAGTTGCTGGACCAATCGCTCCCGCAATTGCTGAAGGGCAGCCGGCAGGCAGACCTGGCAGCACAGCGAACGCGGTGTGGTGTTCACCGGGATGAACTGGACATCCGGTTGGGAGAACTTTCGTTTCGCAGTATCGCGTCTCAGGGACAACGAAAGAGCCTGTTGTTTGCGTTAAAGCTTGCTGAAATGGAAGTGTTGCGAAATGAAAAGAAGTTCTCTCCCCTATTGCTGCTGGACGATGTTTTTGAGAAACTGGATGAAGACCGAATTGCGAACCTGCTGGAGAAAGTATGCCAGGACAATGATGGCCAGGTTTTTATTACCGATACGCATGGTCCGCGGTTGCAGGAGCACCTGGCGGGCACGGCTGCAGGTTTTCAGCTCATCAACCTGTAGCGCTGAATTTGCTAACTTTACACAATGGGAGAATTTTCAATTGGGGATGCCATTCGCCAGTTCCTGGATCAAAGCCGTATCAAGGGTGATATCCAGGCGATGCAGATTGAAGATGTATGGGAAGCGATTATGGGAAAAACAGTTGCCCGCTACACTGAAAAGCTCCAGATCATTGGCGACAAGTTGATTATTACCACACCGGTCGCGCCATTGCGGCAGGAACTCATCTATCAAAAAGATAAAATTCGCCAGCGGGTAAATGAGGCGCTGGGAAAAAGAGTGATTCAGGAAGTGTTGATCCGCTAACCGCTAGTGTCCGGGGAAAAATTTAGCAGATGTTACCAACTTGCACATCTGTATTCGCTTGCGGCCTTTTGCCTCCACGGCCCGAACATAATTCTGCAATTCGGCGATTCGATAATTCGGCGATGATTTTCTCATGTGGAATAATCGCTTTCATATTGTACACATTACACACATGTATTATATTTTATGCTATCCACTCATTTTTAATTATTCATTTTTATCTATTAATTGTCAACTAGTTCGCCATTCCGCTGCGCGGAACCGCACAAAAAGAAGGCGCCTCCGCCGCAACTGGTAGGTTAAAATACAATTCACAATCAGCAAATTGTTGATGTCAAGGGAACTTTTACCGGACAGCCCAAATGATTATTTCTTTAAATGGGGGCATGCTTTTAGATTGGACAAAGCGAAAATGAAATAAGGGTTGATATTCAGGGTAGTGAACAGTCGCCAAATTTGGATTTTCATTTTCCTCGGACAACAGTGATCCGCTAACGCAGCCATTCACTTTATCGCACCCGCACCCGCGGGTCTACAATACCATACAGGATATCAGCTACAATATTGATCAGGATAAAAAAGGCTGCCGATATAAGCACGGATCCCATCACCACGGGATAGTCCAGGTTTTCGAGCGCATTCACCGTTACCTTCCCGATGCCCTGCCATCCGAAAATATATTCTACGAAAAAGGCGCCGGCCAATAACTCGGCGAACCAACCGGTGATGGCGGTTATAACCGGGTTGAGTGCATTTCGAAGTCCATGGCGCCAGATCACGGTTCTTCTTGATAATCCCTTTGCGTAAGCGGTGCGGATATAGTCCTGGTCCAATACATCCAGCATGGCGCTGCGCGTGAGTTGCGTGATGATGGCAAGCGGGCGGATGCCCAGTGTAATAGCAGGCAGTATAAGGTTTTGGAGGGATAGCCGGTGGGCGCCTGTCACATCGTCGATGGCAAACCAGCTCCCTGAAATATCAAGCCCTGTTACGTGATCCAATACAAAGCCAAAAAAATAACCGATGATGATCGCCATAAAAAACGATGGCGCGGAAATACCCACGATACTTGCAAAAATGGATGAAGTATCGAGCCATGTATTTTGCTTTACGGCGGCCATAACACCCAATGGAATACCGATGAGAATGGCGATAAACATGGCGGCCACGGCCAGCATCAGTGTTCCGGGGAGTGCCTGCATCAGGATGCTCCATACATCCCGTTTGCTTTGATATGACGTACGGAGATAGGGTAATTTTAATCCAACCTTGGTATTGCCGCCTACAAAAAAGCCCGACAGGTTTTTTTTGCTGATCTCGTCTTTGGTATAAAGTGATATGGGCGATACATCGTTCAGGTAATAGAGTAATTGTTTTCCTTTTGAAATCGGGTTGCCCTTTGCATCAATGAGGTAAAGTTCACGGCTGATATTGGCCTGCGTGGTAGAATCGCCGGATTGTCCCATTACGATACGGGTGGGATCACCAAGCCCCTGGAAGAGAAAGAAAACAAGCACTACTACGCCCACCAGTACCAGCAGGCCGTACATTGCTTTTTTTAGGATAAACCGCATCATGGTTTTTCGTCCAGTTGGGTGATCACGTTTTTCATGGTCTTAGCGCTCCATTTTCCCGCGATGGTGCCATTTTTGAGCAGGTAGAGGCAGGGATTTGATCTTGCTGCCATCCGGATAGCGGTCCGGTCGCAGGCAAACACCTGTATGGGAAGTCCGGCAGTTGCCATTACCTTATCGCCTTTTACCTGTTCCGATGTTACAATATAAACGGGAACTTGCGCAGCCGTTGCTTTTTCATAGATCTTTTTGAAGGTGGTCATCCAGTGGGATGTTGATACTTCAAAGTCTTCACAAAACAGCAGGATGACAGTAGGTTGTTGCAGAATGATGGCGGTGGAATCTGAACGTTTGGTTTCACCGGTCAGTGTATCGGTAATATCATTGTGACCCACCAGTGAAAAGCCTGTGATGGGTGGCACATTGTGGTAGGGTTCGCGAACCACGTGTTCTTCGCGTTTGATCAGTTTGTAGGAATCGTCGAAATCGGCAGGGAAGTTTGCGGCTGTAAATTGCATTTGTTTACCATCTTTTTCATAGGTAAAACGAATTTCTGTAACGCCGGCAACTGCATCTGCCGGCATTTCCATTTGTTTTGCGATATTTTTTCCTTTTTTATAAGGAAGGCAGTCTACTACAGGCAGGTAATTGAGTGTGTACCATTGAAAACCGAAGGCAAAAAGAATAACCGCCACCATGGAGAATGTGTTGGGCCTGGAGGCAAAAAGGGGGCGTATGTATTTTCGTTTCCACACCAGGAACAGGATGAGCACGGTTAAGATTACATCTTTCAGGAACGATGTTTTGGAAGATATGGGAAGGCAATCACCGAAGCAGCCGCAGTTGGCGGGTTTGCCGGTTGCATAGGTGTAACCGGTGAGAAAGGTAAAGAATACGATCAGTAGCAAGAGTAACCAACTGAAGAGTGGAATAGCCCATCCCAGGAGAAGCGCAAAACCGGCAATAATTTCAAATGCGTTCATGAGTACGGCCAACGGCAGTGTAAAGCTGTCGAACCCATGTACGCCCCATACCTCAAAAAATTCCTGCATTTTATAGGCGAGGCCGTGTGGGTCATTCGCTTTTACAAGCCCCGAGAAGATAAAGAGAAGACCTACAATGATGCGGCTGATCTGGACGGCTATTTTCATGTGTCGGGTTTAATCCTGGTTCATTAAAATAAGGGCAAACACGGCGTAGTTGATAATATCAAGATAGTTGGCGTCTATTCCTTCGCTAACCATCGTTTTGCCTTCGTTAGCGAGTATCTGGCGGATGCGTTGCAGTTTCATCAGGATCAGGTCTACGAAACTCTCCTGGCTCATACTTCTCCAGGCTTCGCCATAATCGTGATTTTTATCTTCCATCAGTTGGAAAGCCAGGGTGGAATGCCGGGTGTAGAGTTGTTCCACTTCTTCAACAGGCAGTTCTTCGGGCGCGCCGCCGGGCATTTCCAATTGAATAAGTCCGATGATTGCATAATTGATAATGCCCTTGAATTCTCCGCCGATATCATCAGCCACACGTTGCTGTTTTTTTTCCTGGATGGTACGAATCCGTTGGGCTTTGATAAAGATCTGGTCTACGATGGAAATGGTACGAAGTACCCGCCATGCAGTACCGTAATCCCGTGCTTTTTTCAGGAAGAGATCCTTGCAGGATGCAACCACGTTCTCATATTGCTGGCTGGTAGTAGACATAGTTCAGTTTTATCCCGGATTTGGCGGTAAACTTCTTTTAACTTCGTCAAAAATAACGAACATCATCCAGAATGTTTACGCTGAATTGTAAAGGAAAGTTACTTTCATTGGAGCAGCCGGTTGTAATGGGTATTATCAATGTAACCCCGGATTCTTTTTATGCGGGGAGCCGCCAGCAGCACGTGGATGCTATTCTGGCAAAGGCAGGCCAGTTTTTGCAGGAAGGGGCGTTAATACTGGATATTGGCGGACAAAGTACACGGCCCGGCGCTGCGGCTATCGATGAAGAGGAAGAATTAAGACGGGTAATTGCACCCATTGAGGCGCTGCATCAGGCTTTCCCTGGCGTTATTATTTCTATCGATACGTATTCGGCACGTGTTGCGCGTGAAGCAGTGGCTGCGGGCGCTTCCATGGTGAATGATATCAGCGCGGGTTCACTTGACAATGCCCTGCTGGAAACGGTTGCAGAGTTACGCGTACCGTATGTGTTGATGCATATGCAAGGCACACCTCAAACCATGCAGGAGCGACCCTCCTATCAAAACCTTTTTACGGATATCCTTGATTTTTTTATAGCGCGACTGCATGTTTTGCGGGAACTGGGAATCCGGGATATTGTGGTTGATCCGGGTTTTGGTTTTGGAAAAACAATTGCCCAAAATTTCGAACTTTTGCGGGGCCTATCGGCCTTCCGGATATTGGATGTTCCGTTGCTGGCGGGTCTTTCGCGCAAGTCAACCATTTATAAAACCCTTGGTGTTACTGTGGATGCTTCGCTCAATGGCACCACGGTTTTGAATACCATAGCGCTGCTCCAGGGCGCTTCCATCCTGCGGGTGCATGATGTAAAAGAGGCTGTTGAAGCCATTCAACTCGTGCAAGCCTGTCAACCGATTTCGGTTCAATAAAAAAAATCCCGCCGTGTGGCGGGATCATTACAATTGTCAGGCCTTCCTGATCTTCCCAGGTTATCAAAGGGTGTCCGGTTTGTTATGGCAAATGCAGTGATGGATTGGCCGGCACGGTGTGCCCTTTTATCAGAGGGTTAGAATTAGCTGGACCTTGGACTAAAAACGGAGCCAAAAAAAAGTACCTGTCGCAAATAGAGACAGGTACAAAGTTGGCATAATATTTTGAATTGACCAGCGCTACTTACTTGAGCGGTGTCAAGTTTTTTATATTAATTTTTTGCTTTCGTTGCGGGTCGTGTGGTTACCGGTGCTGCAGGTGGCGGCGGTGGTGGCGGCAAGGTATCAGTAATTGCTTTTACCTCGATATCGAATTGCAGTGGTTGATAGGGTTTGAACGCGCCTCCATTTTGACCGTAGGCGAGGAATCCCGGGATATACAGCGTTCCTTTTCCACCTTGCTGGAAGGATGAAATTCCTTCTTCCCAACCGCGAATAACGCCGTGGTGTCCCATTTGGAAGGTGTATTCACCTTTTTCAAATGCGCTATCGGTATCAAGTGTACGACCGTCATATTTTACGGTGATGTATTTATCCTGCGCTGGTGCGGGGCCAGATCCTTTTTCATCCACGCGTACATAAACGCCCTTACCAACGCGCGTTGCTTTTATGTTCCGGCCTGCGAGGATAGATTCAATCTGTTTGAATTCGCGGTCTATTTCACCTGATTTTTGCAGATCCTGGTCCATTTTTGCAATCTGCTCATCCTGTTCTTTCAACATTTTTTTCTCCATTTCAGCCTGGGCTTTCATCTGGCGCGGGCGGTCGCGGATCATCTCATCGTTATAATCAGCGCGTGCAATGCTATCGTTATCAAACACGCGGATGATGCGGATGCCGATTGTGATACGGTCTCCCTGTTTGGCCATAGGTGGCAATTGAGAACCTTTGCGGAGCAAAGTATCAACCATTTGCACGGTGATGGCGCTATCGCCACGGCGCATCATTGGAAGAATTTCAAAAAGGCTGTAGTCTGCCGCAACTGTAGGAGATATCTGTGCGTATGCAGGTATTCTTTCATAGCTGTTATACAGTACGGAATCGTTCAGTTTTGTAACGATCGCGAATTTGACAATATTGCCAGTCCTGATCAGGGAGTCTTTTGTGTTGCCGGGGAATATTTTGTATTCCAGCCCGCTTTTTGTTTTCCGGTAACTCACTTTGTTGCAGGCTGCGAACAAACAAGTGGCAGCCAGGGCCAACAAAAGATAATTGATTCGTTTCATGTTGAAATTGATATATGTTTTAATTCATCGGGCTATTGTAACAGCTGCCCGTTCTGCTTTAGCACTTCTTTAAATTTCGCCACCGTTTTCTCCAGTGAATCACTGCTTCGTCCGCCTGCTGCGTTAAAATGCCCGCCACCTTCAAAATAGGTGCGTGCAAATGTATTACAATCAAAATCGCCTTTGCTCCGGAAGCTCCATTTTCTTTCTTCATCGCGGTCAATGACCAGCGCTACCAGCTTAATGCCCTGGATGCTCTGGGGAAAATTGACCAATCCTTCCGTATCGCCGGTGCGGATATGGAACCGAAGCAGGTCTGACTTCGGTATCGCGATCAGCGCGGTATTGTATTCATAAAAAACCTCCATGCGGTGCAACAGTACATGACCAATGAACCGGAGGCGGTTTTCGAGAAAATTATCGTAAAGTTTTTCGTGCACCCGTGAATGCTCAAGGCCTGTTTCTTTCAAGCGTGCAACCAGTGCGTGCACGGCGGCCGACGTTGATGCAAAACGGAACGAACCGGTATCGCCAATTACCCCGGCATAGATACACTCTGCAATACCGAGTGTGATTTTGTCGGCATGCCCGGAATTGACGATAAAATCATAGATCATCTCACAGGTTGAACTCTTACCGGTGTCACTGATCCCGTAGTTGAATGAAGGTTCATCGGGTTCGCGGTGGTGATCGATCAGGATTTTGGTGCATTGCACCGATTGCAATTTCCCCGTCATCGTTTTGGTGCGATGGAAAATATTGAAATCAAGGCAAAACAGCCAGTCTGCCTCGTCAAGGATACGATCGGCTTCCTGTTTTTGCTGCTCGTAGTTCAGTGTCAGTTCTGCGCCCGGCATCCATCCTACCCAGTCTGCCCAGTTCGTAGGGGAAATTACAGTTACCTGGTGGCCAAATTGCTCCAGGAACTGCCGAAGCGCCTGGCTGGAACCCATGGCATCGGCATCCGGTTTCTGGTGGGTGGTGATGACCACCTTTCGCGGTTGGGTTAATTGCGGGAATATGTCCTGGATCGGTTGCATAAAGACCCGCGAAGGTATGGAAATACCGGTTTTAACGGGAAGCGCTGTGAAGGATTTTCGCAAATCAACTATAAAATACCGGTGAGGCTGGCAGAACTCCCAGGTTTATCGTACCTTTGCGCCGCAAAATCAAACAAACGACTATATGGGCAATCGCACATTTACGATGATCAAACCGGACGCTTTTAAGAACGGCCATGCCGGCGCGATCCTGGACCGCATCCTGAAAGAAGGTTTTTCGATCAAGGCTATGAAGATGCTGAAATTATCAGCAGAAAAAGCCGGCGAATTCTATGCCGTGCATAAAGAACGCCCCTTTTACGGTGAGCTGGTGGAATTCATGAGTTCCGGACCTATTGTTGCGGCTATTTTGGAGAAAGAAAATGCAGTGGAAGATTTCCGCAAACTGATTGGCGCTACGGATCCTGCCAAGGCGGAAGCCAATACGATCCGCAAACTGTATGCAGCTTCTGTAGGTGAAAATGCTGTACATGGAAGCGATAGCGACGAGAACGCGAAGATTGAAGGAGATTTTATGTTCTCCGGGCTTGAGCAGTTCTAAAATTCTCTTTCTTTTTCTAACCCCTGGTTTAAACCAGGGGTTAGAAAGGAAAGATCAAATCTCCGTTCCAGCGGATTTTTTTACCGTATTATCAATCGGCTCTACCGTATAACCAGCTTTTTTCAGCAGTTCAATCACACCACGATCACCCGGAAGGTGCCCCGCCCCTACTGCAATTACCAATGATTTGCCGGGCAGCAGTGCCTTTAATTCTTTCACCCATTTTTCATTCCGCTGGTACAATAAAATATCCGTGAAACTTGAAATACCGGCATCACTCTGGATCATCATCTTCTCCAGTTTATCCAGGTCCTGGCTTTTGTAAGCCCTCATCATCTGTGTAAGCGTTGTATCTGCACCCTTTCCGGCATCATCCACATATTTTACCAGTTCTTCCGCTTGCACCTTGTAAGGAATGCTGTCCAGTATACCTGCCTGGAAACTCATACTCTCCAATCCCTTGATCTCTTTATTATTTGCTTTTGCTTCTTCCATGATCACCTGTTCCATAGCCGATGATGATTCACAAGGAAGATCCGCAGATTCAAGTGTGGAGGCTGCCATGATAGGTTTAAAGGTTTCCAGCATTGAAAAAGGAATGAGCGAACTATGTGATTCAAAATAATCTTTCACCTTCTTGTAGTCTGCTTCACTGAGGAGGTCATGCAGAGTGGTGTCGTTATTCATCTTCATTTTCATCATCACACTCATCATTTCCATCATATTGTCCATATCCACTTCCAGGTACACATCATCCGCATTGCGGATAGCGTTTTTCATATTCGTGCTCAGCACGGCATCCTCAGAGCAGATCATGTGAATGGTACCAAACAGGTAGGACGGCTTAGACAAACCATTACCGCTGATCTTCCACAGCAGCGTGTTGTTGGAGGAAATCGGTTTGGGTGAATTGTCTTTCTGCGCACAGCCACTAAGGGTCATCATTCCCAGTAAAATGCCAAGACTGAATTGTTTCATACTTGTTGTATTAATAAAGCGTTTAAGGTTTGTTAGCATAAAAGGCGTCGCTCCAATATCGAATAAAATGCGTGTTCCAGTTTATTACGGGTACATCGGTTGCCACAGGCAGGTTCAGTTCCTGGCGCAAACACCAATCGGGTAAATTAACACCGGCGCCCAGCGCCGTTGAAATGCTGCCCTGTACCCGCGGATTGATTTCCAATAGCAGCGGTTCTCCCTGCTCATTTTCCCTGAACTGCAACCCGATATTGCCATGCAATTGCAATTCCCGGATAATTCGTTCAGCGCCGGCGATAATAGTCTCATTTTTTACAAAATGACCGGCCACTGAAATACCGTTGACCATTTTTCCGCGCAGCCGCGGCAAACAAATCTTCATTTCTCCATGGTGGGCCAGGCAATCGGCCGAATACTCTGCACCTGGCAAATATTCACTCATCAGCAACTCCGGAAAAGGAGCTGCTTCCAATATCCGACGTGCATCAGCATAACTGATATAGGTTGAACTTGGTTTTTGCCGAAACAGCCATTCGGTTTCGTCCAGGTTCGCATCCATGACGCGAAATCCCCGGCTACCGTTGGATTGTGTGGGTTTAAAACACACCGGTCGGCCAGGAAAACCAAGTTCTTCCACGGCCTCGCAAAATTGATCTACCGTTTCCACGATCCGGAACGCCGGCAACGGAAAATCACGCCATTGCAAAAACTGGTATAGTTTCCCCTTGTCATTTGCAATTTCGAGCGAAGCGGCTGAAGAAACAGGCAATTGCACCCCTGCCTGTTGAAATGCCACCCGATGGTTGGCCAACACCGTCAATTCCCGGGTTACCAATGGCAGCACCAGGTCAATTTGCTGCTCCCTGCATATTTGCAGCAGTGCAGGAACAAATCCCGGATCATCCCCGTAGGGAATTTGAAAAAACGGGTAGCCAAGAAAGCGGCCTACTGCAGTTGCATTCGCATCAGCAACCGAAACTTTCCACAACGCATCCTGTTGAAGGCAATGCAGAATACCCGCAGCACCCGGCGCACCGCCGCCCGTCATCAGAATATGATAGGAAGACCTCACCTGTCAAATATAAGATTAGTCCTGCACCGCAGCTTCTTCTCCATACAACTGATCCCGGAATTTAAGCGAGGGCGACGGCAGAAATGCACCAAGTCCCAGCTCACCCCATTTGGCATCCACGGCCGCAATTGTTTGTTCATCTGCAACAATAATATTCGGCCAGTCGCGCTGGAAGTTGTCCAGCTCCTTTGTCTTCCGGGTACCATCCAGTCCCATACAGGAGAACGTTTTACCGGGTTGCCTGCCCGCGTCGCCTTTATAGAGTTCGTAGTCCCGCTTTGGATCCAGGTTATTGCAAAAACGCCATAGCGCCGTGGGGAGATCTTGCGGATCCACGGTATGTTCTACATAAAGGATCATTTTAATGCCTTCAATTTCCGGGCGGGCAGCCAGCGCCCGGTGTAGTTCGCGGATATGTCCTTTGCGGTCCTTTTTCACAGACACAAGGATGCATGGAATATGCAGCTCCAGCAGGCTGCCGTTGATCGCCTTGATTTCAGGGAATTGCTCCAACAGCTTTGTTGCCTGCAGCGGCAATTGCGGTTCCAGCACCGCCGCATTTTCATCCTGCTCCTCCGGTGATTTATGCGTACCGTCGATACACATTTTGCCGCCAAAACCAAGTTTGCTACAACTGTGGTCCAGTACATCCATGGGACCGGAAGAGAAATAAATATCCGAAGCCGGATCGAGGTTTTTAAAAACGTATTGCGCCAGCGATTTGTAATCCTGGATATGTGTGCCCTCATCAGCCACCACCAGTATCTTATTGAACATCATTTGTCCTGCGCCCCACATGGCATTCATCACTTTTTGTCCCTGCCCGGCATATTCTTTCCGGATCTGTGCAATCACCAGGTTGTGAAATACGCCTTCTATCGGCATATCCATGTCCATGATCTCGGGAATCATCGTCATTTTAATAGGTGCCAGGAAAATCCGTTCGGTTGCTTTGCCCAGCCACGCGTCTTCCTGGGGTGGAATGCCCACGATGGTAGCGGGATAAACCGCATTTCGCCGATGCGTAATGGCGGTAATGTGAAAACGCGGGTACCAGTCGGGCAATGAATAGTAACCGGTATGGTCGCCGAAAGGACCTTCCCAGATCAATTCGTCATTAGGATCTACATAGCCTTCGATGATAAAGTCTGCGTCAGCAGGCACTTCAATGTCGGGCTGCGTGATACATTTTACCAGTTCAACTTTTTTCCGGCGCAGGAAGCCTGCCAGCATATATTCATCCACATTCTCAGGAAGCGGTGCGGTGGCGGAATAGGCATATACGGGATCACCACCGAGGGCGACAGCCACCGGCATCCTTTTCCCTGCTTTTTTATAGGCTGCAAAATGTTTTGCTGATACTTTGTGTTTGTGCCAGTGCATTCCTGTAAGTGTGGGTCCAAAAACCTGCATTCGGTACATGCCTACATTGCGCGACTGGCTTTCGGGATCTTTGGTATGAATTACGGGAAGCGTTACAAAGGGGCCGCCGTCTTTGGGCCAGCATGTTATCACCGGCAGTTGTGTAATGTCCGGGTTCGTCATTATTACTTCCTGGCATTCGCCCCTGCCCTTTTTTACTTTTGGCATCCAACTGGCAAATTCACCCAGCCGGGGAAGCAATTTCAATTTGTCGATGATATTTTCTTTCGGCGCAGCCAGCATTTTGAAGATATCTTCAATGGCATGGGCCACATCATCTAGGTGTTGCACACCCAGCGCCATGCACATCCGCTTTTCGCTGCCGTAGGCATTCATCAGCACGGGAAAGTTGAATCCTGTATTTTCAAACAGCAGCGCTTTGCCGCCACCGCCTGATTTACTGATGCGATCCGTTATTTCTGCTATTTCCAGCTTTGGATTTACGTAGGTCTTGATACGAACCAGCTCACCCGCTTCTTCCAACGCCTGTATAAATTGTGCCTGATTTTTCCACGCCATTTCAAAGTATGGCGGCCTTCTGTGACCGCCAACTGCAAATTTACCGAAAGGACGTTAGAATGCTGCTACGTGGCTTAGTAAACGTTGGTAGGACAACCCATACGGCTTTTGCGTCCGCCACCATTTGCTGCTCCGCCGAGGCGGTACGTGAGCCGCAGCCCGGTGAAGTAATAGAAGTCTTTGCTTTTCGGACTGCCGCGCTGCGCGCCTTTGGTGGGATAGGTTGGATTGCCACCCGCTACTTCATCACCACGGTACGACATGTCAACGGCAAGTTGTCCTTTTGCCGCCAGCAAGTCTGCGGGATCGGCATAGTTGCCGCTTACATCATCCAGGTAATCGGTGAAGAGCTTGCGCATGCCCAGTTCAAGACTAACGCGGATATTGTCGTTGACGGCGAATTTAACACCGCCGCCAAAGGGGATTGCAAATTGAGTGAGTTTGTAAGGACGGCCCGGGTAACCGCTGATACCCTGTCCTTCGGTACTCAGGTCATGCAGGAAGATCTTTTGCGTGCTGCCGTTGAAGGCGTAGGGATTGAAATGATAGACAGACAGGCCTGCCATAAGAAATGGCGACACGCGCTGCTCATACAGGTTGAAAATTGAATATTCCCCAACCGTCTCAAATTCTAACAACTTAGTCTCAAAAGATAAATTCCTGGCTACCAGGTCTGGTTTATCGCTAAAACGGTCGGCGCCGCCTACTATCGCGTAATTAATACCCGCACGGATCATAAACTGGTCGGTGAGTTCATAACCCGCTGAAATACCAATGACGCCGTTGGAGACCTTTTTCGGGTACCATTTATCGGTCAGGTCGCCGTTATAGGCTGCCAGTCCGCCAAAAACGCCAATATGAAGATTCTGGGCAAAAACAGTTGCACTGATTGCCAGGAACACGAGGATGAATGTTGTTTTGCGCATGCGTTTTGCTTGTTGCCTTCCTTCAGCAAATTTAAGGCCGTGCTTGCGGTTGGCGTTAAAAATCAATAAAATTCGAGGGGTTTACCAGGGAACGGGCGGGTTTGGGATACTGGTTACTGCTTTTAAACGAAAAAAACGGGTATTGAGTATGTGCGGGTTATGAGCCCGTTGGTCACATTTTTTTAACAGGCAACCCGTATTTCGGCTATTTTTAGCGGAGAAAATCATTTTAATATGAAATTGAAGCCCATTTATCTCCCGGCTTTGCTTGCCCTGATTAACATGGCTTGCCAAACCCAATCAGAAACAACGGCGAAGCGGGATGTTCTTGCAGAAAACATCGATAGCACCGTTAGTCCGGGTAAAGACATTTTTCTTTACGCCAACGGCGGATGGATCAAAAACAATGCAATTCCGGGTGATGAAAGCGCCTGGGGAATTGGCAACCTGGTGATCAATGAAAATTTGAAACGGCTTACAACCCTTTCAGAAGATGCTGCCAAATCAAACGCCGCCAAAGGAACGCCCGAGCAAAAGATCGGCGATTTCTGGACCACGGCGATGGATTCAGCGAAAATCGAAGCGGATGGACTAAAACCATTACAGCCGTACCTGGATAAGGTGAATGCCATTAACGACACTAAAAGCCTGGTGGCAACGGTGGCGGAATTAAAAAGCATTGGCTCTTCTACCCTGTTTGGCGACTACGTAACACAAGACGACAAGAATAGTGATGTGATGGCCTTTAAGCTTTGGCAGGGCGGTTTGGGCTTACCGGAACGCGAGTATTATTTTAAAAATGACAGCAACACGGTCGCTATCCGGAAAGGATATGTTGATTATATCACTACACTGTTTACGCTTGCGGGTGATGATGCGGCGGCGGCAAAGACGTCTGCCGAGCATATTTTGGCGATGGAAACACGCCTGGCTACGGCCAGTCGCAAGTTGGAAGATCTGCGTGATCCCTACCGGAACTATAATAAAATGGCATTAACGGAATTGCCGAAACTGGCGCCGGCGATCGACTGGACACGGTTCCTCGATATTACCGGGATCAGGCATGTGGATTCGGTGATTGTAGGTCAGCCGGAATTTTTCAAAGCGCTGGATAAGGAGTTGACCACTACTCCCATTGCCGATTGGAAGGCCTATGTGCGTTTTAACCTGCTCTCTGATTTTGCGCCGGCACTACCGGATGCGTATGGTGTGGCTTCTTTTAATTTTAGCAAATTGCTCAATGGTGCTAAAGAACGGAAGGTGCGCTGGAAGCGGATGATACGATTGGAAGAAAGCGAGATGGGTGAATTGCTGGGACAACTGTATGTAAAGGAATACTTCAATGAAAAGGCCAAAAAGCGCTATGAAGACCTGGTAGAGGCGATTCGCGGCGCACTGAAAGATCGCATCGGGCAACTGACCTGGATGAGCGACAGCACCAAGCAAAAGGCGTATGTAAAGCTTGCTGCTATTCGTAAGAAAGTGGGTTATCCCGACAAATGGAAAGATTTTTCAGGGATGAATATTTCGCGGGAAAGCCTGGTGAAAAACCTGGTGAATGCGAATACGTTCTGGCATAATTACAATGTAAACAAGCTGGGCAAACCGGTTGATCGCGATGAGTGGGATATGTACCCACAAACGTATAACGCGTATTACAATCCTTCAAATAATGAGATTGTGTTGCCGGCCGGAATCTTTACGGTGCCTGGTATGCGCGACGAAGACCTGGATGATGCGATTGTGTATGGCTATGCCGGTGCTTCCACTATTGGTCATGAGATTACACATGGTTTTGATGATGAGGGCCGCCAGTTTGATGCGAAGGGCAATTTGGTAAGCTGGTGGACGAAAGCGGATGAGGAAGAGTTCAACAAACGTTCCCAGGTGATGGTAAACGAGTTTAATAAATTTGAACCGGTGCCAGGGTATCATATCAATGGCAAGGCAACGTTGGGAGAAAACATTGCTGATCTTGGCGGTATCCTGTTGGGGCTGGAAGCATTTAAGCAAACGGATGAATACAAGAAGGGTGAAAAGATCAATGGTATGACGCCGCTGCAGCGGTATTTCCTGGGTTATGCATTGGGATGGCTGGGCCATGCGCGCGATGAGCAGTTGCGTAACCAATTGTTGAGTGATGTGCACTCTCCTGCGCAGTATCGGGTAATTGGGCCGTTTATGAATGTAGAGGAATTTTACAGTGCGTTTGACATAAAACCGGGTGATGCGATGTATCTGCCGGATAGTTTGCGGACGAGGATCTGGTAATAAGCTTAATAGAAATTTTTAATAGCTATAGCCTTTCGGGGCTGTAGCTATTTTTTTTGTTTTTGAGGCGCCAGGGTATCTAAATCAGCATGCTTCAGAAAATAGGAGCAGCTCATCGCTTGTTATTCATTGCATTGGTTTTTCCAAATAATCCAGGTAAACTAAATCCCTGGTTGCAAATTTTGACTTACTACTTTGAAATAACAGCCTTTGATCTTTCTTGTAAAAGATCAAGAGGTTAGTGTCTTTACCCCAACCAGACAGTTTTATTGTGTCCTGCTGTGCTTGCCATGCACCTGTAATAAGAGTAGTTGTTGGTTTGCCAAGGTATTCGTTCTTTCTAGCTATTATTTGCAAGGAAAAGACATTATTTTCTTTAATATCCAAAGACCATTTTATGTCTGTCCCATTGATGCCTCCACAAAATTGGTTGTGTCTTTCATAGCGGCCTTCCATTTGGATATTGAAAAATGAAAAAAGAAAAAAATAGCCATACAGAATTTTAATATACATTGGTTGACGATTTAATATAAAGCATCAAAAATTCTAAGTATAATATCTTTTTTTTATTAATTGTAATGTAAAGTAGCCGAATTGAGGTTTATTTATTGATTGCCCATCTGCATGATCTTACAGAAGGGCTTATCACTCCGAAAATCTCGGCTCTTATTCTTATTATCTTTCTTCATTTGTTGCTCCATTCCCGGTCTCTGTTTCCTCGGGGTATTCGTCAGGCCAGATATCGGGTGTGGCCAGTATTTTTGAGACATACCGGGAGGTTCCATGTTTTCTTCTTACTCTTTCAGCATATACAATTCCAGAGGCTACGGCAATAGCTGCTATTGTCATCGATAGCCATAGCAACCGCTCATTTCTGACATAAATAAATAGAGCAACCACGCCTCCAATAGCAACGGGCGTTATAAAAATTTGAAGCCAGAAAACCGATTCGATTATGAAGGACAATATTTTTTTCATGAATGAATTTTGTATTGGAATTCGATATTTCGGTTAAATTCTTCTGTTCGGTTGCGAGCAGTTGATACAGAGAATTCCCCTCACTTTGACAACGGAGGTTCATAAATATTTTCCGGATGTAGTTTTTTCTCTGCTTCGAAATCACGTTTCTTTTGTTTTCTCATCTCTATCTCCGTCCAGATTGCGCTTGTCCAAAAGCGAACATCATCAAGATTGTAATCATACAGATGATGGGTTGCTGTATCCGTGGATATGAAATTGGTAAAAAAATATTTCCTGACAATCTCAGACATATCTGCCCGGCTATAGGAATTTGTAAAACCAGGTCCAAGCCAGCTTAAACAAATTGAATCGGCCTGGCGGTTTCCCAAATAGCAGGTTGCGTCATAGTACCATTTATAATCTTGGTTCGGAGCTAATTGGCGGGATGTTGTATTTTTTACCATTATAAAAGCAGCGAGCCTGGTAAAATCGGGACTATACAGAATTGTGTCGATAATTACTTGGGTGGTATCAAGATAGGCGGTGTTGCTAAAGAAATCTTCACGCTCGTGCAGCGACTGTTTTAACTCCTGGAGGATTAGTACACTGTCACGTGTATAATCTTCATTTTTTATCACAACGTGACTGGTAAATTCCTTTGGAGTAACGGGGCTCTTACTGGAATTTTTACAGGAATAAAAAAGGATAGTAATCAAACAAAGCAAAACACGTAAATAGCAGATATACTGGTTCATAAAAATCCGGGATTTACTGGCGCTGTTTGTCTTGCCATTTTTATAAATATAAATCAATTTTTTTTGTTGCTTTTGGATATGACTTTGCCTGCATCCTGGTCTGCTGACGACCTGCATTATTCCTGCAACCGTTCCAAATAGCGTTTCAATTCAGCCAGTGGTAGCAGGTCGGGATATGCAGAACTTTCCGGGATCGCCTGTACATCAACATAGTTGATGAGGCTGGCGTTTAGTTTTTCTCCAAGTAGTGAATCAAGGACAGTATACCCCGCTGCCAAAAAATTATCGCGATCGCTGGCCCTGTAATTGTTACTGTAAATGCAGATGCTGCCCCTTCGCTCCCCGGGGTTTGAAGATTCAAAATACCTGAACCAGCTATTAGACGTTTCAATTACAGCGCCCTGGTAATTGGTGAAAAAAGGCTCACTGGCGGCGGGCTTAAAAGCTATAAAACGCCAGCCCGTTATTTCCGGTGCAGCAGCGACTATTTTTTTTACGGGTTCAAAAAAATCCGGGTTCCCTTCTGCGGTAATGATTAGCTCCATCTCGTCTGCCTGCCCGACTAAAAAATAAATGCCGGGGCTATATTTATGAAGTTGCGCCAGCAAAGTTTCAAGTAGCTCTTCGTACGCATCGGTATTTTCTATTTCATCTAAGTGCCGATACGCAGCTTCATGTTTTATAAACCATTCCCAAAAGTCTTCTTCGCTGTACATGTTATATTGATAGTCAATTTAACTCTTTTCCTGTGCAGCAGGTATCGATTATTACGAAATAGAGCTGCTAGTTGTAACCAGGATCATCTTCCAGATTTTCCCTTAATTGTTTCAGTTTTTCCTCAACTAAATTTATGCCTGTAGAAAGCATTTTTCGGGCCTCGGCGGGTTGGTCCATGATTGTATCCAAAAAGTGAAAATAGGGCTCGTAGAAATCTAAATCAAGCGGATTGAGTTCTGTTAAAACGCGATAGATTTTGCCGATTTGTTCAAGGGATACAGATGCAACATTTCTTTCTTCATTCAGCAACTGGCAACAATCCGCCACTTTTTCTGCAACTTTTGAATTTAAATAAATTTTCCTGTCTGCCAGTTCGGTAAAAAAGCCAATAATTTTACTGTCGTTAAATTCTCCGCTTTTGAAGGGACCGGGGCTTTTCAGATGACCTATGTGCATCTGGCCGTCGATTACATCATTGACAAACCTATTTAAATCCAGGTTCATTGCGAATTGTTTAATTTGTTTTCTAAAAGAGTAATATTTGTTGGTGCGTCATTTTTATAGGGTCTTTTAAAATCAAACTCGCTTTCTATCAATTGCAGCGCTTGATGCAATTTTTCAGGGCCCTGGCCAATATTACGATTTATTCCTAACGCCGGGTAAACATAGAGCCGATATTTTCGTTGTGTCCCGATTTCTACATATGTGCAGGAAGCATCGGTTGGATAGTTATAGTGGGAATTGATTTTCGTAAAGAACGGAAACAGTCTACTTTTAAACGGTACTAAAAAGAGGGAGCCTACACACATTATCAATTGTGCAGGACTGTTGTCTTCTATTTTAGCTTACTTATTTTACCATCTTTGAGCTAATTATCTTACCGGTTTTTTCGTCAATTTGATGCACCTGCCCTGCACTGGTTACTGCAATTAGGACATTATCCTTAAAATATATTTTTACATAAATATCATATTTGGTAGTGGGGGGAGCAACTGTCCAAATTAAATTCCCATGTTCATCAACAGCTATAATATTAGGCACACTCGTTTCTGGCAGTAATTCATTTTCATACATTGACAAAAGCATATACGTTTTATCATTTCGCTCTAACTGTTCCTTTATTTTAAGTTTTACTTGCTCCAGTACTTTAATACTTGAACTTTATTTGTTTGGTAAATTAAATTTTCTGTTTGACCTTGAATAAACAACTGTGTTTCAATACCAGCAATGGAAAAATGATTATTGCTACCTGATTGGTTCTTACCGAATTATTGAATCGCCGAATTAGAGAATTATTTTTCGGCCGTGGAGGCAAAAAAGCCGAAAGCAATGCAAGAGCCCCACTTCATGGAATATGCCAAATTTTTCCCGGACACTAGTGATTATTTAGTATAAAAATCTTTTTGGATAATCGGATTTCCTCCTGCACAAGGCATTTTAACATTTGCTGTGCCCATAGGACAATCATAAAATGCTCAAATCAATTAGCGATCCATACCAACACATACATTGCGTCAGCGCTGGATCATTTCTCAAACAATCCCTTGTATTCAATACCCAGCCCGGGCTTTCCCGAATAGCCTACTTTGCCATCGCTATAAGTAATGCCCGTGGCCAGGTCTTCGGCCAGCAGTAATGGCCCGTCCATGTCCACATGATCAATAAACGGAAGCAATTGCGCAACAGCGGCAGAGCCAATCGTGGATTCATTCATGCATCCCACCATTACGCCCATGCCCAATTGCCTGCCGCGTTCAATCATCCGGCGGGCAGGTGTAAGCCCGCTGCATTTGGTAAGTTTAATATTGATGCCATGAAAATGATCTTTGCATTTATCCACGTCCTGCTCATACACACAGGCTTCATCTGCATAAAGCGGCAGCGGAGATTCTTTATAAAGCACTTTCATCCCCTCCCAATTGTCTTTGGCAAGCGGTTGCTCTACAAATTCAACGCCCAGTTCTTTCAATTGCGGAATCAATTGCAGCGCCGTGTCAAGATCCCACCCTGCATTGGCATCCACACGTAAAACTGCATCAGTGTTTTCGCGCAGCGCGCGAACAATTGCAATATCATTGGCCGTACCAACTTTTATCTTATAAATGGGCCATGGCTTTTCTTTCATTTTTGCCACCATCTTCTCCACCGTATCAATACCAATGGTGTAGTCGGTCACCGGGTTGTTGGCAGTATTTCCATTCCATAACTGGTACAACGGTTTTCCCTGTAGTTTACCAAAAAGATCCCAGGCCGCAATATCCAGGGCACATACCAAAAAATGATTATTGGGAATAAGATGGTGCAGGTAATGCCAGTACCGTTCCGGCTCCGTAAACGCAAATTTTTCGACCATTGCTTTTTTCGCTTCCAGGTCGGCCACCATTTTTTCCACCGGAATATTGTAGTAAGCAATCGCCGGTGCTTCGCCATAGCCGGTTACACCGCGGTGCTCCAATTCCACCACCAGCGTGGGCTGATGTGTTTTGGTGCCTTTAGAAATAGTAAAGGGATAACGAAAGCGCAGATTAAATGCGTGATGACTAACCTTCATGAAACAAAAATTGAAGGCACAAAGATAAACAGTCTGCCTGCTGCACAGCCGCATCGTGAAAAAATACCTGCGGGAAATTGCGGCCCTGTCAGGCGCGACCGCTATTGCTGATATAACCCTGAAGCTCTTCGTTAAAGTCTTTCTGACTTACCAGGTCTTCCAGCAGCAGGTGCATACGATATTGCCAGTAATTTTTTGGATTAGCAGGATCATTGATGCGTTCTTCCTGCGGAATTTCGCGACGAAGCTGATCATTCATACCCAAGATATCCTGTAGCTGGAAGATGCTCCACATGGCAGGAGAATACAGGTGTTGCAGAACAATCGCACGGTTGATCCATGATTCGCAATAGAAAGGCGCATCGCCCCATTGCTCCAATACCTGGTTAAAGAAATGTTGTGTACGTTCGCGGTTTTCTTCCCACCAGCCACGAATAGTGCTCATATCGTGCGTGGAGGGTGTAATTACCGACAGGTATGGCGCATCTGCAGGATGAAAAAATTCTTTCTGCGGATCCTTTGGCATCCGTTGTATTTCCAGGCTTAGGATGCCAAGCTGTTTCATTACATCCGGAACACAATGCGGCACCATGCCCAGGTCTTCCCCACAAACGAGCATATTGGTGGCTGCCTTTAACTGGGGCAGTTTGTGCATGGCTTCCTTTTTCCAGAAATCATCCTGCCGGCGATAGAAATAATTTACATACAGGCTACGCAGGCGATCCTGGACATGCGGGATCAAATGGCGAAACGTATGCGTATTCTCCATCGATATCCGGAAGTGAAAATGCTGACCCAGTGAATCCTCTTCTTCAAAGAACAGCACATTTGACTGGAGATAAAATATGCCCAGCTTCAGGTTTTCATTTTCCGGGCTATCCTCCAGCGTTGCGAAATAACTCTCTACCTGTTTTTGTGTTTGAAAATCGTCCCGGAAGTCGTACCCGCCACGCTCATTGGGTGCCAGGAAACCAGATTTCACAATGCCGGCATTTTCTTCACCAAAAACCTCGTTCAGAATTTCATCCGTGACATAGGGCTTGCAAAAACGATCATGATCAAACCAGATCCCGTTTTCGCCAAATTCATTGATGTGCACTGGCAGGCAGGGTACAAAACGGCCCATAATGCCCTGTACAGCGTGGGTAGGAATGCTCCAGATGCGGAAAAAGCCAAGAATGTGATCGATCCGGAAGGCATCAAAATATTCGCTCATTTGCTCAAAACGCTGGCGCCACCAGGCAAAACCATCGTCCTGCATCTTTTTCCAGTTGTAGGTGGGAAAACCCCAGTTCTGTCCTACGGCAGTAAAATCATCGGGCGGAGCGCCCGCCTGCCAACACATATTGTACAGTTCGGGCTGCGTCCAGGCATCACATCCATACCGGTAAATGCCAATGGGAATGTCTCCCTTGAGAATAATGCCTTTTTTATGCGCGTAGTCGGCCGCGTCTTTTAGCTGCAAATGCAATTGAAATTGTACAAAGCAGTAGAATTTCATATCCCGTGCAGCCTGGGAAGGGGCATTGAAGATCCGGTCTACCTCCGACTTGCGATAAATGGCGTTGGTCTTCCAGTCTTCGAAATGCGAGGTCTGGTATTTATCCCGGAAATAACAGAACGCAGCATAAGGCTGAAGCCAATGTTTTTCTTTCTCAAAAAATGTTTTATAATCATCTGATTCAAAGCATTCATCGCCCATTACCTCGTATAAAGCTTTAAGTGCAGTAATCTTCTCCTGCATCACATTTTCATAATCCAGCGCCGACAATTCATTCAGCTCCTGCTGCCTGTTTTTTAAGCCTGCTACCAGGGCGGCATGTTTCTTACCAGCCACTTTAAACACATTTACATAGATAGGATGCAGCGCAAACGCCGAAATGGCCGCATAGGGATAAGAATCCGTCCAGGTATTAGTAGCCGTAGTATCATTCACCGGTAACAGCTGCACCAGTTTAAGCCCGGCTTTGCGGCTCCAGTCGACCAATAATTTGATATCCGTAAACTCCCCTACTCCAAAACTGTTTTTGCTGCGCAGGCTGAATACTGGAATGGCCACCCCTGCGCCTTTCCAACTGGTGTTGGGCAGGTGCATAAAGCCATCATGCAGTATGGTTAGTTTGCGTTTTCCGCCATCACCAAAAAGAAACCGGTTGTTGCCCTCTTCATAGCGTACAAATTGTTTTTCACGGGTATCGTACACGCCATATTTGTAGGCAATCGGGAAACTTTCCTCTTCCAGGTTCAGCGCAATGCACCACCAGCCATTTTCCCGGGTTAGCTGCAGCGGATTTTCCGTATTCCAGTCCAACAACTGGTTACCATGCCCCAGGATGCATACTACCTCATGTTTGCCGAGCAGGGGCGCTTTTATTTTAAAGATATGTGTGCTGGATTTTACCTTCCTGAGTTTGCTTTTGGACGTATTGCTTTTCAGCAGTACGTTTTTAAAGGGAAGGGTAAAAAAAACGTTCTCATAATCACCGGCGTGGTTCCAGGTGTCTACCAGTTGAATTTCATCCACCGGTTTGCGCCCCGGATCAATTACACGGTCATTTCCCCATTCATAAATGGTTTCTCCATTTTCACTGTCTGTCAGAAAGTATTTATAATGAACGGGATGTGGAAGCTCATCTATAGGCAGCTCTGCCGTGGCTTCCCAAAACTCTTCGTTAAGGTATTCCATCTTGAGTGCCCGGGAAGGGTCATTCATACCCAGTTCCTCCAGGTTGCCACTAATCCATAAAGTTTGTCCCGGGCGGGTATGAAAACGTATATAAAAGTGAAACTTCATTAATTCAATCGTTAGCCTGTCTATCTGGTATCGTGTTATTTTAACACATTGGGTACGAAAATAAAAAAAACATGCAAGGTTCGCATTTTTATTTCAGCGCCCAAAATATTTAAACCTGCGCCGTTGCCGGTACTCCCGCCAGGTGCCGGTACCGGTTCCTGCATCGATTATTCTCATTGCTCCGGCTACACCTCAATACGAGTAAAAAAATCCACATCTGTCTATAAATCAATTTTCAGTATTCAGGATCAGTACCTTATTTTTGTGGCTCCAAAATTACTTTTATGGAACAAACGAAGAAATATACCGGTATCTGGTGGCTTGTTTTTTTTGCTTCTACGGCGGCATTGATCTTTGCCATTTATAGTCATTGGCCCTGGCTGACGCTGATTTTGCCGTTCCAGACCACTTCTTTTGTGAAAGCGCTGGATATTATTTAATCGTTTTTTGCCTCAAAATCATTCAAAACCCGCCTTGCGGGTTTTTTTGGCCTGATATTTAATTCGGGAATATTTTGATTTGGCCTCTTCATTTTTAAAACAAAGTCTATGAGAAAAGGAATTCTAGTCTTTTTATCCCTCGCCATTCTTGCATCCACTTTTATCTCCGGAACCGCGCGAGCCTCCCTGATCGTCCCCGCAAACAGTATCAATCCCGTTCAACCTGATTCAGCTACCGTAAAATCTGCCGTGGCAGAGTTTCGTGCGCTGTCGCGCAAAGAGCGCCGGGAACGCATCAAGGAAGTAAAGAAAGAATTGAAAACCTACAAACGGGAAAAACGCTCCGGGAATGAGCCCAGCACCAATACGGTTTTACTGGCCATCCTGGCCATCCTGTTGCCCCCGTTGGCGGTTTACCTGCACGAAGGTGAGATCAACAATCGCTTCTGGATCAGCCTGGTACTTACCCTGCTTTTCTGGTTGCCAGGTGTAATTTATGCCCTGATTGTTGTGCTTGGAAAAGACTAAGCCCCACATCACAATCTTAAAAAAAAGCTGCTCGCCCAGGCGAACAGCTTTTTCTTTTTGTAGTTGATTACGGTTAAAATCCGCGTCCGCCGGTAACCGGCTTTGGTAATTCTTTTCGCGGGATCTGCTGATCGCGCTGCGCGGTGTTATATACAAAACTGGCTACAATTGTAGCAGCCTGCTTCAGGTCGTCTGCCACCAGGTGATCATACGTGTCCATATTCGTGTGGTGCGTTCTTGTGTCATATTCAAGTTCGTCCTGGATAAACTGGAAGCCCGGTATACCTACCGCATCAAAAGCCAGGTGATCTGTGCCACCTGTGTTATTGATCGTTACGGTTTTTGCGCCCATATCAGCAAACGGGGCCAGCCAGGCGCTAAAGATGGGCCGTGCCGCTTCATTGCCTTGCAAATAAATGCCGCGGATACGGCCGCTTCCATTATCCAGGTTATAATAAGCCGATACTTTTTCATGCTCCCGGCTCAATTCCATTTTTGCCGGATCGGCAAAATGATTTTTTACATAGTTGCGGGAACCAAACAAGCCCTCTTCCTCCCCGCTCCAGAGTGCAATGCGGATCGTTCTGCGCGGTTTTACACCAGAAGCGAGCAGTATGCGCACCGCTTCCATCATCACCGAACAACCTGCTGCATTATCCGTTGCGCCGGTAGCGCCATGCCAGGAATCCAGGTGGCCGCCCAGCATTACAATTTCATCTTTCAACTGTGGATCTGTTCCGGGAATTTCTGCAATCACATTGTACCCTTTCAGATCATCCGTAAAAAAGCGCGTTTTTACATCGGCTTCTATTGCCACTTTTTGCCCTGCTTCCAACAGGCGCTGGAGTTTTAGAAAATCATCGCTGGACAACATCAGGTTGGCCGGTGCTTCTTCCGCGTCTTTTGAATAGGATCCTCCACTGCTAACGAACACCGTTCCATCGTTACCGGAAGCGCTCATGCTTAGCACGAGTGCCGGCTTTTCGCTGGTGATCAGTTCATTCATCCTGCGCATTACCATAAATTGCGCCATGCGTGCCTGGCGTTGTGCATCATTGCCACCGCGTTGTCCGCGCTGACGCTCCGGCTGCGCGGTTGTTTCCGCCATTTTTTCAAGCGTTGAGTCAGCATACCTTCTTCCATCGGGCTCAAATGAAGGTTTCAATTCAGCATTTGACCACATCATCACAATCTTTCCTTTCAATTTACCTCTATACTGCTCCAGTTCCACGGTATCTTTTGCCTTTACCAGTACCACTTCCCCTGTCAACATTTTTTTACCAGGTGTGCTACCCGTCCACGCGCGTGGAATAGCCAGGATAGGCTGGTAATAGGGAGCCGTCATTGCAATGTAGCAATGCTCCTGCTGCCAGCCTTTGCCAAATTCACCCCAGGGTTCCAGGTGTGCATTTGAAAGTCCCATGCTCGTTAGTTCATCTTTAGCCCAGTTGGCTGCCCGCAAAAAGCCCGGGGAGCCGGTTAAGCGTGGGCCACTTACATCTGTAAGATGAAAGGCATAATCCATCACATGGGAATGATCAAGCCCTTCCTGTTTAAATTTACCGATCATGGAAAGATCTGGCTGATCCTGTGCCATTGCGGCGGAGCCAAACGCGAGAAGGAGAATCGCAGTTAGTGATTTTCTCATTGGTTGCAAGTTTAGTTACGAAAAATACAGGTTCCTGGAAAATTGCCACCTCCCAAATGGATGAGCGGCAGCCGTTAGACGGCAAAGAGAAACCATTTCTTTCGCCGCCGCAGCAATCAAAAATGGAAGTTCCAGGTTACGGAGGGCAAAATGGGAAATAATGAGACCTGTTTCGCCTGAACTTTCAAGGTACCGTTATAGGGATTTCCTTCCTGGTCAAAATACAGGAAATAAGGGTTGAGCCTGCTGTACACATTGTAAATACTAAATACCCAATAGCTGGACAGCCTCCTTTTTTTTCGGGGCACGGGCGTGTAAGTAGCCGACAGATCAAGGCGGTGATAAGGCTTCAGCCGGTATTGGTTCACGCGGCTGTATTCCTGTGTCAGCACCCCATCAATGATATAAAAACGCTCGGGCAATGTTGTGGCGTTGCCCGTTCCGTATACGAACACCGCACCGAATTTCCATTTCTTGTTCAGTTCATAATTAGCTACCACTGATAGATCATGCCGGCGATCATATTTTGCGGGGTATTTCTCTCCCGCATTCAAATCGGGAAAGCGCCGCCATGTCCATGAGAGCGTATACCCCACCCACCCTGTAAACCGCCCCCTTACTTTATTGATCAGCCATTCTGATCCATAGCTCCATCCCCGCCCAAATACGAATTGTTCTTCCGGATCACTCAGTGAGGGCGTATAGCCTTCCGCATATTCGATCTGGTTGCGCATATTTTTGTAATAGAGCTCCACAGATGTTTCATACATATTGTTGTGAAAATTCCTAAACAAACCGGCCGCATACAACCAACTGATCTGCGGTTGCACGCGATAGGTACTGGGCACCCAGAGATCCGTGGGCAAGGTAGTACCGGCATTGCTCACTAAGTGAATGTATTGAAGGTTGCGTGTAACCGATGCCTTCAGTGACGTTTCATCGTTTAACGCAAACCGGAGCGTGATCCGCGGCTCCAGGCCACCATAGGTTTTAACGGGTGCAAACCTTCCGTACTCAGTACTATCCAGTTTATTGCCATCCGCATCCCGTATATAGCGGGTGTACGGGCCCGTTTGTGTAAAACTGCTAAAGCGAAGGCCATAGTTCATCTTCCAGCGATCACTAATGTCCCAGTCGTCCTGCACATAGATACCTGCTTCTGCGGCATATTTTGAAACTTCATTATTGGGCACAAACTGAACGGAATCCTGTTTACCTGAAACGACATTGGGAATAAAATGATGGTAGATGAATTGTCCGCCAAAACGAATACGGTGGTTGGGAAGCGGGTAGTAGTCAAAATCGGTTTTAAGACTGATATCGCGGATGCCGGAGGAGAGACCAATTTCAAAATTTTCCTGCTGCGCAGAAAAACGAAATTTGTAATCATTGTAAAGAAGCGTGGTGTTGGAAAAGAGTTTGCGACTGAAAACGTGGTTCCATCGAAGTGTTGCCGTACTGTTGCCCCAGGGAATATTGGTTTTAAAAGAACGCTTGGCATTGGCAAAATCAAAAACATCCCTGCCAAAATAGCCGCTCAGGAAGAGCCGGTCTTTTTCGGAAAACCGGAAATTGATTTTCGCATTCAGGTCGTAGAAATAATAACCTGATCCGTAGGCGTTGCTGTTTTTACTGATAAATGGTTTTACAAGCGCATCGATATAAGTGCGGCGCGCAGATAACATAAATGAAGCCTTATTCTTTTTCAACGGCCCCTGGATTGAAAACCGGGAGGCGATAAGGCCAATGCCGCCATCCATTTCCAGTTGATTGCTATTTCCATCTTTCATAGATACATCCACCACCGAAGAGAGCCTGCCGCCATATTGCGCAGGCATCCCGCCCTTGATCAACGATACATTCTTGATGGCATCCGCATTGAATACTGAAAAAAAGCCAAAAAGGTGACCGGTATTGTATACCACGGCATCATCCAGCAGGATCAGGTTTTGATCGGGTCCGCCACCTCTCACATAAAAACCGGCATTCCCCTCTCCCGCGTTTCGAACGCCCGGCAATAGTTGAATAACTTTCAGGGGATCTATTTCGCCCAACAATGCAGGCACATTTTTTATCTGGCTGATGGAAAGGTCAATTTTTCCCATTTGGGCACTTTTTACATTCGCATCCCGTTTGCGGGCATATACTACCACTTCCGTATTCGCCGCTGCGCGCGAAAGCAAATCAAAGTTGTAGGAAAGGTTACTATCCAACTGTATTGTAACGGCCTTACTGAAATAAGATACATGGGAAACGCTGATATTGTAAGTGCCCTGTGGCAGCGTAAGGGAATAAAAACCGTATTGGTTACTGCTAACGCCGCGGGCCTGACCATTGATGATGAGTGAAGCGCCGATAATGGTTTCACCCGACAAACTATCGCGAACATAGCCATTGATGGTAAACCGGTGTGCGTTATCTGCGCCCGGCGTTTGACTTTTCACCTGCAGGAACAGGCATAAAAAAATAGCCCACAAAAGCGTTTTCTGCTGCATCACTCTATTACAACCCGGCTGTTTTTTTGGTTGAGTCGGCCGGAACAAAATTGATCGTGGCACGGGTTTCCCGGCAATCGGGAGCGCCGTAAGGATTTTCAGCCTGCTCATTATTGCTCAGCCAGTTTCCCGGGTGATCTTCGCCAAAGGCGTGGTCACATTCCAGCCAGAACAATTTTGCCAGATCGTATTTGGCGGTCAGCAACAGGCTGCGCATATTATCGGAAAGAATGTTGAATGAACCTCTTTTTTCTTCCATGGAAGGATCAGCAATAATAGATGCCACCTCTGCTTTTGAATCTTCGTAAAACTGCACGATCGTTTCAAAAATGGCAGTGTCTTTCTTCAGATCGTCAATTTTCAGGCTGTCGAGCGAAATGGCTAATTGGCGGCCAGCGGCGCCAATCCGCGTGGTATCATTTTTTACAAATCCATTTGTCAATGCATAATAATCGGCCATTACTTTTTCGATCGACTGGTTAAAAGCAGCGGTGTGTTTACTCACTTTTTCCGCCTGCGCCTTGGTATCGCAGTCGCAACGCGATTTGGTAGTGCCAAATACAAAGTATTGCAATAGCCCCACCAGCAGCAAAAGGATCGCAAAGAGCATGGTAAAACCATTTACGCCTTTTGTTTTTTTAAGAAAAACGCGTAAAATTCCCAGCAGGATGATCAAAGCCGGTAGCACAATACCAAGCAGATCGATTATTTTCTTCATATCCTCGTCTTAAAGTGTACACAAAGGTAGTCAGGATGCGATGGATTGCAAGGCCTCGTGTATGGCTGTTTTCCTGAATGAATGGACTCCCGGGCGGTTTTGACCGGTAAACGGGCAAAAAGGGTTAAATTTGCGCCTCATTTTAGTCTTATGCTGGCAGGTTTACAAAATGTGACATTCGAGTTTGGTGCACGAGTTATTGTGGAAGACGCCACCTGGCATATACAGCCCGGTGAGCGGATTGGCCTGATCGGTTACAACGGAACCGGCAAGTCTACGCTACTGAAGCTGCTGGTAGGCGAATATGCGCCCTCCCAGGGCACAGTAGAAAGAAGCCGTACCACCACCATCGGTTACCTGCACCAGGACCTGCTGAGTTTTGACACCAATGACTCCATTTTGCAGGTGGCGCTGGGGGCATTTGAACGGGTGTTGCAACTGGAACGCGAGATTGAGGAAATTGGCAAAGAACTGGAGCGTACCGGTGATGAAAAGACACTGCTGGAGTACACCGATCGGCTGCATGAACTGGAAACACTTGGCGGCTATACCATTCACCACCGTACGGAAGAAGTGCTGCAGGGACTTGGTTTTTCAAACAGTGATCTGCAACGTCCGTATAAGGAGTTTAGCGGTGGATGGCGGATGCGGGTGCTGCTGGCAAAGATGATCCTGCAACAACCGGATCTGTTGCTCCTGGATGAGCCTACCAACCACCTTGATCTTCCGTCTATCGAGTGGCTGGAGAAATACCTGCTGCATTACCAGGGCGCCGTGGTGATTGTAAGCCACGACAAATATTTTCTCAACCGCATGGTAAACCGGATTGTTGAATTATACCAGCAGCAGCTACACCTCTACAACGGCAACTACGAATTTTACGAAAAAGAAAAGGCGGTTCGGATTGATCTGCAGCAAAAGGCATTTGAGAACCAGCAGGATTATATCCGGCAGCAGGAACGTTTTATTGAGCGATTTAAGGCAAAAGCCAGCAAAGCTGCACAGGCGCAGAGTATCCAGAAACGGCTGGATAAGCTGGAACGCATTGAGGAAGCGGAACTGGAGCGCCCGAATATCCGGATTAACTTCAGGGTAGATAAAGTGCCGGGCAAAGTGCTGGTGGAATTAAATCATATTGGCAAAGCATTTCCCGGTAACACCATTTTGCAAAATGCGTCGGCAGAAATTTCGAGAGATGATAAGATTGCGCTGATTGGCGCCAACGGAAAAGGAAAATCCACCCTGCTCAGGATTATTGCCGGACAGGAATCATTTGAGGGTGAGCGGAAATGGGGCCATAACGTGGAAGAAAGTTTTTATGCCCAGCACCAACTGGAGGCGTTGAATGTCAATAATTCCATCCTGGATGAACTGAAGGAATGTGGCAGCCAGATGACAGAGCTTGAACTGCGGGGTTTGCTGGGTTGTTTTCTTTTTAGCGGGGATGATGCCGACAAAAAAATACGCATCCTGAGTGGTGGTGAAAAAGCGCGCGTTGCACTGGCAAAAACCATCGTTAGCAAGGCCAACTTCCTGATGTTGGATGAGCCTACCAACCACCTGGATATGCATAGCTGCGACCTGCTGATTGATGCATTGAACAAATACGAAGGCAGCCTGATCCTGGTGAGCCACGATCGCCATTTTATTTCTAAAACGGCCAACAAGATCTGGGAGATTGTAGACCAGGAGATCAAAGAATTTAAAGGCGGTTATGATGAATGGGTAGCCTGGAAAGAACGGATGGCGAAACAGGAAGCGGCGCAGAAAAAAGATGCAGCCAAACCGGTAGAAAAGCCAAAGGAAAAAGCGCCTGAGCCAGTTGTTGTAAAACCGGCGGCCACGCCAATCAATAAGGAACAGAAAAAAGAATTGCAGCGCCTGCAAAAGAATTTCCAGGAGCTGGAAATAAAGATTGCCCGCGTAAAAGAACAAAAAGCAAAGCTTGAACTGGTGCTGAATGATCCTGCCACCTATGCGGATAAACAGCAATTTTTAAAAGTGGAAAGCGAGTACCAGCAACTTGGTTCCGAACTGCAACGGCTGAATGCAGATTATGAAAAGGCCTTTGAACGGATCATGGAGCTGGAAGGAAACTGATCACTCATTTTTGTTCAACCGATAGGCGCGCCTTAATAAAATCACTTACCAAATAGCTGATCATTTTACCGGTGGTGGCATCCGTGCGACCATCTGCCAATCGCGTAGCGCCCTCACAAATGTGCAGGTATGCCGGGTTGCTGTCAGCTGCTGCAAAGGATACATATTGCCGCGCATGGATGGGTTGTACGCCTACCGGCGAAACAGCGCTGCTGAGTAATTGCTCTATGGCGTCCAGGTCAACATCTATCCCGCACATGGTATCACCTGTAAAAGAGGTTGCATGAGCCACGGCCTGCATAAAGGTTCTTTTTTCATGTACAAAAATGTCTTCGAAGGTGATGCAGTCAATAAAGGGATTATTGACAATATCAAGCCATACATTTTGTGCAATGTAGTTTTCATGTAACCCGATCACGCAATATTTTTGCAGGTAGCCATCTTCTTCCGCGTAGCGGAACGCATTTCCACTATGCCTGCCTTCCATGGGACGGTAATCCGCATGGGCATCAAGGTTAATGCAATTAAGTTGAGCAAGTGGAATAGCGCCTGCGCGATGCCATCCTTTAGCGCATCCTTTCAAAAGTGGATATGTGTTATTATGTCCGCCGCCTATCACCAGTGGAATGCGACCGGCTGCGCTGATGATCTTGGCAAGTTGTTCCACTTCATCGTCTATCGCATTCACGGCATGGCGGTAGGCTTCGGTTTTTTCATCCGGGCTTTTGGCCGTGGTGTCAATCAGGTATTGTATATCTCCAAAATCAAAATGACCGATGAGCAGCACGTCCTCGCCGTCCAGAAAGTCGTTGCTTTGGATGTTCAGGAAGCTTTGCAGGAAAGGAACCCAGGCCGTATCTGTACCACCAATGCCATTGTTTCCCTTGGTGCCCAAATCTTCCGGTATTCCGAAAATGACAAATTTTGCCGGACAGGTGGCAATGGCAGTTTCGAGTTCCTGCCCCGGTGCCAGGGTGTGAACCCGTTCTCCAAGCCTTGTTTCAAACCGGCGCAGCCGGGTAAGCGCCAAAACGTCCTGTTTGTTGTACACTTTTAAATGTCGTAACTGCCGCAACTGGCCCTGTTCCGGTTGTAAAGTTGAATCTGCTTTTTCCATACGCAATCGTTCAATTATCGTTTTCTAAAGCTATGGTTTTGTTTTCAAATCTCCAGCGCCGGCAACTCCTTTACCAGGAACGCATCCACTCTCCTGCCACCATCACGTTGCGGAGATTATCTGTGCCGAAGGCATACGGCAGGTAGGCAATAGAGGAAACAGGTTGCGTAAGCAGCAGATCTGCACGTTTACCCACGGCTATACTGCCGGTTTGACCAGCCAGTTCCAGTGCGAATGCACCATTGATCGTTGCAGCGTTCAATGCTTCTTCCGGGAGCATTTTCAGCTGGATGCAGGCCATAGAGACCACCAGGTTCATATTTCCCGAGGGCGAAGAGCCGGGGTTAAAATCAGAGGCCAGTGCTACGGCTGCTCCCGCCTTTATTAATTCCCTGGCGGGTTGAAATGGCATCCTGAGAAAAAAGGCTGCTGTTGGCAACAACGTAGCGATACTTGGGGATGCGCTGATTTGCCGGATGTCATCGTCGGTCATCGTTTCCAGGTGATCCAGGGATATGGCACCCTGCTCAATGCCACAGGCAATGCCGCCAATCGAATTCAACTGGTTTACATGCAGGCGCGGCTTGAGTCCATGTCTTTTCCCCGCTTCGCAAATGGCCGTTGTTTGGGATACGGAGAAAAATCCTTTTTCACAGAACACATCAATATAATCGGCCAGCTTTTCCTGTTCAATAACCGGCAGCATTTCGTCCATAATCAGCCGGATATATCCTTCGTGATCTTCACGATAGCCTGCCGGAAATGCGTGTGCGCCCAGGAAGGTGGCTTTAATGTTAAGCCGGCTTTTTTCCTTTAATTTTTTTATTACCCGGAGCATTTTCAACTCAGCTTCCACGGAAAGACCATAGCCGCTCTTGATCTCAATAGTGGCCGTTCCCATCTTCGCCACTTCCAGGAGGCGATGCCAGGCTTGTTCAAAAAGCATATCTTCCGGCATGGCTGCCAGTTTCTCAGCAGAATGCAAAATGCCCCCGCCTTTTGCAGCAATTGCCGCATAGCTAAGCCCCCTTATCTTATCTACAAATTCTTCCTCCCGCGGCGCCGCAAAAACCAGGTGCGTGTGTGAATCAACCCAGGCGGGCAACACCATACAACCTGTTGCATCTACCACATCTGCCGGCAATTTTCCTTTCCAGTCTGTCATTGCGCCATAATCTGCAATCATGCCGTCTTCTACCAACAGGTATGCCCCCGGAATACTTTCAAGTTGACCTAACTGCTCCCCGCGCAACGGTAGTGTGGGATTGCCAATGCCGGCCAGCAGTTTAATATTGGAAAAAAAAATAGCAGCCATAAGGCTGCTAATATACTATTATTTGGTTGTGACAGCGGCTGCCACACGTTCGGCTTAGTAAGGAAGAATTACCGTGTGTGCATTACCTCCCGGACCCGTCCAGATCACTTTCATGTAATAAGATCCTGCAGGGCAACTGGTAGGATTGCCTGAAGCATCCAGTCCAAAAGTTACGGAAGAAGTAAACTGCGGTGTGGTATGTGTAACTACGCCGGCAGTAACCCGGAAACTGCAATCCTGGCGAATTACGACCGGTGTGGTTGTTGCTGTTGTAAATGCGCGTCCAAAACGATTGGTGCCCCATTCAGCAATATTGGTTTGTGTACCTTCTGTATGCATACCGCTTACGGTAATCACAACGCCATTGCTATAGGTATAGGTGCGCTTGCGGGCAATCTGCCAGCTGCGCTGAGCGCCATTGTCGAATGTAACACTCATGTTGCTGCTGGTAACGCTGTGTTCAATGGTTCCGAGGGATGAAAGATTAACCAGCAATCCGCCAGATACATTGGTGTACGTTTTTGCGCCATTGATGGTAATGCTTTTATTGTCGGCAATGCGGGTAATTTTCAGATTCTGGTAGGTGATCGTAACCGCGGCGCCTGCATTTTTCCAACGCGTATTTTGTGGCATGGAAATCACAACAACGCCGGTACGCGTACGTGTGCCGTTGCAATTGTTTCCATTGTACGTAATGGTGATGGTGCGGGGATTAACTGTTGTGTCTACAACAACTGTTGCATCGCAGATCAGACCTTCGGGGCGTTGTTGACGAGCATAAAAACCATCCGTAGTTTCCAATGCTGCATCAGCATCGCTGGCTACAGCATCTACTTCGGCAGATACGCGTGCATCATCATCGGAATGCTGCGCAGCTTCCATAGCTATTTCTGTATCGTTCTGGCTGTCGTCGGATGCACTTTTCTGGCAACCGACAAATGCAACAGACAGCGATGTTGCAAAGATGAAAAGGAAGAGGAGTTTAGCCTTCATAAAGTTGTTTTTTGTGTTACAGGAATGTTCAATAGACCTCCTGCTGAACACAAGGTTTAACGATTTACCAATTTTTTTTAAAAAAGAGCGAAAGAAACAAGGGATAACGACGTCGGGCGTCGATTATTTTATTCGAAGCCATGAAAAACTACCTTCCACGGCCTGGAAAAGCACGCCCCGCATCGTTTTTGTTGTATCCATCACGAAATCGGATATTTGCAGCGGTTTAAAAAGGTTCTATGCGTATAGCAATCAATGGAATGGGCCGTATTGGCCGACTTTTATTTCGCAGGCTGCTGGAGCAGCCCGGGCTGGAGCTGGTGGCGGTAAATGATATTATGTCGCCGGAAAACCTGGCCTATTTGCTCCGTTATGATTCTATTTATGGAACACTACCCGGCGATTTACAATTAAAGGATAATAACCTGCATATTGATGGACGCAAAATTCCTGTATTCCAGGCCAGCCATCCCAGTCAACTTCCGTGGAAGAGCCTGGAAGTGGATGTAGTATTGGAATGCTCCGGAAGTTTTTCCAGTTATGCCCTTGCCGCCACTCACCTGGAGGCAGGTGCCGGCAGAGTGTTGTTGTCTACCACCGGTTCACCCGATATTCCCTTGTTGATCTACGGTTTTAATCACACCAGTGTAAATGGCGATACGCCAATTGTATCACCCGGTGGTTGTATGACAAACTGTTCCGTTCACCTGATCTATATCCTGAACGCCATTGGCATTCGCTCCGTTCACATGAATATCCTTCATTCCTATACCTCGCGCCAGGCTATTGTAGATGCTCCGCATAACCAGTTCAGGCGCGGTCGCGCTGCGGCTGAATCCATCATACCTGTTGAAATTGACCTTTGTCAATCGCTTGAGCGCGTTCTCCCGGGTATGAAGGGAAAGATGGCCACCGTGTCAACACGCGTTCCCGTGGCAAATGGCGCCATGGCAGATTGCACCGTTCAACTGCATGAACCCACAACGGCCGAGCAGGTGAATGCGTTATTTAAAAAATCGGCTGAACAATCGTTTAAAGGAATAATCGGTTATACAGAAGAACCCGTTGTGTCACTGGATATAAAAGGGAACCCCCACTCCTGTCTCATAGACGGCACACTAACGTCGGTTGTAGATAATCATCTCAAACTGATTGCCTGGTTTGATAATGAATATGGCTTTACCAGCAGGATGATCGACTGGTTGCATTATTGGAACAGCACTACCGTGTAAGCGCGCCATATAAAATATTTCGAAATCGCTCCGACAGGTCTCCATGCGTAGTCCGCTGCAACTGGCGATAAAAGAGAAACACCATTTTTTCAGTTGGATCAACCCAGTAAGATGTGGTATAAGCGCCACCCCAACTGAACGTGCCAGGATGTGAGGGAACATTGCCATTCCTGTCTCCTACCAATTGGAATCCCAGGCCAAACCTGTCGTCGGGCCGGAACGGCAGATCGCCAATCTGGTTTATTGTCATTAGCCGCACTGCCGCCGGGCCCAATATGCGTTTGCCATTGTATTCACCACCATTCAATAACATTTGAAGAAAGACTGCATAATCATAAATGGTGGAAGAAAGCCCTGCACCGCCGGAAAAATAGCTGGTCGCATGCAGCGGATAATCGGCATTACCCGCGCTGTTCAGCAGGCTGTCATTGGCCGGTACAAGGCTGCCGCTTGCAGTTTCCTTATAGATACTAACAAGCCGCGCTGCTTTTGCCGGTGGTATTGTAAAATAGGTGTCGTTCATACCCAGCGGCTTGAAAATGTTGTCGCGGAAATAGGTATCCAGCGTGGTGCCGCTGATAACTTCAACAATACATCCTAAGAGGTCGTCATTCAGTCCATAAGTCCATTTGGCGCCCGGCTGATGCAATAATGGAAGGGTACCCAATTTAGTCATGGCGCTAAGCAGGCTTTCCGGCGCGGGCCCCACGCCTGCAATCAGGCCTGCTTTACCGTAAATAGCATTTGCCTCGCGTGATCCAATTTGGGCATAGCCAATGCCGGAGGTATGTGTCAATAAGTCCCGGATCGTAATTTCACGGGTAGCTGGTATGGTGCTGTAAGATGTATCTGTCCAGTTTATTTTTTCCAATACCTGTTGGTGCCGGAAAGATGGGATGAATTTCGAAACCGGGTCTGTCAGCAACAATTTTCCTTGTTCCCAAAGTTGCATGATGGCAACGCTGGTAATAGCCTTGGTTTGTGATGCAATCCGAAAAATGGCATCTTTTTGCATCGGCGTATGCGTATCCAGGTTATTATAGCCGGCGGCTTTGTAATACACAATCTTCCCATCTTTTATTACCATGGATACGGCGCCATTCATCCATCCCTTTTTAATCCAGTCCTGGATTGCGCCATCAAGGCGTTGTAGCCGCTCTGCTGAAAATCCCGCGGCCGCTGGTTTTGCTACCAACAACGGGCTGCTGTGTTGCGCCCGCAGGGCGCTACAAAAAATTATGGCCAGGGCGACAACGACAAATTCTTTTTTCATATCGAAGTATTTATTTGCCGGCTATTTTTTCGAGCCGGTGGCGATATTCGTATTGAAGATCTTCATGCAGGGATTCCAGCAATGCCGCCACTTTTTTCACCTGGTTGCTATACAGGTTCAGTATTACCTGGTTTTGCTTTAGCGGAATACCAGCGTTTGCCAGGCGTTCACAAAAATGAAGTCGCATTACCAGTTCTGTTTCATCAACAGCGCTGTACCGCGCATATTTATTGATATTGCGCACTATTTTCCGCAATGTTTTCCGGGCAAAATAAAGATGAGAAAGATTGATCGAGCTAAATTCAGCGTCAATTTCATCACAAACAGCGGTGGCAAAAGCGCTTTCATTATGGGATTCAAATAACAGGTACGTGAGTAATTCCTTATTTTCTTTCTTAAACCGCGCCATCCGAAGACATAGTTCCACCAGCTGCGTGGTTGAGAGAGTCCGCAATTCCTGTTTGATCTCCTGTACACTGGCTGCTTTCATACTGCTAATGTAACGCAAAGCGAAAGAAAAAAAGTTCCTGCATTGTGCAGATTCCTATCTTTTGGCGATATTTAAACCATGCCTTTGTTTTTTCTTCACGGCTATTCATTTGGCATCGTAATTATTCTTCAGGTGATCTGCGCGGTGCATTGTCTTCGTTCCGGCCAGGATCGCGGGTGGTTGTGGATCATTATCTTCCTGCCACTGGTGGGTACGCTGATCTATTTTTTTACGGTGTTGTTTACCAGCCGGCAACTTAAAAAGATGCAGGACAGCCTTGGCTCCGCCATTCATCCGGCGGGTTCCATCCGCAAACTCGAAGCCAATGTGCGTTTTTCAGATACATTCGCCAACCGGGTTGCACTCGCCGATGCCCTGCTGGCAAAAGGGGAAACGCAACGTGCCATTACAATTTATAATGATAGTCTTACCGGCACATTTTCAGAAAGTGAACATGTATTGGCTCAATTGTCCGAAGCATATTTTCGGCTAAAGCAATATGATGATGTGATCCGTGTAACCAGTAAAATAAAATCGCTTCCGCAGTTCCCCCGTTCACGGGCACATCTTCACTATGCCATTTCCCTCGGCTATACCGGGCAGACGAAGGCTGCTGAAGCGGAATTTCAGCGGTTTAAATCCCGGTTTGCCAATTTTGAAGGACGGTATGAATACGGGATGTTTCTCATTCGGCAGGAACGAACACAGGAAGCGCGTGAACTTTTTACTACGCTTCGCGAAGAATTCCGTCAATTGGGTGCGCGCGAAAAACGATTTGCCCGATCGGCGGTACGTAAAGCCAGCCGGGTTTTACGTACGTTGACAACAGCTTCGCCGATGCCGAAGTAGCAATGTAATGATGCAATCAGCCAGCTATTTTGCCAGCGTAAGCGGGAATTTTTTTCCGAGCAGGTTTACCCGGTAATACTGGCCGTTTTCCATTAATACAGCTTCCGAACGACCCGATGCATGGTGCACATCTGTGTCTACTATTCTTCCTTTGAATTCCACCGATATCGTATCGGCGATGATAGTGTGACCGGTGAAGATATGCCGAACATCATTGCGTGAAAGGGCACGGCGAATAACGCCATTCAATTCCTGTGCAGTGTCTGCCTGGTAATAGCCACGGTACCAAAACGGACCGAAATCACTAAAGATCGTTTCCAGTTTCCGGTTTGGGTATTCATAGCTGCTGTCTGCATAAAATGGCCTTGCCAGTGCATTCACCTGGTCTGGCTTAAGACGCAGGTCGTTCATCTTATCGGAAATGCCGCCATGTACAAAAAGATTATCACCGATTTTCTCCATGATGTTTTTTGTCCGCAACCAGCGCCCCAACTCATAAGTGCTGTCAAACAACCCCTCGTAACGTGTGTTCAGCAGCTTTGCGTTCTCCATGTATTTGCGATTGGTGTAGCGGGTGTCTCCGCTCATTACCATGATCTCATGATTACCCAGGATAAAATGTACATAACCACCCGCAGCCCGGGCCTTATCTTCCAGGGAATAGATCAGCCACAACAATTCCGTTACCTGCGATCCGCGATCCACGAAATCGCCGTTTAATACCAGGTGTCCTTTCCCGAAGATCCAATTGTAATGGGTATCTATTACACCGCCAACAAGGAGCAGTTGCACAAACCCCTGCAGGTTGCCTTCAATATCAGATAGAACGAATAATTTTTCAGGCATTGGCCAGTCAGCAGACTCCGGCACCAGTTGCTCCTTCAGTTTGACTTCCATTTGCTGGCCCGGCAATACCGTATTCACCGCTAATACCAAAGCTGCTTTATCACTGTCTGGCAGGCTGTCCTGTACAACCTGTCTTACACTATCCTCTCCTATAATATAACTCGTGTATACATGATTATTCCGGTAAAATACATACGGTCCGTCAGAATGGGTTTCCGGCGCCACCAGGACGGTAGCAGAAAAACCCAATAGCAGGCAGGAAAGAAATGATAAAGGCTTTCTCATAACGCCATTTTTAAAAGCTGCGGCTACGGGTTCATTAGCAACCTGGCAGCCATCATTTTACAATATACAGGATTTCAAATAGCCAACCCATTTTTTCAAAAAAGCAGGCCAACAGGCCATATATATAAGACGTTTTTTCGATCATCCCGGTTGTCATAGTCGCCGGTTTTCGGCAGATTAACATTCCTGCTTTTTCATTAACCTTAAATAACAACGCTGAAACCATTGCTGGTGGCTGATTTCAAGGTTTTTTCAAACTTCACTATATCCCCTTAACATTTCTTTTAACGCTTTTTGGCACGATGGCACCTGGTTTGAACTATACCAGTCAACCGGGACAAAAAACAAAAAGATGCGGTTGCCCGGTTGCTGCATCACCACTTTAAAATTTAAAACGATGAAAAAGATTTTTACCCTTGCAATTGCAACTGTTTTATCAACCATGTTGTTTGCAGCCGCTCCCCGTCCTACTGTTTCGCTGAATAACAGCCGTAACTATGAAGTAGTGATTGACGGTAGAAGCTTCTACGGAAGTATGGACGACATTCGCCTGATGGCAGCCGGCAAATCCATTCACACTGTAAAAGTGTATGAATTGAAACAAGGCCTTTTTATTAAAAGTAAAAAGCTGCTGGATAGTGAAACCTTCCGTCTTGCCGGAAATGATATGTCTATCACCATCAGCCGGACCGGGCAGATCATTGTACGTGAACAGAAATTCCAGGCTCCTTTCAAAGGCTTTGATAAGAAAGATCAAAAAAATCAAAAGCAATGGGATGCTCACGACAACCGGAATGATCACGGTAAGAAATTCTAATCCATCATACCTAAGGGAAGTCCTGCCAGCTGGCGGGACTTTTTTTTGTCAATGTTATTCCTCGGTATAATTCATTTCTTTTCCAAACGTTTCATGTGTGTAAAGTACGCTGATAAAACCTACCACGAGAACCACAATCCCGGTAACCCATGCGCCGGTGATGCTGTTGTTGAACAATGAAGGGCCTCGCAGCCAGCGATACAGGAGCAGGATTAAGGGCAGGCACCCGCGAACGAGGTTGGGAATGGAGATAGCGGCTGTGGCGCGCAGGTTGGTGCCAAACTGCTCTGCGCTCATGGTAATATAAAGAACTGAAATACCGGAGCCAAACCCGAGCCCGGCACACAACAGGTACATGTTTGTGGCTGAGCCGCCGCCACGGGTGGCAAAAAATAGTGCAATGAAGATGGCCAGGATCAAATAATAAAGAATGAGCGTTTTTTTTCTGCTTTGGACCAGGTTGCTGATAATACCACCGCCCATGTCGCCAAACGCCAGCGCCACATACTGGATCATTAATGCTTTTGGGGCGTCAAAGTTTTCAATATGAAAGGCTGCTGCAAAATTATTGGAGAAGGTGATCAGCACGCCAATCACATACCATACCGGCAGGCCGATGAGGATGCCGCGCAGGTAACGAAAAAACCGTTCTTTTTTTTCAAACAGCATCAGGAAATTTCCCATGCGCACTGCAGATGCGCGGGTTTTGTCGTATATCCTGTTTTCCAATACACCAATTCGCAGCAATAGCAACAACAAGCCCATGCCTCCCCCAATAAAGTAGCACAGGCGCCAGTCTCCATTGCTATAGCGATATACAAAGTAGGCGGCAATGGTTCCAAAAACGCCACAAGTGGCGATGATGGCTGCGCCAAGTCCGCGTTTTTTTCGCGGTAGCATTTCAGATACCAGGGTAATGCTGGCGCCCAGTTCACCTGCCAGGCCAAGCCCGGCCAGGAAGCGAAGCCAGGTGTATTGTTCCACCGTATGTACAAACCCATTGCCGATGGTTGCGATGGAATACAGCAATATGGAACTGAATAAAACGCTTTTTCTTCCTTTCTTATCACCCAGTATGCCCCAGGCAATGCCGCCAATCGATAACCCGATCATTTGCCAGGTAAGGATATTTTCGCCCGTGGTTTGCATGGCCGCATCTGTAACGCCCAGGTCTTTAAAACTCCCGATGCGGACAACATTGAAAAGGAGCAGATCATATACATCTACAAAAAAGCCAAGTGCACCGATGATGACGGGTAAAGACAGTACGCCGTATTCAAGCCGGCGTTGCTGGGATGATGATGGTTGTTGCATTACAAAGGAAATAAGAATTAACGCGGGTCTGTACTAAGCCTGGAATAAATGATGGAATCCAGGAAGCGCCCATCGAAAAAATAATTCTCCCGGAAATGCGCCTCTTTCCTAAACCCACAGGCTTGCAATATCGCTGCAGATGCATCATTGCCGACATTGATATTTGCCTCTACGCTATGCATTTTCATCACATCAAACCCAAAGGCAAGCACTTTATGGATCGCTTCCTTCATAATGCCCTGTCGCCAGAACGCAGGATGAAGAACATAACCGATTTCTCCACGGAAATTGGGACGGTCAAACCGCCAGTACGTGATATTGCCAATCATCACGCCAGGGTCTGTAAGCAGCGAAATAGCCCAGGTGATGTTATTGTTTTTATCTATCTCTCCATTGATTTTATCGATGAAATCTATCGCTTCCTGAATGCTTGCTGCCGGTTTTCGATCAATATATTTCATTACCTGCGGATCAGATCGCAGGAAGAAGAGTTCCGGCGCATCGCTGGTTTCCATCCTGCGCAGCAGCAGTCTTTGTGTTTGCAGCGTCGGAAACGGGTGCAGGTCAAATGACAGCATTGCTACTTATTTTTCCGTTACTTTTTTGAGATCCAGGTCCTGGAAATCGAAACTAAAATCGGTGAGCGGTGAGATTGGTTTCATCTTCAGCGACGAAGCATTGCCTTTTGTATCCAATGTGAATTCAAGGTAGGCATCAGCATCCATGCTTCTGTCGTCCCATTTGGCTACGAAAGTATTAGCGCGGAAGTACAGCAGTTCACCGGTAAGCCGGGGTGATCGTTTGGAGTAGAACCGTGGCACGCCATTCTGAATTGAAATTGTGATTTCTCCAAACCATGGATCACGGTAAGTGCCCAGGTAAGGTGTATAATCAATCGCTTTTGCGCCTTTTCGCTGCTCGTCAATTTCTTTCCAGATATCGCTGGTAATTTGAGCCGCTTCTTTTTGCTGTTCGTCAACCGCATCTTTCATCTGTTTTACCCGGTTCATCCCGGTTACGCCCAGGTAACTATCGCGTATGGTGCTGGTAATGGAATTAAATGCAGCGCCCGATTGTTGGTTGGTTAATACAATGATTCCAAGTTTTAATTCAGGTATCAGCGTAATCTGTGTTACGATGCCGGCGAGGCCACCGGTATGACTGGCCTGTTTGTAGCCTTTCATATCATTCAGGAACCAACCCAAACCATAGCCACCAAAATGCGTGTTATAGGGAGGCGTGGTAGTAACCGGGATAACGGTCTGGATAGACCACATCTGTTGCTGCATGGCAGGAGTAAACAATGTGTTGGAAAGTTGGGGGCCGTATTTTCCACCGTCCATCTGCATTGTGATCCATTTGCAGAGATCGGTTAGGTTGCTGTAGATGCCACCGGCAGGGTCGGCTGCTTCCACCAAATCCCGAGCAATCACTTCCACTTTTCCATTTACGGGCGCATGCGGATCAATGACATCGCTGGTGTCTTTCAGTCTTTTGAAGTTGGTGGCAGATTGCGTCATGCCCAGCGGTTTCATAATTCTTGTTTCCACAAAATCTTCCCAGCTCATCCCGGATACACGATGCAGTACTTCGCCGGCTACGATGTACAGGAGATTGTCGTAATCGAATTTAGTGCGGAAGCTGGAAACCGGTTTCAGGTAGCGCAGGTTATGAATAATTTCTTCTTTGGTGAAGCTGTTTCCCTCGGGCCAGATCATCAGGTCTCCTGCTCCCAATCCAAGCCCGCTGCGATGGGTTACCAGATCGCGCACCGTGAATTCACTGGTGACATAGGGATCATATAGCCGAAATTCAGGGATATAATCGATCACTTTATCATCCCACGACATCTTACCTTCATCCACCAGCATACTGATAGCGGCCGTAGTGAAAGCCTTGCTGTTGGATGCGATGCCGAACAATGTATTCTCATCCACTTTTTTCCCGGTGCGCAGGGAGCGTACGCCGTAGCCTTTTGCATGAACCACTTTGCCGTCTTTCACCACGGCAACTGCAATCCCGGGCACGTCAAAGGTTTTCAACACCAGGTTGGTCAGGGAATCAATTTGCCGCGAACTGATCACCTGGCTGTTGGCGCCCGTAACAACGATCAAAACGGCGAGGCAAAGCAATAACTTTCTCATGGATGAAATTTGATAGCGGAAGATACGCAGGATTTTTTCAAACAAACACGGTCGGTACGGCTAAGTTTTGTACCTTACCGATGCTCTGACCACATAAATTTTAGTTTGCACATGTTTAAGCAAAGGATCGTTCTCCTGTTGCCGTTATTATTTTCACTTCATCTTTATGCACAGCAAGACTCCGGGTTCAGGGTAGTTGCATTTTTTACGGCAAAAAATGACCTTGCCCATATCAGTTTTGTACACGAAGCCAACGACTGGTTTCCCAGGCAAGCAAGGCAATATCATTTTCGGTACGATAGTACCAGTAACTGGAGCAACCTGAACGATAGTTTCCTTCGTAATGTAGACGTGGTGTTGTTCCTCGATACACGACCCGAAGATCCTGCACAGCGGGCCGCATTTGAGCGATACATCCATCGCGGTGGCGCGTTTGCAGGATTTCATTTTTCGGCGTTCGCACTGGCTAAGTCAATGTACCCGGACAACTGGGCGTGGTACCAGGATACGTTGCTGGGATGCGGCGGTTATCGCGGCAATACCTGGCGGCCTACATCGGCAGTGCTGCGTGTAGAAGATCGGCATCATCCAGCTACCCAACATCTGCCAACCTTATTTCATTCAGCCCCTAATGAATGGTATAGTTGGGAAAAAGATCTGCGACAAAACCCAAACATTAGCATTCTTCTTTCTATCGACAGTTCAAGTTTTCCATTGGGCACCGGACCAAAACCTTACGAGATCTGGCATAGCGGCTACTATCCTGTTGCCTGGACAAACCGGAATTATCGCATGGTCTATATCAACATGGGGCATAATGATATGGACTATGAACACGGCACAAATGCAACGCTATCTTCTACCTTCCAAAGCCCGGAGCAATCGCGTTTTATTTTGGATGCATTGTTCTGGCTGGGTAATCGGAAAGACAGTATTAACCCGCGGTAATTGCGTCAATCATTTTCATTACGGCAACGCCTTCTTCCCCACTGCAGGGATTGGGTGCCTCTCCACGAAAATAGCGGACAACAGCATCAATCATCGGTTGCTGAACGTGTGGCAGGGGGGCAAAATGAAATTCCTCAATATGATCATCCACCTGTAGTACCAGCGGGTTTTGATCAAAAAAGCTGAACCGGAGCAGGCCGCGGTCCCCAGTGATCTCGCAGTAATCCCGTGGTTCGCCTTTTTCGCCAAGGGCAAAATTCCAGTTGCCGGAAAAAAGAATATTGTGTTCAAATTGCAGTAGCCCAACAATTGCATCTGGTGCATTGTAGTTGCCACCCTGGTTGGTGGTGATGCCGCTACATTTAACGGGATTTCCAAACCAATGCAGCAGGATGTCTAATTGATGCGGCGCCAGGTCGTGGAAAAGTCCGCCACCGGCGATGGCTGGATTTACACGCCAATTTGGTGCTGCGCCGGGGGTATTTTTGGATGGAAGGCTTTTCCGGGAGAAGAGCAGGTTGATCGAACGGATGGTGCCGATACGATCTTCGCTTAGCAATTCTTTCGCTTTGCGAAAAAGTGGCTGCTGGCGGCGATAATGTGCAACAGTGAGCGGGATGTTGTGTTGCAGCGCTTCTTTGGCAATCTGTTCTGCATCTGCTGCGGCCAGTCCCATTGGCTTTTCCACGTAAACAGGCTTTCCGGCCCGAATGGCAGCGATACTATATTCCGCATGTGATGAAGGTGGTGTGGCCACATAGATGGCGTTCACTTCGGGATCATCAATCAATTCCTGGGCATTGGAATACCAGTGAGACACGCCATGACGCACGGCAAAATCTTCTGCTTTCGCGCCGTTGCGGCGCATTACGGCCACCAGCGAAGAATTTTCCACCTTTTGAAATGCTGGTCCGCTTTTTATCTCCGTTACATCTCCGCAGCCGATGATTCCCCATTTAATTTGCATATTCAATTCCAATTTCTATTTGGTTATTCGATCTGTTCAAAAATAACGCAAAAACCGGCGGTTGTTGGCAACTTTAAACAGTGACATTGCGATCCGATAAAAAAACCTAACTTTAAAAGGATAACCGTTTGCATGCTGTACCTGCGCCTGACATGTGTTTCCCCACGATTATTGACTACCTGCAAACTGCTTCTTGTGTTGCTGGTTTTTGCGGCACCGGTACGTTCGCAATGTCCCGATAATATTGACTTCGAGCGTGGTGATTTTACGGGTTGGACCTGTTACACTGGTTACGTTTACACTACGCCGGGCGGTTTGAATGTAATTTCGCTCACACCTTCCGGCGGGCCCGTGTTGGATCGGCACACGATGCTTTCTTCGTTCCCTGGCGGAGGCATTGATCCGTACGGTCTTTTCCCTGTTAATTGTCCTAATGGCAGCGGCCATTCCATTAAACTTGGTAACAATTCCGGTGGCGCTGAAGCGGAAGGTGTATCGTATGAATTTGATATTCCTGCTAATCGTGATGTATATAGCCTCATCTATCATTATGCGGTAGTATTTGAAGACCCCAATCACCTGGAGTACCAGCAACCGCGAATGGAAATTGAAGTGTTGAATGTTACGGACAATAAGATCATTGAATGCTCCTCCTTTACATTTCGTCCATACGGCACTCCCCTGCCTGGCTTTGAGCTGGCACCGTTTGTTGAGCATGATGATACGCCTATATGGTATAAACCCTGGTCTGCAGTTTCCATCAACCTGAATGGTAATGCCGGCAAACGAATTCGTATGACATTCAAAACGGCTGATTGTACTTTCCAACGTCATTTCGGATACGCATATATTGATGTTAATTCCGAGTGCAGCGATGAATTTGTTGGCGCAGCATATTGTCCTGATGATACGGCTGTAAATGTTGTTGCCCCCTATGGTTACGCATCGTATACCTGGTGGGATAAGAATTTTACGCAGGTGCTTGGACATAATCAAAATCTTGTGTTGCGTCCGCCTCCACCAACCGGAACGGAGCTTGCTGTAGAACTGGTGCCGTATAGTGGCTATGGTTGCCTGGATACGCTGTATGCCAAACTTCTGGATACGTTAACGGTACGTGCGAATGCCGGTCCCGATCGTGTATCCTGTAATGGAAGAGCTGTTCCATTGGGAGAACCACCGCGGCCGGGTATCGTTTACCAGTGGAGTCCAGCGACAGGACTTTCAGATCCCAATGCTTCCAATCCTTTTGCACAGCCCACGAGTAACACACTTTATACCCTAACGGCAAGGAGTTACGGAGGTGGATGTTTAACAACGGACCAGGTGCTGGTAAAAACATCATTTACAGATACCTCCCTTCATTTGCTGGGTCGGGATGGCTATTGTATCGGATATGGGGATAGTTCCGTATTGCAGGTGGTGCCAACGCAGCAGATCGATTGGTATCGTGATGGAGTGGCATTGAATGCGCATGGCACACGTTACCGCGTGCCGGAAACCGGCAACTACCAGGCTGTGTTGACAAACCCGGATGGTTGTGTTGAACATACCCGTACACAAACAATTTATGTAGAAAGTGCGCGGCCCGCGATACGCTATCCGGAACAGTTTGTGTTGGACAATATACCGTTCGTGCTTACTGCCCGTAAGTTTGGCGAAACTGCATTCTGGTCGCCCGGGGATTTTTTAAGTAGTCAATACGGGTATACTCCAACATATACGGGAGCGGCGGCACAGGATTATACGATTAAGATCACTACGCGTGCTTATTGTGTAACGGTGGATTCTCAACTCGTTACACCTATCAAGGAAGTACAGGTGCTGGTGCCTTCTGCCTTCACCCCCAATAATGACGGTAAGAATGACTACCTCCGTCCCCTTCTTTACGGCGTTAAAAAATTAAACTTCTTCCGCGTGTATAATCGCGGAGGGCAACTTATTTATGAAACATCTACCGGTCAACCCGGTTGGGATGGAACCATACGTGGTATCAAACAATCAGCGCAGGTGGTGGTATGGATGGCTGAAGCCGTTGGACTGGATGATAAAATCTATCGCAGGAAAGGAACGACAGTGCTTGTTAGATAACAGATGAAAGATGAAAGATAAAAAATGAAAGATGAAAAATTGTACGTCCCTGAAATAGGTTGACCACAAAATGGGTCAATTTATGGCTGTTAAAGGCAAGTTTGTCCGATTTCACTGGCGTTATTCTGAGGATTTTAAGGGGGAGATTGTCAGGCTGTTTGAGTCTGGGAAGCGAGATTCACAGGGTTTTCATTTTCACATTAACGACTTTCTTCCATTATCGAATCACTAGTGTCCGGGGAAAATTTTAGCATATCCTATGAAGTTGGGCAATTGCATCGCTTGTGGCTTTTTTGCCTCCACGGCCGGCGGGCCGAGTTGCAGCTCCGGCGCTGTTTTTTGTGCTTGGCAGCGCCATTCCGCTGCGCGGAACCGCACAAAAAGA
>JBEHYT010000020.1:0-76158 GCA_048498035.1 Bacteroidota bacterium | reverse complement strand
AGCGATGCATTTGATGTTTATATCACACAGGGTACTGAGGAAGGAGTGGCCGTGAGTGCATCTGACCATCGGGATCAGGAAAAGATTGATGTAGCCGTAAAAAATGGCATCCTGACCATCGGCCTGAAAAAGGGATACAACGGTCGCAAACGTCTTGCCGCCTATGTTTCCTTTAAAACGCTTACGCGAATGAATTTCAGCGGCGCCTGCGATGTATACGTGGAAGGTGTTGTAACAACAGACAACCTCGATATCAGCTGCTCCGGCGCTTCCGATCTGAAAAAAGTTCATCTCCAGGTAAAAAATCTCACGGTAGACCTCAGCTCTGCCAGTGACATGACGGTAATGGGCTCTGCCGTTAACTTAAACGTACAGGCGTCCGGCGCAAGTGAATTCCATGGCACAGATCTCACAACCGAAACCTGCGATGCGCGGGCAACGGGAGCAAGTGAAATCCGCATTACCGTCAACCGCTCACTGCAGGCCCAGGCCAGCGGTGCCAGTGAGATCCGCTACCGCGGAAATGCTTCGCTGGATGAAGTAAAAGCATCAGGCAGCGCAGGCATCAGCAGAATTTAAATGTATTGATCATATAGCAGTTTAGCCATGAACATACTCCGCATTGCAATGCGGAGTTTTTTCGTTTGGACAAAAAAAATCCCCCAACCATCGGTTGAGGGAACTTCTTGCAAGAAGTACTATATTAAACAGTACAACAATTACATTTTAGAGGCAGCTGAATCCTTTACTGCATCGATAGCTTTGTTAGCTGAATCTTTCATGTTATCCATCATCTGGCCAGCAGAATCTTTCATGTTGTCCATCATCTGGCTAGCAGAATCTTTCATTGCGTTAGCAGTGCTGTCAACAGTTCCTTTTGTTTCAGAATCATTGTTACATGCTACGAAAGTAACAGCGGCTGTGATAGCCAGGATTGCAAATACTTTTTTCATTGTACCTTGGTTTTAGTTTGTTTTAAAATCGACGCAAAACTATCATTTTTAGCGAAATATGCAAGTTTTTTGTTGTTTTTTATCCCCACCCGGCCCTACTTTTTCCGGAAATACAGGCGAACCGGCACGCCGGTAAAATCAAAATTCTTGCGTAACTGGTTCTCCAGGTAGTTCTTATAAGGCTGTTTCACATCATCCGGGAAATTGCAGAAAAATGCGAATGAAGGCGTTTTGGTGGGCAATTGCGACACATATTTGATCTTAATAGGATGCCCCCGCACAACCGGTGCGTGGTAGCTTTCCATGGCCTTCAGCATTACATCATTCAACCGTGAGGTAGGAATTTTCCGGCTTTTGTTTTCATATACCTGCAAGGCAACTTCAATAGCCTTAAAGATCCGCGTCTTTTCTTTTGCTGAAATAAACAACACCGGCACATCCGTAAAAGGCGCCAGTTTCTCCATTAAATTCTTTTCGTAGTCGCGCGCCGTATTAGTTTCCTTCTCCATCGTATCCCATTTATTCACCAGCACTACCAGCCCTTTGCCTTTGCGGGCCGCCAGGCTAAAGATGCTCAGGTCCTGGTGCACCACTCCTTTCTCCGCATCAATCAATAGCAGGCACACGTCTGCTTCATCCATGGCTTTTATGGCGCGGATCACGGAGTAAAATTCAAGATCCTCATTTACTTTGGTCTTCCTGCGGATACCCGCGGTATCGATCAGGATAAATTCTTTCTGGAACAAGTTGTAATGGGTGTGGATCGTGTCACGTGTAGTCCCGGCAATATCACTCACAATGGTACGCTCCTGCCCTATCAATGCATTAAGCAGGGAAGATTTTCCAACGTTCGGCTGACCGATGATGGCAAATTTGGGGAGGGCTGCCATCTCCTGGGTTTCTTCGCTCGCGTCTTCTGTAATCAATTCCGCTACTGCATCCAGCAATTCACCGGTGCCACTTCCGCTGGCAGACGCAATGAAAAAGATCTGGTCAAATCCCATACTATAGAATTCCGTAGCATCCAGCATCCGCTCATTGTTATCCACTTTATTCACCGTCAGGAATACCGGCTTGGGGCTTTTGCGAAGCAGTTTTGCCATATCATCATCCAATTCCGTAATACCGGTGGTCGCATCCACCATAAATACAATGGCATCCGCTTCATCTACCGCAATCAATACCTGTTTGGCAATCTCCTTTTCAAAAACATCTTCGCTGTCGGCCACAAAACCGCCCGTATCAATTACATTGAAGGTTTTCCCATTCCAGTCGGCCACGCCGTACTGGCGATCGCGGGTTACGCCGCTCAGGTCATCCACAATGGCTTTGCGCTGTTCCAGCAACCGGTTGAAGAATGTGCTTTTGCCCACATTGGGTCTGCCTACGATGGCTAATGTAAAACTCATAACTGCCTTTTTTTAATGCGAAATCAATACCCGTATTCCCGCAGGTAAAGATCATTTTCCCGCCACTTCGGTTTCACCTTTACGAAGAGTTCAAGAAAAACTTTCTGTTGTATAAATGCTTCAATGTCCTTACGCGCTTCAGTTCCGATTTTCCGGATCATACTCCCTTTTTCACCAATCAGGATTGCTTTCTGTGTTTCGCGCTGCACAATAATATCCGCAATGATCTTGGTAAGCGTATTTTTCTCCTGGTATTCCCGTACCAGCACCGTAGCCTGGTAAGGAATTTCATCTTCCGCTACCTGGTAAATTTTTTCACGGATCAGTTCTCCAACAAAGAAACGGGTTTGCAGATCGCTAATCTCATCCTCGGCATAAAAGGGCATTCCCTCCGGCAGGAAAGGAAGTAACTGGCTGATAAAGCCGTCACGGTCAAATCCCTTCAGCGCGGAAATAACTACCACACCCTTGCAGTAAGGACGCGCCAGGAAGAAATCACGCACCCGCTCCACCTGTTCCGCTTTTACAAGGTCTGCCTTGTTCAGCACAACCAGCGCCGGCACTTTAAGTTTGAGCTGCGTAAACAGCTCATCATTTACAGCAGGGTCTTCACGTATATCCGCGAGTAACAACGCCAGGTCGGCATCTTCAAGCGCGCCTTTCACCGCCTGCATCATCCGCTCGTGCAATTTGTATTTAGGCTGAATAATACCAGGTGTATCCGAAAAGATCAATTGGTAACCGGGCTCAGTTACAATTCCTTTGATACGATGGCGGGTGGTTTGAACTTTTGATGAAACGATGGCGAGTTTTTCGCCGATAAGCGCGTTGAGCAACGTGCTTTTGCCCGCATTGGGCTTGCCAAAAATATTTACAAAACCTGATTTCATACCGGAGGTGATCAATTCCACGGCTTTTACCGGGAAAAATGATAAAAAAACCCGCAAACTGCGGGTCTTGTTAGTTGCGAAGGGGAGGATCGAACTCCCGACCTTCGGGTTATGAGCCCGACGAGCTACCGCTGCTCTACTTCGCGATCTGGAGTGCAAAGGTACGGTTATTTTGTGCGGCAGCCAAATAAAATTGATCGAAAGCGGATATTTCTTCGGTAGGATTCATTTTCCCGAAGGGATAAAAAACCTGAATTGCTATCTTTGCGCCAGCACAGTCCGGCACTTTGGTGTCAGACTTCAGTTTCCCGGGGTGTTTCCCGCCAGTTGGCGGGAATCTGAGATCAAACCCGTAGAACCTGATCAGGGTAATGCCTGCGCAGGGATGGAGGCCTTCCTATGCCTTTTTCTCCAACAGCATTTCCCTCTCATTTTTTAACCTGTTTAAATTAAAAAAATGAAGAGGATTGCATTTACAATCATCACCGCTGCAATGGCCACAGCAGTAGCTGGCCAGGAAAAATCATCCACCGACAGTTTTTATGCACTTTCCCCTGTGGAAGTGAAAGCCGTGCGCGCCGGCGACAATGCGCCGTTTACCAAAACCAATCTCACCAAAAAAGAGATCGCCAGCCAGAACCTGGGGCAGGATATTCCCTTCCTGCTCAACCAAACGCCGGCAGTAGTGATCAACTCCGATGCCGGAACCGGTATCGGCTACACCGGTATTCGTATTCGTGGTACCGATGCCACCCGCATCAACGTTACACTCAATGGCATTCCCTACAATGATGCGGAAAGCCAGGGTACTTTTTTTGTTGACCTGCCAGACTTTGCCTCCTCCACCGGCAGCATCCAGGTGCAGCGCGGCGTGGGTACTTCGTCAAACGGTACGGGATCGTTTGGCGGAAGTATCAACATCAGCACCAATGACGTAAACCGTGATGCCTACGCTGAGATCAACAACAGCATCGGTTCCTTTAACACAAGAAAGACTACGCTAAAAACCGGTAGCGGCCTGGTGGGAGATCATTTTACCGCCGATCTGCGCTGGTCGTCCATCACCAGCGACGGCTATATTGACCGCGCCAGCAGCGACCTGCGATCCTGGTACTTCTCCACGGCCTATATTGGCAAAACCAATTCCCTCCGCCTCAACCTTTTTTCAGGCAAAGAAAAAACTTACCAGGCCTGGGATGGCGTTGCCGAAAGCGACCTGCTGGCAGGCAACCGTACCATCAATTACGAAGGCACCGAAAAACCCGGCACACCCTATGATAACCAGGTAGACGATTACAAACAGGACCACTATCAACTATTCTTCAACCAGCAACTCGGCAGCCGGCTCACCTTCAACACTGCTTTCTTTCTCACCGAAGGACGCGGCTACTACGAACAATACAAAGCCGACGAAGCTTATGCCGATTACAACATGCCTGCACCCGGCAACGGAACCATCACCACTACCGACCTGGTGCGGCAACTGTGGCTCGACAACGATTACTATGGCGCCATCTACTCACTGCAATATCATCACCAGGGAACCCAACTTACGCTGGGCGGTGGCGCAACACGCTACAACGGCCGCCATTTTGGTGAAGTGATCTGGGCAGAACAAGGTCTTACCGCCATCAACGACTGGTACCATCATCAATCCAGGAAAAAGGACGCAACCGTTTATCTGAAACAACAAACAACAGTTGCACCGCACTGGACGCTTTATTATGATCTGCAATACCGGCAAGTGCGATACGATATCGACGGCTTCCGCGAAACGCCAGACCTGGTAGTTGCGAACAACTATCATTTTTTTAATCCTAAAGCGGGGATCAGCTTTTCCAGCAACGGCTGGCATGCCTATCTCTCTTACGGGCAGGCAAACAAAGAACCCAACCGCGATGACTTTGAAGCAGGTCTTACGCAACTGCCAAAACCGGAGCGGCTTCATGATGTAGAAGCGGCCGTAGAGCGCCGTGGAAAGAACTGGAACTGGGGCGCTACATTTTATTACATGCGCTATAAAGATCAACTGGTATTAACAGGTAAGATCAACGATGTGGGCGCTTACACGCGTACCAATATTCCCAACAGCTACCGCAGGGGAATCGAATTACAGGGCGCATGGAAACCCTGCTCCTGGTTCAACGCAGCGGGAAATATTGCCCTCAGCGAAAACAAAGTGCTCCATTTTGACGAATACATCGATGATTATGATAATGGCGGACAACTTCACAATTTCTATACACGTACGGCTATTGCATTATCACCGGCCGTAGTAGGTGCCGCCACGCTTAATTTTTTACCCGTAAAAGCAGTTGAAATAAGCCTTCCGGCGAAATACGTGAGCAAGCAATACCTGGATAATACCGGCCAGGAAGCGCGATCACTGGATGCATTTTATGTGCAGGATGTACGTGCCAGTTATTCTTTTCACCTGGGTTGGTTAAAGGAAGTGCAATTGATAGCGCAGGTTAATAACGCATTTGACGCAAGATATGAACCCAGTGGCTATACGTACAGCTATTTTTCCGGCGGTGTGGTAAATACAGAAAATTACTATTTCCCGATGGCCGGTCGCAATTACCTGGTGGCGCTGAACATCCGGTTGTAAAGACAGTGCCGATCATGTGCAAGCCCTGCGCATCCAACCCCGCACTTCATCCGGCCCTGCGCATCCGGCCCGCACTTCATCCGGCCCGCACCTCATCCAACCCCGCACATCCGACCCGCACCTCATCCAACCCCGCACTTAAGTGCGGGGTTTCTCAAACACCTCGGTCCAGTGCAGCATTCCGCCCACCAGGTTCTTGGTATTCTTGAATCCCATCGCATCCAGCATCAGGCAGGCCTGCCCGCTGCGGTTGCCACTACGGCAATACACAATCAATTCCTGGTCTTTAAAATCTTCCAGTTCGTCCACCATCATGGATTGTACCTTGCCCAGCGGCACCAGTACGCCCCCGATATTGAATTCCGCATGCTCATGCGGTTCACGCACATCTACAATATTCAATTTTTCTCCCGCATCAATACGGGCTTTCAGTTCTTCTGCGGTAATGTTTTGCATAACAAAAATTAAGGTTGTTGATCCGGTTGCGAAGTTACAATAGAATCCTTTACGGGCTTTTGTCCCTGGAACCAAAGGTCAACCGACTGCCCGGTACGAATCCGTTGCAGATGATGTTCATCACTATATACCGAAGGTACCTGTCTGCCCACATAAGCATTGAGCGTATCGGTAACATCCTCGCTACCCGGCATCGGTAGCGTAGTACCCACCAGCAATCCATTGCCTTCCAACAGCGCAATAGCCTGGCGCATGGATAGTCCAACCAGGTTGGGAACCACAAATTCTTCATCACCCACGCCCGAACCCAACACAAAATCAATTTTACTACCCATTCTCACTTTGGTGCCTGCGGCAATAGACTGACCATTGTAAATTTGTTTGCGCACAGCATTCCGTGCCAGGTCTGGCACATAGCTGGTATCCCCGATATAAAGCCCTATGGATTTCAGTTGCATTTCAGCGGTACGGTAGCTATACCCGATCAGGTTGGGCATTTCTACAAGTGGTGGCACTGCCCGGTTGATGGTAAGATAAATCGTGCGGTCTATCTTGATCACCTCATCCCCTTCCGGAAACTGTTTCAGCACCTGGCTTGGTTTTGTAGTATCTGTATAGATCGAATCCTGGATCTCCACGTCGAAGCCTGCTTTTTCAAGGATCTTTTCAGCATCTGCGTAGCTTTTGCCCACCACATCCGGTACCGTCCGGGAACTATTGTGATGCGTGATCCAGTTGAGCGATAAAACAAACACGGAAAACACCCCTACCGCCAGTAAAGCACCAACTACGATGTTTAGCCAAAGGGGACGATGCGTGATGAATTTAAACACGTATAAAAATTTTAGTGAATGCTTATTATTGTCTACAGTACTTCTTCCAGCAATTTACCATAAAACTCGGTCAGGTTCCATCCCATGGCACGTACCTGTTGGGGGATGATGCTGGCATCGCTCTGTCCGGGAATGGTGTTGATCTCCAGCATATGTGGCTGGCCGCTGGCTTCGTGATAAATAAAATCAATGCGTACCACACCTCTGCAGTTGAAGATAGCATAAATCCGCGCAGCGGCCTCCCGCACTTTGTCGGCAATAGCCTCCTCCACCACTGCGGGTGTTGTTTCTGTAGACTTTCCCTGGTATTTGGCCTCAAAATCAAAAAAGGCCTTTTCCGCGTGCGCCCTAACTTCAGTAAGCGGCAACACGATGATCTGTCCTTTTGATTTAAACACACCTACGGTAAATTCCAGTCCTTCAATCATCTCTTCCACCAGCACCTGGTCATCTTCCGCAAATGCTTTTGCCAGCGCAGCATCCAGGTCGGCAGGCTGGTCTACCTTGCTCATACCAATGCTGGACCCTCCATTATTGGGCTTTACAAAAACGGGCAATTTTACCTGCGTCAATAATGCGGCGCCTGTGGGCGCCATATCCCGGAACAGGTGTACTGAATTTGCTACTGCAATGCCGCCCATTTTAGCAACTGCAACAGTATATCGCTTATTAAAAGTAATGGCGGATGTGCCTGCATCACAACTGGTATAAGGAATTTTCAGGGTGTCAAAATAGCCCTGCAATTTGCCATCTTCACCGGGGGTGCCATGCATACCAATAAAGACAGCATCAAAATGTATTTTTTTCCCATCAATAACGATGGTGAAATCATTTTTATCTACGGGGATGTTGGCACCAGTTTCCGTTTTGTAAAACCAACCGTGCGGGTTGATGTCGATAGTATAAACATTAAACCGGTCACGGTCCAGGTGATTGCCAATGGTAGCTGCACTTTTGTAAGAGATCACGGCTTCGCCGGAATAACCTCCGGTCACGAGCGCAATAGTTTTCTTCATCGTTGGTTGTAAATGGGTTTTAGCTACGCAAAGATTGAAGAAAAAAGCCGTTGAACGAAATTTGAAATGCTAAAAATCACTTATTTCCCGGCTGCACAAACGCCTGTAAGGAGTTGAAAAATAAGAAAGGTGAAGGTTGTTGACCCTTCACCTTTTTACGACGGGAAATATCACCCGCCTCAAAAGTAGCAGTTTGGAAACTGCATTAGATATTCTAAAGTTACGAAAAAAAACGACCGGTTGATGGGCAACTTATGCACACCCTCTAACGGCCATTTAGATGTGGAGTTTCTCTTTTTTAGCCATCAGTTCTTCCACCGTTTCCTGGTACATTTCGTCAGGCACACAGCAATCCACCGGGCAAACGGCAGCACACTGCGGTTCTTCATGAAAACCCTGGCATTCCGTGCATTTATTGGGCGTGATATAATACGTATCCACTGAAATGGGGGCATTTTTTTGATCAGCGTCCACAACGGTTCCGTCAATCAGGGTAAATGAACCTTTTACCGAAGTTCCGTCGGCAATCGCCCATTCTACGCCACCTTCATAAATAGCGTTATTGGGACATTCCGGCTCGCAGGCGCCGCAATTGATACACTCTTCTGTAATCTTGATGGCCATAAGTAATAATTTAATGGGATCGGGGTTATTTTTGCAAATGAATTGCCTGCCAACGGCAAGCAATGATAACAAAAATAGAACTCATTGATGAATTTACAATACCGTATTGAATTATTAGCAAAGTTGGGCAACTACCTGCAACTGGACACTGAAACCTGGCAGGATGCAAAGTTTCGTGCAGAACAGCAAAATGGCTGGTTTACGCAGGAGTATATCAACTACGCAGCACAGCAGATCAGTTCGCAATTGCTGCAACAGGAAGCATTACAACAATGGGCCGCATCCTATGCACTGCCAGAGGCGCCCCTAATTCCCAAAGAGGTAGGTATTATTATGGCTGGTAATATCCCGATGGTCGGTTTTCACGACCTGCTCTCCGTATTTATAAGCGGGCACCGGGCCGTAATTAAGCCCTCTTCCAAAGACGATGTACTGATCCGCCATTTGATAGAACAACTGGTGACCTGGGAGCCCGCGGTGGCCAACCATATTCGCTTTGCCCCCATGCTGAAGGGTTGTGATGCGTATATTGCCACCGGTAGCAACAACTCAGCCGGCTATTTTGATTATTACTTTGGAAAATACCCGAGCCTCATCCGGCGCAACCGTACGTCTGTGGCAGTACTGAATGGAGCGGAAACAACGGAACAATTGCAGGCGCTTGCAGATGATGTATTTCTTTATTTTGGTCTTGGCTGCCGAAACGTTACGAAGATTTTTGTGCCTGAAAATTATTCCTTCCCGCCCCTACTGCAGGCCTTTTCCCGGTACAATTACTTGGCAGATCATCACAAATACAAGAACAACTACGACTATAACCTGGCGATACAGGTGTTGAATAAAAATTTCTATATGAGCACGCCGGCGCTGCTGCTGCTGGAAGCCGACGCCCTTTTCTCCCCTATCAGCACGCTGCATTACAGCTTTTACCAGGGAAACGTGCCGGTGAAAGACCTTTCGGCCAATCCTGACCTGCAATGCATTGTGGGAAACGGATATATACCGTTCGGGCAAAGCCAGCAACCCGGACTTCGCGATTATGCAGATGGTGTTGACACCCTGCAATTTTTGCAGACTCTTTGACAGCGGCCCCAAAATTGCTGATTTTTAATACCTTTAAGAGGGCATCTACGAAGACCTTAGTAAAGAATTTGTTAAACTAAATAATTGGTTAACAAAGCTGACCGCTCCTTTGTTACTTTGTAGACAGCCCTTGAAGGTTTAAATAAATTAAATGTTAACAGCGCTATGAAAGTCAAACAAATTTTACTGGTCATTGCTATCAGTGCCGTTTCAGCGGTGGGAAGTGTTTGGGTGTATGGAAAGCTGACGTCGCCGAAAGACGCCCTTTTCAGAACAGCATCGGGCGAAAAATTGCCGGTGAACTATGCCGGTTATTTTGACAATGTGTCTGACAATGGTTCAGCCGAGCCGGTTGATTTTGTAAAAGCGGCCAATGCAGCAGTGCCGGCAGTGGTTCACATCAAAACAAAGATCGCCGCCAAAAAAGTGAGTGCTACCACCCGTGGCCGCAGCAACAATTCCATCGATGATTTTTTCAACAACTTCTTTGATGATTTTGGACCTCGTATCCAGCCAGAGCAGCGTGCTTCAGGCAGCGGGGTAATTATCCGGGAAGATGGTTACATTGTAACCAATAATCACGTTATCTCTGACGGTGGCACCGGCATTGCCGATGAGATCACCGTTACGCTTTCCAACAAAAAAACCTATAAAGCCCGCGTTATTGGTCATGATGCCAGCAGTGACCTGGCCGTGATCAAAATTGACGAAACCGGTTTGCCGTATATGCTTACGGGCAATTCAGACAACGTAAAACTGGGCCAGTGGGTACTTGCAGTTGGTTACCCCCTTTCCCTGGAAACAACAGTAACCGCTGGTATCGTGAGCGCCAAAGGCCGTACCATTGGCATCAATAGCCGCCAGAGCGATACACCGATTGAATCGTTTATCCAAACAGATGCAGCGATTAACCAGGGTAATAGCGGCGGCGCGCTGATCACTACCGACGGACAACTGGTAGGTATCAATTCAGCCATCCTGGCGCCAAATGGCACCTATGCCGGTTATGGTTTTGCGATTCCTGTAAACCTGGTAAAAAAGATTGTAAACGACCTGATCAAATTTGGTGATGTAAAACGTCCTTATCTCGGCATTTCCGTGGATGAAGAAAAATTTGATGCCGGTGATGGTGCGCACGTTGGCTTTGTAGCAACAGATGGCGCAGCTGCCGAAGTGGGTTTGAAAAAAGGCGATGTGGTTACCCGCATCAATGACGCCCCTGTAAATTCATGGGCAGAATTGCAGGGCACGATTGCTTCCTATAACGCAGGAGACAAAGTGAAGATCACCTACCGCCGCGGCACCCAGGAACTGCAGGGAACTGCAACGCTGAAAAGCAAAGTGGGATCTTTTGAAGAAGCCGCCAAATCAGCGATCAACGACAAATTGGGCGCCGACCTGGAAACTGTGAGCAAGGAAAAAGCAAAAGACCTGGAGATTAACGGAGGCGTAATCGTTAAAAAGATCAACCGCGACAGCCCGCTGGCAAGAACCCGGATGGAAGAAGGTTTTATCATCACTTCTATCAGCGGCGTGGACGTAACCAGTGTAGAACAACTGTCAAGGTTGCTGGCACGTGCCGATGGCCCTGTACAAATTGAAGGCGTATATCCGGGATCAGATGGAACCTACCGGTACCCGCTGAACCTGTCTACCTCCTCCAGTGACGAATAAACTATAAGATATTCCAAATGGATACTAAAAAATCCTCCCGCCCGGGAGGATTTTTTTTATCGTTATCCAATAGCAACTTTGGCTGCCATGATCCACTCGCAGTGATCATCCTGGCTTTTTTATTTATTTTTCATACACTACAAAATCCCAGGGCTGCATTTCAAAATCTTTAGCATTGGTAAAATCGTTAGCGGCGCCGGAAAATACGTTACGGTAGATGCCGGTAACATGATTATCAGTAATGCTAAAATGAAGATTAGCTTGTGCCGACATATTCAACACCACCAGCACTTCGTGCTCACCATTTTTTCGCAGGTAGGCCATTACGTGTGCCGCATCTGTAGTTGCGAGTTGAAAGGTTGTTACTGCCGGATCACCGGCACGCAACGCGGGATTGTTGGTATGAAGCGTCAGCAGCGTTTTGTAGAATGGCGCCATCTGGTATTCACCCGTCCAGGGAATGGGATCTTTTTCAAAAAAACGCAGCCTTTTATCGCGGAGCGGTAATTCCTGCCCGGAATAAACCAGGGGAATACCATTCCAGGTGGCGCTGAAAACAGCCAATGCCTTTGCCATATCACCATACTTCTCGTACTCCGTGCCATTCCAACTGTTTTCATCATGATTGCTGGTAAACCATGCACGCATACTGCTGTCGCCAATAGCGCTATAGGCCTGTAGCAATGAATCCAGTTCCTGCAGGGGTAGCTGATGTTTGTAAAAATCTTCCGTTTTATGCATCCATTTCCAGCTATAGCTTGCGTCAAACACACGGCCGTACTCCGGGTTTTCCAGTTCATCAAATTCACCCAGCCAGAATAATGGTTTAACGGCATCCAGCTCCGGTCGGGCCTGTTGCCAGAACTTCAGATCAACCCAGGAGGCGAGGTCGCACCGGAAGCCATCAATATCACATTCATTTACCCAGTATTTCATGGCATCAATCATCGCTGCTACGAGATTTGGATTGTTGTAATCCAGTTCGATGATGTCATCCATTCCGGATGCGGTTTTAAACGTGTGGGTAGCGGAATCGTGGAGGTAAAAATCAGGATGTTCACGCGTCCAGCGATGATCCCAACCAGTATGGTTGGCCACCCAGTCCAGGATCACTTTAAAACCCATCTGGTGCGCCGTTTGTACCAGGTCTTTAAAATCCTGGAGCGTTCCAAATTCGGGGTTTACAGACGTGTAGTCGGAGCACGCATACGGGCTTCCGATCTCGCCTTTTTTATTCATCTGCGCAATGGGTGTGATGGGCATGAACCAAAGGGTTTTTACACCCATATCGCGCAAGCGCGGAAGAGCGCCAACAAATGCGTTGAATGTTCCTTCGGTAGTGAATTGCCGCAGGTTTACCTCGTAAATATTGGTGTTGTGGGCCCATTCCGGGGCAACAAAATGCGTGTTCATACTGGTCGGTTTGGTCAGCTCTTCTTTTTCTTTTTTCTTCGGCATCAGTTTGCAGGCCGGTAGTAGCAGGCAACAACTGGCTACAAGCAAGATTAATCGCATAGCGAAACTTTGCCGGAAGATAGTTAATTGTTTTCGTGCAGCCTTACACAGAAGGCCATTTGTCAAAATCCCATTCTATCTTTGCCCTATGAAAAGCTTCGACGTCCCGATCATTTACCGGAGTCCGCTGATTTCGGCCATCAAGAAAAAGCGGAAAGAGGAAGACAGGATGAAAAAGGATTTTAGTCCCACCCTGCTCAACCTCGGCGATCTGCGTTTTTACCTGGCCCGCCATTTCGGGTTTTGCTATGGTGTGGAGAATGCGATCGAGATCGCTTTTCGTACAGTGGAAGAAAACCCGGGCAAACGAATTTTTCTCCTGAGCGAAATGATCCATAACCCGCAGGTAAATGCAGACCTGCAATCACATGGCGTACAATTCCTGCAGGATACTTACGGACGGGAACTGGTTTCGTTTGATGAACTGCGGTCAGATGATGTAGTGATCATTCCTGCATTTGGCACAACGCTGGAAATTGAAAAACGCCTCCAGGGAATCGGCATCCGCACCGAAAAATACAACACCACCTGCCCCTTTGTAGAAAAGGTCTGGAACCGCGGCGAAGCGATTGCCAGGAAGGGATATAGCATCATCATCCACGGCAAGCCCAATCATGAAGAAACAAGAGCCACGTTTTCACACGCCGCAGCACAATCACCTTCTGTAATCGTCAGGGATATGGCTCAAGCCACCGAACTGGCAAAATATATCACCGGCGAAAAAAACAGCGCACAATTTTATGATGAATTTGCCGGGCAGTATTCGCCCGGGTTTTCTGTTGACAGGGATTTGCAACGCATTGGCGTGGTAAACCAAACCACCATGCTGGCTGCAGACACGCAGGCTATTGCCGATTACCTGAAGCAGGTAATGCTGGATCATTTTAAACCCGCATCTATCGAAGAGCGATTTGCAGACACCAGGGATACATTGTGCTATGCCACCAACGATAACCAGACTGCAGTTAGCGGAATGTTGCAAACACCGGCTCACCTGGCGATAGTGGTAGGCGGTTATAATTCATCCAACACCTCTCACCTGGTTGAACTTTGCGAAGAAAAACTACCCACTTATTTTATCAGTGATGCGGGTCAAATCCATTCGGCATCAGCCGTCAGCCATTATGATTTTCATCGTAAAACGGTGATGGAAACAATTGATTTTCTTCCCGCCGTGCGACCGCTTGATATCCTGATCACCAGTGGAGCTTCCTGCCCCGATGCACTGGTGGAACAGGTCATAAAAAAAATAGCAGGATTTATTCCAGGCGCAATGGAAGAATACGAAAAATTAACCATGAAAGGTTAACCATTCGTATTCCGCGTCAGGCAATTTACTTGTACATGATCTCGTAGTACTCATGGGCCATCCGGTTGCTATCGAACTGGAAGCGCACATCCTTCATACCATTTTTCATCACTTCACGCCAGGTGTTGTAATCGTTGTAATACAGGGGAAGAATTTCTCCCTGCAGAATTTCATAAATCTTGTTGAGATCATATTCATCCTGCTCATGCACCGGCATGTGCAGGTAATCTGCCATGGGCACAACAAAACCGTTATTGCCGTGATTGATAAATTCGGGGATCCATCCGTCGTTGGTAGAAAAATTGACCGCACCATTCATCGCGGCAGTCATGCCGCTGGTGCCGGAGGCTTCGCGCGGCACGCGCGGATTATTCAGCCAGCAATCTGCGGCTTGTTTCAGGCGCTTCGACAAGGCGAGTTCATACCCAATCAGCACGGCTACATTGCTAAAGCGTTTACTCAGGTGTACCAACTGGTTAAATTCACTAATGGCGGGATGATCTACCGGGTAAGGTTTGCCCGCCCAGATGATCTGCACCGGGTGTTTAGTATTGCTCAGCAGCGCTTCAAACCGATTCATATCCGCAGCCAGTAAACCCGCCCGTTTATACCCTGCAAAGCGACGCGCCCATACAATGGTAAATACATCAGGATTAAACAACTTTCCTGTTTGGTCTGCCACAATTTCAAAAGCCCTTTTCTTCAGGTATTTTTTTCGATCGTCTATTCCGTAGTTATCGCCGGCTTCCATAAACCGGTACAATTGTTTATCGGCCCAATAGCGCCAGTTCTGCGCATTGGTAATGGATGTAATCGGGCAGATATCCGGGTACTTGCTCCACATGGCCCTGGATACATGCCCATGCAGTTGTGACACGCCATTGGCGATATGTGAAAGCCGCAGGGCCGCCAACGAATGATTAAAGTTGTTATCCGGCATGCCGGTGAGTTCCTTTGCTTCATCTACGGTGAGCCCGCAGAAATAACTCATTTTATGACAGAGAAAAATATCATGCTTTTCATTCCCCGCTTCTTCGGGCGTATGTGTTGTAAAAACAAAGCGCTTCTTTACTTCTTCTTTATTTCGTCCGAGTTTATTGTACATATAAAACGCCGCAGAAACACCATGCGCTTCATTCAGATGAAAAAGATCCGGGTTGAAATTCAATAATTCCAGCAATCTTGCGCCACCCACACCCAGCAGGATAAACTGCGCCACCTTTGTTGCCACATTGGCATCATAAAGGCGGTGGGTAATCGTTTGTGATACGTAGTCATTTTCCGGAACGTCGGTCGACAGCAGGAAAAGCGGCGCCGTTTTAAAAGTTTCCGGGTTCAGGTAATACACTTTCACCCACACCGGGTGTTCATGCACATTGATCTGGAACTTGATGCCCGTGTCTTCCAGGAAACTGTAGGTTTTTTCATTCCAGGCTACGTCAAGCGTTTGATCCTGGTGACGTTCCTGGTCGTAATAGCCATATTTCCAAAGGATGCCGATGCCCACCAGGTTTTGGCGCAATTCGTAGGCGCTGCGAAGGTGTGAGCCCGCCAGGAAACCCAATCCCCCACTGTAAATTTTCAGCGGCTGATGGGTGGCAAATTCCATAGAGAAGTAAGCAACTTTCTTCTTGTAAGGGTCCTCAGCAGGATACGGAACTGTAAAATTGGTAAAACTCATAATGTGTTCTTTTTACACGAAGGCGCAATATACAAGGTAATTGTGAATTGCCGGGCCCGGCACAAACGATCACTTGTTCTTTGCCTTCGTGTTTTTGGACTTCACTTCTTTTTTGCGTGCAAAGGTACCGTTGAATGAACAACGAAGGCCACGGTGCGCGCCACAACCTTCTTCTTCGGCAAGTGTAACCGAGGAGGATGTGAATTTGAATTGCAATACGCAGGGATCACCCGGCTGGCGGTATTCTGCCAGTGTAGATGAACGGAGAATGGCTTCGCCTTTCAGTTCCCCGTTACAATCACCTTTTTCAAAATGAATAAAAAACAGCAGGCGGTCTGCCCGGCGGCCATCGCGAATGGAAACAAGATTCATTTTTCCAGTTGCATAGTCCGCTGACAGCTTATTTTTCCGGGGCAATGTGTCAATGGGATTAATGAGTTCAGCTGGTTTATCATCCAGCGCATCGGTCATGATGAGTGTAAATTGTTTCGCAGCCTCATTCAGTACAAATGCGTCTCGTCCTTCACTGATGGTACCATCACTGTTTTTCCGCCGCTGGTTGCGGTTAATCGTCATTTTTCCATCAATGGTGGTGGTACGTTCCAGGATCACCGGCAGATCACTGCGCTGCGCGATAAGGGCAGCTACGTATTGGTTTTTTGCATCCAGCGCCACAATAAAGGTGGCTTTTTTAGACGGGGTTACCGCTTTTACAAACAGCAGCGGAGGAGAACCGACCCGGCCCAGCGGGTAGATCTTCGGTTTTACATTTTTACCAAACACTTTTGCAAAAATGGAATCCGGTATAAACTGGGAAAAAATTTTGTTCCTGATCAATAAAGAATCCTTTTCACGCGCATTGAGCAGGCTGTCATTGAATTCAAACGGCAGGCTGCGCTGCGGGAAATAGGCTATAAAATCGGAAATAGCTACCGGCTCATCACCGGATGGCGCAGGTTTTTTCTTGTCCTTACAGGAAACCAGGAGAAAAACGCCCGCCAGGGCTGTAAAAAAGATCCTCAATAGCTGCATAATAGGCAATTGGTGACCGAAAATAGGACTTCCAGCCTTCCCGGCAAAGAAGCGTAGAATTGGAAATATGTCGATATTTTTTTAGATTTGTCTAAATTATTTTTTAGTTGATGCTCAATTTCTCAATCAGCGAGGAAAATCATATCAAGGCCATTTACCGCTTGCAGGGAATAGATCATGTGGTAACCACCAATGAACTGGCGCATGATCTGAATACCCGGCCGGCGTCCGTTACTGATATGATGAAAAAACTGAAAGCAAAAAAATTGCTGCAATACCAGCCATACCAGGGGTTTCGCCTGAATGCAGAAGGCATCCGGGTGGCATTGGGGATCATCCGAAGACACCGCCTCTGGGAATATTTCCTGGCAGAAAAATTAAAGTTCAGCTGGGAGGAAGTGCACGAAGTAGCCGAACACCTGGAGCATGTGAGCGACCGGAAACTGATCGACAAACTGGATGAATATCTCGGTTTCCCACGCGTGGATCCGCATGGCGATCCCATTCCCGACAGGGACGGCCGCATCGAAATGACCAAACAGGTATGCCTGCTGGAACTGCCGGTTAATAAAACGGCAGTAGTGGCGCATGTAAGTGATCAGTCGAATGGCATGCTGGAATTACTAACCCACAAGCATATCGCGCTGGGCACCAAACTGGAAGTAAAAAAGCGTTTCAATTTTGACCAGTCGATGGAATTAAAGATCGGCAGGCACAATGCAATTATGATCAGTGAACAACTTGGAAAAAACATATTTGTGAAGTATGGCACATGACAGGCATCATTACACTTCCCTGAGTGAAGTGCATCAATCGGTGGACACCACCGCTACCCGCCGCACCGGTTTCCGGAAAATGCTCGCGTTTTTTGGACCCGCATACCTGGTAAGTGTGGGATATATGGACCCAGGCAACTGGGCAACTGACCTCCAGGGTGGCAGCAGGTTTGGATATAAACTCATTTGGGTTTTGCTGATGAGCAACCTGATGGCGCTGCTCCTGCAAAGTCTGTCAGCCCGGCTGGGCATTGTACGCGGGCGCGATTTGGCACAAGCCAACCGCGAAACCTATCCGAGATATATCAATTATGCGCTGTACGGATTGGCCGAAGTGGCCATTGCTGCTACCGACCTGGCGGAAATAATAGGAATGGCCATTGGTATCAAGCTATTAACCGGGCTTCCGTTGATCTGGGGTGTTTTGATCACCATCTTCGACACATTTTTATTCCTGTTGCTGCAGCGGCTGGGCATGCGGAAGATGGAAGCATTTATCGTAGCGCTGATTGCCATCATTGGGTTTTCATTCCTGTTCCAGATCATCCTTGCCAAACCTGATCTGGGTGAGGTTGCCCGTGGTTTTGTTCCACAGTTACCGGGCAACGGCGCGCTCTATATTGCTATCAGTATTATCGGTGCTACAGTAATGCCACATAATCTTTACCTGCACTCTGCCCTTGTACAAACGCGCAAGATCAAACGGGATGATGCCGGCATCCGCAAAGCATTGCGGCTCAATTTTGCCGACAGCGCCATCGCGCTTAACCTGGCGTTTTTTGTCAATGCTGCTATCCTGGTGCTGGCAGGAACTGTATTTTTTCATTCCGGCCATACAGAAGTTGCACGCATTGAAGAAGCGCACCAGTTGCTGCCGCAGTTGGGAAGCCTGGCTCCTATTCTTTTTGCCATTGCATTGATTGCTGCGGGACAAAGTTCCACTATCACCGGTACGCTGGCCGGGCAGATTGTAATGGAAGGTTACCTCAAGCTGCGCATTAGTCCGTGGATTCGTCGCCTGCTAACGCGTATGATTGCGATCATCCCGGCTGTGATTGTGATTCTTGTCAACGGCGAAACCGACATCGACAACCTGCTGGTGTTGAGCCAGGTGGTACTTAGTCTTCAATTGGGATTTGCGATCATTCCGTTGATCCATTTTACGGCCAACCGGAAAACGATGGGAAAATTTGCGATCCGGCCTTTTGTCACCGGCCTTGCCTGTGTGGTAACGGCAGTGTTGGTTTATCTTAATATCCAGATGGTTGTGGAACAGGCTACGCCATTATTTGAACATAGCGGCAATATTGGATGGAAGCTGGTGGTATTGGTGGCAGGTGCAGGTTACCTGTGGTTGATGGGCATTGCGATTGTGTACCCGTTCCGGCATCATCGTCAGCCCAGCCAGTCATCGCAATTGCACCCGGAAGCCGGCGTGCTGGAAGAGTTGACGGTGCCTTCTTATGCGCGCATAGCGGTGGCCCTTGATTTCAGCGATAATGACCGCAAACTGATTGCACATGCCGTGGCGCAGGGCAATGCAGGCACGCATTATATTCTTGTGCATGTGGTGGAAAGTGTTACCAGCCGCGTAATGGGCGTTGAAGCAGATGATTTTGAAACACGGAAAGACCAGGAGCGGCTGGATGGATACGTAGCGCAACTGAAGGGCCGGGGCATTGCGGCAACCGGTGTGCTGGGCCACCGGCGCAGGGCCAAAGAAATAGCGCGGATCATCCGCGCCGAACAAGCGGAAATGCTGGTGATTGGTGCGCATGGACACGCGGGGTTTAAAGACTGGCTGTACGGGCAAACCATCGATGCTGTACGGCATAATATTACCATCCCGGTATTGATCGTAAATGTATAGTAATTCAGAATTCGATAATTCGTTAATTCGGCGATTCGGCGATTCGGTAATTGAAAGAAATGGTAAGTGTGATTAATGTGGTAATGATTGTTCAGTCCTGAATACTCATTGCCGAATCGTCGAATTACAGAATTGTAGTCGCGCCTGTTAAATTTTTCCCCGGACACTAATGATTCGCCGATTCGGTAATTTTAAGACATGAGTAAATGCGATTAACATGGAAACGATTGTTCAGTCCTGAATACTCATCGCCAAATCATCGAATCGCCGAATTACAGAATTGTAGTCGCGCCTGTTAACTTTTTCCGGACAACAATGATTCGCCGATTCGGTAATTTTAAGACATGAGTAAATGTGATTAACATGGAAACGATTGTTCAGTCCTAAGTAATCATTACCGAATCATCGAATTACCGAATTACAGAATTGTATTCCAAACGGAAACTATACCGACTTATGCCCCTGTTTCCGGATCAGGTGTTTGAAACGACTGAACGTTTCCGGTTTGATGTTGAGATAGGTAGCCAGGTATTTTTGTGGCACCCGTTGCATCAGTTCAGGATTGCGGGCCACAAAATGAAGGAATCGTTCCCGCGGCGTCATTTTTACCGTTTGCATCTGCCAGCGATCCTTGATGATCATGGCATACGTTACCACCAGTCGGCCCAGGTGTTCCATCCTGTGAGATCTGCGATATAATTTTTCAAGATCATCGTAGCTGATAGACACTACCACCGATGGCTCCACTGCTTCCACAACGTATTCAGAAGGCGTTCTGCCGTGAAAAGACTCCTGGCTCAGGATGAGATGATTTTCGATCGAGATCTGGGTATTGATCTCCGTATGCCCTTTGCGGTAATATTTGCGAATGAGCCCGCGGGCGATGAAATTGAAATAGTTCTCTACTTCCCCAACTTCCGTCAGCACTTCTTTTTTTGCAAACTTCCGCACCTTGCACACCGGGAGAAGATATTGATTGAATTCCTCCTCCGTTACCTCCGCAAACCGCTGGAGGTATGCCATCAATTGCTTATTGGCATCCATACGCTATCTAATCTGTTATAAGTTACTTCAAATCCACTTGATTTGGATCAAGTGTGCCAAAAAACCAATACAAAAGTACGCCGTAAGAATGTTGTTTATGCAACTAAAGTCACATTCAATAAAATTGTAGCTTTGCAATCCTCTGAATTTTAACAAATAAACGTTTTAGTATGCCCCAAAAGATCAAAGTTGCCAATCCGGTAGTAGAGTTGGATGGTGACGAAATGACCCGGATCATCTGGAAATTTATCAAAGACAAGTTGATTCTGCCCTACCTGGAACTGGATATAAAATACTATGACTTAGGAGTTGAGCATCGCGATGCAACCGGCGACCAGGTAACGGTAGATGCCGCCAACGCGATCAAGGAATATGGCGTGGGGATCAAATGCGCCACCATCACCCCCGACGAAGCACGGGTAAAGGAATTTAACTTAAAACAAATGTGGAAAAGCCCCAACGGCACCATCCGGAATATCCTGGACGGTACCGTGTTCCGGGAGCCAATAGTGATCAATAATATCCCGCGCCTGGTAACCAACTGGACCGCGCCGATTATTGTGGGCCGTCATGCTTTTGGTGATCAATACCGTGCTACCGATACGGTGATCAAGGGAAAGGGAAAACTGACCATGACCTTTACACCGGAAGGTGGCGGTGAACCACAGACCTTTGAAGTGTTTAATTTCAAGGGAGATGGTGTAGCCATGACGATGTACAACACCGATGAGAGCATCCGTGGATTTGCACGCAGTTGTTTTAATATGGCATTGAGTAAAAAATGGCCGCTTTATCTTTCTACGAAAAATACCATTCTTAAAAAATACGACGGCCGCTTCAAGGATATCTTTGAAGAAATTTATCAGAACGAATTCAAAGCGCAATTTGATACAGCGGGCATTGTGTATGAACACAGGCTGATTGATGACATGGTGGCGAGCGCCCTGAAATGGAATGGAAATTTTGTATGGGCCTGTAAGAACTACGACGGCGACGTACAGAGCGATACCGTAGCGCAGGGATTTGGATCGCTTGGATTAATGACCTCCGTGCTCATTACGCCCGATGGTAAAACACTGGAGGCAGAAGCTGCACATGGTACCGTTACAAGACACTACCGCGAACATCAAAAAGGAAAACCAACATCCACCAACCCCATCGCGAGCATTTTTGCGTGGACACGCGGTCTGGCTTTCCGTGGTAAGCTGGACAATAACCAGCCGTTGATCGACTTTGCCAATGCACTGGAGTCTGTTTGTATTGAAACCGTTGAATCTGGCAAGATGACAAAAGACCTTGCCGTATGTATTCATGGTAACAATGTAAAACATGGTGATCATTACCTGTATACGGAAGAATTCCTGGATGCCATTGATGGCAACCTGAAGAAAAAAATCGGTTGATCCAACTTACAATAGTAGATAAAGGCGATAGGAATTTCTATCGCCTTTTTTTATGCTTATTTTTGAAAAAACAAAACCAGTATTACCACTTTACCGCCCATAGCAACCCTTCATCTTTTTGCGGAGCTTGACCGCAAACTCATTTCCCTGCTGCGTTCCCTTTCGCCGGCGCAATGGGAATTGCCAACGCTTGCGCGTCAATGGACGGTAAAAGACGTGGCCGCCCATTTGCTCGACGGCAATGCCCGCACTATTTCGATCTTTCGCGATGGCCACCTGACCAAACCCGACCAGGCCATTGATTCGTACCGGGAACTGGTGGATTACCTGAACGCCTTTAATGCGGATTGGATACAGGCCGCAAAAAGACTGAGTCCGGCGTTGATCACCGACTGGCTGGAGCAATCCTCGCAGGAAGGATTGGCCGCCCTGCAACAACTTGATCCCTGGGGAGAAGCTGTTTTTGCTGTATCATGGGCCGGTGAAGAGCGGTCGGCTAACTGGTTTCATATTGCGCGGGAATACACGGAACGGTTTCACCACCAGATGCAGATCCGCCATGCGGTGGGCGCTCCTGGATTATTTGAACCGGAATTATTTCATCCATTTATCGCTACGCTGCTACGTGGTTTACCGCATGCCTATAAAAATGTATCGGCCCGCAGCGGTACCCTGGTCTGTGTTAACATCACCGGCGATGCCGGTGGAAACTGGTTTTTGCAACGCGATGAAGAACGGTGGGCGCTGATTGAAGATCCCGGTATCCGCGCGGCAAGCACCGTTAGTATGGATCCGGATACGGCCTGGCAATTGTTTACAAAAGGAATAAGCCCGGACCAGGCCCGTATTGCAGTGCAGGTAACCGGGGATGAAAGCCTTGCTCTCCCCGCTCTTTCAATGGTGGCAGTAATGGCCTGATGTACCGCGGAAAGGGTATAAATGCATTCATTTGTTTTCCTATCTTACCCAAAATAAAATGCAATGCTCCAGTATATCGGTCTTGCCTCGGCGCCGGGATTAGCCATCATTTTTTTTATTCTCTATAAAGACCGGTACAACAGGGAACCTACGTTGAACCTGCTGATGAGTTTCCTGTTTGGAGCAATTGCAATTGTACCCGCTATCATTTTTGAACAGCAGTTGTCGATCGTGATTGACGGAAGTTTAACAGGACTGGCTATTTTCTGCTATGGCGTTGTTGCTTTTTCCGAGGAATTTTTCAAACTGGCCGCACTGCGAATCTACGCCTATCCCAGGCGTAGTTTTGATGAGCCGCTGGATGGAATTGTGTATAGTGTAATGGTGGGAATGGGCTTTGCCACGATTGAAAATATAAATTACGTGCTGAAATATGCAGATTCAGGCAGGGGCTTTATCATTGGACTGCAACGGATGTTTCTAAGTGTACCTGCACATGCCACTTTCGCGGTGATTATGGGATTTTTTGTAGGGAAAGCTAAATTTGCAACCGGTAGCGCGCGGCCGTTGCTGATACTATTGGGACTTGCCGGCGCTATTCTTTTCCATGGCACCTATGATTTCTTCCTTTTTATCAAAGCCTTCTCCTTTGCCGGACAGAACGTGAGTGAGGGTTTGCTGATTGGCGGAGCAATAGTATCGTTGATAGTTGCCATTTTATTAAGCAGGAACCTGCTGCGCAGGCAGCAAACACTTTCGGAGCAATTGTTTAAAAAAGAAAATACGAATATCAGTGTTTGAAATAAAAACGGCAGCACCTGCCGATATCCCGTTGATCCGCACACTTTGTTTACAAGTATGGCCGCAAACCTATGCTGCCATTCTTACACCAGCGCAAATTGATTATATGCTGGAGTTGATGTATAGCGAAACCGCGCTTGCATCGCAGATGGATGGAGGCGCCACTTTTCTATTGTTATATGAAGCAAACGAGCCGGTTGGATATGCTGCCTTCGAAGAACAGGCAGCCGGTATTTTTAAACTGCAGAAGTTGTACGTGTTGCCTGCCGGACAAGGAAAGGGACGCGGCCGGTATTTGCTGGAATATATTGTTGACGCGTGCAAAAAAAGAGGTGGGCGTAGCCTGGAATTGCAGGTAAACAGGAATAACCGCGCCCGTTTTTTTTATGAAAAACTTGGATTTACGGTACAACGCGAGGCCGATTTTCCGATTGGCAATGGCTACCTGATGGAAGATTATGTAATGGAACGAAAACTGGACTAGTCGGTTTTTAAGACATTCTTACAATCCAGGTACCTCGACGGATCCACGGGTGTTTCAAACTGGTACATCAGCATTTCAATTTTTTCGCCGGGATTGATAATGCCAATCCCCTGCCCTGCTTTCACCACATCATTCTTTCGAACCAGCAGCCGGGTGAGTCCGGTGTACCAGAAATAATAATCTTTACCTGCAATTTTTGAATAAATAACTACGCCCTGCTTGCCTTCATCGTCGGTCTCGGTATTGGTAACACGCGCATTACTCACTGCTTTTACAAGTGTGTCTGGCTTACTCATCAATGTTACGCAAAGATCCGGTGGATCATAATGAACGGCATTGGGGGAAGGCGGCACCACGATCGCTTCGTTGAGCGGGCAGGCAAGACGAAAACTATCTGCCTGCGCAGAAATGGTGGAAGAACAAACAAGAAGGATGGACATTACCATCAACAGTAACCTTAAACCTGTCTTCATGTGGCAGCAATTTATCAGGATCGGTGAATACGCAGCTTTTCAGCCATTTCGGAACTCAGGCTATCTTCTGATGCGGGACCGTATCCATTTACGAGAACACCCTTTTCGCCGGTTTTTGATTCAACAGCGTAAACCACGGCTTCGTCTGCCGGGTCCGAATTGCCCTCAAACCGGTACACCTCCACAATTTCAAAATCCCCGGGATGAAGCCTGAAATCGCTACAAACCAGGCAGTTTTCTTCCAGGTTCAAATCGAGTGTAAAACCTCTCTTTTTCAGGCCGTTAACGGCCTCCGACATCGTATCATACGTATACATAAGCCAGCTTTATATTCAAATATAAGATTTATCCCCAAGTGCCGTGAAACGCCCTGAACGCATTACCCGGAATTGCCTGATATGCCGTACCTTCGCCGCCGAAATAAATAGTAAAATATGTCAACCGCAACAAAATCTATTGACTTTAGCCTGCCTTACAAGGTAGCTGATATTTCATTGGCCGAATGGGGCCGCAAAGAGATCCGTCTTGCCGAAGCTGAAATGCCCGGACTTATGTCTATCCGTAAGGAGTACGGTCCGTCCCAGCCACTGAAGGGTGCCCGCATCGCCGGTTGCCTGCACATGACCATACAAACTGCCGTGTTAATCGAAACGCTGGTGGCGTTGGGCGCTGAAGTAAAATGGAGTTCATGTAATATATTCTCCACCCAGGATCATGCAGCTGCAGCAATTGCAGCAGCCGGTATCGGTGTATTTGCCTGGAAGGGCCAAACCCTGGAAGAAGCCGACTGGTGCATTGAACAAACACTGTTCTTTGGCAGCCAGGACCGCCCGTTGAATATGATCCTTGACGACGGTGGAGACCTTACCAACATGGTGCTGGATACATATCCTGAACTGGTTCAGCATATCAAAGGAATTTCTGAAGAAACAACCACCGGCGTTCACCGCCTGTATGAGCGCATGGCAAAAGGAACACTGCCTGTGCCCGCGATCAATGTGAACGACTCTGTTACCAAATCCAAATTCGACAATAAATACGGTTGTAAAGAATCGCTGGTGGATGCCATTCGCCGCGCTACCGATGTAATGCTGGCCGGTAAAGTTGCCGTAGTTGGCGGTTATGGTGATGTAGGTAAAGGTTCTGCAGCATCGCTGGCAGGTGCCGGTTGCCGTGTTATTGTTACAGAAATAGACCCCATCTGCGCCCTGCAGGCTGCAATGGACGGTTTTGAAGTGAAACGCATGATCGATGCGGTACAGGAAGCCGACATCGTTGTAACAGCAAGCGGCTGCCGCGACCTGATCACCGGTGAACATTTCAAAAAAATGAAAGACAAAACGATTGTCTGCAACATCGGTCACTTTGACATTGAAATCGATATTGCGTGGCTGAATAAAAATCACGGCACCACCAAAGACACCATCAAACCGCAGGTTGACATTTACAATGTAGATGGCAATGACATCATTATCCTGGCAGAAGGCCGCCTGGTAAACCTGGGTTGTGCAACGGGTCACCCGTCCTTTGTAATGAGCAACTCATTCTCTAACCAAACACTTGCGCAGATTGAACTGTGGACCAACCACGATAACTACGAAAACAAAGTGTATGTGTTGCCCAAGCACCTGGATGAAAAGGTTGCACGCCTGCACCTGTCAAAGATTGGCGTTCAACTGGATGAACTGACGGACGCACAGGCTTCGTATCTTGGCATTACAAAAGAAGGACCCTTCAAACCGGAACACTACCGCTATTGATCGGTTTTTAATAGATACTGAAAAGCCCCGCCAAAAGCGGGGCTTTTCTATTGTTAGCAGGGAAATTAGTCTATCTTCTCCTTAGTGCCATCCGCATTTTTTATCTTTTCTTCACCAGTCTTTCCATCAATCTTTATTTTATTGTCGTTGTCTTTGATCTTGATATCACCATCTTTCTCCACTTCCACCTTTAGGCTGCCATCGGGAGATTTGTAGTCATAAGGACCAACAAACATATAAGAACCATCATCTTTTTTACTCACGTGGCCATTGATCACGGAGCCGGTTGTACCATAGATAGTATCATTTGTTTTTGTATCCACATAAATTTCTACCGGCTTTTTAGTGTCAACGTTCACCATCAAACCAGTGGCGGGATCTTTTTCCAGTTCAACTGCTTTCCCGGTTCCCAGGTCGATATAACGTGACTCAGTACGGTCGCACGCGGTAAAGGTGAGCGCTGCAAGCGCAGCAATGCTTACTAATTTTTTCATACATTTTGATTTTGATATTGCCAGTAAAATTTCTAAAACTGTGCCGGGATTTTAACAATGCGCATTATTTGTGCAAAAACCAAAATGGTCTGGCATACAATTTTCAATTATAGGGGTAATAAACCCAATTGTATGGCACCGCAAAAAACAAAGAGAGGCGATGGGGATAATATTCCCCAAAACTCCAAACCTGTGCTGGATCTAAAGGAAAAAATCCGGAAGCATATTTCCGATATCAATGACACCATTAGCGACGAAGACATTAAAAACGCGCAACTTCCCGCTGAAGAAATGAAGGAAGAAAAAGCAGCATTGCTTGCTGAAAACGAACAGGCAGACGAGGCCAATGATCAAAAAACACCCTGGACAACCATTGAGGGTGGCGATTAAATTTGGCATTGTTCAACTGTAGCCATTTTATTATTTTTAGGATTGCAAAAGAAGGTCCACCATTGAAAACAAAGACCGTTTATCCAGGTTATTTAAAAGGCATACGCTACTTTGTCAGTTTGTTACTGCTATCGCTTCTGTCGTTGCAACTACATGCATTCGGCGGAGGTAATGAACGTTCTACCCTTGATGAAGCACGTAGTTTTTTAGCAACACAACCCATCCCCGATTCAAGTGCTTTCTGGCCCAATGTAAGGCCCAATTATTTCATGGACAATCTCCATCAATGTCTCGATAATCCACTCTACGCGTTCGATAATCACAATACTAATTTCTGCGGCTATACCGCTATTTCCTATATTACAATGGAGCAGGATCCGGCCGGATTTATTCGTTTTATGCTGGAATTATATAAAAACGGTGAAGCTCAATTTGGCAAAGCAAAATTTACGCCCACCGCAGCAGTTCGGAGAGAATGCGGGTTGTTGAAATATAAAGGCCAGTTGGATATCAACCCGGCGACACAGATGTGGATGATGTGCCTGGCTGATCATTTTAAAGGTTATCTCAATTTTTTCAACAAACGCTATGATGTAGGCGATGAGAACCGGATGTGGGCGTCTACCAATTACGGCAAATTTAACAGGATGCTGGGCACGTTGTTTACCTGGCGCGTAAAAGCCAGGGGTTCTGATCTGATACGCCCCGGACTTCCGGAGATATACCAGTTTATCCGAGAAAAAAAGGACAAGTCGAATACGGTGGTGCTCTACTTAAATAACCGCCTGCTGTATAAAAAGAAACATGTGGCCACCCGGCTTGGCGTGCCAACTCACTACGTCATCCTGCTCGATATTGAAAAGGTGAATGACGAATTGATCAACATTACCTATATGGATGGCGGACGTAAGACCCTGCAACAGATCAATCCTGAATTGCTGAAAAAGATAGTGTATGGCGTTACCTGGTGCCGGAACTGGTCACCTAAAAAAAGACAGCGGCTGGCAGATGCCGGCCAGCAAAACCAGGAAATTCAAAACTCGTTAAAAAAGCAGCCTGCCCAGTGACACGTCGTTTTATCTTCTATATCGCAATAGGCATAATGGCGGGTGCAGGTTTTACATCCTGCTCGCCGGCGAATCATTTTACGGCGCGGTATTACAAAGAAAACCAGGCAATGCTTCATTCCATCCGGGATTCGTTCCAGACATTATACCGGCAAAAACCGTTTAGCCTGGAGTTTAAAGACAAGAACTACCGTTTCATCTCATTTGAAGTGCTTTCAGATACGATGCGGTATATCTACAATTTTGACCTGGACCAACCCAATTTTGCCGATACCTTGTATAAATATCATTATAATGCTAAGGGAATTATTGGTTTGGCGGCGGATATGCGCTCGATAAAATGTACATGGATCGCAAAGCTGGATTATTTTGAAAACCGGCAGGAGAAACAACTGGTATTTATCTCCGTGCGGCACAATAAGCTTAAATCCTTCATGAAGGGAGAAAAATATTATGCCCTTGCTTTCTTTAATGAACGGCAGTTTTTTGACAAACAGGGACGTCTCACCGACCGTTCCGAGAAGAAGCGCATGCGCGAGATCAATGGCCAGATCTTCCATCGCATTACCGACCGCATCTGTTATGCCATTACAGGCAATTTCCGTTAGGCAGTCATAACATTGGGAAAACTGAGCGTGATGGTAGCTACCAACCGCTGGGCGTCCTGCATGGCAATTTCGCCACCAATGCGGTGCACATTTGCCTGCATGGAAAGAATGCTGGATGAAAGCGCATAACCGTTGTAATTGTTTCGCTCCTGCACCTGGAGTGTAAGCATGTCGCGGTAGCGACCCGCGGAAATATGAATTTCCCCGTTTTTTGCATTGGACACCACCGTGGTAAGTAATTCATCAATAACCGGCACCACTTTATCTGCGTTTGCCAGGAGCCGGAGATTTCCGGGCACCTCATTTACGATCTGGCTTTGCAGGCGGGCTGCAGCCGGCAATGAATCACTTACCAGGTGATTTACCAATAGCCTCAATGATTTTCCCGGGAATGGTTCACCCGGCAATACAGGACGAGGTTGATCTTTCATGGGGTTGGAGTTTTGGTGTTTTTAGAATAATTGGAACTGATCTTTCAAAAGGATTGATTTACATCATAAAGAAAGCCCAGAAAAATCTCCTTTACAATAGCACAGTTTAGGATTGATGTGTACAATTTTTGTCTACATAACAAAAAAAAGCCCTTACGATACGTAAGGGCTTTCTACTATTACTATTTTAAATGATCGTCATTATTGATTGAAAATCAAATACTTGATTCTTTATTTCATTTTCGGCTATTTTTCGTGCAAAATTAAATTGCAATTCATTCAGTTTAAACCATTATAAATCAGGTTATTGCTTTTTCTTATCATTGAGTTTTCAACGCAGGCGCTTCGCGGAGCATACACGCAGCTAAATCCATAAATTGCTGAGCCTGAGATTCATCCAGCAGAACAGGAATTTCCTTCTTATCATTTCCAATAAACACAATCTTCTCCAGCTTTTGGGTCGACAGCTTCTTGAGCATCGTTACCGGTGTCGTGTTATTCTTAAAGATAAAATGGAATAAACCTTCGCAATTCATTGACCCTCCATTTCTTTGCGTTTGCTTCGACTTCACTCCAACAAAATAGATATAAGCTTGTGATGCATCCGTAAAGCAGCGGTCGGACCCCTGGATGGAAAACAACATATCGATGTCATCTTTACTCGCATCAATTGATACCGACCCGCCTTTCAGTTGGATAAACCCAGTCGTAAGTGTCGTGATCTTCGTATACGGGTCGGTCTGCCGCTTAATAGCACAATCCTGGGCGGCGCCCGCAAACGGCAACAGTAGTAAGAAATACAAAATAGAGCGCATAAGATATAAAGGTTATAATGCTAAAAGTACGCAGTTTTTACCCGCATTGCATCTATATAATGCTAAAAGGGCCTCCCTTAGGACGCCCTTTCAACATAATTCGTTGCCTTATTAAACGGTTGATTTCCGGCCCGAGATCAGGGAAATGATAAAGAGCACGATAAAAATAAAGAATAACACTTTGGCAATTCCCGCAGCACCAGCCGCGATTCCGGTAAATCCGAATACTGCTGCCACCAGGGCAACCAGTAAAAATATAACTGTCCAACGTAACATAATCTTATAATTGAAGGGTTAAAGAATCGGTTGTCTGTATCTTATAGGTAAAAAAACGTGCCAGCTACCGCTTCCGTTTTTGTGAACAACTTTTGTAGCGCACATTCCTCTCTTAGCACAGTAATTGCTGACATATTTCCTCAAATCCCTCACATGGAAATCCGGTTTATAAAGGCAATTCAGTTTACGAGGCTTATTAAGGCTGGCGGACGCCTTCGGGAGTTTAACTTTCGCAGGGCGAAAACCGCAGATCAGGTATATTTTTCAGTCAATGTGGTTGATGACCGGGGTGACAGGATCCTGTTCCAGATGATCCAGGAGCAGGACCGCTGGCGGCTCAACGCACAACAATTGCCTGTTTGGGTAGAACAACAGGAAACCCGGCTAAGTGAAGCCATCGAGGAAGAGTTGCGGGATCAATAGTTAGTTAGTCCCCATCGTCTGACACCTGTTTTTTAGCGGCAACCTGCCTACCTTTGCGATTCTATTCGCATGCAATGGTTCAAGTGTACAATTTCCTGGCCTCCTGGCAACTGTTTCCCGAAAAAGGTAGTTATGAAATGGGCACCCGCCCCCGGAGCGGTATCTACAAACTGGAAAGCGTGCCCGATAGTAAACGCCTGCGGGTTCAGCATAATTGGGTAACGCTCGAAGGACAGGCTTTTGAATCTGCGTATGAACTGGAAGCCGATGGCCAGTTAAACAGCTTTGCCGATCCCGCCGTAGCAGATCACGCACAGGTGAGCTTTGGTGACAGTATCAGCTTTTCAATTCATTTTTACCGGGGAGGTACGTCTCACCTGCATATCCATCATGAAATTATGCCCAATGGCTACCTGAAGCTTACGCAACAGGGACTGCTAGAGGATGGAAGCACCTATACCAATACTGAATTTTTCCATAAACAGTTGAGTGTACTCCCCTATTCCGCATCGGTAAGCGGGGCCATGATACGACCCACGGAAGAAGGTATGATACGCCATAAGGCGTTGACGGCAATGGAAGAACAAACCAATATGCAGTTGGAGCAGATACGGAAGCAGGTTGAGCTGTTGGCACTGCAGGCGCAGGAAATCCAGAAGCGCAAGGAACTTTCATTGATGATCTATGAAGCGAAACTTTCGTTCAAGCCAAATATCGGCCAGCTCTATTATTTATATGAGAAAAAAGATGGCTCCCACCTGCTTTCACTGGTATCGCCAAAAGAATGGGGAAGCGGCGGGCCGTTCAAACGATTTGTAGCTGCGGTAAAACTGCTGGCTGATCACACATGGATGGAACTTTAACCTGAAAATACGACTATGACCAAGTTAAGTGTAAACATCAACAAGATCGCTACCCTCCGCAATGCACGTGGCGGTACTAATCCTGATGTTGTAAAAGCAGCCGTTGATATACAGGAATTTGGCGCAGACGGCATTACGGTGCATCCACGCCCCGACGAACGTCATATTCGCTATGCAGATGTACACGCTATCCGCAAGATCATCACCACAGAATTTAATATCGAAGGGAATTGCCGTGAACAGAAATTTGTGGAACTCGTATTGCAAGCCCGGCCACACCAGGTAACCCTCGTCCCTGATGTACAGGGACAATTAACCTCTGACCACGGATGGGACACGCTCACGCATCACGATTACCTGGTAGAAATCATCGGGATATTCAAAAAGGCAGGTATCCGGGTGTCTATCTTTGTAGATCCTGATCCGGAAATGGTCAGCGGCGCAGCCGCCACGGGCACTGACCGTATCGAACTATATACAGAGGTCTATGCACGGCTGTTTGCTGAAGGCAAAAAAGAAGAAGCCATTGCTCCATACATTGCAGCAGCTGAAAAAGCCAGGGAACTCGGTTTGGGACTAAATGCCGGGCACGACCTGGACCTGCAAAACCTGAACTTCTTTTCCCGCCATATTCCATGGCTGGATGAGGTCAGCATCGGTCATGCCCTCATCAGCGATGCGCTCTACCTGGGTCTTGAAAACACCGTTCAGCTTTACAAGCGGCAACTACAATAGTCGGTCATCTGCGCAATACAACGCCAAACAACCCTATCGTCATTCCGCTACCGATAAAACGATTTGTAGTGGTGGAGAACAGGTAGTAGTTATGGTATTCCGCCACCAGGTTACCAACCGGGTTGGGATTATCCCGACCCAACGGCTCCGATAGCAGCGTGGGCATTCCCAGTTTTTCAAGATGTTTGGGGTAGCCGGGGTTCAGAAAATAAGCGGCTACAACGAGGATGATAAGAATAATAAGCCCTGTTCTATTCCGCATAACGTATAGTTTGGTGATCAGAAAGATACAAATTTCCGCGTTCCGCTCATCCCCCGCCCGTTTCGTTGGTCAAATTTCATGGCAAAAAGCTGGCTTGATGCTGTAGTTTGCTAAAAAACCAACTGATTATGAAGAAAATCTGGCTTGCCATCCTGTTTGCAGGGATAGGATTAATTACAAAAGCCCAACTCACCACTCCCCCGGATGGTGGTAACAAAAAGGCTACCGTGGGCGAACGTATCGGTATTACCGATGTAACCATTCACTACGATCGCCCGGGGGTAAAGGGCCGGGAGGGAAAAATTTGGGGTCAACTTGTACCCGTAGGTTTCAACGACCTCAATTTTGGTACTTCCAAAGCTGCTCCCTGGCGCGCAGGTGCCAATGAAAATACTACAATCGAATTTTCAACGCCCGTTAAAATAGAAGGAAAAGAATTGCCTGCAGGCAAATACGGATTTTTTATTGCCTATGATCCGCAACAATGTACGCTCATCTTTTCCCGGAACAGCACGAGCTGGGGAAGCTTTTTTTATAATTCAGCAGAAGATGCGCTGCGCGTGATGGTAAAGCCGGTTGCCATGGGACAATCGGTAGAATGGCTTCGCTACGAATTCCTGGACGAAACTGCGGATGCAGCAACTATCGCATTGGAATGGGAAAAATTACGGATACCGTTTCGCGTACAGGTTGACCTTGACGAACTGCAATTTCAATCATTCCGCCGGGAACTTCGCGGGGAGCGCAGTTTTAACCCGGGTTGGCAATCGTTTCAACAGGCTGCACAATATGCTTCAGACCATAATAAAAACCTGGAAGAGGGATTGGCCTGGGCTGAACAGGCAGTGAATGGCCGTTATATCGGTGAAGCAAATTTTCAAACGCTTTCCACCAAAGCTACCCTGCTTGCCAAACTGGGTCGCCAGGCTGAGGCAGACAGCACCATGCAGCAGGCCCTGGAGCATGGCAACCTGCAACAACTGCACAACTATGGACGACAATTGTTGGCGCAACAAAAGAATAAGGAAGCGCTGGATGTGTTTATGTTGAATTACAAGAAAAATCCCGGTTCATTTATTCCGTTGGTGGGATTAGCCCGTGGTTATGCGGCCAATGGCGATACGAAAAAAGCGTTGCAATTTGCGAAAAAGGCATTGCCCCTTGCTCCGGACGATATGAATAGGAAAAACCTGGAGACGATGATTGAAAAAATGGAGCAGGAGAAGAAATAAAAGTAGTGCCTGGCAATTTGAATGTCGATCCGCTTTGAGTTGCCGGGCATCTTTTTTCAATAGTTATTGATGTGGCATCACTGCCAGATTTTTCCCCTCATAAATGTTTTTTTTCACGCGGTTTGAGAACGCTGTGGTTGTAGATTTGAAATGTCTTAAGCTGATGACAAATGTTTCCAATACTTAACGACAACAAGGTTAAAATTTGTTGTTGTACTCCCGATGGCGGTCTGTGGTAGCGAAAGTTGCCACCCGGTATTCTTTTTGAAGAGGGTAAAAATGAGTGGTGGAGGCGGGGGAGGGAAAAAAAGGGGAGGGCCCGCAGGGCCGCCGGAAGATTTTGAGTAGACAAATGCCACTTGATAAAACAAATCAGCAACGTCTCAATCCATCCCGATCGATGATAAATTAGTATTCGCTTTCATCTTGCGCATACCGATCCCCACCTTATTCAGTACATCCCAGCACCTCGCATAACTTTTCCCGCAATGCCGGTCCACGAAGATTTCTCCCGATAATCTTTCCCTGCGGATCAACCAATATATTTTGCGGAATACTCTGTATATGATACAACTTCGCCGCTGCATTATCCCAAAACTGCAGATCACTTACATGTGTCCACGCCAGGTGATCCTCGCCAATCGCCTTCATCCAATCTGCCTTCCGGCCCGGCCGGTCAAGCGATACACCAAGCACCGTAAAATTTTTGTCCTTGAATTTCTCAAACGTCTCCACCACATTGGGATTCTCATTCCTGCAGGGACCACACCAACTTGCCCAAAAATCAACCAACACATAACGACCCCGAAAAGATGAGAGGCTAACCTGCGTTCCAGACGTATCGGGCTGGCTAAATTCCAACGCTTCAGTCCCCACCGCCCCTATCTTATTTTCCGCAATCTCCGCCGCCAACATTTTCCCGATCGATGAATGCTGAACTGTAGTGTCCAACTGATTAAGTCGCTGCTCCGCCACCAACGGGTTATTATCAAAACTCATCATTACCTGCAACACAAATGCAGAAACGAAGGATGAGGGTCTCGCCGCAATAAAAGTATCAATCCGGTTTTGAATGTTTTTCTGAATGCCGGTATACGTTTCCATCATTTTATCACGCTCAGCACCGGGTGGCATCGCATTAATAGTGGTGGCCGCAGCATTCAAACTTTGCGCCAGCGGCGTAAATGTCGTTTCAAACACTTTAAAATCTTCCTGGGAACGGGAACCCTTTACCTGCCAGCCATTCATATCTGCCGCATTCCCACTAACAGTAACCTTCGCGTTTTCAAGATAAAAAACAAAAGGCTTCTCCTCTCCCACCATCAGCAGGCAAAGTTCTGGCTCATCCAGTTTTCCATTGAGCACAAAAATAGATTCCAGCTTTACAATGGTTTTGCCGCCGGAGCGGATCGTCTTTTTCCGCTGCTGCACTTTTGCTGTCGCAAATTCAGCACCCGTATTTGCACTGGATAATTTTACAGTAGTGCCGGCTTTTAAATCACTGATAGCGCCAGTGATGACGAACCCGCTTGTCTTTTTTAATTGCCGTGCCACCTGTGCAAACGAAATGACCGGCACAAGAGCTACCAGGAGAAAAAATGTACGCATTCCGGATTTTTTCCGGCATCTTTTGGATCCGGATATACAAAGATAGCATATCGCCGTGATGCATCCAATGAGCCGGATCAAACTACCCCATCACAACGGCCTTATAACCAATAAGCAAACGTTAAAAATCGCTAAACTATACTAGCCAAGTACCGAAGCAAGAAAGGTCCGGGTACTCTGTTCAACCGGAACATCAGGTTGCAGCGCACGGATAAAAGCGCTGCCAATAATAGCGCCGTTTGCCTCACTGCAAACAAGATCAAAGCTGGATTTATCTTTTACACCAAAACCCACCAGCACCGGGTTTTTCAGCCTTAACCTCCGCAACCTGTTGAGGTAATCATGTATAGCAGCCATAGGTTTATCCTTCCCCGTAGTAGAAGATGAAGACACCGCATACAAAAATCCACTGCTAAGTGAATCCAGGTACTGCACACGCGCATCCGGTGTTTCAGGAGTAACAAGGAAAATAAAATCAAGGCCAATCTGCTGCAACAATTCCCGATACTGCTCTTCAAATTCAAACGGCGGAAGGTCGGGCAGAATCAGTCCATCAACACCAGCATCTTTCGCATCACGACAAAACCGCTCAAAACCATATTGAAGTACTGGATTCATGTATCCCATCAACACCAACGGCACTTGTATGCCTTTTGCCTGCTTCAACTGCTGAAACAGCAACTCCATCGTCATCCCATTGGCAAGCGCTACTGCATTACTCTGCTGTATCACCGGGCCATCGGCCAGCGGATCACTATAAGGCATCCCGATTTCCACCAGGTCGGCGCCGTTATCCTGCAACGCCTTAATCACCTCAACGGTACTATTCAAATGTGGATACCCGGCTGTGCAATACATATTCAGTACCCGCTGTTTCTTCTTTTTAAAAAGATCATTGATCCTGCTCATGGCCTTTCTTTTTCCATTTCATTCATATATGCCTGCATGTCTTTGTCGCCCCGACCGCTAAGACATACGACGATCGTTTCTTTCCCGCTCCACGGTTGCTGATGCAGTGCTGCGAGTGCATGCGCGCTTTCCAGGGCGGGAATAATACCTTCCAGCCTTGCCAATTCAAATGCTGCTTTCAAAGCCGCTTCGTCCGTAGCATGTAAAAAGCGCGCGCGTTTACTGGCAAATAAATGTGCATGCAGCGGACCTATCCCAGGATAATCAAGCCCAGCAGAAATACTATGCGGCTCCACTACCTGCCCGTCTTCGGTTTGCATCACAAGACTTTTACTGCCATGCAGGATGCCTGGCCGACCCAGTTGAGTTGTAGCCGCGCTTTGTCCTGAAGCTATCCCATGACCTGCAGCTTCCACTGCCATTAGTTCCACCGTGGGCTCATCCAGGAAATGATAAAATGTTCCCGCAGCATTACTGCCACCACCTACACAGGCCACCACATGGCTTGGTAATTCCTTGCCGGTATGCTGTAGCAACTGTGAGCGTATTTCTTTGCTGATCACCGACTGAAATCGCGCCACCATATCCGGGTAAGGGTGTGGCCCCACCACGCTGCCGATGATATAATGGGTATCGGAAGGATTGTTGATCCAGTCGCGGATGGCTTCATTCGTGGCATCCTTCAGTGTTTTGCTGCCGGATACAGCCGGGATTACGGTTGCGCCCAGCATCCGCATTCTTGCAACATTCGGCGCCTGCCGCTCAATATCTTTTTCGCCCATATACACAATACATTCCACACCTTTTAAGGCGCAAACAGTTGCCGTGGCAACGCCATGCTGACCTGCGCCTGTTTCTGCAATAATCCGCTTTTTGCCCATACGTGCCGCCAGTAATATCTGGCCAATCGTGTTGTTGATCTTGTGGGCTCCCGTATGGCAAAGATCTTCACGCTTCAGGTACACGGTTGTTTTCAATTTTTCACTAAGACGCGCAGCAAGGTAAAGCGGTGTAGGTCTACCCACGTAATCTGCTAACAGCGCATCAAATTCTTTCTTGAAAGCAGGGTCGCCAATGATATCCAAATAGCTACTGCGCAACTCTTCCACGTTGTGAAAAAGCATTTCAGGAATATAAGCGCCTCCAAATTCTCCGTAATAGCCCCGCTTGTCGGGCGATGTATAAGTTGTCATGTCAATCAAATCAAAATTCACGATTTCAAACGGGCCGGTGGCCCGGGATCTATTGTTTCAGGTTGTCAAGAAATGCCCTGATTTTTTCCATATTCTTCACGCCGGCTGTTACTTCAAACCGGCTGTTGATATCGATAGCAAATAATTTCCGTGCAACGGGATCCTGCGCAAACGATCTTAGTTGGTCTTCATCTCCCGGCTCAATTCCACCGCTGAGGAAAAAAAGTTTATCGATCATTTTCCCCTTCAACACCTGCCAGTCAAATTTTTTTCCCGTTCCTCCATACCCCGATCCAAGTGTATCAAACATATACATATCGCATCCTTCATGATAAGGCCGCACCATCCATTCAATCGGGTCGTTATCACTCAGGCGAAAAGCTTTGATGACCGACACATAATTCGCCACGCGTTCACAAAATCGTTCCGATTCATCACCATGCAACTGCACCATGTCTAACCGGTAATCTTCCACCGTTTGCATCAATTCCTCATACGGTGTATTTACAAAAACACCCACCTTGGCAATTCGTCCGCCGGTCCGGCGCATCGCCTGCGGCGTAATTTTTTTACCAACAAACCGCGGCGATTTTTCGTAAAAAATAAATCCCGCAAAATCAACGCCCATTTCATCAAGGGCATTTACCTGTTCGGGCAACGTCATGCCACAAACTTTCACCCGGAGCTTTACTGCAGGCAGCGGGCTCAATGGATTGGTTGTGTTTTCACTCATAGTTTGTCCAGTTTTTGGTCACTGACAAACAATCGTTGTATACAAAACGGCCGCATCATTGCTGATTTTTCAGCAACCCGGCAAATTCCCGGAATGCAACGGCCGGATCTTCAGCCTTCATAAAATTTTCACCGATCAAAAATCCTTTGAAACCGGCTTGCCGTAACTGGAGAATAGTTTCCACCCGGCTAATGCCACTTTCCGCCACGGCGGGCTTCCCCGAAGGTAATTCATTCACCAGCTCCAGCGAAAGCCGGATATCCACTTCAAAGGTCTTCAGGTTGCGGTTATTAACACCCACCATATCCACTTCATCACAAATATGCGCCAGTTCCTCCCTCGAATGGATCTCCAGCAACACTTCCAGCCCCAACTGGTGCGCATAAGCTGCCATTTCTTTAACCTCACCTGGTTTCAGGCAGGCTGCAATCAACAGGATCACATCTGCGCCCATTGCCTTTGCCTCAGCCAGTTGCCAAACGTCGATCATAAAATCTTTGCGGAGCACCGGGATGCCCGTATTTTGCTTTACAGTCACCAGGTCATCCAGCGAACCTCCAAAAAAAGTAAGATCAGTTAATACAGAAATTCCAGCAGCGCCAAATTCATCATAAGCCCGTACTACAGGCAACACCTCCTGCCCTTCCGGCTTAAACCAGCCTTTGCTTGGACTTTTCCGCTTAAATTCTGCGATGATTCCCGTGCCTTCCTGCTGCAACGCCTGTACCAGCGACCGCTTGCCAGCTGCCTGGTCACGGATCTTCATTTCCAGGTGGGCGAGGCTTTCCCGTTCCCTGCGCTCCGCCACCTCTTTTCTTTTTTGTGCCACAATTGTTTCCAGTATATCCATCGTCCCCTTTTCAGTTTTATTGAATCGCAATCAGTTTTTGCAACGCTGCCGCTGCTTTTCCTGCTTCAAGACTTTCCACGGCAGCCTGGTATGCATCTGAATAGGTGGCATAGCTTCCGGTGCTGTGCAATGCCATGGCAGCATTGGCTAATACCACCGCATTTTGCGCCCAACTGCCCTCTCCATGCAGGATCTTCTTAAAAATGGCAGCCGCTTCTTCCACGGAATTTCCACCATGAATATCAACGGGCGCTACATTCCTTTTTCCTAATTGAAGCGGTGTCATAATACGTTCTCCCGTATTGGTGATTACCTTGGTATCTGCCGTTAATGAAATTTCATCGTAACCATCCAGACTGTGAATGATTGTAAAACGCCCGCCCGACAACTGCAGCAGGTAGTTATAGATCCGCGCCATTTCCAGGTTAAATACGCCCACCAGTTGAAAAGCAGGGTGAGCTGGATTTACCATTGGTCCCAGCATATTGAAGAACGTGCGCATCGCCAGGTTCTTCCGGATGGGGCCTACCGCTTTGAGCGCGGGATGAAATAGCGGCGCATGAAGGAAACAAATGCCGGCCTGCTCTATTTCATTTTTTAAACGGGCTGAATCATTCTTAAAAACATACCCCAGTTGTTCCATCACATTTGAAGCGCCACTCACCGAAGAAGCCCCATAATTCCCATGCTTGGCCACCTGCTGCCCCGTTCCCGCCACAATAAAACAACTGAGCGTGGAAATATTAAACGTATTCTTCCCGTCACCTCCAGTGCCTACAATATCAATACAATTGGTAGTGCCAAGGTCTACCGGCACACAGAGTTCCAGCAACGCATCCCGAAAGCCCTGCAGTTCATCAATCGTTATGCTACGCATCAGGAATACCGTCATAAAAGCAGTTACTTCATGCTCATTGTAAATGCCCTTTCCAATATTAACCAATACCTCCCGGGCCATCGGCCGGCTAAGGGTTTTATGCTCAAATAAATATTGCAATACTTTTTTCATACTCCTGTTCATTAATCCTTTTTATCCAGCAACCAGTTGCGCATGATCTGTTCTCCCAACGGCGTTAGCACACTCTCCGGGTGAAACTGAACACCCTGGATATCATAAGACCGGTGCTGAAGCGCCATGATATAACCATTTTCATCGCGGGCCGTAATTTCAAGTTCTGCCGGGAAATTTTCTTCAGCAATTACCCACGAATGATACCGGCCAACTTCCAGGTCATCCGGCAGTTCGTTAAATAACGGCGAATGCGGCAGACCGGCTGTTGTGATCATCGTGGCAACGCCATGATATACCGATGTTAAATTTAACAGCGTACCGCCGAATGCCTCCCCTATAGCCTGGTGTCCCAGGCAAACACCAAGGATCGATTTTTGCGCAGCATATTCACGAATCAGCGGGAGCAATAATCCCGCTTCTTCGGGTATACCCGGACCAGGAGAGAGAATGATCTTGTCATACGCCGCCACTTTCTCCAACGGCAACTCATCATTCCGGAACACATCCACTTTCACATGGCTTATTTTCTCCACCAGGTGAACCAGGTTGTAGGTAAACGAATCATAATTATCGAACACCAGTAATTTCATTTCCAATTTGTTTAGCGCCGTTTCCGGCAGTATCAATTGAGCATTAATCCAGTTCTTCTGCCAATAGCAACGCCTTTTTCAACGCTCCCAGTTTATTATTCACTTCCTGCAATTCATTTTCCGGAATGCTGGCCACCACTACACCCGCGCCTGCCTGGTAGGTCAGCGTATTATCACAACTCAAAAAGGTTCGAATCATGATAGCATGGTTGCAACGGCCCTGCCAGTCGATAAATCCAATCGCGCCACCATAATAGCTTCGGGCTGTGGGCTCGTATTGATCAATCAGTTCCATGGCCTTGAATTTAGGCGCACCGCTTAACGTTCCCGCAGGAAATGTATTGGCGAGCAATTCAAACAGGTTGGCCTGCGCCGGCACAGTTCCCGCTACTTCGCTCACAAGGTGAATGACGTGCGAATAATATTGCACCTGTTTGTAGTGCTTCACCTGCACGTTCTCACAAACACGGCTCAGATCATTACGCGCCAGGTCAACCAGCATTACGTGTTCTGCATTTTCTTTGGCATCCTGCAACAAACGTTGCGTAGCTTCACGGTCCAGGTTTTCATCACCCGTACGTTTAAATGTTCCCGCAATCGGATGCACGATCGCTTCCCCATTCTCCACAATCAATTGCGCCTCCGGCGATGACCCCATCAGCTTGTAATCCCCGTAATCAAAGAAGAACAGGTATGGAGAAGGATTCACGCTGCGGAGCGTTCTGTACACATTAAATTCATCTCCCGTAAACCCCTGACGAAAACGACGGCTCAGCACAATCTGGAACACATCTCCACGCTGGCAGGATGCAATTCCTTTTACCACCATCTCGCGGTATTCCTCATCACTCATGTTGGAGGTTTCTTCGCCTTTCAGGCGAAAAGGATAAACAGGCACATCTTTACTGCGGATCAATGATTCCACCAACCCGGCTTCACTTTCCACACCTGCTACATGGTTTTCACAAATAAAAAGCTCGTCCTTGAAGTGATTAAAAGCGATGACGTACTGGTAAAACCGGTAGCGCATCAGCGGGATGGCTGTCCCGGAACTTTGTTCCTTTTTTTCCGCAAGTTGGATTGTGTCAAAAAAACGAATGGCATCATAAGCCGTGTAACCAAACAGGCCCTGCGCAAAACGCGCTTCTTTTTGTTCACCGGGCTGCAGTGAAAAACGTTGCATAAATTGCTGCAATAACGCAGGTACACGATCCCCGGCATCCAGGTCATGATGTTCAGGCTTCTCACCCGGTAGTTTATATTCCACCTGCCGCGGTGAACTGATCTCGATCCCCGCGATTGCATTGATACAAATAAACGACCAGCTGTTTTCTGCCGCATGATGATCTGTGCTTTCCAGCAGGATCGTATCCCTGAAGCGATCACGCAGGCGGAGATAGATCCCCACCGGCGTATACACATCCGCCAAAAGTCGCTTACAGGTTGTTGTTACGTTCGTTGTTCTCATAAAATTTTCAGTATGCCCTAAAAAGAACAAAGCCCCGAATAATTTCGGGGCTTTGTAGTATGTTTACAGCCATATAGCAATGACATTACAAACCCCTTCTTCGAGTTGTATGCCACCACCACTGGTTGATATTCATTGTCGCTTTCATGATCACAAATATAACAGCAAATTCAACATCGCCAAATTCTTTTTAGCTTTATAGTATGAAACCATTTATCGCATTTCTTTTATTATTCCTGCCCCACTTTCTCTTTGCCGGCCCCGGGGATACGCTGGTAAAGGGCGTAAGCGTTACAGCAGCCTATAGCAAAGCCATCTTCCCACCCAGTTGGCAGGTGGAACCTATCAGTGCTGATGCAGAATCGATTGATCCGGCAGAAATATCACGCAGCATACAGGTTACTGTTAAAGCCATCAACAAATACCCCGAAAATGTACTAAAGCAAAACTTACGTTCGGTTTTCTGGGTTCGCAAAATGAGCTTTTACAACGTTGGCTATGGCGGCACCAACTCAGAAAATGCGCTTTACCTGAGTAATGACGGAATGGCCAACGGCTTCACCAATCAATACCTGGAGCAAACATTTCACCATGAATTTTCCAGCATCCTGCTACGTAATTATCCAGATTTCCTGGACACCACAGCGTGGAAAAAGGCAAATGAACCGGGATTTGATTACAATGATCCTGAAGATGGCGTAGGGGCCATCCGAAACAATGCATCATCACAGGAACTGGATACCATCTTAGCTAAACGCGGACTGATTACACAATACGCGATGTCGAGCCTGGAAAATGACGTAAATACATTGGCACAAAACCTGTTTTGCCCCGACCGTGGCTTTTGGAAAATCGTTGATAATTACCCGCGTATCCACGCGAAAGTGAAAATGCTGATTGACTTCTATTCAAAGATCAACCCGGTATTTACAGAACAGTTTTTTCGTGCGCAGCAGCGACACCGTACTATTTAATTCTTTATCAATGCAGATACATCAACGGGAAACCGGCAACCACGGCGTTTTTTTTGTACAGGGAGATGATGGCGTTCTTGCAGAAATGACCTATCACATTTCGCAAACCCACCCGGATAAAATGGTTATTGAACATACTGAAGTAAATGACCAGCTAAAAGGCAAAGGCGTGGGACTGCAACTGGTGCATCACGCCGTAGATTATGCACGGGCACATCACCTGAAAATTCTCCCGCTATGCCCTTTCGCAGGGGCGATCATTCAAAAAAAACCGGAATTCCAGGATGTGCTTTGGAAAGAGGAAGCGTAACCTGCGGTAAAGCGACCGCTTCCCTGGTGTTGGTCTATTAAACCACACACCTCAATAGCTTACCTTCCAGATCTGTCCTTCCTTATCATCGGAAATATACAATGCTCCATCAGGTCCCTGTGCCAGTCCGCAGGGGCGGTACTTTGCCTGTGATGATCCGTCGATAGCAGCGGAGCCTGCAAATCCATCTGCAAAAACTTCGTAGTTACCTGCAGGTTTCCCGTCTTTAAAAGGAACAAATACTACTTTATAACCGGCTTGTTTAAGCGGCGCGCGGTTCCAGCTTCCGTGAAAAGCGATAAACGCACCATTCCGGTATTTTTCAGGAAACATATTACCCGTATAAAACAACAAGCCATTCGGCGCCCAGTGCGCAGGGAATGCCATGATCGGTTGTGTTTTGCTGGCGCAGATATCCTGCTTTTTCCCATCCCCACCGTATTCCGGCGCCAGCACTTTCTTTTGTTGCGCTCCATCATAATAGCAATAAGGCCAACCGCAATCACTTCCTTTTTTGATCATAAAAAATTCTTCTGCCGGAAGTTCAGCGCTTTGCTCAGGCGTATATTGTTTGGGAAAAAGATCGGATAATTGGTCGCGGCCGTGCTGCATCACAAACAATTCATTGATGCCCGTATTCCAATCCAACCCTACCACATTCCGTAAGCCCGTTGCATAGCGCACGCCCTGTGCATAAGACTGATTGGGAACGTTTGCCTTGAATTGCCAGATACCACCGGCCTTTTCAAGAATCGGACAAGGATTTTGAGCAGGCGAACCGGGCGTCCGGTCCTGCACCTGGCAGGAGTTGGAAGGAGCGCCGATATTTACATATAAATAACCGGCATTATCGAGCGTTATGGATTTGGACGTGTGCTCATTCATATTCACCAGCCCGGTAACAATTTTTTCAGGAGCATCGGGGTGTTCTACTTCATCATTAACCAGTTTATACCGGAACACCTCTGCATCCGAGGATGCATATAGATACCCATTCTTGATTGCAATACCGGTGCCGGTATAGTTGCCAAAACTTTTTACAACACTGTAGTGGCCGTCTTTTTTTACATCCCGGAGTACCAGGATGCCCTTGCCATCTTTCAACTTATCCAGCTTTACATAAATATCACCATTGGTATTCACCACCAGGTGCCGGGTATGCCCGAGGCCCGACTGTATCACACTTAATTTAAACCCGGATGGCAACGTAATACTGCCAGCGGTGCTGTCAACAGCGTTGGAGGTGGCAGTGGAATCACCCGCAGCGGATTTAGTGTCGGCGCCATTATTACAGGCCGCCAGGGATAGTAAAGCAAGTAGGTAAAAAGTGATTTTCATGGTCTAAAATTAATTGAAAATGAGGTGCAACGTTTTTCTTAGTCCACAATTACCATGCCCCCGATATCGTATTTTTGTAACCAAATGGTTACAAATGAGCAGGAGAGATGTTTTTCATGCGATTGCTGACCCCACCCGCCGGGCGATCATTTCCATGGTGGTAGACCAGCCGTTGACCCTTAACACCGTTGCAAGCCGGTTTTCGATTAGCCGGCCTGCTATTTCCAGGCATATCCGGATCCTGGCGGAATGCGGCCTGGTAACGCTACAGAACGACGGCAGGGAACGTTATTGCCAGGCTAACCCAGCAGCCCTGCAGCCCATCGCAGGCTGGCTACAGCCTTACCAGCGCTTCTGGAACGATAAGCTGGACCAGTTGGGCCATTTCCTGGATACATCCGCCCCTTCTACCCGCCAGCGTAAAACCCGCAGAAAATAAGCGTTTACCGGTCATTAACAGGATTTCTTCGGTTTTAAGGGGAACTTTAAGAATTGTAACGCAACCATTTTGTGTTGCTGCCGCTTCTGGCTATTATTTACCACTAAAATTCGACGTATGAGCCAATCTTTAGAACAACGGATCCTGTCGCTTGAAAACAACCTGAAATGGTACCGCCGCGGATTCCTGGCGCTTTTTGCAGTTGCCGGGTTTGTAGCCCTGATGTCTTTTCACAGCAGGAAAACAGACGCGCCGGATGTGATCCAGGCGAAATCCTTCCAGGTGGTGGACAACGACGGGCATGTATTGGCAGAAATGAACCAGGAAAACGGGAACGGGCAGTTCAGTACTTATACGCCGGCAGGCAAACCGCTGGTAAGTCTTTTTACCAGCAACGACAACACCGGCGGTATCAATACATTTGACGCAGACGGCAACGTGCTGTTCAAAGTAACCAATTCTTCCAATGGAGGTGGTTACCTCGCGCTCTTTAACCAGGATGGAAATGAAGCCATGGAATCTGGTGTAACAGATGCCAAAACCGGCTACTTCAGGCTCAACGACCAAAACGGCGATAAGATGGCGTGGCTTTCTTATACCACGGACGGCGGCGGATATTTTTCGCTGTCCAACAAAGGCACAGAAACCCTGCGCATGTCTACCCCCGAAGCGGGCGGACGCGTTGGAATATATAATGGCGCGGGAGAACGTATTGGCTTTATCGGCGCGCAGGATAATCAAACCGGAACGGTAACTACCTGGGATGCAACTGGCAGTATTACCGGCAGCCTTCCGGCTAACAATCGCGAGCCCCGGTATTAATTTTGTTTTTCATGGCTAAACGACACCGCGGGAGCCGTGCCCGCGGTTGTTAAAAACCCAGGTTACGCGGCGTTTTGCACCAAATTTGCGAATTTAGATAGTATGAAAAAAAGTCTACTCATTCTTCTTGTCCTTTTTACTGCCGGCCGGTCCATGGCCCAGAAAATTGACAGCATTTATTTTCACCTGTACACCGACAGCCTGAAGAAGGGGCAGCACAATTATATCAATGTGGATGGGAAAACGGACAGCGGAAATTGGTTGCCGCTGACCGGGAAAGAAATTGACTTTTCCAGCAGCGATGGCGTTTTTGAAGGAAATGAATTATACCTCACTCCTGATTTTAAACCGGCAAAAGTGCATGTAAAGGCGGTGTTGAGATCCAATCCGGCAATTTACCGCGAGGTAACAATCTGGATCAAAACCATGGAAGATCCTCCCCTGCCACAAAAGGCAGATCAGCGACCGATAAACCGTAGAAATTACATGGGTTCCTGAAGAAGGGTGAACAGCTTAGGCCGTTTTCTTCGCGTCTTCCAGGAATTTTGCCAACCCGATATCTGTAAGCGGATGCTTTAACAGGCCAAGGATGGAATCCAGTGGGCAGGTACAAACGTCTGCACCCGCTTCCGCGCATTTGATAATATGTAAGGCGTTGCGAATGGATGCCGCCAGGATCTCTGTTTGGAAACCCTGCACCTGGTAGATATGTGAAATTTGTTCAATCAACTGCACACCGTCCCAACCGCTATCATCAATCCGGCCGATAAAGGGAGATACATAGGTAGCGCCTGCTTTAGCCGCCAGTATGGCCTGACCTGCTGAAAACACCAGGGTGCAATTGGTTTTGATGCCGTTGTCGGTAAACCATTTCAGCGCCTTCACGCCATCTTTGATCATCGGAACTTTTACAACGATGTTGGGATGGATAGCAGCCAGTTTTTTTCCTTCTTCCACGATGCCGGCAAAATCAGTAGAGATCACTTCTGCACTGATATCGCCATCCACCATCTCGCAAATGGTTTTGTAATGGTTCATCACCGCATCATGTCCTTTTACACCTTCTTTGGCCATCAGGGAGGGGTTGGTTGTAACACCATCCAGGATGCCTAATTCATTTGCTTCTTTAATCTGTGCGAGGTTGGCTGTATCAATGAAGAATTTCATATCAGGATTATTTTAAGTTGCTAATCGCTTGAAGCCGGAGCTGGCTAAAAAAAGAAAAAAAGGCAGGCTTATTACATCGCACCGCTCAACCACCTACTCTTGCTGCCTTCCGGCCCTGGGAGGATTCAGCAGGAGCTGGTCGTGTAAGACCTGCCGCCGCAAAGGTAATGAAAAAAATATTCAATCCCGATTGTTTTCATCAGAACCCGGGCAACGAATTTAATTTGGAGTACCCAACTAATTCATCTGCACGGCCGCCAAAAGACCGGTAGTACACCAGCACCATGTAGGTGTTTTCGCTAGACGGATAATTTCCTTCCAGCGTATAAATATCAGGAACTGCTCCCGGCGCCGGGCGTTGCGGCAGAGTGGCATAACTGTAATTATAAAATCCCTGTTTCAGTAAAAGTGTGCGTTCATAAACCCCGGTGGTTTCATTAAAGACCATCTTTGAAGAATCATCGGTATTGTAGCCGGTTAATTCTCCAAACAGGTAAAGATCCGTTCCTGCCAGCGGACGATTGCCCGGCGGTACAAATGTGAAATGGGTGTACGCATAGTCGCTTTGCCAGTAGGGATTATTGCCATCTGTATTTTCAATGGCATACAATCCGTCAAGGTCCCGGTAATAAATATATGGCTGCCCGGTGCGGTCTGCATCGGGTTTTACATATACGTCGGTGCGCCTGTCTCCTTTATCCAGTAGTTTCATCCGGTCACTCATCAGCCGAAGGCTGTTCAGGTCAATCCATCTCCACTCCTTCCCCGCGGGAAATGAAAGCGCATCGTCACTATATTCAAAATAATTGCCCCGGAAGATTGTGGGTCTGTCAACCATGATCGCCGTTGGCCAGATATAATTTTGTACGACTACGATCTTCAGGTCGTTTTGTCCAAATGTTGTAAAACGCGCGTTGGCGGTGCTAACGCCCACCTGCACACGTTGATGTGTGCGGTACAACTGGCCGCTGATTGGCTGTTGAATGGTTGCAGCAAGTGATACTTTATTTTCCACTACCAGGAATCGCTGCGTAAAAGCAAGCCGTGAAGTATCATCATTTAAAAATACTTTCAGTAAATAGTTGCCCGATCTGCTCGGCATACAGTTCCGGTCTGGCAGTTGCGCCTGGTAATGGGTGTATTGGGTTAATGCAATGGAAGAATGGCGGTAGTTTTGGATGCGGTTGCTTTGAAAGCCTTTGATATAATCATACGGGAAAAGTGTGGTGGGCGTCCAGTCAGCGTTACACAGTTGAAAACTGTAATAGTAATTTTTTATATCGCCGTCCATATCATCAAAATGCAGTTCAAACAAGTCGCCGCTGTTGAGCACCATGATTGGATAACTGTAAATATCACCCACGCGGAATAATTTTACCGATTTGATATTCGGTTGATAAATATGATCTCCCTGCTGGGCATTTGCCATTACAACAGTAAATAGAACGGCAAGTGTGATAATTTTTTTCATACGAGCGGGTTTCAGCCTCAAATTAGCGATACCGGTTAAAAAACAGCTAAAAAAACGAATAAATCTTCGCCAGGGCTTATTTTTGAAAAGACAAACAAAAACTATTGGAGGTTGCAGGCTTTATAGCAAAACGCGTGGCATTTAACCAGCAGCGTTCATTTTCCCGGTTCATCATCCGGCTGTCCATCGTGGCTACGGTGATCAGCGTGGCGGTAATGATCATTACGCTGGGTTTTGCCAATGGGTTCAAGGAAAAAGTGGGTGAAAAAGTGTTTAGCTTCCTGGGGCATATCCGCATCCAGCAACACCAGTCGAACCGTACCGCCATTACGGAAGAGGAGCCGCTTGACCGGGATAATGCGCTTGTGCGGGAGATCCGTGATCAACCTCACGTAACCAGTATTCATCCCTTTGCCAGCCGGAACGCGATCCTGAAAACAACCGAAGATATTTCCGGGGTTCTCCTGAAGGGTCTTGATTCCACCTTCAATGGCACGCATTTCAATACTTTTCTTCAGCGCGGGAGATTTATTCATTTCAATGACAGCACCTATAGCCGGGAAATTATTCTTTCGGCCCGCACGGCGGCCGAATTAAGACTGGACACCGGTAGTCGAATCCTGATTTATTTTATTCAGCCCGACGGGCAATTGCGTCCCGATAAACTGACTGTTGTTGGCATTTATAAAACAGGAATTGAAGAATACGATAAGAATATCGCCATTGGCGATCTAAAACTGATCCAACGCCTCAATGGCTGGGCACCGGAACAGATTGGCGGTTATGAAATATTCCTGGACGACTATCACCATATCGATCAAACAGCGGCAGAACTGCAGGACCTGGATGATTTCCCGGTAACGCTGGATGCGCTCAGCGTACGCAACATTGCTCCCAATATTTTCGATTGGCTCAATATGATGGATGGCACGAGGACGTTCCTGCTCGTAATTATGGCAATCGTTGCAATCATCAACCTGGCCACCTGCCTTATTATCCTGGTGCTGGAACGCGTTCGCATGATCGGGATATTAAAAGCATTGGGCGCAACCAACTGGACCATCCAGCGTATCTTTCTTTATCATTCCGCGCTGATCACGGGCGCAGGTATCCTGGTTGGAACAGCAGTTGGACTTGCAGTGCTGCTGTTGCAGGCCAAAACGGGTTTTATCCGCATGCCTGAAGATGCGTATTACCTGGATCGCGCGGCGGTTAGCCTGCAATGGTGGGAAGTGGCGGGTATTGCCGGCGCAACATTACTACTTACAGTGCTTGTATTAACGATCCCCTCGTTAATGGCAAGAAGAATTAAGCCTGTGCGGGCTATTCGGTTTGATTAGGAAATGCGAATGTGCTAATGTGCTGATTAATTTCTAATTCGACAATTCGCTGATTCGATAATGGACGTTAGATCGGGAATTCACAATTGCCGAATTACCGAATCACTGTTGTCCGGGGAAAATGGAAATTCAAACCGATTCCGTTTTATTAAACTGAATGTCAAGGCTTATTTACTCAGTTCGTTGCCCAAAATGAAAAGCAAGCCCCTTATGCAAAAAGAAGATTGATTTCGCTGTGCAGTAAAAGTTTCGCTTGATATCATCAAATAGCGTGTCGTAGAATTGTATTTAACCTACCAGTTGCGGTGGAGGCGCCTTCTTTTTGTGCGGTTCCGCGCAGCGGAATGGCGCTGCCAAGCACAAAAAACAGCGCCGGAGCTGCAACTCGGCCCGCCGGCCGTGGAGGCAAAGAAGCCGCAAGCGATGCGAGTGCCCCACTTCGTGGGATATGCTAAAGTTTCCCCGGACACTAATGATTCGCTGATTCGATAATGGACGATAGATCGGAAACTCACAATTACCGAATTACCGAATCGCCGAATTACCGAATTCCTAACTAACATATCCAAGGATAATGCCTGCTGCCACGGCTGCATTCAGGGATTCGGCCTTACCCTTGCGGGGAATGGTGATCCGGCGGTTGACCAGCGCCATGATATCATCACTGATTCCTCTTGATTCGTTACCAATTACAATAATTCCTTCCCGAATTGTGCCTATTGCGGCTACCGGCTGGCCCTCCAGCGCAGCGGCATAGCTACGTACGTTTTGCTGCTCACCCAGCCATTTCTCCAAATCTGTATAATACACCGGCACCCGCATAATGCTACCCATTGTAGCCTGTACAACTTTTGAGTTGTAACGGTCTGCACAATCTGTGCTGCATACGATCTGTGAAACACCAAACCAATCTGCGATCCGGATAATGGTGCCGAGATTCCCCGGGTCCTGTATGTGATCGAGCGCCAGCGTCAATTTACCCGTTGCAACAGGCGCCTGGTGGCCGTCAAATTGTTTTACAATTAATAATACCTGGTTGGGAGTAGACAGATGGGATATTTTTTCGAGTTCATGCGGCTCTATTATGGTAACCCGTATTTTTTCAGGCAATTTTTGCTGTGTTTCTACCCAGGACGACAATGCAAAAACCTCCTGGACCTGTCCCGGATGGAACGCTAATATCTCCTCTGCCAGTTTGAGCCCTTCGGCAATAAAAACGCCGGATTCATCCCTCGATTTTTTCTGGCCTAAACTTTGAATATATTTGACCTGCGATTTTACAAGCATTATTTGTCTTTTTAAACTGTTGAATGCCAGCCCATCCATCACTTTTTACTAAAAAAATTCTGCATGCCGTCCTGGTCGGGCTTCTTCTCTGTGGCCTTTTTTCCTGTGCCGGGAAATATGTGGTCAATCATTACCCGAAAAATACCCCTTTCGTGTATGATCATGAAATAAAAGTAGAAGGCGATGTTACAAAAACCCAGCAATCCGACCTGGAATCGGCCCTGGAGGGCCAATTAGACGACAGTATCGCGGTAGAACCGCGCCGAAAAGCGTTTTCGCACTGGCGGATCAATGCGCAGGTGCTGGACAGTGTTCCCATTTACCGAAAGGAAAGCGCCGATAAATCCGTGATTTTTATGCAGGCCCAGCTCAATTCCCTGGGTTATTTCAATGATACCATCACGTATGACACCAGCGTTGTTCTTCGTAAAGGTGATCAGCTGAGAACAACAGTTACATTTAATGTAAAGGTGGGCAAGCAGGTATTGCTCGATTCAGTTTGGTATAGTATCAATAAACCCGAATTGCAGGCCATCCTGGATGCAAATAAGAACGACGCCCTTGTAAAAAAAGGAGATCCCTTTGCCAAAGGACCAATATCAAGTGAACTGGATCGCATTACGGATTTGTACAGGAACAGTGGTTACATGCGGTTTAGCCGGGATGAAATGGTGGTGGTATGGGATACGGTGGACGCAGATCTGCTTCACCCTGCCATTGATCCGTTTGAACAACTGGAAATTTTGCAGCAATTGGCGGCGCGCCGGCAGAAACCAACCGCTAATATTGAATTCCGGCTGCAGCCGGATGCCGACAGCGCAAAACTGATGCGTTATTATATCGGTAATATTAATATTTATCCTGATTATCCGCCAGACACCACAAAACCTCGCACAGAGACCCAGGTTACGCCTTACCTGAGTGTGATCCAACGTGGTAAAAAATTCAAGCCGCATATTTTCCCAATTAATATTTACCTCAAACATGGCCAACCCTATAGTCAGCGCAGATACCAGCGAACGTTGAACCGGCTCAATAGCCTGGGCGCCTGGAAGATCGTAGACGCCACGCCGCATTTTCGACCAGATGAGGATACTGTGGATTTCGACTTTCACCTTACCCCGGCTGTGAAATATCTGTTTAATGCCAACACCGAAATCTCGCAAAACCAAACCGCTCTCTCCGGCAACCTGCTCGGACTGGGTGTGAACGTAGGGGTGCAGGACCGGAATTTTGCGCATGCGGCAAATCTAAATACCGTCAATTTCCGCTATGGTATTGAGTTTGGATCCAAATTTATCCAAACCCAGCAGGTGGGTGTCGGCTACAATATCTTTTTTCCGAGGCCAATTCCTGCTTTCAACTGGTTGCCAGACCGCCTGCGGGATAATGTGCAAACCGTTTTGTCGTTCAACGCGGATAATACTGAACGGAGAAGTCTGTATAATTTAACGCGGATAAATGCTTCCTGGGGATATGAATTTTCCCAGAATATCCCGCGCCGCAACAGGAGCATACAGGTGTCTGTAAAATTGCCCAATATCGAATATTCCTATTTGCGTGAACGCGACAGCCTGCTACACCTGATTGATGCCAACCCGGCACTGCGAAATATTTTCACGGATGGCTTTGTTGCATCTGTGCAGGGTGGATGGTCAGTTTCCAACAACCGGGCTAAAAATCCAAATGTTCTTACACTGAATACCGAATTGCCGATCCCGCTTTCTTTTATCCGGAGCAAATTCCTGGATTCACAATTATATAGCTTCGTTAAGTTTAGCGCCGACTTTACACAACTCTATAAGTTTCGTAAAACATCGCTCGCGCTTCACGCCTTTGCAGGCGTAGGCTGGGAGTTGAATTCTACCCGCAATGAGCGGAAACGTTCGCACATGCCCTTCTTTAAACAATTTTACGGTGGTGGTCCAAACAGTATGCGCGCCTGGCGGCTGCGAAGACTGGGACCGGGATCATCCATTATGGACTTTGCGGAAAATCCCGAGCGTTATGGAGATATGCAATTGGAAGTAAATGCAGAATACCGCTTCCCGCTGGCCAACCTGGCCGGTGTAAAAGTAGAAAGCGTTTTGTTTACCGATATTGGCAACGTATGGCTGCTTAAAAAATCCGCGGGACCGCCGGAGCAGGTATTTGATATCAGCCGACTTGGAAAAGATATCGCCATTGGTGTCGGAACGGGACTGCGGCTCGACTTCAGTTTCTTCCTGATCCGCCTGGATTATGCCTACAAAATGAAGGATCCAAGTCCGGACCCGACACATGCGGCCGGTCAGAACAAACTCTTTTACAACTGGAAGCCTTTTGGCGGACAGTTGCAGATCGGGATCAACTATCCATTTAAGCTTTGATCCTGTTCCCTGTAGTTGCGGATTTCTTCCAACGCCTGTTCCATGCTGCTCGCCTCGCGCAGGTGAAAAGTGCCGATGCGTGTTCTGCAAAGACTGCTCAGATAAGCACCTGTGCCAAGGGCCTGGCCAAAGTCATTTGCAAGGCTGCGGATATAAGTGCCTGTTGAACACACCACGCGGAATTCCACCAGCGGAAGATGCATAGCGGTTATTTCAAATTCGTGGATTGTTACGGCGCGTGGTTCCAGTTTTACCTCTTTGCCCTGCCGGGCAAGTTCATATACGCGTTTTCCGTTGATCTTAATAGCCGAATGGGCAGGTGGTACCTGCTGAATAGCACCTGTAAAAGGTATGGTTGCTTCCTTTAATTGATCCAGGGTAATGCCATCAACCGGCTTGTGATCCACCGGTTCACTTTCCAGGTCGTAGGTGGGTGTGGTAGCACCCAGCGTAAAAGAACCTGTATATTCTTTTTCCTGCGCCATGTATTCATTGATGCGCTTGGTAAATTTTCCCGTACAGATAATCAACAACCCGGTTGCCAGTGGATCAAGTGTGCCTGCATGTCCCACTTTTTTGATCCGCAACTGGTTTCGCAATTTATTCACTACGTCAAAGGATGTCCACTCCAGTGGTTTATCAATGAGTAATACGCGACCTTCTTCATACGTATTCATAACGCGAAGATAATCATTGGCTGCCAGGAACCGCAGACCAGAACATCATCCTAAATGGACGTTCGCGTTTTTATTTCCAGGTATTTATTAATGGTGTTTACCGTCAGGTTTTGTGGCGTGGTAAGAATAGAAGGTATTCCGTTCATTTGCAGTTCCTTCACCATCAATCGCTTTTCATGTACAAATTTTTCCGCAATGGTTTTGATATAGATGTCTTCCAGCGTTTGTGTTCGCTGCTCGGTGATTTCGCGAAGCGCTGTATTTTCAAAGAATACAACGAGTAGCAGGTGATGATGGGCTATCTTCCGCAGAGCGGGCAGTTCCCGCTTCAACCCTTCCATGGATTCAAAGTTGGTAAAAAGAATCAGCAGGCTCCGGTTGGTAATCCGGTTACGGACTGTTGAATATAATTTTTCGTAATCGGCTTCCAGGAACTTTGTTTCCTGCCGATACAACATTTCCAGCACCTGGTTCATATGGCCGGGCTTACGATCTGCGGGCAGGAAGTTATCAAGCGATTCCGCAAACGTGATCAGGCCAGCCCGGTCCTGTTTGATCATCGCGATGTTGGTTAATACCAGCGAGGCATTAATGGCATAGTCCAGCAGCGTGAGCCCGTCAAACGGCATTTTCATCACTCTTCCTTTATTCACGATACAATACACCTGCTGGCTTCGCTCATCAATAAAATTGTTGACCATGAAATTATCTTTCCTGGCCGTCGCTTTCCAGTTAATCGTGCGGTAGTCATCTCCACGTACATATTCTTTAATCTGCTCAAACTCCATGCTATGCCCCAACCGCCGCACTTTCTTGACGCCTGATTCCTGTAATTTGTTGGAAATGGCGAGCAGCTGAAACCGGCGCATGGTTAAAACAGACGGGTACACTTTCGTTATTTTCTTTGCCTCAACCTGGAAACGTCTTTTTACCAGCGACAGCGGTCCTTCCACAAAAATATTGATGGCATTAAATGCATACTCACCCCTCGTCACCGGCCGCAGGGTGTATTCTATTGAGTGAAGCTGGCCGGAGTCCACCATCGCACGTCTTATCCAGTTGCGATCCTGGAACTGTACGGGAATCTCATCTATAACACTTATATGAACCGCAAAGCCGTAGTTGTTGGTAATTTCCAGGCGAACTTTATTATCATCGCCCAGTCCGAGGCGGTCTGCCACAACCCGGTTAGCTTCAATGCCATTCTTTTTTGCATAGAGAATTAGTAAATCGGCAACAACAGCGATCAGCAATAACAGCAGCACGAGAAATCCTACGCGGAAAAGTACCGGGAAGAAATAACTGGCAAGGAACATCAGGGCGGCGCAGCCAATGATAAAAAAAACAGTTTTATGAAAAAAGATATGTTTCAACGGCCGGCAATTTAACGGGGAATTTCAAGGGTTTGCATAATTTGGCGAATAACATCATCCTCCGTTACTCCCTCCATTTCCTTATCCGGGGAGAGGATGATCCGGTGACGCAATACGGGAATGGCAACTGTTGAGATATCATCTGGTGTTACAAAATCCCGGCCCTGCATGGCGGCAATTGCTTTTGAAGCATTCATCATGGACAGCGATGCACGGGGTGACGCACCCAGGTAGATCGATTTGTGATTGCGGGTCTGGTGAATAAATCGCGCGATGTATTGCAATAGTTTTTCTTCAATAAGAATATTCCGGATCTGCTGCCGCAGGTCATTCACCTGCTGGCTGCCCAGCACAGGTTTTACGATATCCTGCAGCGGCGTATTACCCAGCGCATGGAAACGGGCCAGGATGTCAAACTCCTCGCTCTCTGTTGGATACGGCACAACGATCTTAAACAGGAAACGGTCTAGTTGTGCCTCCGGCAAACGATAGGTACCCTCCTGCTCTACCGGGTTTTGCGTGGCCAGCACCATAAATGGCGACGCCATTGGATAGGTACGACCATCTACCGACGCCTGCCGTTCTTCCATAATTTCCAGCAGGGCGGATTGTGTTTTTGCAGGTGCACGGTTGATCTCATCCACCAGGACAATATTGCTAAAAATGGGGCCTTTCTTGAATTCAAAAGAAGCTTCCCGCGGATTAAATACCGGTGTTCCCAATACATCGGAAGGCATCAGGTCGGGCGTAAACTGTATCCGCGAAAATCCTGCGTCTACTGATCTTGCTACCAGTTTAGCAGTGAGAGTTTTGGCAACGCCGGGTACGCCTTCGATCAAAATATGGCCGTCTGCCAGTAAAGCTGCCAATATCAGTGTTACCATCTCATCCTGTCCAACGATAATCTTTCGCAGTTCGCTGCGCAACGCAATTACTGCGTTATTTAATACGGTGAGATCGGCACGTTCCTGAAATAATTGTTCTTCCATGCTTATGCTTTTTTGTAAAAGTTTTCGAGTTGTTTATAAAAATCTGCCAGGCCGGTCGAAGTGAGCGTTACTCCACGGTCAAGCCGGTTGATAGTTGTCACAATCGCTCTTAATTCCTCCCCGCCAACACCTGATTTGTACCGCAATTTATCAATGAATGCATCATCCAGGACGCTGGTTGAAAGTTTGTATTTCGATCGCACATACTCCAGGAAATAGCTGGCCATTTTCCGGGCAAGATTCGTATGGTTTCCTTTGTCGAAGTAAAGCCTTCCAATCGTTTTTACAAAGTCCAGTGAATCATTCGCAGGCTTTTTGACAATTGGTATCTCCCGTTGCTTTCTCCTTGCTTCGTTGAATGTATACAACAATAATCCCAGTGCAATAGTCAGGAAAAACCACAGCATGGCCGGGTAGCGGGCTAATTCACCCAGGAAGCCCCGGTTGTCGTTGTCGTAACTGCTCCGGCTCCGGTCGCTTGAACCGCCATATTTTTTTTCTAAATAATATTCATCCCACACTATTGTATGCGTACCCGCAGGGATCAGCGAAAAAAGATTTTCATAATAATCCAGGTTATTTCCCTGCAACAGGAAATAATTGGTTAACGCGAGCGGTGCCGTATGGAGGTAAAAATGTCCCCTTCCTACCCTGAGGTGAACAAAATTAACATGTTGATCCTGGTCTGTGCCGAGCGAATCCACATAGGCCTGGTTGAAGGTTTCAAGCCAGCTCTGGAAATTATAGCCTGTGTAGGTAAACGGACCAGCCGCAGGAAATGGCGGTGATGAAAGTGAGACGGCAGACGAATCCGGGGAAGGCAACGTTCCAAAATAGGAAGGATTCAGCGCTACATGGAGGGCATCCTCTGCTTCGCTGGAAAGATTTTCTGCGCTCACGATCACGGTATTACCGGCCGACACAAAACGCGCAAGTATCTTCATCTCAAACCGGCTGGCAAAGAAATTGGGGGAAACAACTACCAGCGCCTGTCCATCGTTGTAATTGGAAAGGGAATCCCAGTAACCGGGCACTTGTGGGCTGGGTGTTACAGACGCCGCCGGAAAAAGGCTTTTCAGGTGGTTGAAAGCGATAAAGCATCCGTATGGGTTTTTGTCTTCCTTTTTAAACGTAACCGCTGAGTTGATCCTTCGCCTGACGGGCGTATCCTGCTTGGGACTGGTGATGAGCAGCAGGATCACTGCTACCAGCACGATGGCGATTGCGCTGTAAAAGATCAGTTTCTTCTTCATCCGTGCAAGCCCGGTTTAAATTGTTCAAAATCGCGCCTGATAATGGCGTATGCTTCCGGGCTTACCTCAAATTGACCGTACCAGGCATATTCATAACTGCGCACCAGCCTGAAAAAATCTGCATAATGTGGTAAGCCACTCATTTGTCCCAGGTAATCCATATTGGTACGACCCGCTTTATACTGGATCAATTGCTGGTTTGCCAGGTTGGTAAGCGTTCGGAGAAACATCAGCCGGATGGCCAGCCTGTAATTACCGGCGGCTGCCGCTTTGTCGATATCACGCTGGTAATTGATTGAAAAAATATCTTCGGTATCTTCCACATCCCCTTCCTTATCGATCTTCCGGTTCCGCTTGCCAAAGGGGTTTACATTTTTGTTGAACAGGAACAGGAGTACGATGGCGATAAATCCGGCGATGATCAATACCCACAACAGACCCACTGTTCCGCTGGAAAAAGAAGTGGTCGCAGTCCTGTGTTGCTCGCTGGGCTGCGACGTTGTTCCCGGGTCCCCGCTGCCGGTAGAGCCACGCACCAGCTGCCGTTGTTTTTTTCCCCTGAACACAGAGTCGGCATACCAGAAATCGGGATCCTTGCGGATAGAAGAAAGCGATGAATCAGGAATTACCCGCAATGAAATTGATGTGTTCCGAAGCGAATCGTCATAAACAGGGTCAAATAACGAAGTTGTATTTTGCTGGGGGGATTCCTCAATCACCGTGGAATCTTCCATGACCGTTGAGTCTTCATCCCCCGGTTCAACAGTAACCTGTGCATTTATTGCGCCGGTTGCCAACAGCAGGAAGATGCAGAAAAAAACCCGCAATCGCCAGTTGTTATTTTTCCCATTCACGTTAAATACTTTCTTCCTCATGCAACTGTGCTTTCAATTTCCGCCCCAGCCGGTGCGGATAAATTACAAAATACCAGATCACGAATACAACAGAAAGGCCGAACACGGAAGTGGTAAGTATGGAGAAGTCATTATAAAGGCGGGTGATGAAACTTTCAAAAAAAGCAGCCAGCGCCAGCACCGGCATCATACCCACAATAATCTTGACACCATCTTTGGCGCCCTGCTTAAATGATTCCATGCGGGAGATCGTGCCGGGGAAAATGAAACTTTTTCCAAGCACTAACCCGGCTCCGCCGGAAAGAATGATAGCAGATATCTCAAGCGTACCGTGAACAAACACCACCATCCAGAAATTAATGCCAAGGCCGCGGGACGCAAAAAATTCGTCAAATACACCCGTCATTACCGCATTTTTCGACAGCAGGAAAAGACCGGGCAGTATACCGAGGATGCTTGCAAAAAACATGATCACAGTGACCTTGATATTATTGATCATAATATACATCCACATCCAGAAGGGTGTTCCCGTTTCATAAATGCCAAAAGGATTGCCAACGGCAATATTCTGTTTCGTTTCAGCAACATATCCCGGTCCCAATACAGCACTGGCAAATGATTCATCCTGCGAAGCAGCAAAATATCCAAATGCAAAAAATGCAGCAAAAATGATAAAGGAAAACATGAGCGCCCTGCGATGTTTATACAAGGTAAGGGGAAGGTCGTATTTCCAAAACCGTACAATCCGGTTCGACTCTTCTTTCCTGTTACGGTAAATATCCAGGTACATGCGGGATGCTTCCGCATTGATGAACTGCGTTATCTTTCCAGACGGATAAAATGTCTTCGCATACGCCAGGTCTTCTACCGTTTGGGTAAATTCCTTCGCAATTTCATCGGGATCCACTGGCGGCGACTGCTGGTTTTTCAGCCACCGGTCTTTATTTTTTTTGATAAACAGCGCTTCTCTCAAAAGGATGGGTTTACGTTGTAAAATACTATTTTTTGAATAACACCGGCTACCCTGCTCACACAGATTTAAAAATTATTAAATTACAGGCCGTGAAGCCTTTTTTATGAGCGTAGTCCGGATTCCAACAAATTTTAATATTGAACTTGAATTTGAAGTACCCGAATTCTACCGGCGTTTCGTTGCCCTGCTGATCGATATGACAAGCGAATTTCTCTATTTCTGGTTCGTTTTCCGGCCAATCATCATCAATTCGTCTATGGACGACGGAATAGATTCCGGCGGTAAGGCATTTCTTCTGCTGGCTCCCCTGATGATCTACCACGTAGTACTGGAAATACTTATGAATGGCCAAAGCATTGGGAAAAAGATAATGGGCATCAGGGTTGTTTCCGAAAATGGAGGCAAGGAAAGCGTTAGCCAGGCCATCATCCGCTGGCTGCTGCGCATTTCTGACCTGTGGCTGGTATTCCTCTTCTTTTACATCGCAACGATACAGTCTGGCGAAAATGTTTTTATCACCCTCCTCCTGATCGGCATCGTGATCCTCGAAATCGTGCTTGCCGTTTCTTCCAAAAAAGGACAACGCCTGGGCGATATGCTCGCCCGCACTATTTTAGTTCGCACCAGCCAGCAGACAGACATCAATGAAACCGTATTCCAGGAAGTGGCAGATAACTATGTACCATCATTCCCGGCCATTATGCAGTTAAGCGACAAAGACATTAATGCGATAAAAAGCATTTTGGAAACAGCCCGTCGGAAAGGTGACTTTTATATGGCGGAGAACGCGATGAAAAAGATCAAAGATCACCTGGGAATAGAATCCTCCATGTCGCCTTTCGATTTCCTGGAAATCCTGCTAAAAGATTATAATTACCTGTCTACCAAATAATGGAACCCGGGACAAAACAGGAGCCATGTATTGACAATATCATTCTCCGGGAACATCCCGTCACCCACGGCTAAGACAAGATGCCGTTTGCAGACAGGATATCGCCTGCTTATCTTTATTTACTTTTTACTGGTTGGAACCCACAACGCCCAGCAGTAAAAACAGGAAAAACAAAGACATCCCGATGATAGTAAGGATCGCGATGTACCGAAACAAAATTTTCAGGTAGCGGAAACTGGACGTTAAACTGGCTTCATCGCCGGTAGTCATCGCTTTGCGCATCAAGTTGGAATATTTCCAGAGATAGCTACACGCAATTAGGTACAAAAGCGTGCCAATTATCCCACAGGTTAACACGAAAATCATTGCCGCTTTTTCCTGTTCAGTAAGTGCATCACCATACGTTCCGTACCTCCTGTAGTCATATATCCGGTCTGCATTTGTTCCAAACCAAACCATGAATAAAACGGAAAGGCCAGATCCTATAAATCCCAGAATAGCATAGATACGGCCCCATTTGGCAGATTCAAACAAATGCGATTTAGCTGTTTCTGTAAGCGTGCTGTCAAAAAGACTTTGCGAAGATGAAGGTGTAGATTGATCCATCGGTTTCAGGTTTGATACAAACGAATATACTTCAAACTTCTCCGGCCGCCAACAAACGCCGCTATAGAATGAGTATTTAATACGCCCTGGCAAATAACACCCGCTGGCGTGATGGCTTGCCCGATAAGATACATGTGCCCTCTTCCTGTTGGTTATCAAGCGGAATACAACGGATGGTTGCTTTTGTTTTTTCCTTGATCGCTTCTTCCGTTTCGGGTGTACCATCCCAATGCGCCGAAATAAAGCCAGCTTTACTATCCAGTAAAGCTACAAATTCATCCCAGCTGTCAACTTTTGTGATACGTTCATCCCGGAAGCGGAGGGCGCGGTCAAACATATCGCGTTGTATTTGCTGCAATAAATCATTTACACGCGCCGCGATGCCATCCAGTGATACCGTTGTTTTCTCGCGGGTATCGCGGCGTGCCACTTCAATTTCATTTTTCTCAAGATCTCTCGCTCCTAGCGCCAGGCGTACCGGCACACCTTTCATTTCATATTCGGCAAATTTCCAACCGGGCCGTGCATTGTCGTTATCGTCATACTTCACGCGGATACCGAGGGCTTTCAATTCACGCACAATTTCTTCTACGCGTGCAGAGATCAATGCCTTCTGCTCATCTCCCTTGTAGATAGGCACAATAACCACCTGCAATGGTGCAATCCGGGGAGGCAGCACTAATCCTTCATCATCACTATGCGCCATTACCAGCGCACCCACCAGGCGGGTGCTTACACCCCAACTGCTGGCCCACACGTATTCCAGTTTATTCTCCTTATCGCTGAATTTTACATCAAATGCCTTTGCAAAATTCTGCCCCAGGAAGTGCGAAGTGCCGGCCTGCAGGGCTTTTCCATCCTGCATTAATGCTTCAATGCAATAGGTTTCTTCTGCACCGGCAAATCGTTCATTGGGTGTTTTTATACCACGGATAACGGGCACGGCCATCCAGTTCTCTACGAAATCAGCATACACACCAAGCATCTTCTCGGTTTCAGCTACGGCTTCCTCCCGCGTAGCATGTGCCGTATGCCCTTCCTGCCATAAAAATTCGGCAGTGCGCAAAAACAAGCGCGTACGCATTTCCCATCTCACCACGTTAGCCCATTGGTTTACAAGAATGGGAAGGTCGCGGTACGACTGTATCCAGCCCTTATATGTGTTCCAGATGATGGCTTCACTGGTGGGGCGGATCACCAGTTCTTCTTCCAGCTTTGCTTCCGGATCCACCATCAATTTTCCTTTATGATCCGGATCGGCCTTCAGCCGGTAATGCGTTACAATTGCACATTCTTTTGCAAACCCTTCGGCATTCTTTTCCTCCGCTTCAAAAAGACTCTTGGGTACAAACAAAGGAAAATATGCATTCACGTGACCAGTGTCTTTGAACATTTTGTCCAATGCATCCCGCATATTTTCCCAAAGGGCAAATCCATACGGCTTAATCACCATACAACCCCTAACTGCTGAATAATCAGCCAGTTCTCCTTTTAATACCAGGTCATTATACCATTGCGAATAATCCTTTTCGCGCGAGGTGATCTCTTTACTCATAACTTTTTTAATCCGGGTTTAATCAGCTGTTTGGCTTTAGATTAATATTAACAAACCATCCTTGGAAAATCTCGAAAAATGGCCGAAACTTTGTTACACAAACGATTGTGTAACGCTAAAAGTCGCACAAAAGTAGTAACTTCATAATTAACAGCTTAAACCATTTGCCATGAAATCAGCAATTTTACTCCTGGCATTATCGGCAGCAGTTGCCATGAGCAGCTGTACTACCGCCTATAAAAACTCGCAAACACCGGATGATGTGTATTATTCCCCCGCCCAACCGCGTGGAGATGAATACGCACGTACGGATGACCGCGACAGTCGTCAATACCACGGCGAAGATTATTACGAAGATCGCTATCTGCGGATGAAGGTTCGCAACCCTTATATGTGGAGCGATCTTGATGATTGGTATTACTACGGCAATCGCTATAATTATTCCTACTACAATTACAATTACTGGAATAATCCCTGGACGCCCTACACCTACTGGAACTCGGTGTATAACCCGTATTATCACGGGGTAATTATTTCAACGCCAAGAAGTCCGTACTACGGACCGCGGGGCACTAACCTGGCGGTGTACAACGTGTACAACAACAATTCAATTACCAACCGGAATTATACCAACCGGATCTATAACAACAGCGGCAATCATTACCTGCCAACCGGTTCGTCTCCGCGGCGCACTACAACTACCCGCACTACCCGCACATCAGGTGATTTTCTGCGGAATGTGTTCCGTGGTTCGGATAATAATTCAAATTCATCATCCAATAACAGTTCTTCAGGCAGATCATCCAGCAGTTCCAGTTCATCCGGCAGTTCTTCTTCCGGAAGTTCAGCGCCTGTTAGAAAATTTTAAGAAGCGGAAGGCCCGTAACTTTGTACGGGCCTTTTGTTTCACCACACACCAGACGCAAACGACCTCAATCATCTCCGTTAATCGACTAATATGAAAAAACTATTTTTCATCGCCCTTGGCATGGCTTTCATTGAAGCCAATGCCCAGGATCCTACAGATGCATTGCGTTATTCCTGGTACACTTCGTCCGGTACCGCCCGCCAGCAGGCGATTGGTGGGGCTATGACGTCACTAGGAGGAGAAATATCATCCGTATTCGTAAACCCGGCAGGTATTGGCATGTACAAAACCGGCGACCTGGTTATTACGCCCGGGTATAACTTTCTCAACAATAAGGCAACTTACCTGGGACGTACAGAAAAGGATAACCGTGGTTACCTGAGTTTTGGAACAACCGGCGTCGTAATTGGCGGTACCGATGGAAATTACCGCGGTAAATCACACGGTTCCGCATTCTCGATTGCCATCAACCGCACCGCCAATTTTGGAAGTAACCTGCTATACCGCGGTCTCAATACGCAGAGTTCTTATTCACAAAAATTCCTGGAAGAAATCCAGAACAATAATGACCGGGACGCCAACAGTGTAGCCCAAAACTATATTTATGGCACCAGCCTGGCCTTTAACACCTACTGGATAGATACCATTGGCGGAGGTAGCACTGGTAATTACCAGTTTCAAACCCGTGCGCCGATTGCGACCGGGTTACTGCAACAAAATGAAGTGATCAGCCGGGGCGGTATCACAGAACTTGCCATTGCCGGAGCCGGTAACCAGAATGATAAATTCTATTATGGAGGAACCATTGGCATCCCGATCCTGCATTACGACCGCGAAGCGACATTTACCGAAGCGGATGCCACCGACAATCCCAATAACAAGTTCGACTTTGCCTCCATCTCTCAAAACCTGATCACCAACGGTGTTGGCGTTAATATTAAAGTAGGTGTTATTTATAAACCTACGGATTTTGTACGCCTGGGGCTGGCTATCCACTCCCCCACTTTTTACAGCATGAACGACCAGTATTCTGTAACGGTGATTACGGATACGGAAGGTTATAAAGGAAGGCTGAACCAGTCTTCGCTCGACTTTACCTCCGCGGATGGCACTAACAGGTATAAATATTGGTACACATCACCCTACCGCATCCTGGCTTCTGCATCGTATGTGTTGCGCGAGATCTCCGATGTACGTAAGCAGAAGGGATTTATTACTGCCGATCTTGAGTACATTAACTACAAGGCATCTTCATTTTCAGTTGATCCAGGTACGGATCCCAACCAGGATTCCAAAGACTATTTCAAATCTGTAAACAAAGCGATTGATAACGCTTACAAAGGCGCTTTCAATTTTAAGGTAGGTGGCGAATTGAAATTTACAACGGTAATGGTGCGACTGGGTGCAGCTTATTACGGCAACCCGTATAAAGATATTGCCGGTGAAAAAGGAAATCGTTTCCAGCTAACTGGTGGTCTCGGTTACCGCAACCACGGTTTCTTTGTAGATCTCGCTTATGTACATACAATGGGTAAGGATGTAGATTATGCGTATCGACTTCAGAATGGATTTTTCTCCGGTGCCAGCATCAAAAATACTGGCGGCAATGCCGTTCTTTCGGTAGGTTTTAAAATATAAAGGAGAATTGAAAAGATAGTAAAAACGCCAGCCGACAACCGGCTGGCGTTTTTTTTATTGCACCGGGATGGGATTCAACCGGGTATTCTGGCGCTGGTGCCAGTAGGGATAGATGGGTGGTACATCACTCACCTTGCCCAGGCGATCTACCTGCTCCTGTGATAAATTCCAGCCCACAGCACCAAGGTTTTGCTGAAGCTGTTCTTCGTTCCTGGCGCCTATTACAATCGTAGACACCGTGGGCCGTTGCAGCAGCCAGTTGAGCGCCACCTGCGGTATCGTCTTACCCGTTTCTTCCGCAATAGCCGCCAGTTCATCTACGATGTTGAAAAGGCGCTCCTCGGGCACGGCAGGGCCGTGTGGGCCTAATTGCCCAAAGCGGCTGTCTGTTTTAATCGCCGCGCCGCGGCGAATTTTTCCGCTCAGGCGCCCGCCTGCCAATGGGCTCCAGATCATGGCACCCACGCCCTGGTCTACACCAAGCGGCATCAGTTCCCATTCATATTCCCTGCCCAGCAGGGAATAATACACCTGGTGAGAAACGTAACGGTTCCAGCCGTAACGTTCGGCAATGGCCAGCGACTTCATCAGGTGCCAGCCGGAGAAATTGGAAGCAGCGATATAGCGTACTTTGCCAGACTGCACCAAATCATCCAACGCACGAAGCGTTTCCTCCACCGGAGTGGTACCGTCAAAGGCGTGCATGTGATAAATGTCAATGTAATCAGTGCCCAGTCTTTTTAAACTGGCTTCACATTGCTGCAGGATATGAAAGCGCGATGATCCGTAATCATTCGGACCTTCACCCATGGGAAATGTGGCTTTGGTAGATAGCAGCAGCTGATGACGGCGCCCCTGGATTGCCTTGCCAAGAATTTCTTCCGACAAACCGCGGGAATAGGTATTGGCAGTGTCCATTAATGTAACGCCTGCATCCAGGCATTGGCTTACCATGCGTGTGGCTTCATCTGCCTGTGTACTTCCCCATGCCTTGAAAAAATCGCCGCTGCCGCCAAATGTAGCAGTGCCGAAGCTGAGTACCGGCACTTTGAGTCCGGAATTGCCCAGTTGTCTGTATTCCATATTCATTATTTTAAAGAAACAATAGATCAGGAGCCTGTTTGTCCAGCGTAATGGATTATTTCCTGCACCTGTCCGGGTGCAAACCATTTCATTTCGCCGTCTTTCCTAAACCAGGTCATCTGGCGTTTGGCATATTGGCGGGTATTGATCGTAATGCGTTCCACAGCTTCGTGCAGCGACAAGCGGCCATCCAGGTAGTCAAAAATCTCGGTGTAGCCAACCGTTTGCAACGCATTCAAATGGCGGAAGGGCAGCAATTGCCGCACTTCCTCAACCAGTCCGTCAGCAATCATCTGTGTAACACGCAACGCTATACGTTGGTTCAATTCTTCCCGGGGTAATTCAAGCGCAGTTTTAATTACCTGGAAGTTACGGGGCGTTTTTTCTCCCTTGCGAAATGCAAGAATGGATTTGCCGGTTTCCTCCACCACTTCCAATGCACGCATAATCCGTTGTGGATTGCGTATTTCACCGCTGTTAAAAAATTGAGGATCTTTTATTCGTATCATTTCCTGTAGCCAGGGAAGCCCGTTCGCTGCATAAGCATCCTGTATTTTTTGACGGATCGCGGGATCAACGGAAGGTATGGCATCAAGCCCTTCGCAAAACGCGCGAATGTAGAGCCCGGTGCCACCGGTCATTACTACCGTATCATGCTTTTGAAACAATTGTTCCAGCAAATTCAGCGCAAAGGTTTCAAACGTGGCGGCGGTTATTTCGTCGTGAATAGAATGCGAAGCGATAAAGTGATGTGGTACTGCAGCGAGTTCTTCCTCCGATGGGCGGGCTACGCCAATCCGCAATTCCCGGTAACACTGCCTGCTATCTGCAGAGATGATAGCGGTATTCAACTCCCGGGCTACAGCAATCGCGGTTGCCGTTTTTCCTACAGCCGTAGGCCCCGCGATGATGATAACCTTTTTGAAAGACAAAGAGATAATGAAAAATGAATGATGAAAAATGAAAAACAAATGGAAATTAAAAATGGAAAGACATCGTGAAATGAAAATTTCGAAGCCCTGTTTACACCCCCTCCCCCAACTCCGCGACAATTATGTGCTAACTATTAAAAACTATTATCTGCTATCTATTATCTGTTATCTATTATCTATCAGTTTTTAACTATCAACTTTCTTCTTCCTGCTCACTAAAGTTTCCGAGATCTTCGCCATCTTCGTCTTTTTCACCAAAGCCATCGGCGCCGGCGCTGAGATCATATTTTTCTTCTACGTCGGCAAATTTTTCGCCCAGCAGTCCTTTTGTGCCGTATTGGCTGGGCGCAATGCCTTCGGCGCGCGCTACGGCGGGATAGCTGATCTTTGGATTTTCCTCCTTCGCTACATTGATCAACTCTACGAGGAAGGTCCAGTTTTTATTAAAATCATATAGATAAATAAACCGCTGGTTGGGATCTTTGATCTCTGAGCCAATGCTGGTTTCAGCCATGATCAATGGCGGCGCCTTATATTCTTTCTCATATTTTTCCAGCGAAATCTCGCGGCCACGTTGCCAGTGATCATTGCTACGGAAAAAAGTCGCCTTGTGTTTGCTGTCAAATTCATACCCTTTCAGGATAGTTTCATGCATGTCCCGAAAGGTTTGGGTGTGGCGGATTACCACGTCCCGGTAGATACTTTCATCTTCTTCGAAATAGACCCTGAATTTTAAAATTGCCATACTTCAAATTTACGAATTTCGCTGTAAAGCTGCAATTAAAAGCCCTTGATCTACAGCAGATTTGGAGACCAGATTTGGCCTGTTTCTTGTACTGGATTTACTTTTTGGGTTCGATGCCCAATTCACGGGCGCGTTGCAGCATCCACTCATAAGCTGCCTCGTAGGTGTTGGGAATTACACCGTCGAGGATAGCATCTTTTACCGCATCTTTAATTAAGCCAACAGGCTTGGAAGGTGCCAATGCAAATACCTCCATAATCAGTTCACCATTAATGGGTGGCTGCCAGCTCCGGATATGATCCTTTTCTTCCACCACCGCACAACGTTCCCGCACCAGTTGAAAATTTTCCAAATAGCGTTTAACCTTCTGTTTATTTTTGGAAGTAATATCCGCTTCGCAAAGCAACATCAGCGATTCAAAATCTTCACCGGCATCAAATAACAAGCGCCGGATGGCGGAATCCGTGATATTTTCTTTGGTAAGACTAATAGGACGCAGATGCAATTCCACCATCTTACGCACAAACCTCATTTTTTCATTCTGCGGCAATTTTAATTTGCCGAAAATTTTCGGCACCATTCGTCCACCTACTACCTCATGTCCGTGGAACGTCCAGCCATGACCTTCTTCAAAACGCTTGGTGGCCGGCTTTGCAATATCATGCAGAATGGCTGCCCAGCGCAGCCACAGGTCTTCACTATTGGCAGCCAGGTTGTCCAGCACCTGCAGGGTGTGATAAAAATTATCCTTATGTCCGTAACCATCTTTGTATTCTGCACCGGCCAGTTCCACCATTTGCGGAAAGATCAGTTGCAGCAAACCGCTTTTATACAACAGGTCAAAGCCAACGGAGGGTTTTGGTGCCGCCACGATCTTATTCAGCTCATCGGTAATACGTTCCTGGGAAATGATATGAATCCGTTGCGCATGCGCACAAATACCTGCCCAGGTGCCGGGTTCAATGGTAAAACCAAGCTGCGTGGCAAAGCGGATGGCACGTAGCATTCGCAATGGATCATCACTGAATGTACGGCCTGGTTCCAGCGGCGTCCGAATGATCTTTGCTTCCAGGTCGGCAATCCCGTTAAACGGATCCACTAACCTGCCATAATCGCTTTTATTCAGGCTGATCGCAAGTGCATTGATGGTAAAATCGCGACGCAATTGATCGTCTTCCAGGCTACCGGGTAGTACGTCGGGATTGCGCGACTGTGGCCGGTAGCTTTCTTTGCGCGCTCCAACAAACTCTACATCAAAAAGCTGGCTGCCGTGTTTATCCAACGGAACCCGGATATGAGCGGTACCAAAGGTTTTAAAAAAATTTACCTGAGGTATAGGTTTGAACAATTGGGCCACTTCCTGCGCCAGCGTAATTCCATCGCCCACGCATACAATATCGGCGTCTTTGGAATCGCGGCCCAGCAGTTTATCGCGCACAAAACCACCCACCAGGTAGGTTGCAACACCCAGGGTAGCAGCGGCAGTTGTCACTTTCTCAAAAATCGCTTTTTCTTGCGCTGTGCAGGAGATATCCATAAACCGCAAATATAAACACAGTAAGTCAGGGACGAATGATATTCACCATTCCGTTTTTCCAACTGATCACAGAAGATGGTGTTGCAGGTGTTGTATCGTCCTGCCGGTATTGCACCACATAATCAACCCCGGCCCGGATATGAGGACTAATGGCAGCAAATGAAGCGGCAGTAGGTTCCCCGGATATATTGGCAGATGTAGAAACCAGCGGTTTTCGGAATCGTTTTAACAGGTGGCGGCAAAAATCCTCTTTGCAAAGCCGGATGGCGATGCTTCCGTTTTCTCCTACCAGGTTGCCGGCCAGGCCAATCGCGCCTTCATAAATAACGGTGGTGGGTTTGGTGCATTGGGCCAGGTAGTCAAAAACAGCCAGGTCTGGGCTGGCTACATACTGCAGCAAATCCCGTTCGTCTGCCAGCAATACGATCATCGCTTTGTTATCAGGTCGTTGCTTGAGGGTGTACACGCGTTCTACGGCTTTGGGATTGGTGGCGTCGCAACCAATTCCCCAAACAGTATCGGTGGGATATAATATCAACCCGCCGTTTCGCAGCACGGACAGGCAGGCTTCGATATCATTTTCAAAATTTACCATATTTCTTTATACAAATTCATCACTGCGGCAGCGCAGCGCTGTGGGGTAAAATGTTCGGCATGCGCCATGCCTTTAACAGCCATAGACAACCGTAATTCCGGCTCGGTGGCAATTTTATACATGGCATCGGCAATCTCTTCGGCGATAGCAGGGTTTACATAAAATGCGGCGTCCCCGCCGGCTTCAGGCAGGCAGGATACATTCGACGTAATTACCGGCAGGCGGCTCCAGAGTGCTTCCAGTACCGGGATGCCAAACCCTTCAAAAAAAGAAGGGTATAACATAGCCGTGGCACATTGATAGATGGCCGGGAAATCGGCCGCATTCTTGAACGCCACAGTTTCGCGGGCAGCTTTGGTTTCCGACAGAAAAATAATTTTCTGCTGCAGCTTATTCTGGCGTATATAATCTTTTACCTGCTCCTTATATTTCCCTCCTTCTCCAATTACCACGAGTGGAATATCCAGCCGGTCGCGCAGGAGAAACACGGCTTTACAACAATTGAGAAGGTTTTTCCGCTCAATGATGGAGCCTACGGAGAGAAAAAAGGATGCTGGTAAATCGTACAAAGCCCGAACGCGTTCTTTCTCTGCTGCAGACACTACCTGGCCAAAGGCTGGATTACAACTTTGGTAACAAACTGAAATTTTTTCAGCCGGCGTATGATAAAATTCAACCAGGTCGTTCCGGGTTTGCTGGCTGATGGCGATGATGCGTGTGGCATGCTGGCAGGCATAGCGAAACTTGCGGGAGTAGATGCGCCTGTCAATGGCGCTGTATTGTTCCGGGTAGCGCTCGTGGATCAGGTCGTGCATGGTAACCACGGAAGGAATACCCGTTTTGTTGATGCCAACGGGAATCTCGTGACTCAGCCCATGGTATAATTGCACCCCATATTTTTGCAGGTCGCGGGTAACCCCTGAACTGCGCCAGGCCGAGGAAAAACTGCGGTTGAACCAGCCGGTAGGCTGTACTTCGTGGAGGTGCTGACCGGTAAGGGAAAATTGGCCGGGGCGTGGATTAAAGAGGTAATAATCATGTTGCGGGTAATAGGTGTCCAATGCCTGCAGCAGGCTGCGACTGTAGTGTCCCAATCCTGTGCTGTTATGGAATGCCCGTTTTGCGTCGTACCCGATCTTCATACTGCAAAAATAGTAGCATTAATAGATAATTCAGTGATTCGGCGATTCGCTGATTCGATAATGTGAATACAAATGTGAAAATGTGATTAATGGACTCACGCCAACCTGTTTCCTACTTTTTCATTTTTTATTGCTCACTTTTAACTGTTCGTTTTTCGCTCTTGTTTCCATTTTTAATTTTTACCTGTTATCCGTTAATTTTCACCTGTTATCTGTTAATTTTCAGCTGTTATCTATTAGCTTTGAAAAAAGAATCGTTATGAAAGATTTGATACAGGAAGCCTGGGACAACCGCGAGTTGTTAAAGGAGGAAAAATACAGTGATGTTATTCATGGTATCATCGAGGATTTAGATAAGGGAAAATTGCGCGTAGCAGAGCCTGGTGCTAATGGCTGGGTAGTGAATGAGTGGGTAAAGCAGGCCATTCTGCTGTATTTTGGAATCCAGCAGATGCAAACCTGGACCCTGGAGCCATTTGAGTTTCATGACAAAATGTTGTTGAAGAAAAACTATAAGGATTTGGGGGTACGCGCCGTTCCGCATGCGGTGGCGCGGTATGGTGCGTTCCTGGGAAAAAATGTGGTATTGATGCCCTCTTATGTAAATATCGGTGCATATGTGGATGAGGGTACGATGGTAGACACCTGGGCTACCGTGGGCAGTTGTGCGCAGATTGGAAAAGGCGTACACCTGAGCGGCGGTGTCGGAATCGGTGGTGTGCTGGAGCCTTTGCAAGCCAGCCCGGTAATTGTAGAGGATGGATGTTTTATCGGCAGCCGCTGTATCGTGGTAGAAGGAGTGATAGTAGAGAAAGAAGCAGTGCTGGGCGCCAATGTAGTATTAACACAGTCTACCAAGATCATCGACGTAAGTGGTGCAGCACCTAAAGAATACAAAGGCCGCGTACCCGCGCGAAGTGTTGTAATCCCGGGTACTTATACAAAGAAATTTCCTGCCGGAGAATACGGTGTGGGTTGCGCATTGATCATTGGTCAGCGCAAGGCCAGCACGGATTTGAAAACGAGCCTGAATGATGCGCTGCGCGATTTTAATGTAAGTATTTAGTCCAGCCCCGGGCTTTTTGCCTTTTTCCCGGGATCCATCATCCCAACGGGGCTTTTTTCCTAAGCCTCCAGGTTTGCTTTTTACCCACTGGCGGGTACTTCAGCTACTCAGCAGAACAGTAGTTTTAGCAAAAAAAGATGCGACCGCTTTTTCTTCTTTTGCCGGCCTTCCTGTTTGGTTATGGCATTGCCGGCGCACAAACGCCCGCCGATGACCTCGCCAAAGCTGTAAGCCAGTACAATGCCATGCGCAAGTACCAGGACACGGTAACGATCAATAATAACCACGACCGGATTATCGAAGGGCTGAACTCCTACCTGTCCGTTATTCAACCGTTGCTTGATGGCGTATTGCAAAAAGGGAGCGATGACGAAAAAAATGTAGCCCGCTATTTCCGCGCCGTGTCACAATATGAACTTGGCTTTTTATATGGAAGGATCGGCAACAGGAAGCAGTCGTACAATGAACTGGTGAAGGTAAAAGACGACTATCAATACTTTGGTGCCGACTCCTCGCATTTCCCGTTGCGGTATAAATTTAACGGCCAAACCTATGAGATTCGCTACGGCAATTTTGGCCCGGGCTACGTAGAGTATCTTGCAGGTATGGGAGAAATAGCAGCATACCTTGACAAAGAAGAAGAAGCCAACCATTACATCGCGCTGGCGCTGCAATCGCCGTTTTTAACACGCTGGACGAGGTACGTAGCGATTAACCAGGCCTGGAAACAAAAGACCGAACAGGAACAGGATACGATATTGCTGGGATTAACGCTGCGGGGATTACAAACCATCGCACAGTTAGACACCGCCTCCCGGAACACCATCGACAAATACGGATATACGAACGCCGATAATTACGCCAATGTAACCAGCGATATCCTTGATCAGCACCCTGAATGGAATGATTCCGGCAAGATGAAATGGATCGCGGCGGGTTACCTCGACAGTTGTGGTGAGCGTGAACGCGCTGCGGCTTTCTATACGGATGCGATTAGTGACGGACTGACCGGCAAAGGGGAATTGAGAGTTATCATCAACTTTGCGCATCGTACCGGGAATGGCGCACTGGAGGCGCTGGCACAGAAAAAACTGGATGCAGGCTATGCCAATGAAACCGATCCGGTAATCCGCAACCTTGGCGCTGTGTTGAACCAGGTTTTGGCTAGCGCACATGATCTGAACGATCGCCTGCACAGTTTCCGCAAGCGCAAGGTTCATGCAAAACGATGGGCCGGAGACGCCTGGTCATCATCGCTGGAGCTCCCCGGAGCGCTGGAAACAATTCTTACTGAATTCCTGAAAAACAGCCAATACAACTATTATTATTGGACGAGTTATATCGACGAGGAGAAAAAGGCAAACCTGCAGGGACGGCTGCGGGCCAGGTACCTGAAGATCGGTGATGAACTGCGGAGCCTTTTTCCGCAGGCCAAAACCAGGTTTCGCTATGATGATCCCAATTACCTTGAAATGGTGCTGGATGATACCGTTACCATCGTACTAAGCTATTATTACCGGGAAGGCGATAAAGATATTATCAGCCTTTCTGTGGACGCGCAGTATCCGAAATAGCCACCAGGTGGGGCGCTGCTGCCCTTTTTGTTTCCCTGATTCCACAAAAAAGCGCTGTTTTGGGCGCCTTCATTACCTGAAATCGTGGCTGGCACAGGGATTGGATTGGTGAAGGTATTATTCACCAAACCAAAGGTTATGAAACAGATGATGTCATTTTTAGCGTCGCGTGCGGTTGCCGTATTGGTGATGATCAGTGTGGTAACTCAGCAGGCAATGGCGCAGGATAATAATCCCGCCGTACAGGTTGATAAGGAAAAAGTAGGAAACTGGTTTCAGCAAAACTGGATGTGGGTGGCAGGTGCAGTGTTACTGATTATCCTGATTGCAGCCTTCAGCGGTGGCAGAAGCAAAAGCAAAACAACAACCGTGGTAAAAGATCCGTACGGAAATACAAAACGTGTAACTACAACTGAAGTTGAAAGTTAAGATCTACAAATGAATTCGAAGTGTATGTAATCTTGCATTTGCGTTATTGGTAATGGGCAGTCCTGCGGGACTGCCTTTTTTATGTTGATAGTACACGGCAGGAATAAAAAAAAATATCCGTTTTATATAGTCCTTTTCTTCGTTTCGCGTGTCTTTATATGCGACAATGATTTCTGAAATCCGTTCCCTGGTTGTGGTTCGTTTTCTCAGCAATACAAAGCAGATAGTAGTTGCACCGGGGCATAACTAATCCAGGTCACACGTCCGGAAGACAACTGCGGGAGGACCTTTCCAGGCCCCTCCCTCTATTTTGGATTTTCTCATGTGATAATAGGGGTGTTCGGTAAAAGTTAAACCCCATCCGAGGAGATGTGTCTACATCACCTTTTTTTCAGAATTTGTAACTTTGCAGTATGAATCCATATCCTGACGAAGCCCTGCTTCCCTCCTGTTGTTATACCGTACACACGTCTTCACCGCTACTGACACTCTCACAGGTGGCGGGCCTGTTACATAGAAAAGGAATTCCCGTTGATACAATTTTAAGCCAGTGCCTTTCCGAGCAGCACCACCGGCTGTTGGTGGTTTGCCGGGTGGAAAAAGACCGTGTTGCCTACCTGGGCAGACACCTGGAAGAGGTGCCGGGTGTATTGTCGGTAGACTGGCTTCAGCACCGTGCCCGGACGAGGCCATTTGGCCGCCAGGGCTCGTTATAAAGTTGTGCAATCATTTGTTGAATTTCATTTCTTCCCCTTATCTTTGCAGCCCGCCAACAGTTGATCTGCTGGTAATTACCTCCAGATCAATAACTTGCCCAGGTGGCGAAATTGGTAGACGCACCGTCTTCAGGTGGCGGCGCCGCGAGGTGTGCTGGTTCGAATCCAGTCCTGGGCACAAAGACCCCGTTTCAACGAAGTTGAAATGGGGTTTTTACTTTTTAGCGTTGCAAGTCTTGCTTGCAAAAGCGAAAAAAGTGAAAACACCAGGGCCACCGAAAGGGGGCCGGGGGATTTGGGTACGCCCCTCGCAGGAGTCTCTGGATATGCAATCCAGTCCTGGGCACAAAGACCCCGTTTCAACGAAGTTGAAATGGGGTTTTTACTTTTAGAGCGTTGCAGGAAAATGATTAATGTGGAAATGTGCTAATGTGCTGATTAATTTCTAATTCGGCGATTCGCTGATTCGATAATCACTAGTGTCCGGGGAAAATTTTAGCATATCCCATGAAGTTGGGCAATTGCATCGCTTGCGGCTTTTTTGCCTCCACGGCCGGCGGGCCGAGTTGC
>JBEHYT010000019.1:0-82504 GCA_048498035.1 Bacteroidota bacterium | reverse complement strand
AGGGGGCTACCCTACTAAAATAGCGCCTCTAAAACCCCTAACTTAATCATTGTCAACCCCAGTAAAATCAAACCTGACTTTTACCGGACAACAGTGATTGCCGAATTATAGAATTAATTAGCACATTGTTCTAAAACTTGTTCTTCCACATCATGCTCTCAATCGGTTTGTCTGGTTGACCGCTGTATTTCGCGTTTTTCTTCTGGTTGTATTTGATTTCAATTTCACCCTCTACGGGGAAATAGATCAATTGTCCAACAGGCATTCCCTTGTACACTTTCACGGGTTGCTTTACGGAGATCTCCAGCGTCCAGTGGCCGCAAAAGCCAACATCGCCTTTGCCCGCCGTAGCGTGAATATCAATACCAAGCCTGCCGGTTGAAGATTTCCCTTCCAAGAAAGGAACATGGGCATGCGTTTCTGTATACTCCAGCGTAACGCCGAGATAGAAAATATGTGGGTATAATACAAATCCTTCTTCTGGGATTTCAAAATATTCAATTTCATTGTGGCGTTTGGCATCCAGGATATGGTCACGATAGGTGGCAAGCCACTTTCCCAGGTGTACATCATACGAATTACTGCCCAGGCATTCCCGGTTGTAAGGATCGACTTTGATAGTCCCCTTCTCAATTTCTTCCAGGATGCGTGTGTCAGAAAGAATCATAGTCCGTTTTTTTTAATCAGAACAAACGGGGCATACAGCTCCTACTTGTTATCTTTATAGTTCAGCAAAGTAAAGGCGAAATTAGAAGGAATGCCCGTTTTTTTTCAACATCAAATCAACGAAACAACCCGGCTGGGCGTTTGGAAAATTGAAGAACCGGAATCTTTTTTCCGGGGACAGGTGCCGCTGCACCGGGATGTAACCCACCCGCACAAGCGCCTCCAGCATCTCACCGGGCGTTTCCTGCTTCGTTTTTTGGTGCCGGGTTTTCCGTATGACCTGATTCGCGTGGCGGATACACGTCGCCCCTTCCTGGCCAATGAAGCCTATCATTTTTCCATTTCGCATTGTGGTGATTATGCCGCCGCCATTGTTAGCAGCAGCAGCCGGGTGGGCATTGATATCGAACAGGTGAAACCGCTCGTAGGCCGACTTGTTCCCAAATTTCTTTCATCGGCAGAGATCGCGTTTTTATCACCGGGGCAGGAACTGGAGCAGGCTACCCTGCTCTGGAGCGCGAAGGAAGCGGTGTTTAAATGGTTTGGTGAAGGACTGGTTGATTTCCGGGAACATATTCAATTGAGCAAACCTGATGAAGCGACTGGCGTAATCCATGGTTATTTTACAAAAACCAATACAGATCTGCAGATCCATTATTGCTGGTTCGACAAACTGGCATTGGCCTGGATCTTATCTTCTTAAAGCGCGTCTTTTCCAAACTTCTTGTAGTAGGCAATTAGCCAGGCCACCACTTCATTGTAGGTATTTTTTCCGCCGGGCTGGTTATTGGCCTTTAGGTAATGGCCGTAGGCCCACATGATGGCGCCTTCCATTGGGTTCTGGTACTTGCGTAGAAACCGGCCGCATTCCTGGCGGTCCCGTTGTACCTGTGGATGCAATTGATTCAGCAATATTCGCGCAGCGGAGGAATCGCGTTGAAAATATTCGGCAATCGCATAATTGTACATATCAAAATACATCGAGTATTTCAGTACGCTGGAGCCACCTTCGCGCGAAGCGAGAAAACCGACAAAATTGGCCTCATTCTCTTTGGCATAGCCCAGTTGATGGGCCATTTCATGGGCCGTAACAAAGGGTTCCCATACCCGTGGGATTGTTGTATTCACCTGCGCTTCGCCGGAGAATGGATTGTAATAGCCCTGGAAACCGAGATAATTACCGGCATAACTGAAGATCGACGGCTTTACCGAATGTGGCGGGTAGTACAGGAATGGATATTTTTTTGCGGCGATGCCGTAGGCAATTCGCGCTTCGCGGAAAAGCAAGGGTTTGCGGTTAAATGAATCGCGCTGCTGCTGTGTTACAAAATCAGCATAATAATTTAACCGGCTTTCCAGCAATCGGGTGAGCGTATCCAGGTCACCGGTAGAATAACGCTGCACCCGCATGGATAACTGGTAGGAGATGCCGAGCCGATTGTAATTGAGCGCCCAGAGCAGGTTGAAGAAAACGTATACCAACAGGAAAAGGAAGATGAGTTGCTGGCTACCGCGGATAAAATAGCGGCGGTTGAGCCTCCGCTTGAACAGCAACCAGAAAAAACGCGATAACCGGAAAACCAGCACTACAATTAGGAAGCCATAAAACAGGTCGCCAATGCTGAACGGGATCCACCCAAAAAGGAAGCGTTGCGAGCGGGAAATAAGCGGGTACAGGCCATAGGTGTAATTTCGCTCTACCCAGCCAGGATACAGGGAAATCCATTTAATGGCAATGGTAAGAACAATCAGCAATACCCAGCTCCAGCTTTTCATCAGCCGGGTAAAAAGCCTGGAAAGGAATTTTTGCAAACCGGTACTTTTTTAATGGGGTTCAGAATCAGGGGATTAAGTTAAGCATGAATCCTGAAAATAATTGAAAATCACCCCATTTTTTGCGGAAAATACCTTACCTTTGCCTCCCGAATTTTCGATTTAAAAAGTTGATCCATGGGGCACCGACGGGACTTTGAGATAGCTTTTGTGGGCCTGAAACCCGGGGTTCATGCGTTCAACTATGAGATCACCGACAAGTTCTTTGAGCCTTTCCAGCAGCAGGACTTTCGCAATTGTACCGCGAATGTAAAGCTGCACCTGGAAAAGAATACCGGTTTCATGATGCTTCGCTTTGAAGTGGGCGGATCACTGGAACTGACATGCGATCGTTGCAATAATGATCTTCCCTTTGAGCTGTGGGACGAATTTAAGATCACAGTGAAAATGGTGGAAGAGCCGGAACTGATGAACGACCAGGAAGATGACCCTGACGTTTATTATATCGGCCGCAATGAAAGCCACCTGGATGTTGCCAACTGGATCTATGAATTTATCAACCTCAGCATCCCTATGCAACGGGATTGCGGGTTGGAAAATATGGATGGTCCGCACTGCAACAAGGCGGCGAAAGACATGTTGAAGAAAATGGAACCGGAAGAGAAAAAGGGACCGGACGACAACCCGATCTGGAAAGGCCTGGAGAAATTTAAAAATTTGGACAATTAAATCGCTTTTTAAGAACTTTAATATTTGAGTTATGCCAAATCCGAAACGCAGACACAGTCAGCAAAGAAGTGCAAAGCGCAGAACGCACTATAAAGCTACTTCTGCAACATTGACAACTGATACCGCTACTGGCGAAACACATGTACGTCACCGTGCGCACGTGAGCGAAGGCAAACTTTACTACAAGGGTAAAGTAGTGGCTGAGCAGTCACCCGTTAAGAAGTAAGTGCAGCGCCGGAACGGCGTTTCATAAAATACTAAATTCCAAATGCATTGCTGAAGTATCTTTGGCAGTGTAATTTGGAATTTTAATTTTTCCCAAAGCTGGTATGAATATCGGAATCGACGTAATGGGCGGCGATTTTGCCCCCCTTGAAGCGATAAAAGGTGCGAAAGAATACCTTGAAGCGGGCGCCGCCAGTCTTACCCTGGTAGGCGACGAGCAGGCTGTGGGCCCACTGGTGGCCCGGGAAGGCCTGCCCGCCGGTCGTGTGCACATTGTACATGCTCCTGATGTAATTGGCATGCAGGAACATCCCACGCGGGCGCTGAAGGAAAAACCCAACTCCTCTATTTCCGTAGGTTTTCACCTGCTGGCTTCCGGAAAAACAGATGCATTTATCAGCGCCGGAAACACCGGCGCCATGTTAGTAGGCGCCCTGTTTAGCATCAAAGCCCTGGAAGGCGTGTTGCGACCCACTATTTCCACTATTATTCCCAAAGAATCTGGCGGTACTGGCCTGCTGCTTGACGTAGGACTCAATGCCGATTGCAAGCCTGAACAGCTTAACCAATTTGCTGTAATGGGTGCTGTATATGCCCAGCTGGTGCTGGGGATTGATCAGCCTAAGGTGGGACTGATGAATGTGGGTGAAGAAGAAGGCAAGGGCAACCTGTTGGCCCAGGCCACCTATCCCCTGCTCAAAGAAAACAAACAAATTAATTTTATCGGTAATGTGGAAGGCCGGGATGTGCTGGTAGACAAAGCCGATGTGATGGTGTGTGAAGGATTTACCGGCAACATTATCCTGAAATTGGCGGAGTCGCTGTATGAGATTGCGCACCGCCAGGGCGTTCATCATCCTTATTTTGAGCGGTTTAACTTCGAAAATTATGGCGGCACGCCTGTTTTGGGCGTAGCCAAGCCTGTTATTATCGGTCATGGTATTTCCCAGGGCCGCGCTTTTGCGAATATGATCCGTGTGGCTGAAAAAATGATCAGCAGCCAGGTACTTGAACGCATGAAAGAAGCGTTGCAATAACGATCCGGGCCTGTGATTGCCCAATTCATAACAGATTTTAAGGATACCGCCATTCGGGTATTGGCGGAAGTGGTGTGATTGGTTAATTTTCGTTTTTAGATATGAAAATGAAGACCTTTCTTTTTTTAATTTTTTGCGGCCTGTCTGCCGCGGCCACGGCGGGCGGTGCCACGCGGCATTTTGAGCCCGTTACTACTACGGTCCCCTACCGGATTGGCGAAACGGTGGTATTGATCAAAGTGTCGGAATACGGTTCGGAACGCACTAAAGTGTTTATCAACCTGCATGCGGATGAGATGACATCGGTACAGGCAGCTACGCGGATGCTGGAAGAAGAAGGCGGGTTGCTGATCCGGATCGACAACCATCGCAAGCGGAATATCCGGTTCAAACTGGGTGGTCGCTATTACCAGTTTGATCCCAACCGCATCTTTTCAAGGGATGGGATTGGGCAAACGCTTCGGCAGTTGGGACCCACCAGCGCTGCGGCTATCAATGCGGTAGATGGTTTTGCGCAGCGCTTGCTAAAACTGATACCCACGGCGGCAAAATACGTAGTGGCGTTGCATAATAATACCGATGGAAAATTTGGGGTGAGTTCTTACCTGCCGGGGGCAGACAGGCAATGGGATGCCCGTAAGGTGTATGCGGATAGTTTGCAGGATGATGATGATATTTATTTTACAACCGACAGCGTGCTATATGAGCGGCTGGCCGCGAAGCGGTATAATACAATATTGCAGGATAATGTGAATGTGAAGCGCGATGGCTCGTTGAGTGTGTATTGCGGGGAGCGGAATATTCCGTATTTGAATTGTGAAACGCAGCATGGCAAAGTGCAGCAATATTCGGAGATGATCCGGTTTGCGTCTCGCCAGATATCGGCGACGTGGGAGGAGGATTGGTTTGATTATACAACGGACTCCACGCTGGCGTTGGTGCTGTATCCTGGTATGAGTATTTATGCCGGCGACCGGGCGGTGGGGAGAATTGTATCTACGGTGGTTTTGGAAGACAGAACGATGGCTTATGGGCATTTGGCAATGGCGAAGGAAAGCCGGATGTTGGATAATATGCAGATTGCTGCGGTGACGGATGGGGATTCGTTGAAACTGGTGTTGCAGGTGGATGTGAGCCGGGATGGTCGGGAGGTGGAACCGCCGTTGCAAATCAGGTATTTGGATGCTGTGGCGCGGGAATAATTTGTTGATATTTCTGGTAAAAACTTTTGGTGTGAAAGCCGCTGAACTGTATTTTTGCACTCCCAAATCCGAAAGGACGAGGAGCGGTAGATCTCGTAGCTCAGTTGGTAGAGCACAACACTTTTAATGTTGGGGCCCTGGGTTCGAGTCCCAGCGGGATCACGGATAAAAAAGCGCGGTTAGTCCGCGCTTTTTTGTTTGGGATGGGCCCCGCTGGGACGAGAAGTGCGTAGCATCCCGCCGAATGGCGGGAAGGCGCAGCAAAAAATGGAGAGACCCATTGGAATGGCAATTCAACATCTGGGTACCGTATCAAAGAGTCCTCAATTCTAATAGCAGTAAAAAATCGATTTACACAGTGATAATTCGAATAAAATGATCTACGAATTTGGTGACCGAAATGAATTTGCTATAAATATTCAATTTGTCAATGTTGACTCCAACTCACGCAATTGGTGGGGAGGTATTGAATTTTGGTTAAGGGGGCATAAATTTGGTGACGCATATTATCTCTGCCTGCTAAATGGCTCCAATCGCCGCACGATTGAACAACTGGCCAATTTTGACTTTTTGCCCTATCCTTTTCAAAAGGAGATGCAAGCCGGTGAAATCATCGAGGCTGTTTTTGAGATGTATTCAGGCAATCCGGACCAACCGTTGGAAGAAAACTCAACTGAGTCATTAAGGTACCTATTTTTACTGTCCGAGTTTTGGGGGCGATATATTATTTTCCCCAATAACAGCGATGCATTTGATAATACAAGGTTAGTTTGCTACTCAACAGGCTCCGGTATCCACTTCATATATAAACGGAATTTTGACGACCTGGCTGTTTTCGAAGCGACAATTGACACTTCGCTGGTTAAAAATATCGCCGCCAGTTGTCTCGCTTTCAGCGATGAAGTATTCAACGGCCTAAAACTTCCAAAACTTACTCCCAGGAAGTTGATGAAATAAGTTGCAACGATTAGAGATTGATCTGGCGGTTGAGAATCATTGCTTTCAAAAGGCATAGATTAAAATAAATTGGGATGCTGCTTGATTTGATGAACAGTTTTTGTACAGCCGGGGTACGGGATTCCATACAATCGCCAGCGGAGTTTTACCGAAAGTTGCTGCTGAGCCGAAGCTCAGGAGTGCGGAAGTAAGAATGTGATATGGTGGAGAATGGGAGACTACGGATAGCGGGAGTCTCCATCAAAATCTTTGTCAGCAAACAAATCTGTCATCTTACCCCTCACGTATACTTGCCATCTGTAAAGGACGTCTCCTCCAAATATTGCGTCATTTATCGCAGCCAGCTCTTTCGATGGCCTGGGTAATGAACTTTGTACATATGTCCCTTTCGCATAACGCTTTCTTATCGAGCATGGAAGAGGTTTGATCCGCAAATTACTAAAAATCTTCGAGTTGTAATATTGAGTACATATCTAATGCAACGTTATTAATCATGTAAATATTTTTATACTTTAGGAGTAATATATTGACTTTTAGTGACAAAGAAAATAAACCCAGTTGTTCAATGTTTAATCTTCAAAAATGCTGAATCAAGACTTACAAAGAAAAAGCTTTGATAGCTTTGGAAAATTTTATTTAAGGAAGGGAATTGAGCTTCTTAATGAAGGGAATTTTATTGAATCCAACCTTTTATGGGAATGGACAATTTACAACTAACAAAAATTATTAAATATTGATAAATGAAAGGGATTACATTATCTGCTTTTCTATTTATAATTTTCAATACTTGCATCTATTGCCAAAATGATAGTGATATACTATTTCAGTATTCAGGTCAATCTATTACTATAAGGAAGTCCGGGGAGAATAACCCAATATTTTATTCAGAAAAAAGTGATAGGTTATTGACTTTTAAAGAAGAACTGACAGCATACCCAGACAGTGCCTACTATGTGGTAAGGCCGACACTTGTTATTTTTGAAACAAAAATGTTTGAATCAGATACTAAGCCCCAAATAAACATACGGGTTGATTACAATTACCAAAACTCCAAAGGGAAAGTAGTAAAAATTGACAGTTGGGGAAAGAGCTACTACCCATCTATACAGAAAATAGTTAAAATGCAAGATACAAGGAATACTGATGGAAGGGTAATTTTTACAATGGATGATAAATCTGAATGGATGGTGGAGATTGACAAGGATGGCAGCACATCGCTTTTTTATCTTACTCACAATCAATATTCCTATTTGGATTTTGCTCTGATGTTTCCGAATTGCAAAAAGGAAATAGAGAATGGTAGGAGATTTTAGTGTTTCTCATTCTATTTTCTCAGCATTGATTTGAAAATCATACTTCATCTTTAATGAGCTAAACAATGTACCATGACTGAAGAACAATTAAAAAAGGTAAAAAAGGAATATCTAGATATTGTAAAAGGCAAGGTGTTGTCAAAAACTTGGCCTAATCATCTTATTTATGACATTATTTTAAATGAAAGAGATGGTATGCAAGTTCCTCACGTCTTAGCTAAGAATGAAGATAATTCAGAAGATAAGGAATATAGTATGCCACTTGATACTTGGATAAAGGACAACCCACTCTGATGACATATCCAATCTCAAACTGCGTTACTGTATTGCTCCCCTGACGAGAAGCTCGGCAGTTGTATCATAGCTCGTTGGGGGCTTACTGCTCTAGCGCACTTACAGTGAGTCTAGCTCGGACTGCCAGCGTCAACAATATTAATAAAATATTTGCAGCGCTAAAAAAATTGGTATTTTTGGTTGCTTTTTTAACGGTAATCCTTATCTCTTAATCCTGTAACAATGCTTACCAAGAATCGCCGATCCAGCTACCCCCGCAAGTCCAAGCCCGTGATTGCGGCTATGCTTCCCTTCCAGGAGTTACCGAGCTACGCGCGGATTTTTTCGAATCCAGAACCACGAGCAGCATTCCGGACAGGTAAAGTTATGGCTAAAGCCTGGATCGTTAAGCAGCCTTCTGAGCATCGGCTTAGCATGGCTAAACATTTCATGGTCCGAGCGATTGAAAAGTATTGGAAAGAAATGCACCAATCACTTTCGGGCAACTTGCCATTACCGAAACTTTTTGAAACATTTCCGCATCGCAAGTTGGATAATGCGGCAATTGCTGTAGCGGAAGCGATTGGTCAAGCGGCTGCCGAATTGTCGCTAGTGGAAGCAGGATACCAATTAGGAACAGTCTATACCGCCTTATTACCAGAAGATATTCGCACTGCAGGAGGTGTATTTTATACTCCACCCGGCCTGGTGGATCGCTTGTTGGACATGGCAGAAGAAGCGGGGATAGACTGGCGGCTCCATACGATTCTAGATCCAGCATGTGGTGGGGGTGCATTCCTTGCTCCTATTTGTTTACGGATGCTTGGAGAGCTAAAAGATAAAAAGCCAGAACAAATTCTTAAACATATCCAAACGCATGTGCAGGGTTGGGAGATTGATGCCTTTTCAGCCTGGATGACGCAAGTTTTTGTTGAAGTGGCTTTGAAAGAGGTGATAGCAAAGACCGACTCCAAAAGCTTCAATCCCCTTGTCAAAGTACAGAATAGTCTTTTGGTAGAAATTCAGCGAATAGAGCCATTTGACCTGGTTATCGGCAACCCTCCATATGGGAAAATTAAGCAAACACCTGCATTAAAACAACGGTTTTCGGAGAGTTTGCATGGTCATCCAAATCTATATGGTGTGTTTACACAACTAGCGATCGAGCTTTGTCGGCCATCGGGTGTTATTGCGTTTGTGACACCTACCAGTTGGCTGTCGGGTGAGTATTTTAAGAAACTTCGCGAGTTTGTACGATCAGCCTGCAGGCCTGTCGAAGTTAATTTTGTCGTTTCTCGGAAAGGAGTATTTGACGATGCCTTGCAAGAGATCATGCTGTATACCCTTAAAAAGACACTCAAAAATGTTCCGGAGATAGCGGTACAAGAAATCGATGTCCGCTCCACTACCGAATTTCGTGTACGACCAATGGGAAAATACCCACTTGCAAAAGATCATATGGCTCCCTGGATTCTCCCAAGGCACTATGAAGAGCGTGGAGTCGTGGCGGCTCTGTCGCATTTTTCTACCACGTTAAAAGATCTTGGCTACCAGGTTAGCACTGGGCCTTTGGTTTGGAACCGACATAAGCAGCAGTTTACAGATCACGCCAGTCTGCATTCGCTACCAGTCGTATGGGCTGAGTCCATCACGCCAGAGGGGAAGTTTGTATTGAAAGCGGAAAAGAATAATCATCGGCCGTATTTCAAGCCTAGCACAAACGATGCTTGGCTGGTCACCCGTCGTCCCTGCATTTTATTACAACGTACTACGGCGAAAGAGCAAGAGAAGCGACTGATGGCTGCGCAGCTACCTAAAAAATTATACAAAAATGGAGTTGTTATCGAAAATCATTTAAATATGATTATACCGATCAACGACGTTCCAACAATTTCTCTCGAAATATTAGCTGCGCTGCTCAATAGCCGAGGAGCTAATCAGGCTTTCAAGTGCATCAGTGGAAGTGTTGCGGTGTCTGCATATGAACTAGAATCAATGCCGCTGCCGGCCCGTGATAACATTTCCTATATTCAGACTTTAATTGATCGGAGGGCCAGCCCTGAAGAAATTGACAACGCTTGCACCCAACTTTATCAACTATAGATGAAACTACCACCTTACGCCACGCGAGAGCTTATTGCGGAACGTCTACCGCTGATTTTTCCGGAAGGCACTTCCCAACGTAATTATGTGGTTCGAGAAATGGCCGCGAGTACTGTCTTCGCCATGCTGTATATTGGTGCAGTTGAAGGTAATGACGAATACGCGGGACCGATACACGTTTATCGTATGACAAAAGAGCAAGCCGCCCTGGTGTCGGATGATGACCGCTTAGCCTGCCTCGCCTATTCCAAAACAAGACGCTTCCAGCCTAAGGGTGAACGTTGGTACGCCGACAATTCACGTGAATCTATTCGTGATGAAACGTTGCGGGAAGGATTGGTCAATCTTGGCGCTGTACTCGAATTAAAGGGCATTGCCACAACCTCTAGTCGACCACGCTATTATTTGCAAGCTGAATTTGCTCAATTATTTGATCCTTCATTAACGGAAGATACACTCGACGAAGCGATAGCTAGATGGCGTAGCAAATATCTTTCCCCCAACGCAATTGCACGATTACGACTCGCACGCCATACTGCTGATCAATCTGCGGACGTGTTTATTCAACTTTTTTCCGGAGAAACGAGAAAAATCAGTCCAGGACCAAGCTCTGTTATTTCGAAACATGTGATCGAGCAATTTGCCTCCCGATTTCTACTTAAACCTGCTTTATTGTGGCTTAGTGTTAGTGATAATAAAGTCCACGATGAACAGCTTGCTAAAGCTATAGGGTTGGAAATTCAAGTCGACAAAGATCTTCCTGATATTATCCTGGTGGATCTCGGCCCGAAAGATCCGATAATTATTTTTGTGGAAGTTGTCGCTACAGATGGGCCTATATCTGCGCGTAGACAGGAAGCACTTTATCAATTGACGGACACCGCTCGATTTCTACGAACACAGATCGTTTTTGTAACAGCTTATTCGGATCGTCAGTCTTCCGGATATTCGAAAACAAATAGAGAACTCGCCTGGAATAGCTTTGTATGGTTTGCATCCGAGCCTGATAGATTAGTCTTCTGGAGCAATGGTGACCGGAAGTTGGCTTATTATCTTGAACCTCCAAAGGTTTAAGGATTTAGAAATTCACGTAATCGTTGTCAGTTGCTCCTTAGCCCAAATTGAAAAAATCTGGTTCAAGGTTCATCGTATGCTGCGTTTACTTCCAAAACTCCCGGTTCTGTTTTTCTTCATCGTGGCCGCTGGCCTTTACCTTGTTGCCCACGAGGGCGATCTGGCGTTTTTTCACCGCCTCGGTGTTCACGATCTTTCGTTCAATTCGCACCAGGTCATTTTCATAGGGAATTTTGCCTTTCGACAAATAGTTGTTAAGCGTGTTATAACTAAACTCGGGATGGCTTTCGCAAAGTATTTTCAGGTTGGAATATACTTCGATCGGGGTTTCAGCCCGGCCTTTCCAATTAATTATAACTACGCGCTTCATCCTTTAAAGTTACGAAAAAATGACCAATATATAGCTAATATTGGTCAACCGATCAGCCATATGGGCATTTTTGACAACGAAACCAGATTGTTATGCCTATATTATCTAATTAATTGTATTTGAATCACTTAGTTTTTATCCTACAAAAACTCGTACGAATTAATGTGCTCCAACACAAAAACTCGTACGTATTAATGTGATATCATACACAAACTCGTACGTAAAATTGTTGTTTACCGGATATTTTGAAAAAGCCATCAATTCCTTCAATTACTCCTTTTGCCCTCCAGACGAGCTTTATCAACAATTTCCCCCGGGCCCGCCATAGAAAAATTGAGAATCCCAACCATCCATTCTTTTGTCCTGGTAGGAATAACAATTGCCAGCCGAACTGTGCAATTCCATTTCCATCGGTACAAGACCCTGCCCCGGCTTTACATACATACAATTTCGCACGTATGCCGCCCGCTGGTATCCATCAACCGGGAATCGCCCGCTTCCCATCACGGGCAATGTACTTCTTCCCGCAACCTCACCGCCCACTAAAAAACGATCCGCAACTCTTGACAGCGGCCCTTCCCCAAAAAGACTTCCCGGATAACAACCAATCTCTATTTTGTTCAGGAACAGCCACCAGCAGTTCTGCGCAAAATGCCAGGTAAATCGCATATCCACCTGCGGGCCATCCATAGTACTTGAACTACCAAATGCACCTCCCAATAAAATATTATTATTCGTCTGGTAAAATGTATTGCTAACTTCCTTATTATAGTTGCAGGTACAGTAGCCGTCCGGTGTCCAGTAAACAAATAAAACGGCTTTCATCGTTCTAAAATGAGACGGGTACACGATCCATCCTGCTTCAACGGTTTGCGTTTGCGCTCCTTCGCCCGCGCCGACCCATAGTTGCGACAGCGAAAAAATCTGGCTATTACTCACCGGCGGTTGCCAGAGGTTAAGAATGCTCTCTCCACCAAAATTGGGAACAATTTGTCGCCCTACAACGTATTCATGCCGGTTATTATCACGCAATTCCAGGCTTGACCCGGCACGCATATAGTTACTTAATTGCACCGGGCCTTTATTAAAGAAATTTTCGATCCTATCATACGCCGCCAATTCTTCGATCGTGATCCTGCGGAGCGGAATGTGACCCTCAGGACAATACATCCTATTCCCGTGCTCATCCTCCTTATCCCTCGACAAAATAGTCGCGAAAGGTAATTCAGCCGGTTTCTCATCTCGGTCGCCGGGATAAGCAACGCCGGGTTTGATAGCGCGCTTTTTTGCCTCTTTAGCACTTAATTGCATATCTACAGGTATGCAATCCCATACCTGCCCCTCCTGGTCTACAAAACTATTTACAGCTTCCAGTTTCTTATAGTAATGCACCAGGTAGTTTCGCATTACTTCAACCTGGGAATCAGAAGCGCTGCGGCTGGCCATCGTGAATAAAGAATTGCGCACGCGGCCTTTCCTCAGTGATTTAACAAAATCACCGAAAGGAACAAATGGCTTATCATTTCGCATATTTAAAAAGTTGGCATTTTTGGTGATTCGCCGGGGTTAGTACCTGATTTCAAATCCAACGTAGTGGTAATTCCAAGCGTGATAATTCTTGAATTAGGGAGATTGAATTTATCGCTGGGCTTCGCAAGCGATCGCCAGTTTATCGTGAGGTACATCGGCGCCTTTTTGTCCGTTTCACTTCCAAATAAATTCTCAGAAAGCCGGGTAGTTAGACCAATGTTCCAATAGGCCACTTTTGAGTTACGGTTCTTGAAGATCTTTTCGAAATTTTCCTGGCTGAAAGTAGTACTGTTATGCCAGCCGGTTGTGTACTGTACACTGGCACTAAAGTAATCGGCAAACCGAAACGCAATGGAATGCCTAATACTATGTTGCACCACCGACGGCATACTATCCGCAAAGCCGGAGACAACTTTAAGCCCGAAATTGATAGGACAGATTACGATACTAAACTTTTCTTCCTTGAAGAGCGTCATAAAATAATTCACCTGCAACCCGCCGTTGCCGGGCAACATGAGAGCGGGCAGGTAGCTGGTAGAATCCTGGATCTTTATCGAGCTGCCAATATAGGGACCCACCTGAAATGTGTTACCCCATAATTTCACTTTCTTATCAGGCTTATCTTCCTTTCCTTTTTTTGTCCTGGTTAAACCTTTTGAAAATGACCATCCGTAAAATACCGCCGGTGTAAGATTAGACCACGTATTTTTTTTTCCGGTAAAATTAAAATCCAATAACGGCGCAAGTGTGGTAGTAGCCTTTGGCTTTCCAGTATCAATAACGGCACCCGTAGTTTTCGCACTGCCAAAAAACGGCGTTGACTGGTAACAAATTTTAGCACCGCTAGTCGTATAAGCAAAAACATAAAAAAAGTAAGTGCTGTTGGGAGACAAAGGCTTTGCCTCAAAAGTCAGCGATTCACCCGAAGCCACCACAGTTGTATTCTCCAATGGCGCAGCTGATGAATATTGTTTGTCGTCAACAGGATGTAAAACCAGACCCGGCCTGGGGTCTACAACAACTAAATATTTTGTGTCCGCCGCAGCCGCGGAATCAGGTTTAATGGTCCCACTGACTGATTTTTCATGAGAAGTGAACTTGACGGAAGCGGGTGGTTTGGCGGGCGTTGTACACTGGGAAAATAATTTATCACAAGGATAAACAAACGCCACCACAACTAACAGGCGGTTAAGATAACGCATAGCAGAAGGTTTAAGGTTATATGTAATTGATCCGGGAAAAAGACGCCGTAGGTGAACGGGGGAAGTTTAGATAGGAAAGATTGGGCGACTGCTACACAAGGTTGATATCTATTGCCCGACAAGATAAAGTTGTGCTTTATTCTGCTGACAATGACCCCGTTTAAACACGGTATTTTGTTCCGTTTAAATCACGAAACGCCAGGTCAGAAGGAGAATCAGTATTGAAGATCCGGTACAGTACCGGTAAAATCATAAACGGTGTGCCGCTTATGGACTATGCCCATATCAGTTCAAATACTAACCTCGACCAAAACGGATGTACCATTCCCGGCCGTGGAGTTTATATCAATTTTTCCTTTCAGAAATTCAACGCGGCTTTGGATATTACTCCAACCCATGCCCGACGCATTTTTCAAAATAGCTGTATCAAAACCGCTGCCATCATCTTCCACGGTAAGCGACAACAGTTTGTCTCGGCCGGATGCATGTAACTGTACCAGCAGGTTTTGGGCCGCCGCATGTTTAATGGCATTATTTACCAATTCCTGCGCCACCCGGTAAATGGTAACAGCCGTTGTTTTGTCTACCACAGCCTCCTCCATACCAATCGACTGATAGACGATGTGTGTAACACCACTGCGGTCGATTTCATTACAAAATTCTTTCAATGCCGCATCCAGCCCATAGCGCAGCAACACCTCGGGCATCATATTATGCGCCACCCTGCGCATTTCGCGGATTGAACTGTCGAGCATATCAATGCTACGCTCAAATATCTCCGCATTTTCAGCATTCATCACCAAATTTTCCTTCACATTGCTCAACGAATATTTAATTCCGCTCAGCATACCTCCTAACCCATCATGCAGATCCTTGGCCAGGCGTGTCCGCTCCTGCTCCTCTCCTTTCAATACCGCCGCCGCTGCCATCAACTGCTTCTCAGTTTCCAGCTCATCAATTTTTGCCTGCTGCAAATGCTGTCGGTTCCGGTAGTTGCGGTACACCAGGAAAATGATCAGCAATAATACCGCTGCAAAGGCAATCAGGAAATAATTAAGATCATTCTTTTGCTTCAGTTTCGCCTGCTGCAATTTTATTTGCGCTTCTTTTTTTTCAGTCCCATACTTTGTCTCCAACTCTTCGGTATAAAAATTCAATTCTTTCAGGTTTCCCGCGCTGATGATTGAATCGTATTTGAACGAATAGGTTTCACCCTCTTTTATTTTCCCCTGTGTATAGTTCAATATTGAATAGTTCCGATACAGGTTTCCCAATGCATCCAGGTTGCTGTCTTCCAATGCCATGCGAATGCCGGCATCCAGCTCAGCCTTTGCCTGACCATACTTTTGCTGTGCAATAAAATTCAGCGCAAACGCATCGTGTATATCGATATTGGTGCTATTGTCGGGGTAGTTCTTGCTATAACTGGCAAGCTCCGCTGCATAGTTTTCCAGCGCAGCCATGTTGCCGATTTTAAAATGATCCAGGCAAAGGTTGATCAACGCATAATTGATGTTGACGATATCTTCTTCCTGCTTTGCAATTTCAAGCTGTTGCTTGTTGATCATGATTGAACTGTCCAGCATATTCAAACCCGAATATGAAGCCGAAAGGTTATTCAATCCCATCATTACCACAAAAGAGTTATGGAACTGTTTTCCGTATTCAATTGCTTTCTTTGCATATACAATCGCCTTATCAAACTGCTGCAGGTTATAATAGGTGTTGGACGCGGTAAGATTACGGACGGGGAAACTGGCACTATCCTTTGTTTGCTCGGAGATAGCAATACATTTCAATGTGTAATCTATCGCAGATTGATATTGTCCGAAATGGTTATAGACCGCCGCAAGGTTGTTATAACTCTTCGCAAGCAGCTTCTGGTCATTCCCTTTTTCGGCAATCTCCTTATTCTTCATTGCATAGTCGAGCGCATTTTTGAAGCTATTATTATAATAGTAATATTCAGCAAAACCCGTGTTGATATAAAAGTCAAACGCATCCGTCCGGAGCTTTTGCGCCAGGTCCCGGGCCGTGTTCAGGTAATACAGGGAACTATCGAAATTGTCAGTAGAATACAGCTTCTGCACTTTCAGCAGGAGCATGATCTTTGACGTATCTTCCGGCGCCGCTGCCAACTTTCGCAACAAGCTGTCTTTTACAGGTACTCCCTGTGAATAGCTATTGAAACTTATAAATGCAATAAGGAACAGCAGTATATTTTTCTTCATCGTGTTGATCGCAGTTTTCGTGCACCCCCAAGGACAAGTGGGCAAATGAGTCCCACTTTTTCCTGGTTTATCGTCTAAATGTACAAAATGGCCAACATGTAGCATTTAATCCTGTTATCACTTTCTTAAGCTTGTTTGGATCGAAAAATTCCTGAACCTCGAAATTAATAGCAATATTCTCTTTATTACAACGATTTACCGGATTTTTTCCGGTAAATCAGGCTAAATTAAACTATAAAAGGCTGCCCATAAGAGCAGCCTTTGCGAAAAACGCAACAACACTAACCGTTCAAAGCGTTTTACGAATCGAGTTGGCAGCAGCTTTCAACAAATCGATATCCGCACGCTGCTTGAAGTCGGGATTGATATATTCAAACCGGATAACACCGGCCTTATCCACAATAAAAACAGAAGGAACAGGCAACAACTGATCCGCATCTTTACCACCCGTTGTTTTTGTCAACAGATCCCAGTATCCTGCCGGCGCCTTATAAGCAAGGCCAAACTGTTTTGCCACCGTCAGGTCTGCATCTGACAACAGCGTATATGACAGCTTTTGTTTACTGGCTGATTGCGCCAGCCCCGCTGGCAGATCAGTGCTGATGGCAATCATTTGGTATCCGGCGGCTTCCAGTTCAGGCATGGCCTGCTGCAAGCCGGATAATTGCTTTGAACAATACGGGCACCAGCCACCGCGATAGAAAATTAAAATGGCAGGCTTCTCTGCAATTGATCTGTTTAGATCAAACTCCTTTCCTGTTGCATCCGGCAGCATCACCGCAGGTATTTTCTCTCCATATAACAGCGGGCTGATATCTTCCGGTTTTTGCGGCGCGTCGTAGTGCATAGGAGTCATCTCCTGCCCTGCTGTGCCTGATTGCTGCGCATTTACTGACGCTACCGCGCCCAGGCAGCAGATGGTTATTGCGCTCAAATAAACCAGGGTTTTTACTGTTTTCTTTTTCATGTTAATTTTTTTCGGCGATAGTTTTCTTTAAACAAAATTATAATTCGGGAATTATTGCAGTCACGTTTTCATGGAGAGCCCCCTGTTATTGAAGCGTTACTTTGATAATATTATTGATGGCCGGAAGCGTTGTAAACGCATTCGGATTGGGTACCACATCAATCGCTTTACTTTCATCCAGCGGCGTACCCGCCAGGTTAAACTGCGTTATGCCCGCCCCGGGAAATTGGTTGACGGCCGTTCCATCATCAAACAAACCAATAGCACCGGACACATCTCCTTTTGTAGCAGCATCTATCCCGTTGCCAGTGGTTGCAAAAAACCAGTCGTTGGAAAAACCGTACATCGTTGCAATTGCAATCCGGTCGCCGGGTGCCAGGTTTAGCATTTGTGTCACCTTTCCTCCATTCGCCCCATTGATCCGTGGCAATAAAACGGTGCTGGTTGGTTCCTTCAGCACATACACCGCCTTTACACCGCTTTTGGATTGCAAAGACGCCGCCAGGATATCCGCATTTCCTTTTTGGGCCAGGTCTTTTAACCCTTCACCCCGGTCATTCTCACCGGTTTTATAAAAAGGATTTGTGCTGCCCTTATACACAACGACCAGCACAGGGGAAAGCGGCGTAAAAATGCCAGTTTGTCCAGACAGGTAACTGCTCATCATCGTGATGTCGCCCGCTTCGGCAATATTGGTAAGCCCATTGGCGGTAGTTTTGCCTGATGAATAGATCGGTTCAGGCAACAGCAGGTTGCCGCCAGCGACATAAGAAATGGCCCAAACGCCCGGGCTGAATGGCGTTTCGTTCGCCGTCCCGCCGGAATTATTCATGATCGTTACCGTAAACATGGAATTGCCGTTGTAGGCCAGCGACACTTTCATCAACTGTGACGCCGCTAAATAGGTGTTGCCATAATCATCCGTACCGGAAACTTCTTTGATATTTTTTGAGGTCGCTTCGGCCGTTCCCGGGTGCGTTACCGTCATCCCCGGCACCTGGTTCTGACGGGTGCCGTTATCCCACAGTTTTACCTGCGCAGAAACATCGCCCGTAATGGGCGTACCATCATTTTGATATAATTGAATACCCGGATTGGCAGGAGCAAAAAACAGGTCGTTGCTCCAACCATACATGCAGGCAAAACTGAGCCGTTGATTTTTTGCGGCAGCAAAGGAAAAAGAAACGGACTGCCCGGGAAGGATCACCGGCGGCGTACCTGTGCCCTTGAACGTGCCGGACTCGACCAATGGCTTACTATCCAATATATTCTCGATGGTAATGGTACCCGGTTCGGTCATTACATTGTCTTTTTTCTGGCAGGAGGCAAACAGAATGCTGGTCAACAGCACCGCAAACGCCTTTAAGTTGTTGTACTTCATGTTCTTGTTTTTTTGATGGTTCAAAGAAACAGAGACCACGTCCCAAAAGGGTTGCAGAAGTATAACAAAAGTATCACGGTGATAAGCGGATCATGTTTTTTACGGAATTTTGAAAAAATTTCAACGAATCCGGAACGATGCATAGCGTGTTAATAATAGAAGATGATGCAGACATCGTCGATCTGCTGACGATCCACCTGGAAGACATGGGCTGCAAAGTGACGGCAGTCATGAACGGCCAGCAGGGCCTTTCTACAGCATTAAGTCAAACCTTTGACCTCATCATCCTTGATATCATGCTCCCAGGCATTAATGGCATGGAAATATGCCGCAGGGTAAGGCAGGCCAGCAGGCTAACACCCATCCTCATCCTTTCCGCCAAATCCGAAGAGATTGATAAAGTGCTGGGACTTGAAACCGGTGCCGACGACTATCTGACCAAACCCTTCAGCGTTCGTGAATTTATCGCCAGGGTAAAAGTGATCTTCCGGCGAAAAGAAGATCATGTACCGGGCCATGACGAACAGCAAGTTTCATCCATCATTCGTTTTGCAGGACTTGAAATAGACCGCGACAAACGAAAAGTGATGCTGCACGACAACCGGATAGATCTGTCGCCCCGGGAATTTGATCTCATTACGCTTTTAGCAGCAAATCCCGGCAAAAGCTATAGCCGGAAGCGCCTGCTGAACCTTGTATGGGGCTATGATTTTGAAGGCTATGAGCACACCGTAAATTCACATATTAACCGCTTGCGCGGTAAAATTGAAAAAGACATTTCAAACCCAAAATTCATATTGACAACCTGGGGTGTCGGCTATCGCTTCAATGAAGAATTATAAGAAACAATCATGTCGGTAAAAACAATAAAAGGCAATCTTCTCTTCTGGAAAATCACGGGCGTATTCTCTGCGCTGCTGATCATCCTGGGACTCGCGTATATGTTGATTGCAACAAGACTGTCCAAATCCTATTATACCATGGCGCACCAGGAGCTATATGGAAATATCGCGTCTCACCTGGCAGGCTTTACGCATCCTTTTAAAAACGGCAAACCCGATACAAGTGTAACGCACGACATCATCCATTCCATGATGGTAGCCAACCCGAGCGTTGAAGTGTACCTGCTGGATACCACCGGGAAAATTGTAGACTATGTAGTTCCCGATAAATCGGTACAACGTCAGCAGGTTACTATCGCCACAGTAAAACAATGGCTGGCCACCAGGAGCGGGAAACGACCACTTGGAGATAACCCCAAGCAGCCCGGTGAACCCAGTATTTTTTCCGCGGCAGCGGTATACGAAAACGGGCAGTTGACCGGGTATGTGTACGCGGTATTGTCCAGTGAGAAACAAAAAGAGATCCTGGCTTCGCTGGATAGTGCGTTTTCATTCCGGCTTGGCACTTATCTTTTCCTGGGCGCCCTGTTGATTGTACTGGTTGTGGGCGTAATTACGTTCTTCCTGATCACCGATAGCATTTGTAAGATTGCCGCGGTGGTAAAGAGATTTAAGGAAGGAGATCATACGGCGCGTATTGAAGGCGATGTAAAAGGAAACCTGGGGATGCTAACGTCTACGTTTAATGAAATGGCAGACGTGATTGTAGATAATTTTGACAAGATTAGCGCTACCGACAAGTTTCGACAGGAATTGATCGCGAATGTATCACATGATCTGCGAACGCCACTTTCAATTATGCAGGGATATGTGGAAACGCTGATGATCAAAAAGGAAAACCTTCCCGAATCTGAAAAAGAACGATACCTGTCGGTGATCTTTGAAAGTACAAAGCGATTGTCGGGCCTGGTTGAACAATTATTCCAATATGCCAAGCTGGAGGCGAACCAGGTGCATCCTGAAAAGGAACAGTTCCTGCTGGATGAACTTGTTTCTGATATACTGGCGGCGTACCAGCTAAAAGCAAGGGAAAGCAATATTACGCTCAGCCTCCAATCAGGCGAACCGCTACCGCCGGTATTTGCCGACATTGCCTTAACCGAACGGGTTTTACAAAATCTTATCGATAATGCTTTTAAATTCACGGAGCCGGGCGGCAGCATCACCATCCAGTTGAAACAGAATGCTTCGGGTATAGCGGTGCAAATTGCTGACACCGGTATTGGCATTGCACCGGAAGACCAGGTATACATTTTTGAGCGGCACAAACAGTTGCATAAAGACGGTTTGCCCAAAAAAGGAATGGGTATTGGATTGGCGATCGTGAAAAAGATACTTGAGCTTCATCAATCCACGATACAGGTGAGCAGCGCCCCGGGAAAAGGAACTGCGTTTTCGTTCATCCTTCCTGTTTTTTCAAGGGCCGCAGTTTAACACATTCACCGTCAATTTGTTCCATAGATATGGCATGAACAACCCGGTGTTGCACGTTCGGCAAAGCCTATGGCCGGGGTGGTTGGCGACAAGGCTGTAGATTTCGTATCTTTGTAATTAGGAGTGAATATTAGTTCACTGATAATAAATACGTTAGGAAAACGTTATCCCGAAGTATAATATATTCGCATAAATTAATCAGGCCCAGTAGCATGAAAAAGTGGTTTGCGATCCTCTCTTTTGTAACCTTCATTTGCCTTTCGAAGGTGACAAGTGCGCAAATTCAATCCTGTCCGGACAATATCAATTTTGGAAATGGTACGCTCCTTAACTGGTCGGCCGCTACCGGGTTGGTGGGAGGTGCTTCCACTAATTATCCGGCTCCTAATGCCGGGGTAAATACCATCCCTGAGTATACGATCCAGACTACTGGTATACGTGTAAATACAGCACAGGGCCAGGATCATTTTGGAAAATTCCCGATTATTCCTACCGTGAATGGCTATGCATATAATTATTCCATTCAATTAGGCTCCAGTTCAAACTCCCACGATCTTAATTCCGGTGTTCCCAACCCAGGCGGCTTTGTGCGGTCTGTTTCTTATGTGATCAATGTGCCGGCCGGCCCCAGTACCACGCCCTATACCATGACCTATGCCTACGCGCTTGTATTGGAAAATGGAACGCACAACTCCAATGAACAGCCGATGTTCAGGGCAACGCTTCGCACCAGCGCCGGCATCATTGCCTGTGCATCACCTCAATATTACCTGCCCACATTTAATAATGGCACCGGGGGCGGGGGCGGTGGCAGTGCAACCGGCGCTACGCTAGACACTGCAGCTGCGCTGGCCAATGGATTTGTAAATAGTCCCGAGCTATTCTTATCGTATGCGGGACAGGCGGGTAACTCCGGCACCTGGTTGCAGGATGTATGGACAAAGGCCTGGACAGAGGTAACATTTGATCTTGCACCGTACCGCGGCAGCCAGGTTACACTTACGTTTGAGACGGACAATTGCGCGCCGGGCGCTCACTTTGCCTACGCTTATGTAGCCTTGCGAAATACCTGCGCAGGACTAGAGATTAGTGGTCCACAGTTAGCTTGCACCAATAGTACGTTGACATACTCCATACCCGCATTGGCCGGCGCTACTTATAACTGGACAGTGCCTGCAGGCTGGACGATCGTTTCAGGGGCCAATTCAAATATTATTAATGTTACGGTTGGAAGTAACGGCGGTCAGATCATCGCACACCAGGTAAATGGCTGTGCCGATCTAAGAGACACGCTTGATGTAACAACAAGCCCGCCGACGGTAGCAGGAAGTATTCAAAGCAGTGCCACGGTTTGTTCGGGAACCAATAGCACTCTGTTAAGCAGTAGTGGAGCCGTAGGAAATGTAATCAACTGGCTATCCTCTCCAAATGGAACGAGTTGGACGCCGCTGAATATCACAACGAGCCAGTACACGGCACAAAACCTCACGCAAACCACTTACTATGCCGCGCTGATCCAGAACGGGCCCACTTGCCGTGTCGATACTGCGCAGGCAGCGATCGTAACCGTGGATGAAAAAACAAAACCCGGCGTTCTTCAACCTGCCAATGTCAATGTTTGTCTGAATGAACCAACGCTCCCCGTTCTGACGCTGAGCAATAACAATGGTACTATTGTTAACTGGCAACAATCTGCCGATAGCGCTAACTGGAACAACTTTATTCCCACTTACCAGCAACTAAACTACCAGCCTGCCAGCGTTACCGCTACCACCTTTTACCGTGTGGTTGTGCAGAATGGCGTTTGCCCGGCTGATACCAGCACCGTAGCCGCTATTCGTTATTTCAATACGTCTTATCCGTCTGCTTCTATTCAACCGGACACATCATTTATATGCTTTGGTAAATCAGCGCCGCTAACAGCGACTATTAACACAGGTACGAGTTACTCCTGGAGTCTTCCGGGTATTGTAAATGGTGGCAACGGAACAGTACCTTCATTGCCCTATACGTTTAATACTACAGCATCTCCCCGGCAATCAACTGATCTCGTTTTTTCAGTGCTGAATGCAGGCTGCCCCAATGCATTGAATGATACTGTTTATATAGATGTGGCGCCTCCTGTTCGGGTATTTGCGGGAAATGACACTACGGTTACCGTAAATCAACCCCTGCAGTTCAATGCTACGGTAAATGTTCCCACGGCTAACCAGTTTACCTGGTCGCCATCTTCCTATTTGGACAATCCTGCCATTCCAAATCCAATCGGGATTTATGATGTGAATGCGCCAACTTCAATCACCTACGTTGTAACAGCTTCCACACCTGCAGGTTGCCAGGGTGCGGATAATATCACCGTCACGATCTTTAAAACCGGCGCAGACATTTTTATGCCATCAGGATTTACGCCAAATGGTGATGGACTGAACGATCGCCTCACTCCTATTTGCGTGGGTATCCAAAAGTTGAATTATTTCCGGGTGTTTAACCGGTGGGGGCAACTCGTGTTTTCCACTTCGGCCATTGGCCAGGGATGGGATGGAAATATTAAAGGCGCGCAGCAATCCACTGCCAATTTTGTATATATGGTGCAGGGCGTTGATTATACCGGTAAAGTAATCACCAAGAAAGGCAATTTCCTGTTGATCAGGTAAGATAGCAGTTGCAGTTAATTATTCGCAGCATTATTATTACCTGTTGCTTTCTGCAACACCGGTTTCTTTTTCCAGGAAGGCAGACCTGTCTTTCGTCTGGTTACGTTTAAATACATAAGGACCCAGGAGTGCTACAAATCCGCCCGCTCCAAAATTTTCAATAGTAGCGCAGACGTACAGCAACATCAACATGCTCCAATTGTGGTTGTTAAGTCCAGCAGGGGAATCTTCCAATACATTAGGACTATTACCCGATAAAAATCCCGGAATATAAATAAAACAGAGGATAGTCGTAAAAATCACGGAAAATAAAATTCCCGTTAGTATAGCGCCATGCCCGGCGATGATCATCATCCACGAACTTTTATATTCAGGTCTGCGACGCGCTAGTTTGAGGACATACGCCGCAACAACAAACATCGCCAGAACAGGACCTATGAAGATGATCCACATTTGGTTGTAGTCCAGGAAAAAAAAGAACACCCACACAGGGATAATATACACAAGGGCAAACAACAACCCATACGACAGATATTCTTTCAAATGTTGACGATTGTATAGAATGTTTTTCATAGCAGGTAAACAACAATTCCGGTGCCGGACAACAACTTTTATAAAATTCCCTGCTAACAAACCCGGTAGCAACGAAAATCCGGGAGATTATACCCGGATCATCAAAAACGGTGCAGAAGTTACCCGTAAAAGTGCGGACTTTTTTTCCGGTTCTCCGTCTTCATGCAGCGCCGAATTCCCGATGAAAAAATCTATTACGCCTAAATCGTTTTAAACTTTTGCACAATTAAGCCTGTGGTATGAATTTTTCCGCAATACAGAAAATAAGCTCTCATTTTAAAAAAAAACAGCTATGAAAGTTGCAAATCAGCTTTACGAAGATTGCATATCAGCCTGCAGGCAATGTGCGATTGTTTGCCGAACCTGTGCCGATGCCTGCCTGCGGGAAGACGATGTAAAGGCGATGGCAGAATGCATCCGGTTAAATATGGATTGTGCATCTGTATGCGATACCGCAGCACGGCTGATGGTTAGTGACAGCGAGTTTGCTCAAACCTTCTGCGGTATTTGTGCCGACATCTGTCATCGTTGCGAAAAAGAATGTGGAAGTCATCATATGCAACACTGCCAGGAATGCGCAAAGATGTGCAAGCATTGCGCCATGCTGTGTTCTGAGATGGTGGTCGCTGCCTAGCAAATGAACTAAAACACACAATGTTATGAATAAGGTATTTGTTACAATGGCTATTGCTGTTGCACTGGGTGCTGTTTATGCCTGCAACAATACAGGTGGTGCCTCAGGCGACGTTGGCGATTCAACACCTTCGCCTTCTATTCAATCAACCACACCTAATCCGCCCAACGACAAGGTTGGTTCCCGACAGGGTGATACTGCATCTTATGATCGAATGGCACAACACACAGACTCGACGCAGTAAATTATATTTGCTATTGGCTTGCTTTTTGTTTTTCATTTGAGAAAAGCAGTGCTCATGATACAGCGAGACGGTTACAGTGTAAGCTTATGGCAAACGACAGAAGATCCATTCCGGTCTGAACATCAGCCAGATCCTAAAAAGATTTACGATTGCATTATTGTTGGCGGAGGGATTACTGGAATTACAACGGCGTTGCTGCTACAGGAATCCGGCATGAATTGCCTGGTGCTTGAAGCCGCAACGCTTTGCTATGGAACAACAGGCGGCACCACCGCCCATCTGAATACATTGTTGGACACCTCGTATGCAACGATTGACAAGAACTTCGGAAAGAAACAATCCAAACAGGTGGCCGCCATAGCGGCTGAGGCAATAAGTCTTGTGAAAACAAATTGTCTCCGGCATTCTATTGAGTGCGAATGGCAGGATGCGAACGCATTCCTTTTTGCAAAAAACAGGGAGCAGGACGATCAACTCCGGGAAATAGAGGTTGCCGCGCTGGAAGCCGGTCTTACTGTAGCGGAAACCGACACCCTGGAACTTCCGCTCTCCTACACCAACGCCATCCGGGTTGATCACCAGGCGCGTTTTAACCCCGTTAAATATACATTTGGATTAGCACGCGCATTTGAACTGGCCGGCGGTACCATTCAGCAAAGCTGCAGGGTACTGTCAGTTGAAGAAGGTAGCCACGCCACTGTAGCCACAAGCTGTGGAACTTTTAAGGCAAAGCGTGTAGTCTTCGCAACCCACACTCCTCCCGGTGTCAATTTCTTACACCTCCGTTGTATCCCTTTCCGAAGTTATGCCATGGCTGTCCGATTGAATTCCGGTGTATACCCGGAGCACTTGTACTACGACCTTGATGAACCTTACCATTACTTTCGTACGCATGTAGCAGATGGTATTTCTTACCTGATCGCGGGTGGTTTTGATCATAAGACCGGGCATGAAGAGAATACGGAAAAACGCTTTCTGCAGTTGGAAGCCTACCTGGAAAATAACCTGGACATACGGAACATCTCCTATCGTTGGTCTTCTCAATATTATGAATCATCCGACGGGCTGCCCTATATTGGCCAACTGCCAGGACACAGTGATCAGTTGTTTGTAGCCACCGGGTTCGGCGGTAATGGAATGACCTACAGTCACGTATCCGCACTTGTGTTGCGGGATATTCTTACCGAAACCTCCAGCGATTATATCGCCCTGTTTGATCCGAACCGAATTAAGCCCATTGCTGGTTTTAAAAACTTTATCAGCCAAAATGCGGATGTGGCTGCCCATCTTATTAAAAAAATATTACCGCATACCAATCTGAACGAGCTGGCCGGGCTTGCTCCCGGCGAAGCCAGTGTTGTAAAATACGAGGGGCAAAAAATTGCTCTCTATAAGGATGAACTGGGGAACCTCCACGCCACCAGTCCTACCTGCACCCACATGGGTTGCGAGATCACCTGGAATACCGTAGAACGTTCCTGGGATTGTCCCTGTCATGGCGCCAGATTTGGCTTTGATGGCGAGGTGCTGAATGGCCCCGCTATCCGGGATATAGAAAAAGTTAGTTTAAACCAGGAAGAAGGCATACTGGAACAAGTGCAAAAAGAAAAGCACGGACAATGAACAAGTAAAAAATTCAAGGAATGGATACCTTGCAATCACTGTTTGGGAAAAACGAAGACCCACTGCTGTGGCAGATGACAGTGCGGGCTGTCATCTCCTTTATCGCTACGCTTGTTCTGCTACGTGTGGGCGGCTCGCGGATACTCGGCAGCCGGTCTGGATTTGATGCGATCATTATGATCATGATGGGCTCCGTTCTTGCGCGCGGCATCGTAGGTGCCAGTTCATTGATCAATACTATTGTGTCTGCTGCAGTGATGATTGGCATACACCGGTTGCTTGGATGGTGTTGCTTCCGCTATCCAGCGCTTGAAAAGCTGGTGAAAGGCAGAAAACGCATCTTGTATAAGGATAACAGCATCAACGACACAAACCTGGAAAAAGCGTCCCTTACCAAAAAAGACCTGGAGCAAAGTACCCGGTTGGAGCTGCAATCAGAAAACCTGGATGCTGTAGACACCGCATATATCGAAACAAATGAGCGGATCAGCTTTGTACGAAAGAAAAAAAATCAACAACAAAGCAATGAAAACATTTGAGATTACCATAGAAACGCCAAAGGGAAGCCGGGAAAAATATAACTATGACAACTCCCGAAAAATATTCATTTTTAAAAAATCACTCGCGGCAGGTCTTCATTTTCCCCACGATTTCGGTTTTATTCCCGGAACTAAAGGGCAGGACGGTGATCCGCTGGACGCAATGGTGATTTCCGAATTTACCACTTTCCCAGGATGCCATCTCGATTGTCGGCTCATTGGCGCTGTAACAGCTAAACAGAGCGAGGGAAATAAATCGATCCGTAACGATCGATTCTTTTTTATTCCTGAACAATCGTTGCAATACCAGCATATTCGAAATGTGTCTGATTTGCCAGCCAGCTACCTGAAGGAGTTGATCTTCTTTTTTATGATTTATAACGAGGCAGAAAATAAGAAATTTGAACCGCTGAAAATCCTGGACAAGAAAAAAGCCCGCGGCCTGCTATAGGCGTTTCTTGCTGCTGACATGTCTTGAAGCAGCCAGCGGGATTTTAGTTTGCATCGCCGCTCCATCGGAAAAACAGCAACTTCAATAAATCTGCAGTAACCGTATACAACAGCAGCACTCCTGCCACAACAATCCCCTCATATGGTCTGTCAGCATTCCTAACTCGCTGATTCTTACCTCTCATTCCCGGATCATGTGAGTATATGAGATTCGTCAGTTGTCCCCACCTCCCCGGTTGCTACCTTTTCCATAAATACATAATCAATGAAAATGATCCTTGTCGCCACCGATTTTTCAGCAGTGGCAACCAATGCACTGAACTACGCCATTGATATGGCCCGGGCTATTCATGGCGGGATAGAATTGATCAACGTGTTTAACATCCCGCTTTCCTATGGTTCGGATGCTCCGTTGATACTAATGTCGCCGGATGAAATGAAAAAAGAAAGTGAAGAACAACTGAAGAAAGTTCGGGAGCAGGTGCTTGCCGCCACCGATGGTAAAATGGTGGTGAAGTATAAAGCACGGATGGGCAATCCCGCAGATGAGCTGGAGAAACGCTGCAATGAACTGCTACCGTTTGCCGTAGTATTGGGTACTACCGGAAAATCGGGACTTGAAAAAACGTTCTTCGGTAGCACCTCACTCGCCGTGGTACGCCATCTTTCCCACCCTGTGATCGTTGTTCCTCCGGCACGCAAGTTCGGAGAGGGTATTAAACGAATTGGCTTCGCTTGCGACTTTAACGCGGTAGCAGATACCATTCCGGTAGCTGCAATCCGGGAAAAGGTAAAGGACTTTAATGCGGAACTGCACATACTCAACGTGGATTACCACGACCGGCATTTTAAGCCCGATACCCCGGAAGAGCTATTTTACCTGCACAGCTCATTTGCCGATCTGAAGCCGGCCTATCATTTTATCAATCATCGCGATGTGGAAGACGGCATCCTGGAATTTGCAATGGAAAACAAATTGGACCTATTAATCATCATTCCCAAAACGCACTCCCTGCTGGCAAGATTTTTTAAACCCACCAGCACCAAACAGCTTATCTCACAAACTTTTATCCCGTTGCTGTGCATCCACAGCAAAGCGGAATAAGAGGAACATCTTTTTTATGTACATCCTATTCACCATAACAACAAAGTTGATCGCTTATGCAGCGGCGTTAATACTGGTAGTAGTCTTATATTGGAAGTATGGAAGACGCTTCTTCCGCTGGGCGATGATGAAATTGTATAACCTCGTGATCGGCCGGAAGGAAGCGCCGCCGGAAGAATGAAGTTGACACAACTGTATTTCGTCAGTTACCACCAATCCGCCTGAGTAGCGCTTCAAACGCTTTTCGGTTCCAGCCACTGAAACGTCCGCGTTGAACAACCAGGCTGTTGGATGCGCTATTGCCAGGGTAATAATGGAAGACAAAATCGGCCGAGGGATCATACCATCCTGCCACCTGGCCAAAACGAAGATCATTAAACACGATGGCATCCCCTCTTTTTTCCACAGTGTACATGCCCCTGGAAAACCGGACCAGGTTGCGACATTCCTGCGTGTTACCCAGCTCATTCAACAATGCTTTATTGCCCGGAAAGAAACGAAATGCGATTGTATCGGATCCGTCAAATACCGAACGATAGCCCACGTAATACCCGCTGTCTGTAGCTGCAACGGTGTACCACAGCCATGTCTGAAGGGGCGCCGGGGTGGTAAAAAAACTGCTGTAGCTGATATGTTGTTTTTCCAGCGAGGCTTTTACATCTTTGTCAACAATCGCTTTATTGATCTGGCTATAACAGAGGTAGAAAAAAGAAACGCCAAGGGCGATGCGTACCCATTTTAGCCGCATCGCGTGCCCGCGCTTTTTTACTAATAAGATAACAACCACCAACACGGGAAGCAGGGAGAAGAACGGATCTACGATATAAATACTGTTGAATGAAACCCTGTACTGGCTAAACGGTTCAAACCATCCTACACCGTAATTATTAAATGCATCAAGAAAGAGATGCAACACCATAACCGCTCCAAAAAACAGGAGCCATTTCCACACACTGATTGCGCGCTGACGATGAGTGTAAAATGCAAGCATCGCAAACGCCGGCGCAGCCAGTACACAAAATAAAAATGAATGCGTAAATCCGCGATGAGCCAACAGTTCCGAAGATGGGCTTAACCACAATGCAGATACCACATCTATGTCAGGTAGGCTGTGCGCAAGTGCACCCCAGAACATGGCGCGTTTTCCAAGCGCTTTACCGGCCAGCATCTCGCCCATACAGGCGCCAATGGCGAGGTGTGTGATACTATCCATCTGGTCAGGCTCGCGGTTTATAATAAAATGTAATGCTCGTCAATACTACCCGGATTAACTGGTAAGCGATCCAACGTTTCAGCCTGCGCCAGAGTGTTGTTGTTTTTCGATGTATTTCCGGCGTGATGGCCACTGCTTCCGTTTCAATGATCCGGTCCAGCACCTGCTGCACTTCGCCGGCCAATGCCGGATCGTGAACATCAAGGTTGAGCTCAACACTGGTATAAGCGCTGATATCATTGATATTATAGGATCCGATGGTAAACCATTTGCCGTCGCACACTGCCACTTTCGCGTGTAGTATCGATCTCGTATATTCAAAAATTGAAATGCGGTTGCGCAATAACCAATCATATAACCAGCGTTCCGCCTGCTTGGCAATCTTCACATCCGACTCGCCGGCAATAAGTATGCGCACAGTTACACCCCGCGCGGCTGCTTTACCAAGGAGGCTGCGCAATTTTCTTCCCGGCAGGAAATAGCTACAGACAATTGTGAGTTGTGTTTGTGCCTGGCTAAACATCTGAACATAGCTGGCATGCACCTCATTTCTACCCCGCAGCCAGTCGTTCCGCCGTACCCGGATTGCGTGCTCTATAGTGTGCATGTACCGCACACTTGAGCCTTTTCTTTTGCTGAACCCGTTCCAGGTCTGCCAGCAAACACGGGTCAACTCAGCGCCCAGCCCGGAATCATCCGCATAGAGCGCAAAATCGAGCCATGCCGCCCTCCCCGGAAGATCGTTGTAACGATCACTGATATTAACCCCGCCTACCAGGGAATAACGATGGTCTGTTACCACCACTTTATGATGAAGCCGCCTGCCAAAATAAAAATACTTGCTACGCCACAATGGTTCAAACAAGCGAATATGAACACCCCTGCCCCGTAAATCGTCTATGAATTTTTGACGCATCACCCGCGATGCATACCCATCTGCCATTACATACACATCCACTCCCCGCTGTGCCGCGGAAGCCAGCGCATCCGCAATGCGCGTACCGGTAAAATCATCGTCATAAATATATGTCTGCAGGTGAATGCTCTCCTTCGCATCGTTGATGAGCAAGAGAAGCAGGTCGAAGTATGCAGTTCCGCCGCGTATAAGACGAAACTTCCCGCCGGAGGTAACAGTAGCGGTTGTGTTCATAATTTGATTCATCATCGCTTCGCTGCTCATACTGTTCAGGGATAATATTGAATAAGTGCAATGTGATCATAGTCGCCCAGGAGGTCATCATCTACAAATTCTACATCACCACCGCTTTCAAGCGTCTTTTCAATTACCTGGTCAACGGCATCACGAACGTAAGAAATTCGGCTGGATCCCGGCCACTTTCTTGTGGAAGTGTGATGCGTATCATCAAATTGAAATGTAAACCCTTTTTCCACCACCAGCAATTGCCCCTTATTACTCATCGCTTCCTGCCAAACTTCGCGCATTCCTGTTGCAAGCCGCCGATTGCCTTTCGCGTCGTCAAGACGGTTTATGAGATCTCTTGTTTTTAGCGCCTTCCAATCAGCAATGTAGGGCTGCAGCACCTTCATCAGTTCTTCGGCGCCCGCCTCTTCATAATTGCCGTGTATACAGGCCACGGCAATTTTACCATGATGCGTGAGTTGTTTGAAGTGGCCGGTGATACGATCCGTGCCCATCACAAAGAGTGGGAATGGATAATTGTCCAGGATAATATCAAGTGCCTTATCAATGTGATGAAGGAATTTGTCCATCAAAACTTCCTTTCGTGAAGTAGTATCTGAGAAATTGCCGACCTTTTCAGGAATATCGTTGACGTACTGGCTGGCATGACGAATCGGGTCAGCAACGATCTTGATCAGGGAATGGCTATTCCCGAGCAATATCTGGCTTTCGCGCGCACTGAGGAGCAGCACCAGGTAGTTTTGTTCCTGCTTACGTGCATAAATTACATCGCGGATGTGAAATGAATCGCTAACTTCTACCCGCTCTTCAAGCATAACTTCCAGGTAGAGTATCTTCTCAAAAAGAGGGGACACATAAATGGCAATACTTTTCCGAGGACTGTTGTAATTGATCGTTTCAATGAGCGATTGCAACCGTTGCAAAACCATTAGGCAAGCATCGGCGGAGTAATTTCCAACGATCATTTTCTCCACTCTTTTCACGACATTCTCCAATGCATGTTCCAGTTGCACCCTGGAATTCATCACGGGCTCAAATGGGAGAATAATGGTAACCGCTGGCTGGTGACCGGCCGACTGTAACAAACCGGTTAAAGACTCGGCAATTTTACCATCCATACAGCAATTTTTCTTAAAAATAGTTTTCCCACGCCGCCGCGCAGTTGAGGCCGGTCAGGAAATTACATGATCTGCATCATATCAAATTGCAGTGCAAAAAAACATCATAATCAATAAAATATAAGTCGGAAAGTTGCCGCGCGCAGAACCGGGCCATAGTCAGGCACTGGCTGTACAATTACAGCTATTTTATTTGGCGAGTAACCGGAGCGCATTGAGCACTACCAGCAATGTTGAGCCTTCGTGTGCCGCCACGGCGGGCCCGATATTGGCAATTCCGAGGATAGTAAGCGGAACCAGGATGGCTACCATGCCCATACTGATAAACAGGTTTTGATGAATAATACGCTTGCTTTTCCTGCTCAGTGCAATCGCAAAGGGAAGATTGTCGAGCCGGTCTGCCATCAGGGCGATGTCTGCTGTTTCCAGCGCTACATCGCTACCTGCAGCGCCCATGGCTATTCCCACTGTGCTCTTCGCCATCGCTGGTGCATCATTTACTCCGTCTCCTACCATGGCCAGCCCGTTTTCCTGCCGGCGCAGTTCACTGATCGCGGCTACTTTTTCTTCCGGTAATAAATCTCCGCGTGCATCGGTGAGTCCAACTTCTTTGGCAATTGCATCGGCTACACGTTGATTGTCTCCTGTAAGCATTACCATTTTCCGGATGCCCATTGCTTTTAATTCATTCAACACAGTCGCTGCTTCTTTGCGCGGTGTATCCATTACTGCTACAATGCCGATAAATACATCGTTTCGTCGCACCACCATTGCCGTGTTGCCTTGTTGCTGAAGAGCAACCAGTTGCTGCTCAACATCATTCGGGATGCCCGCTGTTTTATCATTCATAAAAAGCTCTGCATTCCCGATAGTAATTTGATGATCCTTATAGAATGCTTCGATTCCCTTACCTGCTACTGCTCTAAGATCCCGGGCCTCTCCCACTTGCCCATTACCCAACTTTTCCAATGCGCCTTTTACAATAGCGGCAGCAAGCGGATGATCGCTCAGGCGTTCCACTGCTACCGCTATTTCAAGAAGTTCTGTTTCCGATACCCCATCAAAAGCAATTGCATGGGTCAGTTTCGGCTTGCCCTCTGTAAGCGTACCGGTTTTATCAAACGCGATGGCGGTAAGTACGCCGAGATCTTCAAGCGGCCTCCCTCCTTTTACCAGCACGCCCTGTCTTGCAGCACGGGCGACACCGCTCAATACCGCACTTGGTGTAGAAATAGCCAGCGCACAGGGGCTGGCTGCCACCAATACCGCCATCGCTCGGTAAAAACTATCTGCAAATTTTTCATTGACAACCAGGAACGCAAACATCAGTAAAACGACGAGTATCAAAACTGCCGGAACATAATACCGTTCAATTTTCTTCGTGAATTGCTGTGTCGGGCTCTGCTGCTGCTCGGCTTCCCTGACCATCTTCACAACGCGTGCCAATGTGGAATCTTTTGCTTCCTTGAGCGTTCTGATCTCCAGTACGCTTGCGCCGTTGATACTTCCTGCAAATACCTTGTGATTCGCATTCACGGCTTTGTCATCCCGGATTGGTGCATCGGGATCATCTACCGGGCTCTTGTCTACGGGTATGCTTTCGCCGGTGATCGGTGCCTGGTTCACGGAACTGTTGCCGGCCACTACAACTCCATCTGCCGGGATTTTAGAGTTGGGTTTAACAATCACGAGATCGCCAACCCGGAGTTGCTCGATTGGAATTTCCTGTTGCCTGCCATCTCGTTTCACCGTAGCAACCCGGGGCGCCAGGCCGGCAAGCGCCTCGATAGACTTCCTTGCCTTTTCCATGGCCATATGCTCCAGTGAATGCCCGAGGCTGAACAGGAACAGGAGAAGGCCGCCTTCTGCCCATTTGTCGAGCGCCGCAGCGCCGGCGGCCGCAACGATCATCAGGAAATCAATCTCAAATTTCCCTCTCCCCAGGCTTCGAATCGTTTCCCGTATTGCGAAAAACCCACCAAAAATATAGGTGCCAATAAAAAGCGCGAGCGCCAGGCCGACAGGTGCATCGGGAAGCATTTTTCGAATTAAGAAACCGGCAACCAGCAACAAGCCTGCCGCAATAGAAAAGTATAATTCAGTTCGGGTGTCCAACCACCCGCTGTGCGGGTGGGTTCCACCGCCATGTTGGTGAGGATGCGATTGCTCCTGCGGGTGATTGAGATGTTCTTTGGGATTGGAGGATGATTTTCCTGAACTCATGAATTAGTAGATAAAAAATGAAACAATTCCGGTGGCGATCAAAATAACACCGGTGATGATACCGGCATTATGCTCCAGTCGGTGCCAGTTTAATTTGATGAGGCCTCTGTACACGATGCGTACCCAAATGGCCATCCCCACCAGTGTGATGATTGCATACATCAGCGCAATCAATCCAAAATAATACCAGCCCAGGTTGCCCGCCAGCAAGAAATACCCTTCAATTTCCATACAGGGTGACAGCGACATCGCCATTACCAGGGCCAGGATGATCGCCTTTTTGCTGCGGCCGCCTGCAATCCCCTCCTCCAAATGAAAATGATGATGACGATAATGTTGCCGGATAAAATAAAATCCCAAAAGGATGAGCAACGACGGGCCGATGAAACGGGTAAAATGCTCCACGTGCGCCGACAATTCGCTGCCTATTAAGGCAAGAACCAAACCTACGATCACAGTGCTGGTCACATGCGCTAACCCGGCAATAAGCGTAACCCTGATCGTTTCCGGCAGACTCCAGTTTTCACGGCGACTAATAGCAAGGATTGGCAACCAGTGGTTGGGTATCAGCGCGTGCAACAGGCTAATCAATAAACTACCGATAACTATAGAAAACATAGACGTCCTGGTTATGGGTCATTGCGCTCTCAATTTAACCGTATTATATAAATTCCGGCGTGAACATGGTGGCAGTGCTTCGGGCTACAACTATTACGTGCCGCGGAATATCTTCTCTAACTTCCGGCCTTTGGCAAGTTCATCCACCAGCTTATCCAGGTAGCGCACCTTCTGCGTCAGCGGATCTTCGATATCCTCCACACGATAGCCGCAGATAACGCCGGTTATAAGATGTGCATTGGTATTTAGCTTTGCCTGCTTAAAAAAGGATTCGAAACTCACCTTTGCCTCTGCAAGTTCCCGCAATTTTTTGCTACCAAATCCCGTTAGCCAGCTGATCACGGCATCCAGTTCCTCCTGCGTGCGTCCTTTTTTCTCAACTTTGGCAAGGTAGAGCGGGTACACCGACCCAAATGTCATTTTTGCGATCCGCTCATTGGCGGCAGCTGATGTATTCATCGTTTCTATTTGAGTTTACTGATTGCAAAACCGTGGCTTCTAAAAATACAGGAAAATGCAAAAAGAGGCAAATCAGCATACACCCACATAAAACGCGCCTTTGTGGCTTCCGGGTAATGCATATAATGACGACGTGCTTTCTTTCCGTTACCCTATTTTTGCCGGATCAACTGATCAATCTATTCCCATGCTCGAATTTGGAAATACGGCGCTTCACTCGATGGCTATGCATTGGGTTGGCAATAAGACGAATGACGACAATTTTCTCGCCACCGATAACCTGTTTACTCCTGAAAACCTGGATGCCGACACAGCAGCTACGCTGCAACATTTTTTTCTGAAGCCTTTTGCAGACACACCCGCATTCAATTTTTCGCACCCCGTGGAATTGAAGATGAACGAGGTCAATACAATTGCGGCCGACATCTTCAGCAACCCCGATGGCCTGGGAGAAAAATCGCGCCAACTGGCGGCACTACTCTACGAAGTTTCGACCCATCCAAAAATAAAAGCCGGCGAATTTTATGTTGTGCTCTTTAAAGATATTTTGTTTGAAAATAAACCGGTAGACGCATTGGGCATTTTCAAATCAGAAGGCTATGATCGCTATCTGGATGTAGCAGTGGAACAGAAGAAATCAGCGCTGGCAGTTCGGCAAGGCATCAACACCAAACAGCCGGACAAAGGCTGCCTGATCCTGAATAAAAATGAAGACGAGGGCTACACAGTGTACCTGGCAGATGGCGGCAGCAAGGGAGATGAAGCACTTTATTGGAAGCGTGACTTTTTACAGCTGCGACCGCAAAACGACAATTATCACCACACCGCTAACCTGCTGCAACTGACCAAACAATTCGTTATGACGTCGCTGCCGGAATCAGGTGAGGTTTCCCGTACGGAGCAAATTGATCTGCTACAACGCTCCGTCAGTTATTTCAAGGAGAATGAACAGTTTGATATCAAGGATTTTGAAAAAACGGTATTTCGCGATGAAGATACAATTGAGCAATACCGGGAATTTGGGTCACGGTATATCACGCAGCACGACCTGGATATTGCCGGCAACTTTGATGTATCTCTTCCAGCGTTGAAAAAACAGGCGCGCATTTTTAAAAGCGTGATCAAACTCGATCGCAATTTCCACATCTATGTACACGGCAACCCTGAACTGATTGAACAGGGCATTGACGAAACCGGGCGGAAATATTATAAATTATATTTCAAAGAGGAAAGCTGAAACAGACTGACAGCAAAACAATAACAAATTGATAATCAATTATATTTATCTGCACTTTGCGCACGTCGCTTCTATGCCAGATGATCTTTAAGTCTACAACTACATGCGTGTAGTAAAACGCCTACATGCTATATTTTGCCTCTATTAAAAAGATTTCTATTTTTATATCGAAGACACACTGTTACTGTTCATTCTCCTGCTGAAAGATCATCGTTATCCCCTCTGAAAATCCTCCTTTGGCTCAAACCAACCACCGATACCAAAATGCTACGGGCAATTCCTGCCAGGTATTTCTAATCCCTATGCATACCCAGTTCCATTCCATGATGACCACGGTATCATATTTCGATTACTAAACCTAAGAGCATGAAAAAGATTTTACCCCTTCTGGCGATGATGGCTATCATCATTTTCGCCAACCGTGCAGATGCGCAATGCGTCATTAACCAAAGTTCTATTCTCGTCGATATCAAATCGGTTACCGCGAACTCCGGCGGTGGATGCACCACCCGGTTTGACCTGACCTATGATATCAGCAACAACGGCGGAAACAAATGGTCATACATCCATTTATGGGATGCCACAGAATATCCCGGGATCAGTTATCCTAATGGACCAGGACCTAAGAAAAATGAATTGAATGGTGGCGCATCACTTCCCAAACCCCTTCTTCAAACAATCGCGACAAACTATGTAAGTGGTACACCGGTGATTTCAGGCACGTACGGGCCGGATAATTCAATTGTTCCGCAAACATCAAATGGAATTTCCGTAAGCCGGACTACATTGCCAAACGGTGACCAGCGCTTTTTTTACCAAAACATTGTGGTAGTTTCACCCAACTGCAACCCGCTTAACCTTACTGCTGATGTTTGGTCGGCCCAGGATGACAACGGAAAAAATGTTGCCTGCGGAGTAACCGGGCTTACCATCAGGGCGGATGAGCCCCTGCTTCGCGGCCTGATGGCTTGTGGCGCAAGCCCGCGCACCTATACTGTTTCTATACAAACAAAGACTACCCGGAATGTAACATTCACCGCTTATAAAGATGTAGCGCCTTTTGGAATTTTTGACGCCAACGACCAATTGAATGTGGTAGATGGACCGCGTACAATTACCAATACGGGCGACGCCAGCGGAACTACCTATAATACGTTTGGCCCCTACACGATCCTTGGATCAGATGTTCCCGGCAGCAAATTCGACATTTGGGTTGTTGCAACGGCTACGGGCATTAACAACAGCAATGCAATTCTTGTCACAAATACCTGTACCGTTTTGCCGGTAGAATTTTCGTCTTTTACTGCCAATCGTGTTGGAGAAACGGTTTCGCTTGTTTGGGAAACTGCAAGCGAGCAGGACGTAGCAGGGTTTGGTGTTGAACGCAACATCAATGGAGTTTGGCAGCAGGTGGCCTATATGAACAGCCTGGCAAATGGAGGGAACAGCAATACATTGCTTCGATATACATACAATGATCTGAATGCAACGAAAGGCATTACCCAATACCGTATCCGCCAGGTGGATCTGAACGGCCAGAGCCGGTATAGTCCCGTTCGCGTTGTACGGTATGGCACCGAGAAAATGAATACAGTAGTTTATCCCAATCCCACATCAACCGGCTCTTTCACGGTTGTATTCCCGGCAGATAACCTTAAAAGGGATATTACAGTGCTTGATGCGAGTGGCAGAGCTATCAAAAGCTGGAAAGAGGTTACCAACAACCTTTCCATCACTAATCTTAACCCCGGCATTTATATGGTTCAAATCATTGCACCGGAAACAGGAGAACAAGTTTCAAAGAAGGTAGTTGTCTTAAAACAATAATGCTCGGGTTTTATTGAAACCGCAAGGGGGGTGGCGAAAGCTGCTCCCCTTAATTCATTAATTCGGCGATTCGCTGATTCGATAATGGAGGAAAATGATATAATGTGAAAATGTGCTAATGTGGAAATTAATTCCTTAATTCGACGATTCGCTGATTCGACAATGAAGAAAAATGTGCTGATGTACTAATGTGAAAATGATTGCTAATTCTTTAATTCGACGATTCGATAATGAAGAAAAATGTGCTGATGTGCTAATGTGATTAATGAGAATTCTCTATTTTCGTTCACCTTTTAATTTTTATCTTTCACTTTTCACCTTCTCTCGCGTCCTCTGCGGTTCCTGGCGTACTTCGCGATACTATGTTTATGAAGAACTTCTTTTTGTAACGCAATGAACGCAAAGGTCGCGCAAAGTACGCAATAGGAATTTGACCGGCTTGACAATCCGTTTCCATTATTTGAAAGCAATGATAATTTCGGTTGTGTAATAAAATTCTCCCCGGGCACAAGGATTCTGTAATTGCCATTACCGAATCGCCGAATTAACGAATTATCGAATTATCTCTACACCAATCTAATAAATACGGGTATAGATCTGCCAGCTTCACGCCCGGGTGTTTTTTCCGGATTTGCATCAGTGCCTGGTCAAACTCCCGGAAACGGATAAAATTCCGCCGCTCCACCATCAGGCTTTCACGGGCTGCCACTACGTAATCAGCCACCGGTTTTTCATAACTGTCCTGTATGTAAAGGCAAAACGCCGCATGCGTCATATATTCGTTAAATACGCTCTCCGGGCTACCATAATAATCACTGCTGTTGCCTGTTTTTGCCCACACCTGTCTATTGGAGAAAATACTATCAATCCGCTTTCCGTACCGACTACTAATAGGATTTACATAATTGTGATCAATCTCAGTAAATACAATGCCCGACATCAATCCTTCGCGCACCGTATCAGAAACATCCTGAAGCTGATCATAACGATCCGTACCGCATACAAACATCACATTCTCTCCAAACCGACCTCCTTTGAAACGCGTGGAGTAGCGTTGTGTGCTGTGCGAGCCGCCAATCAATGGTGAGAATACCACGCGGTACGACTGGTATCGGATCCCCGGGAACTGATCTTCCAGCCAGGCCCACATTTTCTTTAGCGGCAGCAATGCCCGCTCCCGCGCAATTGCCGATTGATAATATGCCAGGTTGTCTTTATAAAATTTCCGAAAATCCGACTTCTTCGCAAAATCTTCCACCAATGGTTTCAATTTGCCAAACAGGCTGCTGTCGGCCAGTTCATCCCCATATACGTAGTAATAGGGACCATTAAAGAGCAATCGTGTATCCCTGGCGCCGGGCTTGGAATCACGAAAATTGAACGCAAAGCTGTTTTCCCTGAAGGCATAATATCTTTCAGCATACTCATCACCATGAAAATCCAATTGTTTAAAAATTGGATGATCCATATACGGTTTGAAATAGTTCACTACGCGTTCGTAATAAGCGCCGCCTTTGTTCAAGTCTGATGCCTGTTGTCCGGCGGGAGAAAGCGTCCAGATAATATTTGCCAGTTCGTACGGCTCCGGGATGTCCACCTGCGTACCACCCTCATTTTTTTCCATATAGGATAACGGAAAATAGTTGGCCAGGTCGTTAAAATGAAAGCGAAGCCATGTTTTACCCTTCGGTGAGACGAAGTGAATAAAAATAATATGCGCGTATGGAATATGATTGTGATAATTCAGCCGAAGGCTGTCATTACCAAAATAAAGAACTGCATATTCATCCAATGCCGCATCCGTACCGGGGCTTTCATTGTTTTCACGGCTTACGCGGTAGGGAAAGGATTTGGGAAAGTTTTTGAATTTTAAAACAAACGTATCATTGGGGCACCAATGTTCACCAGGGATGGTATCTATAACCGTTTGCGCCAGGGCCTGGTTTAAAAAACCAGTGAAGGCCAGGGCCAAAAGCCATGTTCTCATGTGTTAGCCTGTTTTGGGTGATGGTCAGTAAAAACGTCCACATCAATAACGCCGAATGCCCCGGAATAGTATAAAATTGTCCAAAACGCCCCGGAACAAAGTCTGTTTTACACCCTGTAGGATCCGTTAGCAGACGTTAGCTTTACCAATATAAAACAATAACCGATGAGTGAAAAAAAATACAGCACTGCGGAAGTGGCGGCGCGCTTTAATGAACTTGCCAAACAGGAAAAATGGTTTGCTATACAGGAAGAATTTTTTTCAGACGATGTAAAAAGTATTGACCCGCCGCATTCACCCTGGTTTGGCTATGCCGAGGGAAAAGCGAATGTGCGGGAGAAAGGGGAAAAATTTGTAAAAGGAATTGTAGAACTGCATGGTGCCTCTACCAGCGAACCGATGGTTGCAGAAAATCATTTTGTCGTTCAACGCTCGATAGATGTAACAACATCAGGCTTTGGTCGTGTACAGCTTAATCAACTGATGATGTACGAAGTTAAAGACGGCAAGATCATATCCGAACAGTTTTTCTATTAGGCATCCGGGGGTTGGTGATTGACAAATCACTGTTGTGCGGGGAAACTTTAGAACAGCCCCAATTGGCATAACCTTGGCGCACTTTGCGCTCCCCAAAAATAGTGCTTCATAAACGCGGTATCGCAACGAACGCGAGGAACCGCTATGAACGCAAAGTGATTCATCTATCTCTCAACCACCAATCACCTGATAAACTTTTCCCGACAGCCGAAATAAAGTTTCTTTTTGAATAAGAGCGTTTGCTTTTTAACTCGACAACAAGCGGTCAAATAAGCTAAAAAAAATCCTCCCGAAGGAGGATTTTCATTTATTTCTTCAAATCAAACCGGTCCAGGTTCATCACCTTGGTCCAGGCTTTCACAAAGTCGTTGACAAACTTCTCAGTCGCGTCTGCGCTTCCATATACTTCGGCAATGGCCCGTAATTCGGAGTTGGAACCGAACACCAGGTCTGCACGTGTGGCAGTCCATTTGGATGCTCCGCTTGCCCGATCAGTTCCTTCATACAATTCCTTATCCTGCGAAGCGGCTTTCCAGGATGTGTGCATGTCGAGCAGGTTTACAAAGAAATCGTTGGTCAGCTGGCCCACGCGATTGGTAAACACACCGTGTTTTGAACCATCGAAGTTGGTACCCAGCACACGCATACCTCCTACCAACACCGTAAGTTCCGGCGCAGATAATGTTAGCAGTTGTGCTTTATCTATCAGCAGCGCTTCCGTGGATGCAGCGCCTTTGGCTTTGCGGTAATTCCTGAAACCATCTGCGCGCGGCTCCAGGAAATTAATTGATTCAACATCAGTTTGCTCCTGCGTGGCATCCATACGGCCCGGTGTAAACGCAACGGATACCGATACACCTGCATCTTTGGCTGCTTTTTCCACCGCTGCGCTGCCGGCCAGCACTATAAGATCCGCTATTGATATTTTCTTACCGTCTTTTTGAGCGTCGTTAAATTCTTTTTGAATGCCTTCCAGTTTATCCAACACCTTTTGCAAGGTGGAAGGATTATTTACCTGCCAGTATTTTTGAGGAGCCAGGCGAATGCGTGCTCCATTGGCACCGCCGCGTTTATCTGATCCACGGAACGTGGATGCGGAAGCCCATGCGGTTGACACCAGTTCTGATACCGACAAACCGGAAGCAAGCACTTTCGCTTTCAGCGCAGCAATATCATTGTCATTCACCAACGCATGATCAACAGCCGGAATCGGATCCTGCCAAAGCAGTTCCTCTGCAGGAACGTCAGGGCCCAGGTAGCGGGCACGCGGTCCCATATCCCGGTGTGTTAATTTAAACCAGGCTCGTGCAAATGCATCTGCAAAAGCATCGGGATCATTGAGGAATTTACGGGAGATCTTTTCATACGCCGGATCAAACCGGAGTGACAGATCGGTGGTCAACATCGTGGGGCGATGTTTTTTCTTTCCGTCAAAAGCATCGGGGATCAGGTCATCTGCTCCCTTTGCTACCCACTGATGAGCGCCTGCCGGACTCTTGGTCAATTCCCATTCAAAACCAAATAGATTTTCAAAAAAGTTGTTGCTCCATCTGGTAGGTGTTTTGGTCCAGGTAACTTCCAGTCCGCTGGTAATAGTATCTGCACCTTTCCCGGATCCGTAGCTGTTGGTCCAACCCAATCCCTGCAATTCTATGTCTGCAGCTTCCGGCTCTTTACCAACATGGGTGGCGGGTGCGGCGCCGTGCGTTTTTCCAAAACTATGTCCACCGGCAATCAGCGCCACAGTTTCTTCATCATTCATTGCCATACGGCCAAACGTATCACGAATATCTTTGGCAGCGGCAATGGGATCAGGATTACCATCCGGACCTTCCGGGTTTACGTAAATAAGCCCCATCTGCACCGCGGCAAGCGGATTTTCCAGGTCGCGCGAATGTATTTTCCCATCAGCATCATCATCGGATGAAACTACGCCGTGTTCTTTAGGCACACCATCCGAACCATGGGAATAGCGGACATCGCCGCCCAGCCAGGTGGTTTCGGCACCCCAGTATACATCTTCATCGGGTTCCCAAACATCGGGGCGTCCGCCAGCAAAGCCAAACGTTTTAAAACCCATGGATTCCAGCGCTACGTTTCCGGTCAGGATCATCAGATCGGCCCAGGAAATCTTACGGCCATATTTCTGTTTGATCGGCCATAGCAGCCGACGGGCTTTATCAAGACTTACATTATCCGGCCAACTGTTAAGCGGTGCAAAACGCTGCTGACCTGCACCGGCGCCACCGCGTCCATCGCCTACGCGATAGGTTCCCGCACTGTGCCAGGCCATACGGATAAAGAGGGGGCCGTAGTGGCCAAAATCTGCCGGCCACCAATCCTGTGAATCCGTCATCAGGGCATGCAAATCTTTTTTTACTGCGTCAAGATCCAGTGTACTGAATTCTTTTGCGTAATCAAAATTACTATCCATCGGATCAGACAGGCTGGAATGCTGGCGAAGTACACTGAGGCGAAGTTGGTTTGGCCACCAGTCGCGGTTGCGGGTGCCACCACCTGCTGCATTCTGCTTCAGGCTTCCGTTATGAAACGGGCATTTACTGATATCTTGTGAATCTTTGTCCATATAATTGTTATTATCAAATAATTTACACCCCGGGCCATAACCTGGCCGGGGTGTAAATGTAGGATTTTGGAGGGATAATCATAATTGATTAAATCTATCTTTTGATAGACAAAATCTATTACCCTCCGGGTCTAATTTATTTTTTTGTAAAGCCTGCGCATTACAGCTTCACCTTGTATCGATCGAGGATATCCTGTAGCAGATCAAACCGGTAATGGATATCGTATTTATTTTCCAGTTGTTGCATAGCGCCCGGCACCGGCCGTTTCCCATCTTCAAAAAGCGAAGCCAGTTCTTTCATGTAGCGTTCATGTCCCCCAGGTAAGCATATATCAATCGTGCGGGCAGGTAGCGGACCGCTGTTCCAAAATGTGTGTACGAGTCCGCGCGGCCGTAAATGCCAACCGCCTGCAGGCACTTCCTGCAACTCGGTGCCGCAAAGCACATGCAACGTTCCTTCACGAACATAACAAAGTTCATCAATATTTTTGTGGAAGTGCGGCGGCGCACCCAATTCCCCGGGCTGAATAACGGTTTCCCAGAGACCAATATGTCCGCCGGTTTGGGACTCATCTAATTTAAAGAGAATATCCATTTCCCCCACTCTTCCCTTCGTTCCGCCACCTGGCGGAATATATAATGGTGCCGGGTCTTCACCTGTCTGCTGCAAAGCGGTGCCTGCCAGTCCAATTGAAGGAAGGGCAATGGTTCCAAGCGTAACAGCGGCAAGTTGTTGCATCAACTGGCGCCGGTTGAGTTGTTGTTTCATGTTAAAAAAATAAGTGAACAAATAGCTGGGTATTACTTTCCGGTACACAAAGCTAACCGGGCCGCCTGCGGTGGACATAGTACAAAAGCGACATTTTTGAAAGGGATTAAAACGAAAGCATATACTGCAATTGAGCAGGAGCGTCTTTTACCTGTTTTGCAATTGCAGATGGAGTAACGCCGGCAAACTCCCGGCAATCGCGGATAAAATGCATCTGGTCATAATAGCCGCAATGATGCGCCAGGTGCGTCCAACTAACGGATGGCTGCGATTCAAATAGTCGATACGTATGGGAAAACCTGACCAGCCGGGCAAAGAGTTTTGGAGGAAGTCCGATCCTGGCATGGCATTGACGCTCAAACTGCCGAAGGCTTACGCAGGCCATTGAAGCGAGTTGTTCTACCGGCAGCAGCCCCTTATGCGTCATTAATTCCTGCATAGCCCGGTCAAACGGCAATTCTGCACGGATGCGTTGCATGCGCTTTAAGAGAAAGGCCTCCACCACCTGGATCATTTCCGGGTAGCTGACCGTATTTTGCAAGCGTTCATTTACCGCATTTACTTCCTGGTGAAAAAATGCGGCTGTATCGCATGCCTTATCAACCAGCTCACGCATTTGCAGTCCCAGCAACCGGTGAAGGGCTCCCGGACGAAAGCCCACTCGGACAACCATGTGATCATGGCCGAGTTCAATATCGACGCGTTGCACTTGAGGTCCGACAATAATACTATGCGGGTTTTTAACTGCCATTGTCTCGTTGTGAATTTTCGCTGTTATAGCAGAACGTGGATAAAAGAAAAGGCTTTGTTCCGCCAGGGGCGGATAAGGCACAGGTCGCATGGGTTGCCGCGGGTCAAATTGCTCGGCAAATAACATGATACTGCTTACCAGCGGCTGCAGCAGGGGATGCGGTGTATAGAACTGGAGAAACAAGGCGTAATGATGTATATTAAATGTAAGCAAGATTCCTGATCTCGCCGGATTTCTGCGGGCCCGGGTCGTCAATTTCCGGCGATGGTCGCCTGGTTGTAACGCAGGTAATCCTGAAATTGTATCTTTCCCCTCTCAAACCAAGCATATTATGAGTACTCCTTTTGCTGGCGAGTATGCCACAATAAATGGAATGAAGATGTACTTTGAACGTTATGGTAAAGGGCGTCCATTGGTGCTGATCCACGGTGGTGGGTCCACCATTGACACCAGTTTCGGAAGAATCATAGAACCGTTGTCGCGGCACCGCCAGGTGATTGCCGCGGAGATGCAGGCACATGGCAGAACCGACGACCGCAGTACGCCACTCAGTTTTGAGCAGGATGCAGACGACGTTGCCGCATTGCTGCAGCATCTTGGTCTGTCAACGGCAGATTTTCTTGGTTTTAGCAATGGAGCCCAAACCTGTGTGGAACTGGCCTTGCGACACCCCGGTGTAATTGGTAAGTTGGTATTGGCTTCCGGCTTTTATTCCCGTGATGCGGTGGCGGAGCCTTTCTGGGAAGGATTTAATGGAATTACGTTAGAGATGATGCCCCTGGTTCTGCAGCAGGGTTTCCTTGCAGTAAACAATGACGTTGCCAAGCTGCAGCGCAGTTTTGACCGCGATGTAGAGCGCATGAAAAAATTCAGTGGGTGGTCGGATGATCAACTCCGCTCCATCCACGCGCCTACCTTGCTGATCACGGGTAACCACGACGTAGGAAGCCTGGAGCATTGTATACGGACATGCAGGCTTATTGCGAACAGTCAACTGGCTGTATTCCCGGGTGGACATGGCACCTATATGGGTACATTGGAATCTGTCGACAATTGCCAACTTCCTCTTTTTAACGTGGTGCCATTGCTGGAAGAATTCCTGGGTTAATTTAGGCAAGACGCACTACTATATATAAAGCTGACATACCAATTGCCATCCAAAGCAGAAGCCCTTGCACAAGCGGACGGACACCCACGCCACGAATCACCTCACGGTTGAGCCCGGCACCAATCAGGAATAGCGTAAGTGTAAGTCCTGCATGAGATGCGCCAGCAATAAATCCAGAGATAGACCCTGGCAGCGGCAAGTAGGTATGTAACAGGATCGCTGCAATGAAAAGTACAATGAACCATGGGAAACGAATGCGCTGTTCTTTATTGCTGAATAATCTTGAAGAAAGAAGCGCCACGGGGATGATCCAGAGTGCACGGGCCAGTTTAACGGTGGTTGCCACTTCCAGCGCCTGCTGCCCGTAACGGCTGGCCGCCCCTACAACAGAACTGGTATCATGAATGGCAATCGCGCTCCAGAGACCAAATTGCTGTTGCGTCAATCCAAGCGCGTGACCGACAGGCGGGAACACAAACAATGCCGCTGCATTGAGAATAAATACCGTTCCCAGCGCTATGGAAATAGATCGCTCCCCGGCGCCTACCACCGGCGAAACGGCCGCGATGGCGCTGCCTCCGCAGATGGCAGTACCGCAACTCACCAGCCAGGAGGTTTTCCGGTCTACGTGCAGGAACCTGCCAAGAAAAACACCCAGTAACAGCGTGGTAAGAATGGAAAAGATGGTGAATAAAAACCCTTCGCGACCTGCGCGCAGCGCGGCTTCGGCATTCATGCCAAACCCGAGACCTACAACGGAGCCCTGCAGCAGCCAACGTGTAAAACGGTGATTGAGGTGATGGAAGGGATGGCCCACTAACTGGGCTACCAGCAACCCCAGTAACAATGCAATGGGTGGACTTACCCATGGCGTGAGGCAGGCCAGGGCCAGTAGCAGGAAGACCGGTTTGCGAAGGGCGTTTGGAAAAATCATGTTGCATCATTTAATTGACACAACAAAATTCGTCCCGCTGGCCGTGCGGGAGAAATGCCTATCGCTGATCTGCTATAACCTGAAGTTATAATGGAGCGCAAAACGCATAAAGAGGTCGGTGAGCCCTTCTGCCTGTCCCTGCGGGTGAATGAAGTAAAAGAAACGTTCTATCTGCAGGCCTTTGACGTCGATAATTGTTAGATCACCCTGCCTGGTTTCATTGAGAATGGCGTGTACAGAGAGGAATGACATGGCATTTGAGTTGAGCAGGTAACGTTTGATGCTTTCCGTGCTGGCCATTTGCATTTCTGTCTTAAGTTGGGAGAGGCGGATGCCGAGTGGTTTGAGGGCGTGCGCCAGCACTTCGAGCGTGCCGGAACCGGGTTCGCGTAATAACAAGGGAACATGGAGCAGTTCCGCCGGCTTCAGGAAATCTTTGCGGGCCAGCGTGTGGTGACTGTTGGCTACCAATACCAGTTCGTCCTTGATGAATTCTGTGTATTTAAATGTTTTGTTGCGGGTGCGGCCTTCCACGATACCCAGGTCGATGGTTTGATCGCGGAGCGCATGTTCCACCTGCTCGGTATTATTGATAGCGAGACTCACTTTTACATCGGGGAATTTGCGGTGAAAAGCGGCAAGTACAGGTGGCAACACATATTGCGCTACACTGGTGCTGGCGCCGATGCGGAGCTGCCCTGCACTTTTTTTGGAAAAATGGTTCAGGTCAAATTCGAGGTTGCGGTAGAGATCAAACAACTGCCGGGTATATTGAAGCAACACTTCCCCCGCAGGGGTAAGCTGGATGCGGGAGCCATTGCGTTCAAATAGTTTTACCTTATAATGGCTTTCTATCTCCTGTATGTGTCGGGTTACTGCCGGCTGGGTGATAAACAGTTCTTCCGCAGCTTTGGTAAAGCTGAGGCGTTGCGCTACGGCGTGAAAAACCTGGAGTCGGAAATCAAACATACGGATGCCGTTTTATAGACATGAAATATCCTGTTGTGTAAAGGTAGCGGTTTGGGAAAAAACCATGGGGACGCGCAGAAAGGAAGAAAGAATCATGGTAAATGGCTATGATTGTTTTTCCTAAATTTAGGGCCAATCAAACAGAACTACATGCTTGAGCATTTCCCGCTTTACCTGGCCCTGTTGATGGTCATTGTTTTGTTGATCATGCTGGCGAACCGCATCCGGGTGGCTTACCCGGTATTGTTGGTGATTGCCGGTTTGCTGATCAGTTTTATTCCATCGGTTCCGGTGTTACATATCGATCCCGAGCTGATCTTTGTCATTTTTCTACCGCCCCTGTTATATGAAGCTGCCTGGGCCATTTCATGGAAAGAGCTCTGGCGCTGGCGACGGATCATCACCAGTTTTGCATTTGTGGTGGTATTCCTGACGGCGATGACGGTAGCATTTGTTGCCAACTCTTTTATCCCCGGTTTTTCACTTGCCCTTGGCTTTTTGCTGGGTGGCATTGTATCGCCGCCCGATGCGGTAAGCGCCAGTGCGATCCTGAAATTTGTTTCGGTTCCCAAGCGGATGTCGTCGATCCTGGAGGGCGAGAGTTTGTTGAATGATGCTTCTTCGCTGATCATTTTCCGGTTTGCGGCTATTGCAGTTACTACCGGTCAGTTTGTATGGCGCGATGCGGCGCTTAGTTTCGGCTGGATGGTAGTGGGTGGTGTTGGTATTGGTGTTGCCGTGGGTTGGATCTTTATGAAGATTCATAAGTACCTGCCTACGGATGCCAATATGGACATCCTGTTAACCATCATTACACCTTATGTAATGTATATCGCGGCCGAGGAAGTGCATAGCTCCGGTGTGTTGGCCGTAGTGAGTGGTGGACTGTTGCTGGCGCATAACCGCCACCGTTTTTTGCGCAGCGCATCGCGGTTACGCGGCGTAAACGTATGGGAGAGTCTTGTTTTTGTATTGAATGGCATTGTATTCCTCGTTATCGGGCTTGATCTGCCGGAGATCACGGAAGGCGTGCGCCAGGATGGAATCAGTTTTAGTTCGGCGATTGGCTATGGTTTGCTGATTACGGCGACGCTGGTTATTATCCGGATCATCTCCGCGTATGGTGCCGTTGTGGTTACGCTCATCATGCGCAATTTTATTACTGTTGCCGATTCGAGAAGTCCGGGCATGCGTGTGCCATTGCTATTAGGTTGGACGGGCATGCGGGGTGTGGTATCGTTGGCGGCGGCACTTTCCATCCCGGTGCAAATGGCGGATGGAACTGCTTTTCCCCATCGCAACCTCATCCTGTTTATCACATTTATCGTGATCCTGACCACGCTGCTGGCGCAGGGCCTTACGTTACCGCTGCTGATCAGCAAAATGAAGCTGCCGGTATATGATGATTACCTGGAAGAAGAAGAGGCAAATAGTTTGATCAAACGGGAACTGTCGCGGCAGGCGCTACATCACCTGGAAAGTAAATATGGCGGAGTGGATCACAAACATATGCTCTTGCAACAGATGGCCGCCAAATGGGCGGAAAAAAGTAAAGACGGTTCAGAAACATCCATACCACCCGAAAGCAAATCGATCTACCTGGATATTCTCGAAGTACAGCGGCAGTGGTTGTTGGATGCCAATGAAAAGAACAAGCGCCTGGATGAGGACCTGATCCGGGAGCACCTGTTGCAGCTGGACCTGGAAGAGGAGAAACTTCGGTTTATGTAATGCGATTGTTATAATATCTAAAAAGCAGGTATGGATATAAAACCAGGAACAAAGTTTGGTTCAGTGCCGGAATACATTGCGGTATTTCCTGCCGCCACCCGCAAGCAATTACAACAGTTGCGAAAAATTATACGGGAATCGGCGCCGCAGGCGGAGGAAACCATTAGTTATAATATGCCGGCGTACAGGCAACATGGTGTGCTGGTATATTTTGCAGGATATAAAAATCACATTGGCTTCTATCCTACGGGGTCGGGTATCAGCGCTTTTGAAAAGGAATTCGGGAACTATGTCTATTCAAAGGGAGCAGTTCAGTTCCCGCTGGCGGAACCTTTACCCACAGCATTGATCCGGCGTATGGTGAAGTTCCGGGTGAAAGAAGATGCCGCAAAACAACTGGCCGCAAAAAAGAAAAAATGATCAGGCCCTGCGCGGCAGTTGAATGGTCAGAATGTTTTTTTGCGGAGCGGAGTGATAGGAAACCGAACCGCCGGCGCCATTGATGCGTGCATTGATCAGATTGATGGCAATTTTCATTTCATGATCATCCACGTTCATTGCCAGTCCATCATCTTCAATATGAACTTCGCAGCCACTCTTTGTTTTGCCATTGTAAAACAGTTCAACTTTTTTTACCCTGCTGGTAGCTGCAAGCGTATGAAGCCATTTTTCCACGGCGCGCATACAATTTACGCCTACTTCCGTGTCGGCGCTGTCGTGTTCATCTTCAATCTCCAGGCCAATAGAAAAATTAAACATGGATTGTGCCTGTTCTGCAAAGTCTGACAGCACCTGGTGCAGGGGAAATACCTGCAGCGATTGCCTGGAAATTGTGTTTGACAGTTTGCGTACATCGTCCAGTGCTTCGTTCACCAGTTCGCGGGTACGCCGTACCAGTTTGCCATGCATTTCGCCCTGTTCTTCAGACATCTCCACATACATTTTACAGGCCGCCAGTTTTTGCGCAATTTCCTCGTGAAGCTCGGCAGCAACCTGCCGGTCGCGTTCATCTTTTTCGCGCATCAGTTCCTGTAGCGCGTGGTCTTTCAGGGTGAGTAACTCGGTTGCCTGTTTGCGAAGCAGGATATTTTTTGCACGGAGTTCGAGCAACTTTGTTACCTGCCGGGAAAGGATGGCTAGGGCCCCTTGTTGTTCGTGTGTTAAGGAAGCCGGCTTTTTGTCGAGAACACAAACAGAACCAAGGTGCTGACCGGTTGGTGAAATAATGGGTGCGCCGGCGTAAAACCGGATGTTCATGTCGCCAGTAACAAAAGGGTTGTCGGAGAAGCGTTCATCGCGCGTAGCGTCTTCTATTACCATAACTTCTTCGGAGAGGATTGTATGCGAGCAAAACGAGGCGCTGCGGCTTGTTTCGTTATCTACCACTCCCACTTTTGCCTTAAACCACTGACGGTTGGTATCAATAAAGGTGATCAGGGAAATGGGGCAATTGCATATCTGTGCAGCCAGTTCTACCAGTTCGTCAAACTCTTTTTCACGTGGAGAATCCAGGATCTCGTAGGCGTACAGGTCGGATATCCTGATGTCTTCGTCGGGGGGTAATGTTGCTACTATCATCGTTGCGATTTTCTAATCAAGGATCAAATTTATCCGGCTTGTTTTAAAATCTGAAGGGTAGTAATTTCTACTACGTATTGTAGTAAAAAAACAGATCTTTTGATTTACGATAAATCCGGCTGTTAGGATTAGCTTTTCGCTTTAAAAACCGGATGTTTTGATTGTTTGTTAACAATTGCCGGGAGACTGATCGCAGAACTACGAAAATGATGTGGAAAAAATACGGGAAACTACCCGATTTAAATGGTATAAAACGGGTGCTGTTAGCAAACGAGTTGTTCAAACAGGCGGTGAAGCATGACATCCGGATCTTCGCAGAGACCGGGGTGTACGCGTGATGTTTGTACCACGGTGCTGCGCATGGCTGTAAGCCAGCGAAAGCGCGAGGCGATATCAAGCAGGGCGATAGGACCGCCATGGGTGTTGCCCTGGCAAATCGACTCAAATGAAAGCAGGTGTTGTTGCACTTCTTCGAGATCCAGTTGCTGACAAAGGCAGCGCAGCCGGTCTTCATCCAGTTGGAAGCGAAGACGCAGGTAGTTTTGGTCGCGGCAATAGAGTACCACACCGGCGTTGACGAATTCTTCGCGTTCCACGCGTGGCACTACCCGTATTACGGCATACTCAAATAATTGCGTTCCTGGCATGTTGTGCTTCGTTTACAAAAATGGATGCGGCCTGTAATCGCGTTTGCAGGAAAGACCGGTAAACATTTCTTCCTTCTTCCGGAGAGGAAAGATCGGGATTTGCTTCCAGCCAATTATCGGGAATACCATTAATTATTTCGGTTAAGACATCATCGGTTATTTTTGTTCGCATGAGGGCGTCTGCCTCGGGCAGCGCTGACGCCTGCGGTAGCAGCACATGATCTTTTATTTGTACAAATGGCTTTTCCGCAGCATCGCGCCAGCCAGACCATGCATGGTGAAAATATAATGAAGCTCCGTGATCAATAAGCCAGAGTTCTTTTTGCCAGATAAGCATATTCGTATTTCTGGCGGTGCGATCTACATTCATCAGGAACGCATCCAGCCATACAATTTGCGACGCCAGTGCTGCGGGCTGTTGGTTCACTACCGGATCCAGTGTAATGGCGCCGGAAAGGTAATGCAGGCCGAGGTTGAGGCCCACACTGGCCTTGAGTAAATCCTGGATCTCTTCATCGGGCTCTGTTCTTCCAAAAGCTGCGTCCAGGTTGGCAAATACGATCTCGGGTACCTTCAATCCAACGGCTCTTGCCAGTTCACCACCGATATAATCGGCGATCAGCGCTTTCACGCCCTGTCCGGCGCCGCGAAATTTTAAAACATATAAAAAGCCGTCATCAGCTTCCGCAATGGCGGGCAGGGAGCCGCCTTCACGCAATGGTGTTACATACCGTGTTACATTTACCGTGCGAATTGCTGTTTTCAACCTGTAGAAATTAGACAGCTGCAAAGATAGGAAGCTGTAACCTGTATTCGTTGTATCAACTTCGGAAAGGATTGTTACAGGCCTGGAACGGCAATCGGCATCCTGGTATTTTTTTAAACGGAAATACCTGTAATTTTCAGCTACTTCCTTTCTGCTGTTCCCGATTTTTAAAGTAGGTTTGCATTATAACATTTGTTTGTATGTCGAACTATTTCAAAGATAAAGTTGTGGTTGTAACCGGCGGTACCGATGGTATTGGCCGTGCATTGGTGGAAGCATTGCTGGCGCAGGGCGCCAAAGTGGCCACCTGTGCGCGTAATCACGACAAGCTTTACCAGCTTCAGTCGGAGCATCCATCGGCCGCGTTGCATACGATGGTCGCAGATGTAAGCAGTGAGAATGACTGCCGTCGTTTTATCGAGATGACGGTGAAGGTGCTGGGTGGTATAGACATCCTGATCAACAATGCCGGAATTTCAATGCGTGCATTGCTGAAGGAAAGTTCAATTGAAACGATCCGCCGGGTAATGGATATTAATTTTTTTGGCGCAGTGTATTGTACCAAGTATGCGCTTCCGCACATATTAGAGCGAAAGGGCACGATCGTAGGCGTATCTTCTATTGCCGGGTACCGCGGGTTGCCGGGTCGTTCGGGCTATTCTGCCAGCAAACATGCTTTGCAGGGTTTTATGGAATCGTTGCGTACGGAGTTGTTGCATGATGGAGTGAATGTGATGTGGGTTTGTCCCGGGTTTACTGCTTCCAATATCCGGAATGCGGCCCTGGATAAAGATGCCACAGCACAGGGTGAATCGCCGATGGATGAAGGCAAGATGATGACTTCTGAAGAATGTGCGCAGCATATCCTGGAATCCATCCGGAAGCGCAAGCGCACACTGGTGTTAACATTTACCGGTAAGCGGACGGTTTTTATGAACCGGTTTTTCCCCGGGCTGGCCGACAAACTGGCACACAAATTTTTCTTTAAAAACGGCGAACTGGTGAAATAATTTGCAACGGGACACATCCCGCCTTAACTATTACAATGCCTTTACTGACCCTCACATCCGATATCGGCCAACAGGATTACCTGGTTGGTGCTGTGAAGGCGCAGCTGCTCCGCATCAACCCGGAGTTTACGCTGATTGATGTATCCCATGCCATTCTCCCGTTCAACTATCCACAGGCGGCTTATGTAGTGCGGAGTGCGATCCGTCATTTTCCACCTTTTAGTTTTCATATCATCCTGGTCAACCTGTTTGACCGCAAGCCGGAGCAACTGCTGCTGGCGTTTCACCGGGATCAATACCTGTTGTGTGCCGACAATGGTTTGTTAACGATGATCCTGGAAGACAAACCGGAGTTGGTCATTGGGTTACCCCTTGAAAAGTCAGCGATCCGCAACACAACTCATTGCATTGAAGTGATGGGCAAGGCGGTGCAGCAACTGGTTGCCGGGGAATCTATAAGGTCTATTGGCAACGCAGACGTGTCTTTTGTGGAAAAGAACCATTTACGACCGTTATTGGGTAATGATTGGATTGAAGGTCAGATCCTGTTTATCGACAACTTTGAAAATGTCATCGTAAATATCACCCACGAGCAGTTTGAGGAGCAGCGTCGGGGGCGTAGTTTCCGGATCGTTTTTAAGCGGGATGAAACGATTGATCGCGTGAGCGAATCCTACGCCGATGTGCCGGAGGGCGAAAAACTGGCATTGTTCAACAGCGCGGGCTACCTCGAAATTGCTATTAATAAGGGCAATGCCGCAGGTCTTTTTGGACTGAAGGGCTTTTCAGAGAAATCCAGGCAAACTTCTGGATTTATGCAGAACCATTTGTCGTACCAAACCGTGAAGGTGGTTTTTGAGTAGCCAGCAGGTTCATAATCAATTCAAAATAAACCAATCATTAACGAAAAACATCGTAGTTTGCCTTACAGACTATGACCCGTTTCCCCTATTTTTGCTTTCCCCTGAAAACCGGGGCAAAACCTCTTGTATATGAATTTCAAAAAAGCCAATAACATCACCGGCTGGGCCGTTTTTTTTGTTGCCTTTGTGACCTATTTTCTGACCCGCGAGGCCCGAGGCAGTCTTTGGGATTGCGGTGAGTTTGTGGCTACTGCCAAAACCATGGGACTTCCCCACCCTCCCGGTGCGCCCCTGTTTGTATTATTGGGTCGCTTTTTTATCATTCTTTTCGGAGATAGCGGCCAAACTGCAGCCAACGCGGTGAACTTTATGAGTGCGCTGGCGAGTGCTGCTACTATCCTGTTCCTGTTTTGGAGCATTACGCATTTTGGGCGTAAGCTGTTTGTAAAAACGGGTGAGCAGTTGGAAAGCAATGAAACGATTACCGTAATGATTGCCGGCGCCGTGGGTGCTTTGGCTTATACGTTTAGTGATTCATTCTGGTTTAGTGCGGTTGAAGGTGAAGTGTATGCGCTTTCATCGTTCTTTACGGCACTGGTGTTCTGGTCGATGTTGAAATGGGAGCATGCAGATGAATCTGCCGTAGATGATGCTGCGGCACGTGCGCGTAGTGACCGTTGGATCGTGTTCCTGTTTTTTATGATGGGATTGTCGATTGGTGTACACATCCTGAACCTGCTGACCATTCCGGCTATCGTAATGATCTATTATTACCGCCGTTTCAAGGTTACTACCTGGGGTGGTATTCTGGCTTTTGTAATAGGATGTATTGTTACCGGCCTGGTACAGGTTGCGGTGATACAATATTCCATGAAGGCGGCCGGGCAATTTGATGTGTTCTTTGTGAACTCGATGAATATGCCGTCTTTCACCGGTTTTGCATTTTACTTCCTGGCTATTGCGGCTTTGCTGGTATGGGGCATCCGGATGAAGGAAAAATCGTTATCGAAGGAAAAAATGATCCTGTGGTTCGTATTATTCCTTTCGCTCACCTTGCTGCCCTTCATCACAGCCCCTGTTTACGGATCTTCAGATGCATCAAGCCTTATTGAAATAAAAAATCAGTACTGGCTTGTTCCACGCGGTTCCGTAGTGCAAAATATTCTCAAATTCTTGTTGCTGGCCGGTATTGCGACGCTGTTTGGATACTACATGAAGGCTACTGCGCTACGTGTGTTTAAGCTGGCGCTTTGGTCATATGCCTTTATGATGATCGGCTATTTTATGTATTTCACGGCCATTATTCGTTCCAATGCCAACCCGGCCATTGATATGAATAACGTGGAAAACCCGATCAACCTGGTTTATTATCTCAGTCGCGAGCAATATGGCGAAGCGCCTTTATTATATGGCCCTCACTTCCTGGCGGATGTACGCCGGGAGACGAATCCCGAAGGATATCCTTTGTATGTGATGCGTGAAGGCGAAATGCGTTATGTAAAAGCGCATGGCAAATACGTAGAAATTGGCCGTTCAAAAGATTACGAGTATAAATCCAGCGATAAACAATTCCTGCCGCGGGTTTGGGATTCGAGTAATGACCAACGTCACTACGACACGTATATCGATTGGCTGGACCTGAAGTGTATTTACCCCGAGAACTATTGTATGGTAATGGGCTTTAATGACGAAGAGGGCATTGTGCAGGTGAAGTACCAGGACGGAAGGACCTCTAATATCAATATCGATCCGGGTTATGCGATCAAGGTTCGGCGTGGCCAAACCCTGTCTCCGCAAGACCCTGTAGCAGTAAAAATTCCAACCTACGGGGATAATCTCCGGTGGTTCTTTACGTACCAGCTTGATTTCATGTACTGGCGTTACTTTATGTGGAACTTTGCCGGTAAGCAGAATGATATACAAGCGTCGGGCAATGTGCGGGATGGCAACTGGCTGACGGGAATCTCATTTATGGATAAATGGAGGTTGGGTGATCAAAGCAAAATGCCCGATAGTATTCGCCATAATAAGGCGCATAATGAGATGTATCTCCTGCCATTTATTTTGGGTATTATCGGATGTGTGTTCCAGTTTACCCGTAACCGGAGAGACTGGCTGGTGAATTTCCTGTTGTTCTTCTTTACCAGCATTGCGGTGATCTTCTACCTGAACCAGGCTGGTAACCAGCCGCGGGAACGGGATTATGCCTATGTGGGATCGTTCTATGTATTTGCAATCTGGATTGGGCTTGCCGTGGTAGGCCTGGTGAAGATGGCGCGGGAACGTGCAGACAGCCCGAGTTTCCTTAACACGATGGCATTTGGAAGCATCCTGACGTTTATGATCATGGTAATGAGCACGGCGCATGAAACCGGTCCGAAAGCGACGCTTTTAACTTCTGTGTTCGCGGCCATATTGTATGCGATCGTAACTGCTGGTATCACGTACGTGGTGCGAATTGTTTCGAGAAATGGCTCCAATTTCAAGATGGTAAATATTGTAACCGGTGTAGTGTGTATGCTAATACCGATCCTGATGGCCCAACAGGTTTGGGATGATCATGATCGTAGCAAGAAAACACTGGCACCGGATCTTGCAAAAGATTACCTGGAAAGCTGTGCCCCCAATGCTATCCTGTTTACATTCGGAGATAATGATACCTACCCGCTGTGGTATGCACAGGAAGTGGAAGGTGTTCGTCCCGATATTCGTATTATCAATAATAGTCTTCTTGGTATCGACTGGTATATCAACCAGCTTCGGTACAAGATCAACCAGGCAGATTCTGTGGATGTGATCTGGTCTCCCGAGCAGATTGAGGGACATAACCGCGAGGTAATGGTCTACCAGCCGGCAGAAAACGTTTCCCAGGAAACCTATTTCCCGCTTTACAGCGCGATGAAGGATGTTTTTGGAAAAGAAACCCGTGATCCTGAAACCGGCCGCGATGTAGGGCCGGATAATTTCCCTGTACGCCGCTTTCAAATACCGGTTGATGAAGCTGCGGTACGGCAAAACAAAGTGGTAAACCCGGATGACAGTGTGGTATCATCGGTGAAATTTGAGATCCCGAAATCAATGTTGCAGCGCAACGATCTGATGATCCTGAACATCATCGCAGCCAACAACTGGAAGCGTCCGATTTACTTCTCTTCGCCGTATGGAGAACTGGGCTTTGGTGGTTACCTGCGTAAAGATGGCCTGGCGTATCGCCTCGTACCTGTTGTTGCAAAAGATGCGCGTTCCAATTGGGAATTGAATGCTGCGCTTCGCGATAACTACATGGGCAGCGCTCCTATCAGTGATGCCAATGAAGATGCAGCTTATAAGAACATTCTTAAGTTCCAGTTTGGCGGGGCCGACAAGAAAGGCGTTTATTTTGACGAAGAAAATCGTCGCCATTTGTTAAACATTCGTTCCGTAGTAGCAGAGGCAGCCGGAAGCCTGGCTGACGCAGGCCGGAAAGATGAGGCAGGCCAGTTATTGGATCATATTGAAAAAGGAATGGATCCGGCCAATATGCCATATGCGTTGGTAAGCCGCTATAACAATCATAACCAGACGGGCCTGATGTACCTGGAAGCCGCGTATAAAGCCGGTAAAATGGATCTGGCCAATCGCGTTAAAGACGCATTGCGAAAGGATTTTGACCAGCAGCGGGCGTATTATCTTTCGCTCAATGATGGCAAGCCGCCTGTGTTCCAATCGTTCCAGTCGAACGACAACACGAAGTTCTTCTCTGGTTTGATGACGGAATACCAGATCAACGAGGCATTGAGTGCTGTGCTGGACCGGATCGTGAGCAAATATGATCCCAAATCGGCACCCAAGAATACGAATGTTGAAACCGGGGGCGGAAACTCAGTCCTGAACCAGGCGGCTGACAGTGCGTCGGGTGCAAACCCCGATTCTGGCAAATAATACTAACATTTTCGATATTGCGATAAGTCCCGGCCCGGCCGGGACTTTTTTTTGAACCCCGGCAGTCTTAAGTTGTTATTAACCCTGGTGCCCCTGTTTTAAGAGGCAGTTGTCGTAAATTGTATATTGAAAAGGAGGATTTAGACCATGCGCGGATACCATTTCACCAAATTTGACCCCAACGAAAGCGGTAAAACCCGTTTTGAGCATCTGTTGGACATATTTACCCAGTTGCTGACCTACACGAGCGGGGATGTAGGCGAAGCGCTGCAATGGATGAATGAGCTGGACAAACAATACCAGCTTACGGATGGAGAATATGGGATGGGCGATTTTATTGATGACCTGAAGGATAAGGGATATATTTCTGAGGATAACCCGCAGGGTGAAATCCGCATTACCCCTAAAACTGAACAGGGTATTCGCAAAAAAAGCCTGGAAGAGATTTTTGGAAAACTGAAAAAGACCAAACAGGGCGATCACCATAGTTTTAAGCCCGGCCAGGGCGATGAGATCAACCCGGAAACCCGCCAGTTCCAGTTTGGCGATATGCTGGAGCAGATCGACTTTACCGAATCGATCCGCAATGCACAGATCAATCATGGTGTGGAAAGTTTCCGGATGCAGGAAGATGACCTGAGCATCCGTGAAACGGATTTTAAGACGCAGACCTCCACGGTGCTGATGATCGACATTTCCCACTCGATGATCCTGTATGGTGAGGATCGCATTACGCCAGCCAAGAAAGTAGCGATGGCGCTCAGCGAGCTGATCCAGACCCGTTATCCAAAAGACACATTGGACATCGTAGTGTTTGGAAACGATGCCTGGCCAATTGAGGTGAAGGATTTGCCCTATTTGCAGGTGGGGCCTTATCATACCAATACCGTGGCCGGGTTGGAGTTGGCAATGGATATTCTCCGGCGGAGAAAAAATCCCAACAAGCAGATCTTTATGATCACGGATGGTAAGCCTACCTGCTTGAAGGTGGGTAAGCGCTACTACAAAAATAGTTTTGGGCTGGATCGCAAAGTAGTCAACCGCTGTATGAACCTGGCGGCGCAGTGCAAAAAGCTCAAAATACCGATCACCACGTTTATGATCGCTACCGACCCTTACCTGCAGCGTTTTGTACAGGAATTTACGGAAACCAACCAGGGTAAGGCATTCTTTGCATCGCTTGATAAACTGGGTGCTTTTATCTTTCGCGATTTTGAAAACGGCAAACGAAAAACAGTATTCTGATCTTTTACAAAAAGGAAACAGTATAAAGTCAGGATCAGCAATTTTTATATGGATATCAGTAAAATAAAAACACTTGGGGCGCTGAAAAAATCAGGCTATCGTTCCCGAAGCATCAAACAGGAAATCCGCGATAACCTCATCACGCGGTTGCGCGAAGGTGAATCAACTTTTAACGGGATCGTAGGATATGAAGACACGGTAGTACCGGATGTGGAGCGTGCGTTGCTTAGTCAGCATAATATTCTCTTTCTCGGTTTACGCGGCCAGGCCAAGACGCGTATGGCCAGACAAATGACACAATTGCTGGATGAATACATCCCGGTTGTTACGGGCAGCGATATTAATGATGATCCGTTGCATCCCATCTCAAAATTTGCGCAGGACCAGATCGCAACACTAGGCGACGAAACGCCTGTCCACTGGCTGCACCGCAGTGAGCGGTACGGCGAAAAACTGGCTACGCCCGACGTGAGTGTGGCAGACCTGATTGGCGATGTAGATCCCATTAAGGCGGCCAACCTTAAACTCAGTTTTGCCGATGAGCGGGTGCTTCATTATGGGATCATTCCCCGGAGTAACCGCAGTATTTTCGTGATCAATGAGTTGCCGGATCTGCAGGCGCGGATACAGGTGGCGCTCTTCAATATACTGGAAGAAGGTGATGTACAAATACGCGGATTTAAGCTGCGGCTTCCGCTGGATATTGTGTTTGTATTTACCGCCAACCCGGAAGATTATACCAACCGGGGTTCTATTGTAACGCCATTAAAAGACCGGATAGAAAGCCAGATCCTGACGCACTATCCCAAAAATATTGAACACGCCCTGGAAATTACCGGGCAGGAAGCCCAACTTCCCGATGCACAAAAAGACAGTGTGGAGGTGAGTGACCTGGTGCGAAGATTGATTGAGCAGGTGGCATTTGAAGCGCGGAGCAGCGAGTTTGTAGATAAAAAGAGTGGCGTAAGCGCCCGCCTCACTATTGCTGCGCTGGAAAACGCGGTAAGTGCCGCAGAACGCCGTGCGATCATCAACCGCGAGAAGAAAACACAGATCTGGATCGGCGACCTGGCCGGCATTATTCCCGCTATCACCGGGAAAATTGAATTGGTATACGAAGGCGAGCAGGAAGGGCCGTACCAGGTGGCGATGAACCTGGTAGACAAAGCTATCCGGACGATGTTTGTGCAGTATTTCCCAAATCCTGAAACGCTGAAAAAGCGCAGGAATACCGGGAAGGCGTCGCAACAGGAAAAAGAAGCAGACAATCCTTATCGTTCCATCACGCAGTGGTTTGATAAAGGAAATCATCTCAATATTTCCTTTAATACGACAGATAAGGAAAAGATCATGCTGCTGTACCATGTGGATGGCTTGCATGCGCTGGTGAAAAAATTCTTCCCGCAGGCGAATGAATCCCAGGCGGCGCTGCTGATGGAATTTGTATTACATGGATTATCTTCCTACTCACTCATCAGTAAGAAAGTATTTGAAAGTAAGATTGAGTTCAAAGACCTCATTGGAAGTATGATGAACCTGGGCGGTGGAGATGAAGAAGTGGATGAGTTTGATGAAGAAGGATGAGGGAATACAAATTCAGTAATTCGGCAATTCGGCAATTCGATAGTTCGCTGGCGAAAGAAGGTAGCGATAATAATAAACCTGATTATTTCTCTATTTCGGAGATTACTCTGCTTGCATTTTCCTCCATCACCGAATCGACGAATTAGTAAATCATCCTCTGGCCGTGGAGGCAAGCACGCCCAAACAAATACAAACTTGTAAGTCGGCAATTCGATAGTTCGCTGGCGAAAGGAGGTAGCGATAATAATAAACCTGATTACTTCTCTATTTCGGAGATTACTCTGCTTGCATTTTCCTCCATCACCGAATCGACGAATTATCGAATCATCGAATTAATTAGCACCTTTATCCAACAACATTCACTTCCGGCTCCAGGGTGACGCCGAATTTTGAAGATACACTTGCGATAATCTCCTGGCCGAATTCCCATATGTCGGGGCCGGAGGCCTGGCCGTAATTGACTAATACAAGCGCCTGGAGCGGATAGCAACCCACATCGCCCCGGCGAAAACCTTTCCAGCTTACTCCTTCTGCCGGACCGCTATGTTCGATCAGCCACCCCGCAGAAAGTTTTACCGATCCATTTGCGTTAACGTACCCGGCAATTTCAGGGAATTTCTCTTTCAGTCCTTCATACTCCGCTGCCGTAACAACCGGGTTCTTAAAAAAACTGCCTGCATTGCCGGTATTGGCCGGATCAGGCAATTTGGAACTGCGAATGGTTGCTACAGCGTTGGAAACAGCACGTAGCGAAAGCGTCTCCACTCCCATCTTCTCCAGTTGCTGATTGATGGCACCGTAGCTGGTATTGAAGTCGGGCTGTTTGCGCAGCCTAAATACAACCTGCGTGATAATAAACTGGCCTTTATACTTTTGTTTGAAAATACTTTCGCGGTAGCCAAAGAGACAATCTTCATTTTTAAACCGGTAATTTGAGCGTTCCCCGATATGGTAGGCACGTACTTCATGAATTACATCCTTTACTTCCACGCCATAGGCGCCGATATTCTGGATGGGTGATGCGCCCACGCTGCCGGGAATAAGGGTCAGGTTCTCAACACCGGCCCATTGCTGGTCAACACAATATTGTACAAATCCATTCCAGTTTTCACCGCCTCCCGCGCATACATAGATGTAATTTTCGTCCTCCGACTGCTTTTCAATGCCCTGTATCGCATTTTTTAATACGAGTCCGTCCAGGTCATTTGCAAGCAGAATATTGCTACCGCCGCCGATTACCAGTTGAAGCTGGTTACCATGGCTTTTAAGCACTTCCGAGAGTTCGTTCACGGATGCAAAAGCAGAAAAATAACGCGCTTTGGCATCAATGTGAAATGTATTGTATGGTAATAGTGAAATCGCTTCCTGGATCATGATCAGTTAATTTACACCGGATCCACATCCGGGATAATGCCCACGCTTCTAAAGCTGCGGTCCTGGTGCAGCAAGGCTTCCTGTTCTAAAATGTCTTTTTTACATTGTTGGATAAATTTACCATCGCGTGGCAACTTCAGCAACAGTTCCATCCGGTATTGGTTACGTACCCGGTTTACAACGGGCTCTGCCGGGCCCACGAGGTAATCTTTGTAACGCATTTGCAGCGCCTTCGCAAATTCATAAGCGGCACGCTCCACCACCTCACGGATCTTATGTTTAAATGAAAGATGAATAATGCGCGAAAATGGCGGATAGGCAAATTGCTTGCGGCTTTTGAGTTCCGCTTCATACATCGCGCGGTAGTTATGTTGCTGTACATAATGCAAAACCGGGTGTTGCGGCTGCACGGTTTGGATCAATACTTTGCCGGTAGCTTTCTTTCGGCCGGCACGGCCACTCACCTGTTCCATCAGTTGAAATGCGCGTTCATTTACCCGGAAGTCGGCAAAATGCAATAGCCCGTCGGCGTCCAGCACGCCCACCACATCTACATGGTCAAAGTCGAGCCCCTTCACCACCATCTGCGTGCCTACGAGGATATCCACACGCTGTTGTTCAAATTGCTGTATCAGTGCATCGTGGGCATTTTTGCCACGCACAGTATCAACGTCCATTCTTGCCACGCGCGCATCGGGAAATGTTTCCTGGAGCAGCTCTTCAATTTTTTCGGTGCCAAAGTTGCGTTGTACAAACTGGTGGTTGCCGCAGGCCATACAGGTATGCAGCGGAGGATATTGTGTACCGCAGTAGTGGCATTGCAGTTTGTTGGAAAGTTTATGATAGGTGAGCGACACATCGCAGTACTTGCACTGAGGTATCCATCCGCAGTGGGCGCACACCTGGTAAGGATCGTATCCCCTTCGGTTTTGGAACAGGATCACCTGGCGTTTTCGCGCCAGCGCATCGGCGATAGCCTGCGCAAGTTGCGGCGACAGCATCACTTTTGCCTTATCCTTCTGTTCTACTTTCTTGGTATCAATCACATCTATTTCCGGCAACTGAAGGTTGCCATAGCGTTGTAACAGTTCAACAAAAGCATATTTGCCCTGGTGGGCATTATAATAGCTTTCGACAGATGGCGTGGCACTACCTAATAATGTTTTTGCGTTCCAGGTGCTGGCCAGGTAAATGGCCGCATCACGCCCGTGATACCTTGGTGCCGGCTCCTGTTGTTTGAATGATGCATCATGTTCTTCATCACAAATAACAAGACCGAGATCCTGGAACGGGAGAAACACGGCCGACCTCGCGCCCAGTATCACTTTAAGATCACCTTGTTTTACCTTATTCCAAATCTCAACGCGTTCATTCTGCGTAAAGCGGGAGTGATAAATACCGATATGACCGCCAAAATGTTTTTGTAACCGGCGTATGACCTGGGCGGTAAGGGCAATTTCAGGCAGCATATATAATACCTGTTTGCCGTGGCGAAGATATTCTTCGATCAAACGAATATAGAGCAATGTTTTCCCGCTGGATGTAACGCCATGCAGCAGGCAAACCTGTTTTTCTTCCAATCCACGTTTCACCTGTTGATAGGCCTCTTCCTGCTCCGGAGAAAGTTCAAAATCGACATCGATGGAAGGCGGCAACGCTGCCAGACGATCAACTGCTCTTTTCTCGAGTAGCAATATATTTTTATCTACCAGCCCTTTTAGTTGCGCATCACTGGCGCCTGATTTCTTCAGCAGAGCTGGTCGGGACACCTCTCCTTCCGTCTTTAGCAGGTGAAGGTAGGCCAGCAGCAATTCCATCTGTTTCGCGGCGCGGCCCCAGTTGTTGAGGAGGTCAGACAGCCTATCTTCATCTTTATACTGCGGGTGAAGCACTACATAGGTTTCTTTGCGCGGGGTATAACTTTCTTTGAGTGCCTCCCAGACAAAGCAAAGCTTTTTTTGAATCAGTCGGTTGATCACGGGGTACACATGCGAAGAATCGAGCAGTTGCTGTACTTCAGTGATCTTTAATTCTTTTTTCACTAGCAATGCTTCCGCTACCAGGTATTCATCATGATCAAGCGCGGAAAAGTCGTCCCCGAATTCGTCGTTAAAGACAACGATGGTTTCGCTGGACAGCTTAAAATGTGCGGGCAGCGCCGCGGCCATCACTTCACCTTCCGAGCACATGTAATACGAAGCCATCCATTCCCACAATTTCAGTTGTTCTTCATGTACTACGGGTTCAACGTCCAGGACGTTCAGGATATCTTTGGGTTCAAAAAATTCAGGTTTGCTGGTACTTATATTTTTTACGATGCCGGCGTATTTTTTATTCTTACCCAGGTTTACTTCCACGCGCACGCCAGGATGGATTTTCTCAAGCATTTCTGCAGGGATAGCCCAGGTATAATTCCGGGGCAATGCCAGGGGGATGATGATTTCCGCAAAATGACCGGGAGAAATGCTCATGGTGCTGCAAAGGTAACACTTAGGAATGGCAAGCTAAATTGCCGTGGAGGTTCGGTTTGAAGTTAAAAATTATTTCTTTCGCCATGCGCCGTCATACTCGATCATTTTCTCTTCCATTTTTTTAAAAACCTTTTCTTTCAGTTCGGGGAGATCTTTCAGCGTATATCCTTCAACCGGTATTTCTGCAAGGTAAAGCAGCCTGTTGCGGCCCGGGGTAATAGAAAAAAGGCTTTGGTAGTTCATTCGCCGGTAGGCGTCAAGGAATAACACAGGTTTGAGAGGCGTTTGCATTTCGATGGCGAGGCGAAAAGCGCCATCATAAAATTCCTTAAGGGGCTGAGTAGTCATATTAAATGTACCCTCCGGGAACACGAGTACTGAAATGCCTTTGGAAAGAATGGAGCGAAGCACGCGTACGCTGGAGGCGCGACTTTGAGCACTGCTACGGTTAACCGTAACAATGGCGTTTCTGTAGATATAGCCGAAAACCGGCACTTTGCTCATTTCGGCTTTGCCTAGCGGCCGGATGGGTTGACGGTACGCCTTTACAAGGATCGCAGCATCGAGGTAAGAGATATGATTGGAAACAAAGATGTACGGTTTATGCTTGTCGTGCGGAGCTTCATAAATACGAACATAAAAAATGCCGATCAGGAAAAACCAGCAGTCGCCCCAGAGCATACAGAGCCGGTAGATCATATTGCCACCGCGAATCCTTCCCCAGAAGCCGGCCACCAGTGCAAATGGAAACACAACGAGCATCAGCGCAACAAACGTGATGATCGCGTACATGTTATAGAGGAACAGCAGCGGCTTCAGCAGCACCTTCATCATCGCTTGTTTTGATATTTACCATCGTCCCCGGGGCAGTCACATTGCCAGTCGGTACCCAGATCAATCACGGTTACTACGGTTGTCGAAGTGTTGCACTGGGCAAATACGATACGTACCCGTTGGTTGTCGTTGGTAGTGCCTTCCAGTGCGTAGCGTGGGCAGCGGGCGTTCTGTATGTCGCTTTTGTTGTAGTTGATGGTGCCGGTACGCATAATATCTTCTACTTCTGCCTGTGAGATTTTCCGGCATTGCATACGGCATTTGGCATGAGCGCTGTATTCCAGGTAGGAGGTGCGGCGATCAAATCCGCGGTCGCGGTTGACGGTGGAGGCGGGATCTTTTGGACGGGTGGTGGTGGTTTTCGGTTGTGGCGATGGTTTCTTTCCGTTCACGCATTGCTTTAGAAAAAACAGCGCGATGCCCATTAACACGATTAGCAGGAAGGGGGTCCATTTTTTTAGCACAGCAACGGATTTAGGCGGAAAAGATAAAGAGAAAAAGTGATTTGAAAGGGCTTTTCGGCGGTGGAAAAGGCGGGTTTGTAAATGGATTTGGTGGCAGTTAAATAGCGAAGAGAATTTTCCCGTTAGAAATGTTTTTTTTCACAAGGTTTCGCTGGTGGTGGTTAGTAGGTTTGGGATGTCTTAAGCTGATGACAAATTCTTCCAATACTTAACGACAACAAGGTTGAAATTTGTTGTTGTATTCCCGATGGCGGTCTGTGGTAGCGAAAGTTGCCACCCTGAATTCTTTTTTGAGCGGGGAAAAAAACGAGTGGCGGTGGAGGGGGAGGGAAAAAAAAGGGAGGGCCCGCAGGGCCAGCAGCAGGTTTTGTTTCAGCTTTTTCGCCACTCTTTTTGACCACAATAGCATGATTGTCCCGGGAAAAATCACAGGTGCTTGCCAAAAGCGATCCCGGTTCTGCAAAAACGCCGCATCACATGTCTCCGGTCAAAACAAAGCCCATTATTCATCCAAACACACGAATAAATCATATCAACATGATAGCCAATTCATTACGAAAAAATCCCCGTTTTTCGTACCTTTGTATATTATGTCGGTCGCAAAATCTGTCGCATTTCATACCCTGGGTTGTAAGCTCAACTTCTCCGAAACATCGTCTATTTCCCGACTTCTCGAAAACGAAGGTTTTGAGAAGAAGGAATTTGATGATCTGGCCGACGTCTACGTTATCAATACCTGTTCAGTTACCGACAACGCCGATAAAGAATGCCGGCAACTGGTTCGTCGTATTCAACGCAAGGCACCGGAAAGCCTGGTAGTAATTACCGGCTGCTATGCGCAGTTAAAGCCCAAAGAAATTGCAGCTATCCCCGGCGTGGATCTCGTACTTGGCGCCGCTGAAAAATTCAACATCGCCCAGCACCTGCGTGAACTGGCTAAAGGCGATTCAGCACGGATTTGCAGTTGCGAAATTGATGAAGTAACCGGGTTTCATTCGTCGTGGTCGGTGAACGACCGCACCCGGACCTTCTTAAAAGTGCAGGACGGTTGCGACTACAACTGTTCCTTTTGCACCATTCCCATGGCCCGTGGCAAAAGCCGGAGCGACCGGATCGCCAATGTTGTAAAAAATGCAGAAGAACTTGCTATCAGCGGTGTGCGCGAAATTGTGCTGACCGGGGTAAACCTGGGCGACTTTGGTAAAGGTCCCGATGGTGCCGGACAGGTTATCAGCATCAGCGGCCGCGAAGAAAACTTTTTTGAACTGGTGAAAGCGCTGGACGAGGTGCAGGGGATCGACAGGTATCGGATCTCATCGATTGAGCCGAACCTGCTCACCAATGAAATTATTGAGTGGGTAACTAACAGCGACCAGTTTATGCCGCACTTTCATATCCCGTTGCAAAGCGGTAGCAATAAAACGCTGTCGGCGATGCGGCGCCGGTATAAGCGTGAACTCTATGCAGAGCGCGTAAGCCTGATTAAAACGCTGATGCCGCATTGTGCCATCGGTGTGGATGTAATTGTTGGTTTCCCGGGCGAAACGGATGCTGATTTCCAGGAAACATTTGACTTTTTACATAGCCTGGATATTACTTATCTCCACGTATTTACATATTCTGAGCGCGATAATACCCACGCGCTTTCACTGGGACCTGTTGTTCCCATGCATGTGAGAAATGAGCGCAATCGGACGTTGCGAAGCCTTTCTTATATGAAGCAGCAATACTTTAACCAACAGCATGCCGGACAAACCCGGAAAGTATTATTTGAGCACAACGACAAGAATGGAATGATGGAAGGATATACGGATAATTATATCCGGGTTACCACTCCTTTCCGCCCGGAATGGGTGAACCAGCTGGTTGAATGGACGGTGTAAAGCAAATGTGATTAATGTGCTAATGTGAAAATGAAAATGCAAATGTGAAAATGTGATTAATGTGGAAATGTGCTAATTGATTCAATAATTCGGTGATTCTGTGATTCGGTAATGGAAGAAAATGTGGAGATGAAAACCAATTCAGCAATTCGTTAATCCGCTGATTCAGTGGTGCTGGGAAATGAGGTAATTTGAAAATAGCAATTATAGAATCAACGAATCGCCGAATCACCGAATTAGAAAAGCGTGGAACGTACTGGACTCGAACCAGTGACCCCTACTCTGTCAAAGTAATGCTCTGAACCAACTGAGCTAACGTTCCATTGGCTAAAAATACAGGTTTTTACAATTCCCCTTAGTAGGATTTTATTTTTGAGCCGTGCAACTTTCCTACCTTTAAATTGTCTTTATTATAGCATGAAGAAATACCAGGTGACGATACAGTTTGAGATGAATGACGACTTCATGGAGCGGGTGCCGCCTCACCGGACCTACATCAACTTCCTGATCAACAAAGACGTTGTTGATCAGTACGCGGTGAGCATGGAAACGCAGCGTGCCTGGATCACGGTTAATGCAGAAGATAAAAACGCTGTCCGCGATATTCTCGAAAAATCTCCCCTACACGCTTTCTGGACGTACGAAATTGATGAGTTATTTGTCCTGGACGGACAACATTACCGCTTACCGGCAGTGCAACCGAATTGACCAATTCGACGATTCGGCAATGCGATGATTCGCTAATTTATATATACTTGATAGAGCGATTGACAACCTGCCCTTCTGGCATTTTCATTGTCGAATTATCGAATCACTGAATTACCGAATTAGCTATTCCACATCGGTTTTTTCTTCAGCACCTTTGCATATACCGGGCAAGTTTCAACATGTGAGCCTGGAAGAAAGCCGATGCTCATCAGGAATTCGTTGACGATTTCACCACCGGTGAAACGGAAGGTTTTCTTAAATAATTTCACCCACTCTTCCTTGGTTTTGGGATGATTCATTTCCAGCCAGTTGAGGAAAGAGCCATGTTCTTTCTGCAGTTGGCGGATCACCTGCGCATTATGAACGGTTGCTTCAATTTTCAGGCGATTGCGAATGATGCCGGCATCCTGCATCAGTTTTGCCTTCCTGGCGTCGGTGTAGCGCGCCACTTTGGCGATATTAAAATCATCAAAGGCCTTGAAAAAATTATCCTTCTTCTTCAATATCGTTTCCCAACTTAAACCGGCCTGGTTGATCTCTAAAATCAGCCTTGCAAAAAGCAGGTTATCATCCTTAATGGGAAAACCATATTCGGTATTATGGTAATGCTCATGTACGGTTCCTTTTCCCTTTTGCTGAACAAAGTTGCAATACGACATACGATTAATTTGAACGGGCAAAGATATTTACTAATTCGATAATTCGGCGATTCGCTGATTCGGTAATTGAGAAGACGTACAAATGTGGAAAGGATGCCTGATTCAGTATAGCGTTCATGGCGATACCGCAGTTTGAAGAACTTCTTTTTGGGAACGCAAGATTCGAAGACCACGCGAAGGCCGCAAAAAAGCATTTATTCAAGCAGTAATTAATTCTCATTATCCGAAAGTACCAACAATTGCAGTTGTTCATTAAAGTTTCTCCAGACACTAGTGATCCGATAATTCGCTGATTCGGTAATTGACGAGAGATACAAATGTGAAAAGGATGCCTGATTCAGTATAGCGTTCATGGCGATACCGCAGTTTGAAGAACCTCTTTTTGGGAACGCAAGATCCGAAGACCGCGCGAAGGCCACAAAAAAGCATTTATTCAAGCAGTAATTAATTCTCATTATCCGAAAGTACCAACAATTGCAGTTGTTCATTAAAGTTTCTCCAGACACTAGTGATCCGATAATTCGCTGATTCGGTGATTGAGGAGAGATACAAATGTGGAAAGGATGCCTGATTCAGTATAGCGTTCATGGCGATACCGCAGTTTGAAGAACCTCTTTTTGGGAACGCAAGATTCGAAGATTACGCGAAGGCCGCAACAGAAAATTAATTATCGAATCGCCGAATCGCCGAATTATCGAATTGTTGCTCTCGTCTTTTTTATTTAGAAAAAACTGAAAAAGTCAGGAATTGGTTAGTCCAACCGGGCTTCTTTTGTATTTAAGAAGTTACCATTCGCGGATCCGGTTATTTTTTAACCAATAAAAAAGAGGGTATGCAAGATGTGAATCATGAGCATTTTCTAAATCGGTTGGCGCTTGACCATGGCACCAACCCGTACGAGGTAAACCTGGATGATGTACTGCGGGACCTGCGGCGCTTTGCCACGCCTGCAGAGTGGCAGGAATTGTTCCGGAACTATTGCGCGGCCGCACTTTCTTCCGCCTACAACTGGCAGGAAGGTACGCCGGGCAACCTGGTACATTTTGGAGAACTGCTGGAGGTATTGATCGAGATCTGTTATTTGCGAAAACAATCACCGTTTGACGGAAGCGGCCGGGTATCCTGGACATTGCCGGAGTGGAAACACCATCTCCACCAGTGGACAGAAGCCGCGCTTTCAGCATTCAGTGTGGCTGAAAACATTTCGCCAGAGCAACTGATCCCATTTGTGGAAGGTGTGGAAAGGATGATCAAAGACCTCATCCCCTGACCGTCAACCGCAAAGAAAATAGCCTGCTACCCGTTGTTTCAACCGCGGATAGCAGGCCTTTCTTATTACTGGTCGTTTGTTGCTGATAACCTATTATCGATAACTTACTACTCACCTATTTCACAAACGCTGCAATGTCTGCATTCAACTGATCTTTATCCGTTGCAAACAAACCGTGCGGCGCCCCATCATATACCAGGTATTTCGCGCCTGGGATCATTTTAGACGACAGATCACTGCTGATCTGCACCGGCACAATTTTGTCGTTATTACCATGAATCACCAATGCCGGTACGGTAATACTCGCCAACTCCTTTCTAAAATCAGTAGCTGAAAACGACCCAATGCAATCAATCGTACCCTTTACCGACGCCTGTAACGTAAGCGCATGCGCCCAATCCAGGTACGCCTGGCTCAACGGATGATTAATAAACGTTTCACCAAAGAAATCTTTTCCAAAATCTTTCAGGAAGGCCGGGCGGTCGTCCAGGATCTTATCGATAAAACTATCAAACAACTGCCTGGGTGCGCCATGGGGATTATCCTCCGTCTGTAATAAAAACGGCAGAATAGTGCTCACCAGCACTACCGATTTTAACCTGGCACATTGATACTGGTGGCAATACCGCGCCACTTCTCCCCCACCCATGGAAAACCCGATCAGCGTTACATCTTCCAGTTGCAATTCATCAATCAACAATTTCAGGTCAGACGCCAGCGTGGTATAATCATACGACTCCCAGGGTTTGAACGACTGTCCAAAGCCGCGCCTGTCGTAGGCAATAACGCGATAGCCTTTGGCGGCAAAATAGGTGGTTTGGTAGTCCCACATACGATGACTGCTGGGCCATCCGTGGATAAAAATGAGCGGGCGGCCGGAACCCCAGTCTTCATAATATAATTCAACATTACTATCGGCCTGGCGGGATTTGAGGTAAGGCATGGAGGGCAATTAAAAGTTAATAATGAAAAACGAAAAAGTGAAAACAAACCGGAAATCAAATTAAGTCAAAAATCATGCTCAAAGAGCATGTTTACCGACCGTGCGGTCCAAAACTTTGCTTCGAATTTCCGTCGAATATTTTTAACTTCGGTACACAAATGGCTTTTTTAGATAAATACAGCGCTGATATTCATAACCTTTGTAGGTCGCACAAGGTTAAAAATCTGTATGCTTTTGGGTCTGTGCTTACTGATCATTTCTCACCTACCAGTGACGTGGATTTAATAGTCGATTTTTACGATGTTGACGTGAAAGCCTATGCCGATAACTATTTTGATTTAAAATTTTCACTACAGGATATGCTGCAACGCCCCATTGATCTTCTTGAAGAAAAAGCGTTGAAAAATCCTTACTTCAAACAGGCTATTAGTCAAAAACGGCAGTTGGTATCGCAGGTTGAAGAATCTGGTATGACCATTTGATAATCGTTTCCTTTCTTTAATCGTTTACACAATCCTTTGTCTTTTCGAGGTTATGCACCGTATTTAGCCTGCACCGCGGCTAAAAATTCAGCTTTGGCATTTTCGTGATGCTCCAAGAACCATTCCATATGGTTTTGTAAATACGCTGCGCGAATGGCTGGATCGTTGAGGTCGTTGGGAATGCGCTTCATGCGGGGATCGATGCTGTCGAAGCCGGTGAAGGGCTTTTGCAGCCGTTCCTGCGTTTGTTGCACGTAATCTGGGTTTAGTTCTATGCCGGTGCAATTCCGGCCCAGTTGCTGGCACACGCGCAGCGTGGTGCCGCTGCCGGAAAAAGGGTCCAGCACCTGCCCGCCCGCGGGCGACGAGGCCAATACGAGCCGCTCTATCAGTCCTTCCGGCTTCTGGGTAGGATGATCCTGCCGGTTTTCATTGCAATAGTGCACGTGGGAGAATTCCCATACATCCCCGGGGTTGGCGCCCCGCATGTTGTTGACGGAGCGGTAGAACTTCTGGGGGATGCGGACGGCATCCAGGTTAAAGAAATAATCGGGTGTTTTGGTAAACATCAGGATATCATCATGGCGCGGGGAAAAGCCCTTTTTCTTGCCGATGCCCTGGGTATAGTGCCAGCAGATCCAGTTGCAGAAATGGAGCCCTTCCGCCTCCAGGAGCTGGTAGAGGTGGGAAATAAACCGGAAGCCCATAAATACGTAGAGGGTACCGGTGCTGGTCAGCAGGCGTTTGCATTCCCGCACCCATAGGCGGGTAAAATCCAGGTACTCGGGCAGGTTGCGGGAGTCTGAATCGTTGCCATAGTCCTTGCCCAGGTTGTACGGCGGATCGGCGATAATAAGGTCAAACTGGCTGCCGGGGAGGGTTGGAAGCAGGTGGAGGCAGTTGCCGGTTAGCAGGGAAATGGGAGCCGTATGGGTGCCGGTAGACATAGGGGCAAGGTACTGGTTTTCAGGATAGTTGAAAATCGGGAAAATGGTTTGTATTTTTTTTGTTGGTAAATCCGCTACCCTTATCTTTGCCGTCCCAAAACGGGAAAAAGGGAGTTTAGCTCAGCTGGTTCAGAGCATCTGCCTTACAAGCAGAGGGTCGGCGGTTCGAACCCGTCAACTCCCACAAAAAACTAAAAAGCCCTTTCATGGGGCTTTTTAGTTTTTAATGAACTGCTGGATTGAACCGTCGAAGTCCCGCAGAACGCGGGATGAACCCGCCGTAGTTTTTCATCGCGAGTGAAACGAGTGATAGAAAAACAAGGTCCCGCTCAATGCGGGATCAACTCCCACAAAAAGCAAGAGACGCCTTCCGGCGTCTTTTGCTTTTTAAGCGACTTGGGTGGAACCGACGAAGGCGGTGAAGAACCCGCCGTAGTTTTTCATCGCGAGTGTAGCGAGCGATAGAAAAACAAGGTGCCGCCCAATGCGGGATCAACTCCCCCACCCTCTCTTTAAATCTTCTTAAACGGAAAAACCTGTTCTATCCTTGTTTTGTCATAATCACAGTTATACAACCCCATTACATTTTGCCACTCATAATTTCCGTATTTGGTTGAGTAAAACCGGATAAAATACCTCGATGTTGAACCAGAACTGGTTTTGCGTTCCAACACATTTCCTTTGAAGCTGAATACCCCCTGGCTGCTAAACTGCTTTTTCTTGATAAGATCGTTGTAGTAGTCGTAGCCCACCGTGCGAGATGACTGTACCAACACATAGGTTTTACCTTCCGGGGTGTAGGTAGTAACGGCGCTTAAACTATTACCGTAAGTTCCGCTGGCTGCGCCCCAGGTACCCACCAGTTGCTGTTTGTAATCCACTGGCTTTTCGGCTACGCCTTTTAATTTTAACGTAAACAACAGGAAGTTCAACGCCATTTCACTTTCACTGCCCAGGATCTGATCAGCCGTGTTAATTACTGCCACATTGGGGCCTACCTGGATCAGCAATACCGTGGCTTTGATAACGTCTCCATTCCCCCCCGCCTTCTGAATACTATTACTCAACATATAGTAAGGCAGCCCCTGGGCCGTAACCCCTTTTTCATGATTACCCTTTTCAAATAAAAGATTGTTGGCACCGCCATACAGGCTCCAGCCGTCAAACACCTCGAAAAAAATATGTTCCATGTCCTTTTCCAGGTTACCGGATGATTGCACCGGGTTCATAAACTCAACAATTCGCTTTCCTACATTAGTATTTTTCTCTATTGTTAAACTATTCCCGGCGGCATTCAAGGTCCAAGTGGGTGGAACGGTGATTGAATAGATCTTGTTGCTCACCTGGGCGGTTGCGGATGTTGTTGGTGCAGCCTGATTTGCATCGGCAGTTTCGTTCAGATCCAGGCTTGCGATAAAATCTCCTATTTGCTTTTGAAATTTATCGCCATTGGTCATTATCACCACGTTTGCCATTTTTCCATTGCCGGTGGCGGTTATCAACGTCACCAGTCCTTTATCAGCACCATCGGTATAACTGGCTTGCCCGGAAATGATAGTCCATCCTTTTTCAGTGGCGGGATCCTGCATGGTTGGTGTGCCGGATACGGTTACGGTACCCTTTACCAATTTTTCCCAACCAGTGGTAAAATTTTCAGGTGCCGTTGCTGTGGTTGCTACGGCTTTCAGGATAATTGCAGCAGCGTATTTACCTGAGCCGTCATTTTTGGTAGACAACTGCATGCCGCCCGTCATTTCTGTCTTGCTCCAACCCTGCGGGATAGTGAAGCTTACCACGTCAAAAACCTGCTTTTGTGCCCAAAGGGAACTAGCAAGTAGTATAGTCAGCGCCAAAAGGCTTATTTTTTTCATACTAAAATTTGTAGGCTAAAAATAAGCGGCGGCAGCAGCCGGAGGCATCATTGAAAAGAATGATTTTTGGGGAGCTGCAAGGGCGGGTAACTTAGTGGCAGCAGCGGGAAATTAAACCGGTAAAGACGTTTAAGGTTCAATCCCACAAACTTTTTCGTGCGCAGCAGGTCTCCACAAAATAACGGCCTACCGAACGGACATCAACTTCTGCCAGACGGTCAGCATTCTAACCGCTTTTTTTAGCGATATCTGCAAGATCAATTTACCCTTATTGTCTATCGAAGCGAATAATCACAGCAAACACTATATATTACAACATTTTCACGATGAAGCTATTTATAGCTCTCGGATATTTCGAAAACAGAAATTGCCTAAATGATCCGGTTTCTGCGCCTCGCTGGCTGCGTCAAAGGAAATATCTTTCGGATTGTTAGGGTTTCTCTTCATACTAAACATAATTGCCATGTCAAAATACACACTGAAGTCATCTACAACCTCCTTTCTTAACACAATGTTCATTCCTGAGGCGTCGGTATTTGCACTGGGGTAAACTAATCCGTCCAAAGCAATTTTTCTATTTCTAAAAAAAGATTGCAACACATTGTAATAAGCAGCGGAAATACAATAGCATGTTTCTTTATTTTCAACCTGACAAAAAATATCTGACATGTAAGCCAGTGAATCAATAAAATATTCACTTGCTTCAGTTTGCGCACCTCCCAAACTTTCGGTGATAATTTTTTGACAATTCTCATTAGCTGTCTTAAAGTCGCAATTCTTTGAACAACTTATTGCTGAAAATGGCAATATACTTACCGTCAATGGACGACTGATCAACCACTTACTGAGAGTAAGGTAGGCTTTGCTAACAGAAACATCCCGTACACAATCCATACAGGTTTCTATTAACGCGGTACTTTGGCAATCCGCATATTTGGTTGCTGAAGGGATCGCTCCATAGAAAACTTGTTGACCTAAATAATTTGCACGTTGAAGTTTTATCCCAGAAATATCTGGATTATAGGATAACTGGCTGACATTTGAAAAAACTTCTCCCTTAAAGTTCATCCTCGCCCTTGCAAGAAAAGGATGCGTTGCCTGCACCACAGGAATTGGTTTGGTCAAAAAAAAATCATAAACCGCCTGTTCTATCTTTTCCTGGCAGGCAGATTGGCGAACAAGCGTCAAAAGCTTTTTTTTAAATTTAGTAAGTGTCATTAACATTATATTGAGACCGCCAAAAGTTCGATTTTAGACGTCTTAGGCGACTCGCGTGATTGCAACGGCGTACATCCGGATAAGTATTACAAAAGGACAGCACATTTATATACTGATTATTGAAAAGTATTTAAGAAAATAAATAATCGAATTTACAGTAGCGAAAATCCAAGTTTTTGTTTCACATGTCTACCTTCCCGTACTCGTATGCTCTTGTTGTGAACAATCTCATAGGCTTTTTCCTTCTCTATTAGTTTGAACCATAATAACGCAGGAAAGTTTCTATTAGAGTGTATCTCGAGCCTTATAATAAACTTTTCAGAAGGAGCTCTGTGATGATGAATGATTTGACTCAATTCAGTAGGGTCAATATCTATTTCTTCTGCAAACTCTTTATTTTTTTTATCCAATCGAGTGATATATTCCTTAAGAAAAAAGGAGAATGTATGGGTTTTGGAAAACTCACTGCTCCCTACATAGTCTTCAATCTGGAACTTTAATTGAAGCAAAAGAATTATCAGTCGATCCTTTTGCGTCAATGATTCGTCGATTTTTTGCCGATATTCCCGAAACCCCTCGAGTTGTGATTGCCGCTGTTTTTCGTTCTTGCTCCCGGGGAATACAAATGATTCTGCAATTTCTTTTGGGCTATACTTTTGAGCGAGGTCTTTATACGATTTCATAGTTTCGGCTTTCTTGGTCCTGATAAAAATACACAAATGACTACAGCTGACTTACAAATTGCGAGGAAAAATTAGAGGGAAACCAGCACTGATTTGACTGGCTGCTAATGGAAAACAACAAGATCAATAACCTGCCGCATGGGCAGGATTCTATTGCTTTTTTAATAAATAAATCTCCCATCCCACCCCCTTTGCCCTTTGCGCCTTTCTCGGTAATTTCATGGCCCAATTAAACCACGATGATGGATCCTGCACCGGTTATTAATCAACTCTTTGAAATGCAAGCCCGCCTGCGGGAGATGGGCCTCGCCACCTCTTTTGAACGGAACTTCAACCGCCTCTTTGCCCTGTTTGAAGATGCCGGCTACGTAATACAAGACCCCACCGGGGAACCCTACCAGGAAAACCGGACCGATTGCGAAGTAAGCATCTCCGGCGCCCTCAGCCCCCAGCTCGTGATCACCAAAACCATTAAACCCGCCATCTACCAGCGCAGCAATGGCACCATCACCCTGATCCAGAAAGCCATCGCCATCGCCGAAAAAAAATAAGCCCATCCCACTATGATGAAATCCGTAAACTTAGGCATAGACCTGGGCACCACTAACTCACTCATCGCCCGGTTTGAAGGCAACAGGGTAACCGTATTCAAAAACCCCATCGGCCAAAAAGAAACCCTGGCCTCCGTAGTGGCCTACCGCCCCGATCGCATCCTCGTAGGCGATAAAGCCCGCGAATACATGACCAAAGACCCCGTAAACGTCTTCGGCAATTTTAAACGCAAAATGGGTACCGATCAGAAGTACTACGTGGTGAACCTGGATGAAAACGTAACGCCCATCCAACTCTCCACCCTCGTACTCCGCGAGCTCCGCAACTTTCTCCCCGCAGGAGAAATTCCCGAAGCTGCCGTGATCACCATCCCCGCCTCCTTTGATACCACCCAAAGCAGCGCCACCATGCAGGCCGGTAAAGACGCCGGCTTCAACCACGTATTCCTCCTGCAGGAACCTATTGCCGCCAGCCTGGCCTTCTTTAATGAACACCCACAGGCGCGCAAAGACGGCTACTGGCTCGTGTACGATTTTGGCGGTGGCACTTTTGATGCCGCCCTCGTCCGCTCATCCGAAGAAGAATTGAAAGTAGTAGACCATAAAGGCAATAATTTCCTCGGCGGCGCCGATTTTGACGCCGCAATCATCGACAAGATCATCGTTCCCGCCATCATCACCCAAACCGGCATCACCGATTTTGATGATGAACTGCGCGTGAAATACGGCAAGTACGAAAAACTCTATTACGAGATCATGTACTATGCCGAAGAAGCAAAAAAAGAATTGTCCGCAGCGGCCTCTACTTATATCGAGTTTAGCGCCGTACTCAATGATACTCGCTACGATTTTTCGATCCCCGTTACCCGCGAAGCCATTACCGAGGTCTTTCGCCCCATCATCCGGGAAACCATTCTCCTGGTGCAAAACCTGCTGGAAGAAAATAAACTGACCGCAGCAGACATCAACGAGATCATCCTCGTAGGGGGTAGTACTTTTGTACCACAGGTGAAAGAAGAACTCCTGGAAGCAGTGGGCATCCCACTCAACCATTCTTCAGACCCCACCAATTCCATCGCCGTAGGCGCAGCTTACTACGCCGCCAATAAATATTACGAATCCGAAACACCCGAGATCATCGGCCTGAGCGAAATACTTACCGATAGCCTGCAACCCACACCCCCACCGGCCGATAATATGCAACTGGAACTTTCGTATAGCACATCCAGTCGTTCCAAAGAAGAAGTCCTTCTCATCTTCGCCGAAGGCAATTACGAAGGACGCTTCTTCCGCATCGTGCGCAGTGATGGTGGGTTTGACACCGGCTTTATTCCCTTCAAAGCCAAAAAAACGGAATTCCTGACGCTGCTGCCCGATATGGTCAATACGTTTTCATTCTCCGTATATGACGCGCAACACAATGAAATTGCCGTTCACACCCAACAACTCAGCATCTCGCAGGGAAAATACCTGGTAGACGGGCAACCACTACCGCATGATATTTCAATCGAAGTAGACGACCTGGAGAATTATAATACCAAACTGGAAGCGGTGTTTGAACGCAATTCCCTGCTACCGCAAAAACGCACACTCTACCGCGAAATATCCAAGACCATCAAAAAAGGATCTTCCGACACACTCGTCATCAATATCCTGGAAGGCGATAAAAATGCACGCCCCGCCTCCAATCTCACGATCGGCTTTATCACCATCAGCGGAAAGGATCTTGCCAACGATCTCGTAAAAGGATCCGACATCGAAATCCAGTTGCAGATATCCGACTCACGCGTGCTCAGCACTTCCGTTTTCCTGGTGATGACGCAACAGGAATTTAAAAATGTATTTTCCATCTCCGAAAAACATATCAACCTCACACGCCTGCGCGAACAATACAACCAACTGGAAAGCGATCTGACCTCGGCGCTCCACCAGTTCCAGGCCAACCACGACGATATATGGGAGATCAAAGGGACCTCATTACTCGAAAGCCTGCGCAGCCTGCAACCCAAACTTTTTAAATTAAAAGAAAAGGATAAGTCGGACGACAAATACATCATTGCCGAAAAAGTGAGACAGATCTCCCAGGAAGCGGATAAACTGGGTGGCAAGGAACGGTTTGCCGGACTGGTAGAACAATACCTGGAATTGAAAGAACAAGTTAACACTTCAATACAATCCACCGATTTTGAACGCGAGGAACTCCGCAAGCGACTTCAGAAAGTAGAAAGCAGTGAGCAGGCATTTATCCGGTCGGGCAATGTATCTGCTATTGCCGACAAGATAGACCAACTCCATTCCATTCATTGGGATGCGTTGCACAATACGATCAGCTTCCTGGTATCCCGCTACATGCAGTGGCGTGAGCTTCCGGGTGATTATTATAAAGATTATCGCGCAGCCCAAACAATGATACGCATGGCCGACAAAGCGCTCCAGGAAGAAAAGTATGCGGATTTTCGCCGTCATGCTTTTAGCCTGACGCACATGATGGCCGGCGCAGACAACCCCGCCCGTGAAAACTTTAAAGGCACTGGTATTGGTTAGTCAGCAGTACATATCCATCATCCGTTTATTGCAGCACTGCGATATTCCCTGCCTGGAAACGATTGATGTTTTCCGCGCAAGAAAAGTATTGCAGGCAGAATTCAACCTGCGGCAAAACGGGTTTATTGAAGTGGATGGTTTTTCCTATTCACGCCAGGATGTTTTTGAAGAACTGGACCGTCCTGATTTCATTACGCGGATGATCTATCACCGGAAGATCTGGAATAGCACGGTTCTGCTGGAGTTGCTGGAAAAAAATACGGTAAGTACTCATTTACTGCCGGCGGCATTGAAGATCCATAATGGCAATAGGATCTTTGAGGATTTTTTCTCGCCTTATTTTTCACACTCGTTTACTATTCTCTCCAGGAATTTACTGGCTAACCAACAATTTGACCAATTACATTACCTGCTGGTATGTGAAGATTTTGTGCAGGGCCCCGATCGAAATGAGGCGTTCCGGCCCATTCGTACCTGGCTTGACGATAATATTCGCCTGTTACGCAATGTAAATAAGCAGAATTATTCGCGCATGCGCGAAAAGTTATTGGTTTGGATCAATGGAGCATGGGGATTATTTATTAATACACTACCGCCTGAGTTATACGATCGAAAGAATGATATCGCGGTATTATTTGTGAATATTACCGTAAGTATTCAAAAGGGAAGACGAAAGGACTGCAGGAAGATTAGCTCGCAGCTGGTGCATCTTACCGGGCTCAACGAAGAGCTTACGCGGATCATACCTTCCAATCACCAGGTGTATCAAAATTCACGATGGAAAGCGCGTTTTAGCGGCTGGTGGTGGGCATTCTGGATCTTTTTTGCTATTTCACGGTTGATCAGCACCAACGGCTGCAGCGATGACGATTCCCGGAGGGACTATATCAATATGCCGCAATTCCAGGTTCGGCCGGGTTACCGGGATACAGTGAATACACAACCCTTGCAAATCGACTCGGAAAAACTATATAAAATGTTCCGGGAAATGTCGGAAAAAACCGGGCCGCGGCAATAAGCCACGCCAATTCTGATGCCGGCAAACAGGCCGGTAATGCCATCGGCAAATAAATGACTTAAAATCAGCCGATTAGCCCCCTCTTGATCCTTCGCGTGTTTTGAAGTAATTTTGTAAGGTTATGCCGTTTCAAAACGATTTCGAGACTGAAGAGCTGGTAGACACGGAAGTGCTTACCGCCACAGAAGATCCTTATACCCTGGTGGTATGGAATGATGAAGTAAATACATTTGAATGGGTGATCCAGACCCTGATGGAAGTATGTGGCCACAGCCAGGAACAAGCCGAACAATGCTCCTATATCATTCACTTCAAAGGAAAATACGGCGTAAAACAGGGTGGCTATGACGACCTCAAACCTCAATGTGACGCCATCACAGAACGCGGCATCGGCGCAACGGTAGAAGTAGTTGTAGGATAATTCAATAATTCGGTAATTCGGTGATTCGATAATCATTGTTGTCCGGGGAAAATAAAAATCCAATTCCGGACCTCTTTACTAGCCTGAATATCAAAGATTATTTAAGCCACTTTTTGTCCAATTTAAAA